>CALWVT010000003.1 GCA_944385055.1 uncultured Clostridia bacterium | reverse complement strand
TGTAGCTTAGGCACGAGATGGAGGGAAAGCCGGACTGGCTGTCCGGCTTTCCTGTCCAAATTTATTGTAATAGGAGTTTTCTTATGCAACCATCTTCCAAGCCCCGCTTAGGCGTCCTCGCCC
Source organism: uncultured Clostridia bacterium (assembly GCA_944385055.1). GTDB lineage: Bacteria > Bacillota > Clostridia > Oscillospirales > Acutalibacteraceae > Caproicibacterium. The sequence continues at coordinate 233,283 of CALWVT010000003.1, read as the reverse complement.
TGATGCTCGAAGGATACGAGCCCCTGTTCCCGGGGATCACCGAGAGCCAGGAGACATATGTGCACAGTGTTTTGGAGGACCTGCGCGATGCGGCCGATTTTACGTTCCCGCACGCAGCAAAAAACCGCGCGGAAATCGAGGCGCTCGTCTCGCAATATAACGCCGGTCCGTTTGACGGCATCCTGATTCTGCTTTTGAGCTATTCGCAGGGGCAATATCTTGTCCATGCCATGCAGGAAAATCATCTGCCGCTGGCCCTGGCTTTGATCCAGCCGCAGCAGACCGCGACGCCGGCCTTTGGGGAATGGGACCTGACGGTCAATCAGGGAATCCACGGTTCCCAGGATAACGCCAATGCCCTTTTGCGCGCCGGCATCCCCTGCCAATTCTTCGCCGGCAACCGGCTGGGGGAAGCCTTCCCGCAATTTGTCGCCGATTTTGCCGCGGCCGCACGGACACAGCAGGCCATGCGCCGCATGAAAATCAGCATCATCGGCAAACTCCCCGGCATGGGCGACGTTGTGACCGATGACATGGCGGTTTTCCGCAAGCTCGGGCCGGAATTTTTCTATGATTCCATCGGCACGCTGCAGCGCTACTGCGACGAAGTCACTCCGGAAGCGATCCAGGCGCGCATGGAAGCGGAGCGCACCCTGTTTGAGATCGACCCCGCCATGCCGGCCGCACGCCACAAAGAGGCCGTGCGCATGTACCTCGGCATCCGCCAATACCTCATAGACGGCGGCTTTGCGGGCTATACGGCGCATTTTGATGAATTCGGCGCGGACGGCCGCTTTACGCAGCTGCCGTTTTTAGCCGCGTCGAACCTGATGGCCGAAGGGTTCGGCTACGCCGCCGAGGGCGACGCGACCGCCGCCATGTGGATGGCGTGCATGATTTCCCTATGCGGCGAAGCAAACTTCAGTGAAATGTACATGATGGATTTCGCGCGCAAAGCAATCCTTTTGTGCCACGCGGGCGAGGGGAACTGGAAAACCTGCCGACACGACCGCAAGCCGTTCTTAATGGACCGTGTCTTTTTGGAGGGCGGCCTTTCGAACCCGCCCACGCCCATCTTCTGCCCGGAACCCGGAAAAGCGGCCGTGATGTCCCTGGCCTATTTGGGCGGCGAGCGGTTCCGGCTTTTATTTGCAAAAGGAGAAGTCTTGGACGACTGCAGCCTTGCAAGCTGCGACATGCCGTACCTGTTTTTCAGGCCCGCAAGCGGCGTGGAAGCGTGCGTAACGAAATGGCTCTCCCTCGGCGGCACGCACCACGAAGTCATCGTCTTGGGCGACTTTGAAGCGCGCATCCGGCTTCTGTGCAGCCTGTTGGGCATCGAATTCTGTGCTTTATAAACCAAACCTTCTCCGATCTTATCCCGCAGCGATTTTCCGACCATACGACTGAAAAGAAAGAGGTATTTCCATGATGCAAAACGTATCGCGCTCGCTCTCGGACCTTTTGGGGAGCGCCTATTTAAAAGCCGTCTGCCGCGCCCATGCTTTCCTGACCGGGGCATCGCTCGACGCCTGTGAGGCCCTCGCAAATGAAAAAGTGGACTTCTACCCGCCCGCCTTCGCCGAACGCCAGAAGGCGCTGATGGCACAAATCGGAAAGCAGGCCGTGCCGCCGTTTTCCTGTGAAGGCGTCGGCGCACCGAGCGCTTCCTACCGCGCCGCACAGCGCACGCCCGCTTCCCCGCTGGGGGGCCTGGGCGCTTTCCGCATCGGTGAAAACGGGAAACTGTACTTTGCCGGCAAGAGCGAACACTACCACATCCCGCTCGGGCACAGCTTCCCGGGCTACCGGCTCGTCGAATTCGCGAAAAAGCTCGGCATCCCGAACGCAACGCACAACAACACCCGCGGCTATATCACGCGCCTGCTCGAGCGCCGCTTAGTTGCCGCCGCCAACGGCCTTGCGCCGGATGACGAGGAAACGTTAAATGCGGTCCTTGAGAAAAAGGAGCCCGGCGTTTTAAACGGCGTCATTAACCTGGAAACAGGTTCGTTGGCCGTCGAGGCGGCGCTCAAAATGATGCTCTCGCGCTTTTATTCCTTAAACGGCACCCCCGCCCCCTACGCCGGCCGCATCCCCGTCTTCCTCGTGATGGCCGACCGCGCGGGCGGCGTTACGGCTGGCTACCACGGCACGACGATTTTCGCGCAGACCATGCGCGGCCTGTGGCCGGCGTTTGAGGAAAAAGCAGAAGAAGCCGAACTCTATAAAGTCGTACCCGTGCCGATCAACGACCCCGAAGCATTCCGGGGAATCCTCCAGCGCTACAACACGCCGCCGTATAAGACGGCCGGCTTCTGCCATGAGATCATCCTGATGAACTACGGCGGCATCCGGCTGTCGGAGGAATTCCTGCAAAGCGCCTACGCCGCGTGCCGCGAAACCGATACGCCCGTTTTATGCGACGAAATCCAATCCTGCGCCTGGTGCGAGGGTCTGTTCCTGTTCCGCCAGTACGGGTTAAAGCCCGACTTTGTCTCGATCGGCAAAGGCTTCGGCGGCGGGCAGTATCCGGCAAGCCGCATCCTCTTCAGCAAGGCGTTCGACACGCTCGACCAATTCGGCGCGCTCGTCACAAACGGCCAGGAAGAGCTCGCAAGCCTTGTGTATCTGATTACGATCGAATTCCTGCAGGAAAACGGCGCATTGATCACCGAGGCGGGCCGCTATTACGAAGAGCAGACCAAGGCGCTCGCCGCGCGTTACCCGGACGTCTGCGCCGGCGTGGAAGGGCAGGCGCACATGACCGCGCTGCGCTTTTTCACGGTGGAGGACGCCGTCGCGTTCTGCCGGTTTTTAAACGACGCCTGCATCGACATCAGCGCGCAGGCGTATAAACCGAACTGCCCGCCCGTCGCCCTGACGAAGCTGCCGCTGATCACGACCCCCGCGATGGCCGATCTTCTGCTCTCGCACTTCGAACACGCGCTGCAGTCGCTTGCAAAAAAGGAGGGCGCTTAAATGAAACCTGTCCGCTTTGGCTTTATCGGCTGCGGCCTCATGGGGCGCGAACTCGCGACCGCTTCCCTGCGCTGGCCGCACCTGTTAGGTGATCTGCCGCGCCCGGTCATTGTGGCCGCGTGCGACACGTCCGAAGAAAACTTAACCTGGTTTCGGAAAATCCCGACGGTCCACGCCTTTTACCGTGATTACCGCGAACTGCTGCAAAATCCGGAGATCGAGGCCGTTTACTGCGCGCTGCCGCACGCGCTGCACGCGCAGGTCTACCGCGATATCATCCTGTCCGGCAAACATTTATTGGGGGAAAAGCCGTTCGGCATGGATTTGTCCGCCTTCGAGACCATCCAATCTGCGATGCAGCAGCGCCCGGACGTTTTTGTGCGCTGCTCGAGCGAATTCCCGTATTACCCGGCCGTCCAGCAGATCGTGCGCTGGTTCCAGGCGGGCGCATTCGGCCAGGTGATTGAAACGCGTTTTGCGATTAAGCATTCCTCCGACATGGACTTAAAAAAGCCAATCAACTGGAAACGCCAGCGCGACAAAAACGGCGACTACGGCTGCATGGGGGATCTCGGCATCCACACGCAGCACCTGCCGTTCCGGCTCGGGCTTTTGCCGCATATGGTCGGGGCGCAGCTTGCAAACCTTGTCAAAACACGTCCCGGCCCCAACGGCGCACCCGTCCCCTGCGAAACGTGGGACAACGCGATCCTTTCCTGCGAGGGGCACGACCAAAACGGCGATGTGTTCCCGATGGTGTTTGAAATGAAACGCATGGCGCCGGGCTGCACGAACACCGTCGAATACGAAATCGACGGCATCAATCTGTCCGCGCGCTTTACGACCGATGATCCAAACGCCGTCTATTTCACCCAATCCATGGGGCAAAAACAGGCTTGGACGCGGCTCGTCGTCGGGCAGGCGCCGCTGTTTCCCGTCATCACGGGCGGCATTTTCGAATTCGGGTTCTCGGACTCCATTTTGCAGATGCTCGCCGCCTTTACCAGCGAGCTGCGCGGCCTGCCCTGTGCGTTCCCGTGCTTTACACCCGACGAGGCGCACAAAAGCCATCTGCTTTTGACGGCGGCCCTGCAGTCGTACAACGAAAAGCGGATGGTCCCTCTTTCTCTTGATTAAACGTTTTTTCTCATATTTCTCCTAAATGGATACAAAGCACCGGGCGCTGCGTCTTCGGAGGCGGCACCCGGTGCTTTGGCCTTTTTGCGGGATTCGCCGAAAAATTTTTTGAAAAGCAAAAATCTTCCGGTAATCGCTGAAAAACTTTATAGAATTCAAAAATAGGACGTGATAAAATAGAATAAATCAAACAAAAAGTTAAAGGAGGTCCTAAAAACCATGGGAAAGAAAGCATCCGACAGCTTCCGCGTGTACCACAACGAAAACGGCGCCACCGTGAGCACGGTCGCGCGAAACATTCTCGAGCAGGACGGAAAATATTTTAAGGATATCGACGGTTCCGGGGAAGTTTCCGCCGTCAACGACTGGCGCCTGCCGCCGGAAACGCGCGCCGCGGCGTATGTAAAGGTCCTGTCGCGCAAGGAAAAGATTGCGCAGCTGTTCATTTCGGACTGGCGCATGGGCAAATTCCAGAACGCAAAATCCGGCGCCGAAGCCGACGACGAAAAGCAGGTTGTCCTCGACGAATCCGGCACACTCGACGAGGGTGAATTCCACGGCCGCACAATTTTCGGCGACCAGCATCTGCCCGGCACCTCTACCCTGTTAAAGGAATGGTTTTCGCGCCATCTGATCCTGCGCGCGAACCCGCCGGCGGAAGATCTGGCCGACTACTTAAACCAGCTGCAGAAGGTTGCCGAGGAATGCGCGCATTTTATCCCGGTGGAAGTGGTGTCGAATTCCCGAAACGAAAACGGTGAAGTCGTTTACGGCATGAACGACGCGGCCGGCGTATTCCCGACGTGGCCGGGAACGCTGGGGATTGCGGCGGCCGTCAAGGGCGACGGCCTCCATATTGCCGACGAATTTGCCGACTGTATCCGCGACTGCTGGAACGCCGCGGGCCTGCGCAAGGGCTACATGTACATGGCCGACACGATGACGGACCCGCGCTGGCAGCGCACGTTCGGCACATTTGGCGAGGACACACAGCTCATCTGCGACATTTTCCGCCACTTGATCCCGCGCATCCAGGGCAGCGCGGACGGCGTGACGGAAGACGGCGTCGCGATGACCGTCAAGCATTTCCCGGGCGGCGGCGCGCGCGAAAACGGCTTTGACCCGCACTATCAGATGGGCCAGTGGAACGTCTACCAGACCGAAGGCAGCCTGCAGAAATACCATCTGCCGGCCTTCCAGGCGGCAGTTGACTGCCGCGCGGCGTCGATCATGCCGTACTACGCAAAGCCGGCCAAGGAAAAGAGCGCACCGCAACAGGACAAAGACGGCAAGCCGCTCGATTTCCTGCCGTATGGTTTTGCCTTTAATAAGCCGCTGATCGATGGGCTTTTGCGCAAGCAGATGGGCTTTGCGGGCTATATCAATTCCGACACCGGCATTCTCCACAACATGGACTGGGGCGTGGAGATGCTCGACGTGCCGGAGCGCATCGGCTTTGCGGTCACAAACAGCGGCGTCGACCTGATCAGCGGCCTGTTCGACAACGACGCGGGGCTCGAGGCCTACGAGCGCAGCCAAAACGGCTACTACGACACGCATCCGGTGCCGGAAGGCTTTACGAAAGAGGAGCTCGTCCTGACGGATGAATCGATCGACCGGGCCGTCACGCGCACGCTGACGGAGCTGTTCCGCCTGGGCATGTTCGATAATCCCTACCGCGACGCAAAAGCGGCTGCCAAAACCGCAGGGAAGCCGGCGTATTGGGACCAGGCGATGGACGCGCACCGCAAGAGCGTCGTGCTGCTCAAAAACGACGGCACGCTGCCCTTGACGCCCGAAAAATGCGCGGGGAAAACGGTTTACGCCGAAGCGTTCGCAAAAGAAGAACGCGACGCGGCGGCGGCAACGGCCGCGCTGCGCGAGGCGCTCGGAAAAGAGCGGACGCTGACCGATGACCCGGCCAAAGCCGACTATGCAGTTCTGTTCGTTTCGCCGTCTTCGGGCGCGTATTTCAGCGCGACGCCGGGATTTTTGGAACTTGACATCTGCGACGGCAAAGTCGTGCACGACGTTGATAACCAAGGCCGCCCGAAAGCGGAAACGCACAAGGAGACGACACTTTCCGGCGCTTCCCGCATCGCGGAGATTGCAAAAGCCGTGCGCGGCCGCGGCGGCAAGGTGGTCATTCACGTCAACTTCACGCTGGCGTGGGAGCTCGGGAACGTGGAGCCATACGCCGACGCGCTGACGGCGGGCTTCGACACGTACCAGCAGGCGGTCTGGGACGTGCTGTGCGGCCGGTTCGCCCCGGTGGGCAAGCTGCCGATTACGCTGCCGCGCGGAGATGCGGTGCTCGAAGTCAACGCGCAGGGCGTCTGTGTCAGCCCGAACGATGTGCCGGGCTATGACAAGGACGCCTACATGCCCGATTCCCTGAAGGATGAAAACGGCAAAGCGTACGCCTACCGCGACGCAGCCGGGAATTATTATGAACTGAATTTCGGGCTTTCGTATTAAACTTTAACCATGCGCCTGCGCGCATCGGATGAACATGGCGGGCGCCGGTTTCCCAAAGGGAGTCGGCGCCCGCATTTTTGAATCCGATCGGGCCCTTCCCCCCGTTTCGTTTCCGGAAGATGCGGGCAAAGGCAAAAAAAGAGGCGCCGGGGGCACCGGCGCCTGGAAGGATTGTATAAAAGCGTGTAGACGAAAAAGAAGGTCAGGAGACAAAGTCTTCGTCGTAGATGGCGTAAATGTAAGGGGTCGAAGTTTGTTCTTCTTTGGAAACTTCAACGGGAAGCAACACCCGCTCATTCCCTGTGGAATTTTCATCTACTTTTAAGCCGCCTGCTTTCAAGTGATGTTCCGTCGTCTGCGTTGTTCCATCCGTAAAGGTGATGGCCATCGTCAGCGTTGCACCATTGAAATAGTCGAGGCAATTGTGCCAGCCCTCTTTTAAATCGCCGCCTTCCGGGATAGAGGCATACGTTTCCGGATCTAATGCAAAGCCGATGGCTGTGTCTTCTTGCAAAGAAAGCGTGACTGGATTCTGCAAAAGTTCTTTCGAAGAATTATCAGAGCCGTCCGGATTTCGAGCCAGATCATGTTCGAGATAAAGACTTCCTTTATCGATGGAAAGTGTAACGGTGGAGATGTCCGGCCCCTCAATCTGGAACAGGCATCCACTGTAAAACGGCCCGTTCCAAACGCCGATACCATTTCCTTCAAACGTAACTAGATCATGACTTGCTTTATCCGGAACTTGAATGTTTTCGTCCGCGGCATAAGCCGTCAAGAGAAATCCGTCAAGCAAGGTGTTCTGACTATTTGAAGTTTCCGACGCACTCGTCGAAACGCCCTGCGGCCGCGGAATCACGGAAAGCCCCACCGCGAGTGCGAGGGCGCAGGCGCAGGCAACGACGGGCTGCCAGCGCGGGCGGCGCTTTTTCGGCTGCGAAAGGCGCAGGCGCGCGTCGGCGATCTTCTGCCGCGTCTCATTTTTGAGCGGTTCCTCTGCATGAAACTGCTCGGCCATCTTGCGGTAACGGTTCGGTTTCATCAAAAGTCCCTCCTAAAAGTTTTTTAAGTGCCTGCCGGGCCCGGCGCATCTGCGTGCGCACGGTGGCGGGCTTTTTGCCGAGGAGCGCCGCGATCTCGCCGGTCGCGTACCCCTCAAAATAATACAAATGGATGATGTCTCGGTACATCTGCGGGAGGCGCTGCACGGCGTCCCACAATTCGGCGTCTTCCGGCTCGGAAAACGGGAGATCCTCGCGCAGGTCGGCGCGGTGGCGGCGGTACGCGCTGCCGAGCAGGTCGCGGCTGCGGTGCAGCACGGCGCGCAAAAGCCACGCTTTTAAATGCTCTTCGGAGGCAAAGGGGGTATCGGTCTGCAAGAGATTTAAAAACACCTCCTGGAACACATCCTTCGCGTCCTCGCGGCTTCCGGTGTGCAGCACGGCCATGCGGTACACAAGGTCGCCGTACTCGGAAATGGCGTGCTCCATAAAGGCCTCATCGCGCAGGTTTGCGGATTTCATGCGGCCTCGCCTCCTTTCTTTTGCGGATTCAACGTGTTTTACACAAGGGGCAGGAAACGCCCGGGCCCGAAAGGGTTTCCTGTTTGCCCTTCGTAAACGATACGACGCCCAGGCGCCAAAAGTTTCAGGGGAGCCCTGTTTTTTTACCGCTTCCGGGATTTTACGCCCGGCCTTGCGGCGGTGTCCTTTTTGAATCTGTGCCGCTGCCTTCGCTATGTGCCCCGCGCGCCAAAAAGGCAAAAAAGGGCCGCCGGGCAAAGGCTTTTATTTGTATTCTCCCGCCCGGTGCGGTATAATGAAACAAACAAAATCTTCCGGAGGAGAGACGCAAGATGCTGGCTGCAGAAAAGCAGAAATTTATTGAATTCATGATGGACGCCGACGTGCTGCGCTTCGGCGATTTCGTGACGAAGAGCGGGCGCAACACGCCGTACTTCGTCAACACCGGGAACTACAAGACCGGCGCCCAGATCGCGGGCCTCGGCACCTTCTACGCCCGACTCGTCCACGACACAGGGGCAAGCTTCGACGCGCTGTTCGGCCCGGCGTACAAGGGCATCCCGCTCGTCACGGCCTGCGCGGCCTCGCTGTACCGCGAGTACGGCCTCGACAAGCCCTATTTCTTTAACCGCAAAGAGGTCAAGGACCACGGCGAAGGCGGCAACCTCGTCGGCTACCGCCCGAAAGACGGCGACCGCATCGCAATCATTGAGGACGTCATCACCGCCGGCACCGCCGTGCGCGAGACGATGCCGATCCTGCGCGCGTGCGGCGACATCCAGTGCCGCGACATGTTCATCTCCGTCAACCGCTGTGAGGTCGGCCAGACGCCCGGCAAGACTGCGATCATGGAGGTCCAGGAGGAGTTCGGCATCACGGTCCATTCGCTCGTAACCGTGCGCGACATCCGCGCGTGGCTTTCCGAACATGGCAGCTATGAGGCGCTGCTGCCGAAGATGGACGCCTATATGGAGAAATACTGCATCTAAAAGGAGGCGCACCCGATGGTGACACCTGAGGAGCTTGCCGCCCTGCAGCGCGGGGACCCCGTGCCGAAGGGGAAGGCCGCCTGCCGCTATGAGCGGGGGCCGGGGCCGTGGAAATTCCGCGACTGTGTGTATGTATACCGCGACGGCCGCCTGCGTTTGGAGCGCAGCTGCGGCGGCGAGGCCGCGTGCGTCGTGTTTTCGGTTTGGAGTGACCCCGTTTCCGGGGACGGCACCGTTTCGTGGAAGGACCTGCCCGCTACGGCGGGGGATGTGCCGCAGAAAGTGACCGGCCTTCGTGAGGACGGCGCACTCTTCTTCGACGGCAAGCCCGCGGCGTGGGCCTGCACCGAGGTTTTGGAAAGCGACCGCAAAAACGGCTACCGCAAAAAGCGCTTCGGCAGATGACGGCATAACCCCCAAAAAGGAAAAGCGGTGCCCTTTCCGAAACGGAAGGGCACCGCTTTTTTTAGCGGCCGCCTTTTTGACTGATAAAATCCGGGAAAAAAGCGTCCGGATCCTGCTTAAAGCGCGCGACCGGGTCCGACTCCTGCGGCTTCGGTTCCGCCTCCTTGCGGCGGACAAGCCACGCCGGCACCGGGTTTTCCGCCGGGTCCTGGCAGTGATACGTCTGCATCTCCATCATCCCTTCCACCTCCGCGCTATCTTATGCAGAAAGGGGACGAAAGGTTATTTCGGCGCCGGCCCCGTCGAGCCGCGGACAATCAGCTGCGGCGCGTATTCGATCTTATTGACAAGCGGCGCCGGTACCGACTCCGCACGGTTGTGCTGCTCGACGATCATTTCAACAGCGGAACGGCAGCGCGCATGCAGGTGGTGGTCAATCGTTGTCAAGGCCGGCAGCGTAATGCGCGCCGAAAAGATGTTGTCGAACCCGCACACCGAATATGCCCCCGGCACCGGCAGCCCCTGCGCCTGCAGTTCGTTTAAAATGCCGAGCGCGGTCATATCGTTGACGCCGATAAGTGCCGTCGCCTTGCTGCCGCGCTGCAAAAATTCGGCGGCGAGCTGCCGGCCGACGCTGTATTCATACGGGCAGCCGTCGGCGGGGCTGTCCGTCTCCACCTGGCGGTCCTCCACGACGACCTCCAGCGCATCCTGCGGCAGCCCGTGCTCCTTGAGCTTCTGGCGGATGCCCTCCAGGCGCTGCTCGCGGGCGAGCGTCGTCTTGTTAAAGGGCGTGGAAAAGAACGCGAAGCGGCGGTGCCCCAGCTGATACAAATGCTCCGTCATCATGGCGCCCGCGTGGATATTGCTCAATTCGATGGAACAGATGGAGAGGTCCGGCTCCTTTTCGCCGATGAGCACGGCCGGGGTCGTCGAGGAAATCTGCTCGATCAGGCGCGGAAAGCTCGGCAAAAAGGTATAGAGGATGCCGTCTACGCGGCTGTTCAAAAACGTGTCCAGGTAAAATTTTTCGAGATCCGGCTTGCGGAACGTGTTGCAGACAATCGTCCGGTAGCCAAAATCGTTGGCGGCGTCCTCCGCCACCTGCACGAGCTCGCCGTAATAGGGGTTTGTCAGGGTCGGCGTGAGGATGAGGATCATGCGGTTCGCATTTTTGGGGGCCTGCTTTTTGCGTGCAGGGAGCTTATACTGCAGCTGCTGCGCGGCGGCGAAGACGCGCTCCTTCGTCTCGCTGCTAAAGGAAATTTTATCGCTGTGGTTTAAAATCAGCGAAACCGCGGTCTGTGAAACACCAGCCAATTTTGCCACATCTTGTGAAGTTGGCTTTTTCATATGCATGGACGCTCCCTTTAATAATATTACACTAATATTATACCCGTTTTCCGTGGGAAAGTCAACGTGAAATCGTTCGTCAATTTTTAAGAATTTCACGTGGGATCCTTGGAATTCCCTTGACACACCGCAAATTTTCCGGTATACTGCACTTAATAAGTTTATTGATATTTAGAATTTATTACTAATATAAACTTGCTTGTGAAAGGAGCCATCGACAGTGCAGACAGAAGTAGAGAGAAAACGGACGGTTCGCGCACGCAGCCCCGGCAAAATTGTGGCGGTCGGGGAACTTTTGATTGACCTGGTTCCCGGAAAAGCGGGCATGCGCATTGCGGATGCGGGGCCGGTCATCAAGACGGCCAGCGGTTCCGCGGGCATTTTCGCCTGTGCGGCGGCACGGCTCGGCGCAGAATCCGGCTTTGTAGGGAAAGTAGGCTGCGACAGTTTAAGCCGCATGGCGGTCACCGTGCTCGAGGAACAGGGCGTGGATTTATCCTGCCTGGTCCGCGCCGAGGAGGGGCAGATCGGGCTCGCGTTCCTCGAATACCTGGAAGAAGGCCGCAGGTACCAATATTACCGCAAAGATTCGATCGGCAGCAAGCTGCGGGCGGAGGAACTCGACGAATCGTACCTCGCAAGCGCCTTTGCGGTCCATTTCCCGGGGATGCTCCTCGAGCTCAGCGAACCGATGCGGGCGGTCTGCTATAAGCTTGTGGAGGTCGCGCGGCGGGCGCATGTGCTCGTCTCGTTCGACCCGAACATCCGCACGGAGCTCTGCGCAGCCGACGGCGCGCGCGAACGGCTCCTGTGGGCGGTGCGGCACGCGGATATCGTGGCGCCGACCCTGGAAGAGGGGCGGATGATCACGGGCAAAACGGAAATCGGGGACGTCCTGCGCGCACTGCACGCGATGGGGCCGCGCGTGGTCGCCTTGACGCGCGACAAAGACGGCGCCATTTTGAGCATGGACGGGCGCGTGGCCGTGGCGGAAGGAATCGACGAGCCGCCCATCGACCCGACGGGCGCCGGCGATACGTTTGCGGCGGCTTTGTGCGTGGGGCTGTGCGAGGGCATGGGGCTCGAAGAACTCGCCGGCTTTTGCAACAGCGCCGGCACGCTCGTCATCCGCCACCGCGGCGCCATCGGCGCGGCGCTCCCGACCCGGCAGGAGGTGGAGGCGCTCGCCCATTCCCCGCTGTGCCGCGTGCACAGCGTCGATTTAGACACCCTTTAAACGATCGAAACACCCATGAGAAAGGGGAAACGAAAAATGGTTTCGTTAAAACAAAAACTGCGCGCCGGAAAAAGCATTTTCGGCACGATGGTCACGACGTTCCCGCTGCCGGACATCGCGCGGCTTTTACAGAACTGCGGGTTTGACTTCTTTATCATCGACTGCGAGCACGGCTCGTTTACAACCCGCGAAGTCGCCAATATCCTGGCCGAATCCCGCGGCATCGGCCTGCCGGCACTCGTGCGCATTCCGGAAATGCGCCGCGAGCACGTCTTAAAATTTTTAGAAATGGGCGCCCAGGGCATCCTGCTGCCGAGCACGGAATCGAAGGAACAGGCACAGATGCTCGTCGACTGCGCAAAATATGCGCCGCTCGGCCACCGCGGCGTATCGCTTTCGCGGCCGCACACGAATTTCCAGAAGGTAGACGGCCCGGCCTATATGCGGCAGGCAAACGATGAGACGCTCTTAATGTGCCAGATCGAGTCGCGCGCCGGCGTCGAACACGTCGAGGAAATCCTCTCAGTTGACGGCATCGACGTCGCGTTTATCGGCCCGAACGACATGACACAGGACTACGGCGTGCTCGACCAGTTCACGCGGCCGGAAATCGTCGCGGCGTTCGAGCGCGTCATCGCGGCGGCAAAGGCGGCCGGGAAGTATTCCGGCGTCCATTTCGGCGGGGCCGCGCCGCTCAAGCCGTGGCTTGCAAGCGGTATGCAGGTCATGCTTTGGAACAGCGACGCGGGCCTTTTGCTCGCGGGCGGGGCCGGCGTGCAGGCCCTGCGGGAAGAGGCACAAAAAGGAGGCGCTTTGCTTTGAAAATCGTGATACTCGACGGCTATACGGAAAATCCCGGCGATTTGAGCTGGGCGGGCCTGGAAGCGCTCGGGGACTTGACGGTCTATGACCGCACGCCGTTTCGGGACGGCGACGAAGAGATCCTCCGCCGCGCGAAAGGCGCCGAGATCCTGCTCGTCAATAAGACGCCCGTATCGGGCGCTGTGATCGACGCGCTTTCGCCGGAATTAAAGTACATCGGCGTATTGGCCACGGGCTACAACGTCATCGACACGGCCGCCGCACGGGCGCACGGGGTCCTCGTCAGCAACATCCCGACGTATGCGACGAATTCCGTCGCGCAGATGACGATGGCGCTGCTTTTGGAATTGTGCCACCATGTCGGCGACCACAGCCGCGCCGTCAAGGCGGGCAAATGGAGCCGGTGTGAAGATTTCTGCTTCTGGGACACGCCGCTCATCGAGCTTGCGGGCAAGACGTTCGGGATCATCGGCTACGGGCGCATCGGGCGGGCCGTCGGGAAACTCGCGGCGGCGTTCGGCATGCGGGTGTTGGCGTATGACGAAAAGGCGCCCGCCGCGCCGCCGGCCGAAAAGGTAGACCTCCCTACCCTTTTGCGCGAGAGCGACGTCGTGAGCCTGCACTGCCCGCTTCTGCCGGACACACAGCACCTGCTTTGCGACGAGACGATCGCACAGATGAAGACGGGCGCGCTCGTTTTAAACACATCGCGCGGGCCATTGATCGACGAGCGGGCGCTGCTTGCCGCCTTGCAAAGCGGGAAACTTGCCGGCGCGGGGCTGGACGTGCTCGAAGTCGAGCCGCCGCGGGAGGATAACCCGCTCTTTAAAGAGCCTCACTGTCTCGTGACGCCGCACATCTCGTGGGCGCCGAAGGAGAGCCGCGCGCGGCTGATGGACATCGCGGTCGAAAATGTGCGGTCGTTTTTGGAGGGGCACCCGCAGAATCTCGTAAACGCGTAAAAATGTTTGGAAGACGTTTTTGCGCCCTAAGAGTCGGGCTTTCCTTACCCTTTTGACCTTTTTTAAAATTTTAAGTTTATTTCTTCGACGCGCTTACCCCTGCGGGGCACTTCGCAGGCCGCGCGGGGCCCCTACTTTCTGCCCAGCAGAAAGTAGGCAAAGACTGGCCAAAGGAGGGCTGCGCCCCCTTTGGAATCCCCCGTTCTGCGTTCGCGCTGGAGTGCCTTCGGCACAATCGCGCGAGGGGACAAGCCGAACCCGCCGCCGCTCGCGGCAAAGGGTTTCGGCCTAGACTTCTGAGGGTTTCCTCAATTGTTCGGCTTTTCGGTTCGCGGCTGAAGATTCCGCGCCTATTTTACAAACAAAAGCGAAAAGCGCCCGCCCTGCTTTTTTCGGCAGGACGGGCGCCTTTTTCTGTCTTTTTATTTTGTACTCATTCGAGCGGCTGTGAACAAGAATAGCATTCCGCCCAATAGGCGCCGCCTTGGTCTGTAAAGCAGAAAGAAAAGTTTCCGCTGGCTTTATGGTTGGATTCAAAGAAACGCTCTTCTACGATCTCTGCATCTACCGCATTCTGCGCCTTCGCACGCGCTTCCATCTCCGCCTGCGCGTTCGCACGCAGCGCCTCTTTGACGGAATCGGACAGCGGCACTTCGGTATCGGACGAATAGGACACCCAAATGGATTTTACGGAACCATCCGTATTCCATCTGACTTCCATCGAATCTTTCTGATTCTCCCCAATCTCACGCACGAGCACGCAGCGATTCGGGTCATTCGACCCATAGGGGTCTTGCCAAATTGCAAAGTCTTCGAGATGCGGCACCGCATCGCCGAGCACTTCCGGCAAAGACTCTACCACCTTTTCCGCCGACGCTGCACTCGAGAGCTTAACGGCGGCCTTCTGCGGCTGTGTCGCCGTGTATTCCGTCAGGCGGCCGAGGTTGTCGTAGGTGTATAAGTTCTGATTCTCATCTGTGTAAAGTTCCGTGCGGATGGGCGTTTCGGGCGTTATGCCCGCCGGGATGCCGCACAGCACGTCCGCCTGTTCGGACGTAATCGCCTTGACCGGGATTTCCTTGTCCGCCAGCTTTACACTTGCCCGCACCGCTGTCTGCGCGGCGCCGGCCGCTTCCTTCTCCGGGAGCGTGTTGATCTGTGCCGTGCTGCCGCCCGAGCAGGCCGTGAGGGTCACACACAATGCGGCGGCAGCGCTCAAGAACGTCAGGATTTTCTTTTGTTTCATGGAAAATTCCTCCTTTTTGAAACAGGACAGGCTCTCAAAGATCTGGAAATGGGATGCGCTCTCTATTTTTAGGATACCATACAATCCGGTTTCTGTAAACCGCGCCTTTGTATAAAACGAAAAAACGGGAGGTTGCCAAGCCCCCCCCGTTTGTGGAATTTGATTTTATGGATTCTGTCGGTTTTCTTTTGTAGCTTTACTTTTTATCGTATTTCTTGTCGTGGTAATATTTATCCCCGAGAAGCCGCCGCCTGCGGTCGCGGTGCACGGCGTGGTAGCGGCGCTTGCCCAACACGGCGTCGGGCGAGCGCGTACGGCGGCGTGAACGGCGCGCGCGCAAGAGGATTGCCACCACCGCCGCGACGGCCGCTGCCCACAATACGATGCCCAGGCCGTTTAAAAAATTGTCGCGCACCGGCGTGGAGGTCGTCGGACCCAGCACGGGCGTCTCGTTGACGCTTTCGACCGGCGGCAGCGAGATGGGTTTTTCCGAAGAAACCGGCGCCCGGCTTCCGGCCGCGGACAGCGAAGCGCTCTCCGCCGCGGAAACGGCAGAAACGGCCGAAGCCTGTGCGTAAACGCCGCTCGCGGCGGCCGGCAGTGCCGCCAAAAGACACAGCAGCAAAGACGCGAAAAGCGCCCCCCAAATTCGGTTCCATGCTTTCACGAAGAATCCCCCAGTGCCTGCGGGCAAATGATTTCGATGAGTCGATTATACCATAGATCCGTGAATTTACAAATGCCCGTGTGCGCCTGTAAAAACGGCCGCAGCTGTTCGACGTATACCGTCCGCCCGTCCGCAAAACCGACATGCCGCGTCGCGAGATCGACGCGCGCGAGCGCGAGCAGGCTGCCCAGCACGATCAGCGTGCAGACAAACGAAACAAAAAAGTAGCGCAGGCCCGGCCTCCTCCGCATCGGACTCCCCCCTTTGCCAGGAAAAATGCAGGAACCTGCATATTTTTCCCTGCTCCCGCGATACAATACATGCAGGGCACCGTTTTGGGGACGAAGCAGAAAGGAGGGGACGCCCATGCGCAAAATCTGGAAAACGGCCGGCGCGAGCCTCGTGCTGGCGGCGGCGTGCGCGGCCGCGGCCATGCGGCTGCCCGCGCTTTCCGCATCCGAGGGGGCACTCTTCGCGGCGGGGTTCGCGCTGCCAAACGGCACGGTCCACGCGCTTTTGCAGCCGGCCGGCGAAGACGATACACGCGCCCAGCAGAGCGCGGCCGCGCCGTCTCAAGCGCCCGCTTCCTCGCAGACGGCCTCCTCCGAAGCGGCCGCCTCCGCGGCTTCCTCCACACCGCCGGCCGCCTCGAGCAGCACGCCGGCCGTCACACAGCGCGTCGCGGACACGGACCTCGGGAACCAGATCCTCGAGACGGATATTTCCGAAAACGGCACGCGGCAAGGGGACATCTATGTGTCCAATAAAAACACATACCATTCCCTCGACGTTGCGCAGGTGCTTTCGGAAACGCCGCCTCTGGACATCCGCCTCGACGGCACCCCAATGGTGCTGTTGTACCACACGCACACGACGGAAGCGTACGCGGGCGTGACGCGCACGCGCGACCCCTCGCAGAACGTCGTCGCGGTCGGGGACGCGGTCGCAAAATCCCTGGAGGCGGCGGGCATCGGCGTCATCCACGACACGACCATCCACGATGACCCGGTATTCAGCGGCAGCTACACGCGCAGCGCGCAGACGATGGAGAAAAACTTAAAGCAGTACCCGACCATCCAGGTCACGCTCGACATCCACCGCGACACGATGACCACCTCCTCCGGCACGCGCTATAAGCCGACGGTAATCGTCAACGGCAAAAAGGCGTGCCAGATCATGATTATTTCCGGCTGCGACGACGACGGCACGCTCGGCTTCCCGAACTGGGAAGAAAACCTGCGCCTCGCGGTCCGCCTGCAGCAGGGCGCCGCCGAACTTTTCCCAAACCTGATGCGGCCGCTAAATTTCAGCCCGAACCGCTACAACGAGCAGATGACGCCCGGCTCGCTTTTGGTCGAATTCGGCACGGAGGTCAACACGCTCGACGAAGCCGTCTACGGCGGGGAATTGTTCGGGCAGGTCCTCGCACAGGAATTAAAGAAGCTGGCTCAATAGCCGCGCGCCTTGTCGACGATATGCGTCAGCGGCCTGCCCTCGGCAAAGCGCGTGAGATTCTCCCGGAAAATCGCGAAGATTTCCGGTGCATTGCACGGGTCGCCGTCGCGGCCGGAAATATGCGGCGTAAGCACGACATTCGGCATCCCCCACAGCGGGCTGTCCTTCGGCAGCGGCTCCTTTTCGAACACATCGAGCACGGCGCCGGAGAGCCGGCCGCTTTCGAGCGCTTTCACGAGGGCCGCCTCATCGACGGTGCTGCCGCGGCCGCAGTTTAAAAGCACCGCGCCCGGGCGCATCGCGCGAAACGCCGCTTCCGAAAAGAAGCCGCGCGTCTCCTCGGTTGCCGGCAGGCACAAAACGCAGGCATCGGCCCCGGCGAGCGCCCGGGGAAGGTCTGCCTGCGTGTACGTGCGCACAAACGGGGCCGGCAGCGGCGTCTCCCCGCGGTGAATGCCGGCGACCCGCGCGCCGAGCGCCGCGGCTTTTTGCGCGAAGGTGCGCCCGATTTCCCCGCAGCCGATCACGAGCACGGCGCTGCCCGCGACCGTGCGCGCGGGGCCGAGCGGTTTCCAAAGCCTTGCGCGCTGGTTTTGAAAATATCCCGGCAAGTCCCGGTAAAGCGCCAATAAGCCGAGCAATAAATATTCGGCAATCGCCGTATTAAACGCGCCGGACGCATTCGTCAGCACGACGTGTTCGCCGAGCGCGCCGCAGTAGCGCTCCGCGCCGGCGCACGGCAGCTGCACCCATTGGAGCGCCGGCAGGTTTTTCAGCAAAGCCGGCGGGAAATAGCCGAGCAGCGCCGCAAACGGCCGCAGCACCTCTGGGGAAAGCGGCTCTTTTTCGGAAAACCAGGTGGGCAAAAGCCCCTGCGCGCGGCAGGCTTCGTCGAGGATGCGGCACTGGGCTTCGGGAAACGGGACTTTGCGAAACGCAATCTGCATGGGAAGGCCTCCTTCTTTCAGAAAGGGCAGCCGGGAAATTCCGGCGCCGAAATTGCCTTTATCATACCAGAAAGCGAAACAGATTGCAAAGCGGGAAACCTAGAGCAATTCCTCGAAGACACGCGGCTCAAAGCGCGGGTTCAGCGCGCAGTTGAGCGACAGCGCGAGCACATGTGCGGCACGGGAAACGAGCGCGTCGATGCCGCGCGGCGTGACCATCATGCCGGCGGTATCGGCCGGAGCGCGGGCGGTATCGCACGTACACACGGCGCCGCACAGCGTGGCGGCGTCGACGACGGTCGGCACGCCGAGGCCGATGACCGGCACGCCGAGCGTCTCGCGGTCAAGCTTGGGCCGGTCGTTGCCGACGCCGGCCCCCGGCGCGATGCCGCCGTCGGAGAGCTGGACCGTTTTGCCGAGGCGGTGGAGTTTCCCGGCCGCCAGCGCGTCAACCGCCACCACGGCGCACGGGCGCAGCGCTTTGACGACGGCTAACAGGAATTCCGCCGTCTCGACACCCGTGGTGCCGAGCACGCCGGGTTTTACGACCGCGACGCTGCGCAGCCCCGAAAGCCCCACGGCGCGCGCGGCGGCGCCCCGCACATGGCGCGTCGCGAGGACGCGGTCGGCGCACAGCGGCCCCAAGGCGTCCGGCGTAATGGCCGGGTTGCCGAGCCCCGCGACAAGCACACAGCCGTCCTGCGGCAGAAGGGCCTGCAGCTCCTTCGTCAAAACAAGGCGCAGCGAGGCATCCCCGGTGACCGTGCCCGTAATCTGCGGCGCCTCGACCGTGATATACTGCGTATCCCGCTCCTGTGTGCGGCTGATGCGCAGGCCGCGGTGGACGGTGGTCTTCCCTTTCATGCTGCCGCGCTCGAGCGCCAGATCGGTACGATAGCCCATAAAGCAAAACTCCTTTTCCGTTTTTGGCGGGTGAAAGCGCCCGCCTGCTTTGTACCTTGTCTGAAAATTTTTATTTTATTCCTGCCGGGTATCTTCATCTGGAAATGCAGAAAGCGGCCTTTTCCTCCCCGCGCCGTCTTCTTTCAAAAGCGAAAAGCTTCTTTGAGTTCGGATTTCATAAAATTTTACTTCTCCCTATTGCGAAAAATAGCAAAGTAAGCTATAATCAAATCATTGATATTCTGAGAATTTTACTGTCAAACCCAAAGGGGGAACCAAATCCATGAAAGCCTATTCCGCAAAGCAAATTTACAATATCGTCCTCGCCGGGCACAGCGGCGCCGGCAAGACCAGTGTCGCGGAGGCGATGCTGCGCCTGTCGGGCGCCACGAACCGCTTGGGCAAAGTTTCCGACGGCAACACCGTGTGTGACTACGACCCGGAGGAAATCCGCCGCGGCGTCAGTGTAGGCATGGCCGTTGCGCCCGTTGAATGGAAAAATAAAAAGCTGAACCTGCTGGATGCGCCGGGCCTGTTCGACTTTGCGGGCGCGGCCGCAGAGGCCATGCGCGCGGCGGACAGCGCTTTGATCATCGTCAGCGGCAAAGACAGCGTGTGCGTCGGCACAGAAAAGGCCGTCGCCGCGGCCGAAAAGCGCGGCCTTGCAAAGGCGTTCTTCGTCAACGGCCTGTGCGACGAAAGCGCCCGCTTCTACCATGTATTTGAAGACTTAAAGGCCAAATTCGGCCCGACGGTCTGCCCGGTTGTCGTGCCGTACATTGAAGACGGCCAGGCAAATGTCTACATTAACCTCTTGGCTTACAAAGCCTTCGATTATTCGAACGGCGCCCCCGTTGAGGTGCCGATGCCCGACATGGGCGACCACCGCCTGGCGGGCCTGCGCACGGCGATCTGCGAAGCCGTCGCGGAAACCGACGACGAGATGTTCGAAAAATACTTCTCCGGCGAGGAATTCACACCCGAAGAGGTCATCGTCGGCGTATCGAAAGGCGTCAAATCCGGCGCAATCATCCCCGTGTTCTGCGGCGACGCGCTTCTGATGCGCGGCATGGAGCAGTTCTTGGACGGCCTGACGTGGCTTTTGCCGACGGCCGCCGATAAGGCCGGCGAAATCGGCGCAGACATCGACGGCGAACCGGTCGATCTTTCCGTCAATGAAGATGCCGCCACGGCCGCTTTGTGCTTTAAGACGATTGCCGACCCGTTCGTCGGCAAGGTCAGCTTCTTAAAGTGCATCGCGGGCAAGGTCCGCCAGGACGACAGCCTCCTCGACATGCGCACGGGCAACACGGAAAAAATCGGCAAAGTCGTGCTCATGCGCGGCAAAAAGCAGGAGGACATGCGCGTGATCCCGGCCGGCGACATCGGCGCGGTGTTAAAGCTCTCGAACGTTGCGACCGGCGACACGCTGTGCGCGCCGACGCGCAAGGTCACGCTCGACGGCATCGAATACCCCGCCCCCTCGCTGCGCATGGCGATTCTGCCGCAGACGAAGGGCGAAGAGGACAAGGTCGCACAGAGCATTGCGAAGCTCATGGAAGAAGACCCGTCCATCCGCTTTGAAAACAATACGGAGACCCACCAGCTGCTGCTCTCGGGCCTCGGCGAACAGCACTTGGACGTCGTGCTCGCGAAGATGCGCGACCGCTACAACGTCCAGGCAAGCCTTGCCGCGCCGAAAATCGCCTACCGCGAGACGATCCGCAAATCCGTGAAGGTGCAGGGCCGCCACAAGAAACAGACCGGCGGCCACGGGCAGTTCGGCGACGTGTGGATCGAGTTCTCGCCGTGCGACAGCGAGGGGCTCGAATTTGACGTCCAGGTCGTCGGCGGCAGCGTGCCGAAGAACTACTTCCCGGCCGTCGAAAAGGGCCTGCGCGAGAGCATCCAGAAGGGCCCGCTCGCCGGGTATCCGATGGTCGGCCTGCATGCGACGCTGTACGACGGCTCCTACCATCCGGTGGACAGCTCCGAAATGGCGTTTAAGACGGCCGCTTCGATCGCCTATAAAAACGGCGTCTCGCAGGCGGACCCCGTGCTGCTCGAACCGATCGATACCGTGCAGATCACGGTGCCGGACACGAACATGGGCGACGTCATGGGCGAAATCAACAAACGCCGCGGCCGCGTGCTCGGCATGACGCCTTCCGGCGACGGCGTGCAGACGATTGAGGCCGAGGCGCCCGAAGCGGAGATGACCGATTTCGGCGTGTTCCTGAGCCAGTGCACGCAGGGGCGCGGCAGCTTCCTGACGAGCTTTGCGCGCTATGAACAGTGCCCGTCGCAGGTATCGGAGAAGATTATCGCCGCCGCAAAAGCGGAATAAGCGGATAAAACAAAGAAAAAGCAGGCGGCCTGCCTTCCCAGGTTTCGGGAAAGGCAGGCCGCCTGTTTGATTTCTATCACATCCGCACAAAAGGGACGGAGGGTTATGCCTGTTCGGGGCCCTGCGGCAGCGCGACACCGCCAAACTGCAGCGCATCGGCCAGGATTGCACGCCAGTCGTACACTTCCTGCGCATATTCGCGCTCCTGCAGCACGATGCGCGGGTCTTCGCGGCACTGCTCGACGAACGCGGCAACGCGGCCCATATCGACGGGCGTGTCGTCATTCGAAAGGCGCAGCGCCCACGGCGCGTCGCCGGGCAGGGCGTCGTCGCTGTAGGCATAGAGAAACGGCAGCCCCAGCGCCGCATACTCGCGCGCCTTGAGCGACGAGCAGTGCGTCAGGCCGCGGCGGAAGCAGCCGAGCGTCGAGACACCGGCATCCGCGCGGCGGTAATAGCTGAGCAGTTCCTCGCCGGTTTTGAAGCCCGGCATCTCAACCGCATCGGAGAGCCCGAGCGCACGCACCTGTTCGCGAAACGCCGGCATCTCCTTTTCGTCGCCGCCCACAAGCAGGAAACGGAACGTCCAGCGCGGGTCTTTCTGCTGGTTCCAGTTTGCCATGCCGCGCAGCACGCGGTCGTATGCCTGCCACCAGAGCGTGCCCGCCACCCCGATTAAGACGATCTCCGTGCTTTTTTTCGGCCACGGCACCGGCGGCAGTACGGCGCAGTCGATGCCGTTCGTCGCGTTTTTCGCCGGCACGCCGTAAAAGTCGGAGGCCGTGTCGCCGTAAAGGATTGCGGCGTCCGCGAGGCCCTTTAGGTGCGGGCCGGCAAGGCGGTCCTCGGCGGCAAAGAGGTTGACCTTGACCGTCGAAAGCAGGCGCCGTTTCGGATCCGAAACCGACTTGGCCGTGCGCACATAGTCCCGCAAATACGGGTAATTTGGGATCTCCAGAAGGATATGCTTGACCCCGCATGCCTTTGCCCGCTTTAAAAGCGACACGACGCCGAAATCGACGCGGTCTAATCGCACATACAGCACTTCGCAGGGATTGCGCGTAAGATAACCCGCGGCAATTTCATAAAAACGGCGCATGACCTGGCGGTCGGCGTCGATCGGGACGGCCGCCGGGGCGTCCCCATAAAAATGGAAGGCATTCCCCTTCCAGGCCGAATACGTCGTCGAGAAACCGAGCGCGCAAAACGCCGCCGCCTGCCCGCGGATTTTATTGAGAACCCCCGCGTAAAGCGGCGCATCCTCCTGAAACGTCAAATAGAGCAAACGCAAATGCAAAACGCCCCCATCCTCACTGCACCGGCGGCTGCGGCGGCACGAGTGCGAGCTCTTCCGGGCGCAGCCAGCCCTGCGCGATCGCGCGGTCGCGCGCATAGACGTAAACATCCGCGCGCGCCGCCATCATGTATGGCTTTAATAAGGCAAGCCCTAAAATGCCGAGCGTAAACGCGTTGACAAAGGCCGCCAGAATCCCCCAGCCTAAAAACGAGAGGTCCAGAAGGAACAGGCTCCCCTTTTCACCCTTCGTCATCTCTTTGCTGATCTCCCGCGCGCGGGAGCCCGTGAGGCCCGGGTTGTCCGCCAACAGGAAATCGACATAGTAGTAGCGGTACGCCGCGACGATGCCCGGGATCACGAACAATAACGACCACAGGCCGATGAAGAGGTTTGTCGTAAACCGCGCGCCGACCGTCGAGAGGTAGCGCTGCCGAAAGCCCGAGAGCACCGTCGATACGTGCGTATCGCCAAAGCGATGGTGCACATAAAAGCGCGCCTCACCGACGCGCAGCGGCCCGCCGACGAAGATGGAAACCGCCACGGTAAAGACCATCAACACCATCGCGACGGTCCAAAGCGCTTCCAGCTGCTGGAAAAGCGCGCGCAGGTAGTAGTCGCCCCACACGTCCCCGGCGCCATAGTCAAAATAAAGGCCGTAGTCGCTCGAATAGGAAGAAAGCCGGTCGATCCAATAGGTCATCTCCAACTGCACGCGCAGGTTGAGCTGCATGGCGATATAGGCGAGCACGCTGCCGGACAAAAGCACGGCGATCAGCGAAGCGGCAAAACACGGCCCATACCGGCCGCGCAGCGCCAGTTTCGCATTCGATTTGATAATTTTTCGATTCCAGGTATTGTATGTCGTTTCGTACATGAACATTCCCCTCCCGATACGGCGGTGCTGGTTTTCGTTGGTTCTATTTTATACGAATCAGGGCAAAGATGCAAGTTTCCTTGACGGCCCCCAAAAATGCGCGTACAATAAGAAACACATGAGAAACTTCCGCGGATTTTGGGAATTTTCCGCCCTCTTTGCGCGGTTGGCGCACGGAAAATTCACGCGGCTGCAAAAGGGGCTTTTTGTATGAAAACATTTTCCATGTCATTGACCGATCTTTTTCCGGAACTTGGACGTCTCGGAAGCGGTGCCGCGCTGACCGCTTATCTGCGCACACCCTCGCCCGAGCTCGACGCCGAAGCGCGTTATCCGGCGCTGCTGATCTTCCCGGGCGGAGGCTATGACATCGTTTCCGACCGCGAGGCGGAACCCATTGCACTCGAATTCCTGGCGCGCGGGTACCAGTGCTTTGTGCTGTCCTACACGACGCGACGCGGCCGCATTGGGAACCCGGTTTCGCGCGAATCCTGCTACCCGCTGCCGCTTCTGGAAGCGGGGGCGGCCGTTGCCTTCCTGCGCGCGCACGCGGACCGCTGCGCCGTCGACCCGGAAAAGGTCGCGGTCATGGGCTTCTCGGCCGGCGCGCATCTGGCGGGAAGCCTTGCGACGATGTGGGATGCGCCGGAACTTTTGCACCTATTCCAGGCGCAGCTGCCCGCGCGCCCGGACGCGGTGTGCTTAGGGTACCCCGTCATCGATGACCCTCTGTGCAGGGCGAGCGGGACATCGTTCCAAAACCTGTTCGGCGCGGGCACGCCGGAACTCTTCGAGCGCTTTTCGCTGCAAAACGCCGTGCGGGAAGACATGCCGCCTGTCTTTTTGTGGCATACGGCCGAAGACCAGTGCGTACCGGTGCAAAACTCGCTTCTGTTCGCGCAGGCACTCGCCGAAAAGCACGTGCCGTTTTCGCTGCATATCTTCCCCCACGGCCGCCACGGGCTGGCGCTCGCGACCGCTTTGACGGCGACTGCCGGGCAGGAGAACGCGTTTATCCGCCCGGACGTCGCACAATGGGTGCCGCTGTGCGCCGAATGGCTTTCCGGCATCTTCGCCTGATTGCGCTCTGTTTTGATTTTTGAATTCCAGCTTGTGGAGGCATCACCATGCAATTTGCAAAACGAATGGAACAATTTGCCGACGGCATCTTTACGGAACTGCTCGCGATGAAAACGCAGCAGGAAAAAGCCGGCCACACCGTCATCGACCTAAGCGTCGGCACGCCAAACATCCCGCCGGTCGAGCGCATCCGCCGCGCGCTCGCAGACGCCGCCTTGGACCCGAAAAACTACGTCTACGCAATCCGCGACACATCGGCCCTGCAAAAGGCGGCGGCCGTGTGGTACAAGCGCCGCTACGGCGTCGAGCTCGACCCGGAAACGCAGATTGAGTCGCTGCTCGGTTCGCAGGAGGGCTTAACGCACATCTGCCTTTCGATCATCGACCCCGGCGAGACGGTTCTGGTGCCGGACCCGTGTTATCCGGCCTTTTCGTGCGGGCCGCTTGTAGCCGACGGGCGGCTGTGCTATATGCCGTTAAAGAAAGAAAACGGATACTTAATTGACTTTGACGCAATCGACCCGGAAGACGCGAAAAAGGCAAAGCTCATGATTGTCTCGTATCCGAACAACCCGACGACCGCCATCGCGCCGGATTCGTTCTATGAAAAGCTCATCGCGTTCGCGAAAAAATACGACATCATTGTCCTGCACGACAACGCCTATTCGGACCTTGTGTTCGACGGGCACACCTGCGGCAGCTTCCTGCGCTTCCCCGGCGCAATCGACGTCGGCGTCGAATTCAATTCCCTGAGCAAGACGTACGGCATGGCCGGCGCACGCGTGGGGTTCTGCCTGGGCAACGAAAAGGTCGTGCGCATGTTAAAGACGCTCAAGTCGAACATGGATTACGGCATGTTTTTGCCGATCCAGCGCGCGGCGATCGAAGCCATCACGGGCGATCAGAGCTGTGTCAAAGAGACGTGCCGCGCGTATGAGACGCGGCGGGACCTGTTGATCTCGCTGTTTGGGCAGTTTGGCTGGCACATCGACCCGCCGGCGGCTACCATGTTTGTGTGGGCGCAGATCCCGGCACAGTTTGGCGAGGACGACCGCGCGTTTACGCGGGCGCTGCTCGAAAAGGCCCAGGTGCTCGTCACGCCCGGCAGTGCATTTGGGCCCCACGGCGTCGGCCATGTGCGCATGGCGCTCGTGCAGGACGAAGAAGCGCTCCGGGAAGCGTCCCGCCGCATGGCGGAAACCGACCTGTTCCAGGCGTAAATGCCCGCGCTTTTCGTACATAGAATCCTACAGCCCGCCGGAGGTGCAGCATGAGACAGTGTATGGATGCGGAAAATCTCCACCGCCGCTTAAAAAAGATCATCGGTCAGGTGCAGGCCATTGACCGCATGGTGGAGGAAGACGTCCCGTGCGAAGATATCCTCGCGCAGATCAACGCCGCAAAGTCCGCGCTCCACAAGGTGGGGCAGGTCGTGCTCGAAGGGCACATCAAGCACTGCGTGCGCGACGGGATTGAGCACGGCGACGCCGACCAGACCATCGCCAACTTCACAAAAGCGGTGGAGCGGTTCGCCAATATGAATTGAATCCCGCAAAGCCGGCCTTCCCAGGAGGGCCGGCTTTTTTGTCCTCTCTTCGCAATTGTTTCCCTTGACTTCCTGTCGAGGCGCTCTCTATAATATACCCATACGGGTATAGGTAAAGGAGGCAGAGCATGAAACATTTCATGAAACGGCTGGAGGTATTTTGCCACCTCGGCGGAACAAAAAGGGAGATCCTTTTTCTCCTGCTTTCGGGGGCTTCCCTGGTGGGCAGCCTGCTGCAGTGGCGGCCCTGGGGCCTGGACCCCGCGTGGGTCTCCATCATCCTGTGCGGCATTCCGATCCTACTTGAAGCGGTTATCGGGCTTTTGACGGAATTTGATATCACGGCGGATGTATTGGTGTCGCTCGCACTGATCGCTTCCGTCGCGATCGGCGAAACGTTCGCCGCGGGGGAAGTGGCCTGCATCATGCAGCTGGGCGCGCTGTTAGAGGACCTGACGGTGGCAAAGGCGCGCGCCGGCATCGAAAAACTCGTCCATTTGACGCCGCGCACAGCCCGCCGGCTGACAGACGGCACCGCATGCATCATCCCGGCCGAGCAGGTACAAATCGGGGACCGCCTGCGGGTGCTGCCCGGCGAAGCCATTCCCGTGGACGGCGTGGTTCTCTCCGGGCAGACGTCCATCAACCAGGCCGTGATGACCGGGGAATCCCTCCCGGTCGACAAAGCGCCCGGGGACGACGTGTTCAGCGGGACCGTAAACCAGTTTGGCGCCTTTGACATGGAAGCGACGAAAGTCGGGGAGGACAGCTCCATCCAGCGCATGATCCGGCTGGTGCAGTCCGCAGATGCGGGCAAAGCCAAAATCGTGCGCCTGGCCGACCGCTGGGCAAGGTGGATCGTCGTCATTGCCCTGACCGCCGCCGTGCTGACGTGGCTGATCACCGGGCAGGTGCTCCGCGCGGTCACGATTCTTGTCGTATTCTGCCCCTGCTCGCTGGTCTTAGCGACGCCGACCGCCATGATGGCGGCCATCGGGAACGCCACGCGGCACGGTTTCCTCGTGCGGGAAGGGGATGCCCTGGAGCGGCTGGCCGGCGTGTCCTACCTTGCGTTTGATAAAACCGGCACCCTGACGTGCGGGACCCCACAGGTTGCCGCCGGCGAAAGCTGCTGTGCGCGCTGGGACAGCAACGCCGTTTACCGCTTTGCCGCCAGCGCGGAGCTGCGCTCGGAGCATCCGCTGGGAAAAGCCATTGTGAACAGCTACCGGTCGCAGCACGCCGAAGCGCCCGCAGAGCCGGATGCGTTCCAAATGATTCCCGGCCGGGGCGTTGCCGCCGGCGTGAACGGACACGCGCTGCTGGCCGGCAACGCGCAGCTGCTTGCGGAAAACGGGGTTCCCCTGCCGGAAGCGATTCGCCGGCGCGCCGAACGGTATCTGGAAACGGGCTGCACGCTCACTTACATTGCCATCGACGGGGCCGCCGCCGGCTTCCTCGCGCTTTCGGACACGCTGCGTCCGGACGCCGCGGAAACCCTGCGGGGCCTTGCGGATACCGGCGTCACGCCGGTCCTGCTGACCGGCGACCATGCGCACGCCGCCGATGCCATTGCCCAAACGCTCGGCATCCGCGAGGTACACGCCGACTGCCTGCCGGAACAGAAGCTGGAGGCCATCGGCGCCTACCAGGCGGCGGGAAAGCGGGTCTGCATGATCGGCGACGGCATCAACGACGCGCCCGCGCTCAAAAAGGCAGACGTCGGCATCGCGATGGGTGGTATTGGCAGTGACATCGCGATCGACGCCGCCGACATCGCGCTGATCCACGACCAGATCCGCGAACTGCCCCACCTGCTGCGCCTGTCGAAGCGGATGATGCGGACCATCCAGGGCAATCTGACTTTTTCCATGACGCTGAACGTGGTTGCGATCCTTTTGGCAATCACAGGCATCCTAAATCCGGTGGTCGGTGCCCTGGTCCACAACCTCGGCTCCGTTCTTGTCATCGTCCATTCCGCGTTTTTGCTGCATTGGAAAGCGCGTAGTATGGATCTGTCCCGCGAAAGGGCGAAATGAGTTTGCAAAGGCCGTTCGCATAGCGGAAACCGGCCCGTTTCGGGCGTAAGCCATAAAGTATCCGAAAAACCCGGCAGCGGCTTTCTAAAAGCTGAACAGCACCCCATTTGTTAGTAGTATCCCATCCTGTCTAACAAATGGGGTGCTGTTCACGGATGCCTGCCGCCGGGCTCCTTTTTTCGAGAAACAGAAAAAAGGCCCAAAGCCTTTTTCGAAAGGGCTTTGGGCCTTTTTGTTTTCCGAATCTTCTAAAGCGCGCGCTTAGTCGGCGTACTTCGAATCCTCTTTGCTCCAGGAATACATCTTGCGCAGTTCTGCGCCGACCGTTTCGAGCTGATGCTCCTTGGCGTTTGCGCGCATCGCGTTGAAGTGTGCGCGGCCGCCGGCCTTGTTCTCCTGGATCCACTTCGACGCAAACGTGCCGTCCTGGATCTCGTGGAGGACCTTCTTCATCTCGGCCTTGACTGCCGGAGTCACAATGCGCGGGCCGATCTCGTAGTCGCCGAATTCTGCGGTGTCGGAGATCGAATAACGCATGAACTGGAAGCCGCCCGTGTAGATCAGGTCAACGATCAGCTTCATCTCATGGATGCACTCGAAGTATGCGTTCTCCGCCGGATACCCCGCTTCGACCAGCGTCTCAAAGCCCGCCTGCATCAAAGCGGTCACGCCGCCGCACAGCACGCACTGCTCGCCGAACAGGTCGGTTTCCGTCTCGATCTTGAACGTCGTTTCCATCAGCGCCGCACGCGCAGCACCGAGGCCTGCGCCGTAAGCCAGCGCCGTCTCGAGGCAATGGCCCGTCGCATCCTGATACACCGCGACCAGCGCCGGCGTGCCCTTGCCCTCCTGGAACTCGCTGCGGACCGTGTGGCCCGGCGCTTTCGGGGCGATCATGAACACATCGACATCCTTCGGCGGGATGATCTGCTTGAAGTGGATGTTAAAGCCGTGCGCGAACGCAATCGCCTTGCCGGGGGTCAGGTTCGGCTCAATGTCTTTCTTATAAATATCGGCCTGCTTCTCGTCGGGGGTCAGAATCATAATGATGTCGGCCGCCTTCGTCGCTTCCGCCGTCGTCATAACCGTGAAGCCCCAATCCTTCTCGGCATGCTCCCAGCGCTTGCTGCCCTTATAAAGGCCAACAATAACGTTGACACCACTGTCGCGCAGGTTCAGCGCATGGGCATGGCCCTGGCTGCCGAAGCCAATTACCGCAACGGTCTTCCCCTTGAGCACATTCAAGTCACAGTCTGCGTCATAGTAGATTTTTGGCATTTCTAAGTTCCTCCTTGACGGGTTTTGTAAATCTATCGCCCTTTAAAAGCTGCCGGGTAGGCGGCGGGCCTCCACGGAACGTTTCCAACGGAAAACCATCCGCGAAGTTTTGGGTTGTCTTATGAAAGATTGCCTATTATTTTATACGCGCGGGCGCCGGAGAAATATAAAATACTTTACAATTGGAGCGTTTTCTTCAGAACCGGCCCTTTGCACAGTTTATTTTCTCGCAATGGAAGTGCTCTTGTCGCCTTTCTCGATGGCGATGGCGCCGGCGCGCACAATTTCCTTGAAACCGAACGGGCGCAATAGGTCCAAAAGCGTTTCGGTGCGTTCGTCGGTATCCGAAAATTCGAGGGTCAGGCAGTTTTTCGTCACGTCGATGATGCGCGCACCCATCAGTTCGGCAATGCGCATGATATCGCCGCGGTCTTTTGCATGGCACGTGACTTTGATCAGGGACAGCTCACGGGAAATGTAGGTGCCGGGCTGCAGCGTGCGCACCTTGATGACCTGGACCAATTTGTTGAGCTGCTTTTCGACCTGCTCGACCGTATGGTCATCGCCGTCGACGACGATCGTGATGCGGGAAATGGAGCTATCCTCCGTCACGCCGACGGCGAGCGAATCGATATTAAAGCCGCGGCGCGAAAACAGCGCAACCACTTTGGAGAGAAGGCCCGGCTGGTTTTCCACCAGGACGGAAAGCGTGTATTTCATAAAAAGCTGCCTCCTTATTAAATGCTCGGCGTGTCGGGGTCCACTTTGCAGACGAGCAGATACGGGCCGGCGTGTTCGAGCATTTCCTTGGCGAACGTGCGGGCTTCCGCATTGGAATGCGCCTCGGCGGCCGGGATGCCGTAACTTTCCGCGAGTTTGACAATGTCGGGGCTGCCGGGAACAAGCGACGTGCCGATGTAGCGATGGCCGTAGCGGTTGCCCTGGACTTCGCGGACCATGCCGAGGGTGCCGTTCTGCATGACGATGATCTTGATGTCGGCGCCGGTCTCGACGAGCGTGCCGAGTTCGCACATACACATCTGGAACGACCCGTCTCCGCACACGGCCACGACCTGGCGGTGCGGCTTTGCGAGCTTCGCGCCGATTGCGGCCGGCACCGCGTAGCCCATCGTGCCAAGGCCGCCGCTTGTCAAAAAGCGGCCTTCCTTGACGTTAAAGTTGCGCGCGGCCCAGATCTGGTTCTGGCCGACGTCGGCGGTCAAAATGGCCTTGTCCTCCATCATGGTGGACAAATCGCGGATAAAGAGCCTGGGCTCGACGAAATCCTCGCGCTCCACGCCGCGCGGCGGGTACTGCAGCTTGTAATCGAGCACCTGGCGCTTCCACTGCACGGGCACCGTATCCTCGACGCCTTCGGTCAAAGCCGTCAGCACCTGGCGGATATCGCCGACAATCGGGATATCGACGGGCATATTCTTGCCGATTTCGGCCGGGTCGATGTCAATGTGGATGATGTGCGCCTGCTCGGCAATCTGCTGGGGCACATTGATCGCGCGGTCACCGACGCGCGCGCCGCACAGGATGACGAGGTCCGCCTGCTGCATCGCCTTGTTGGCGCTCGTGCGGCCGTACATGCCGATCATGCCCATATAGTAATCGGAATCCATCGGCGTGACGCCGATCCCCATCATCGTCGCGCAAACGGGGATACCGCTCTTCTTGGCAAATGCCGTCATTTCCTCGCGCGCGTTCGCGAGTACGACGCCGCCGCCGCAGCAGATAATCGGCCGCTTCGCCTCTTTGATGGCGGCGAGCGCCTTTTTAATCTGCAGCGCATGCCCCTGCGTGCGGGGCTTATAGCCGCGGATCTCCGCCTTTTCGGGGTACTCCCACTCGCCGACTTCCTGCAGCTGGATATCGGTGGGCACGTCGATGAGCACCGGCCCCGGACGGCCGGTCGAGGCGATGTGGAACGCCTCCTTAAAGACGCGCGGCAGATCCTTCGCGTCCTTTACAAGATAGCTGTGCTTCGTAAAGCTCTCGCACGCGCCGGTAATGTCCGCCTCCTGGAAGACGTCGCGGCCCAAAAGCCAGGAATTGACCTGGCCGGTGATGATCACCATCGGGATCGAATCCATATACGCCGTACCGATGCCTGTAATCAGGTTCGTCGCGCCGGGGCCGGACGTTGCGACGCATACGCCCACTTTCCCATTCGAACGCGCATAGCCGCTGGCCATGTGCGCTGCATTCTGCTCCTGCCGCACGAGGACGTGCTCGACCGTTGACGGCAAAAGGCAGTCATAAAGCGGGCAAATTGCCGCACCCGGATAGCCGAAAAGCAGGGACACCCCCTCCTTCTCCAGGCACTTGACCATAATTTCTGCGCCGGTCGCCATATTGCTGCTGCCTCCCTTTCTCCTATATCAAACAGCGCCTTTTTCCGTTTTTCATTTCCGCATGAAAAAATAAAAAGCGCCCAAAAATGCCTGTCCCCGCAGCCCACGGCACCGTTTGCCGCCGGGCACAAGCAATGGCCGGAATTTCTCTCATTATAGTGCGAAACCCCTTTTGCGTCAAGAGAATGCACACGATTTTCCGCTTTTGGGTATAGGATTTTGTATACCTAGATCTTTCCGCCGGACCGAAAGAATGCCCGCTGTGCCCCGCTTCGGCAGCACAAAAACGGAAAAGCGGGCAAAAAATTTTACAGACGCTCTGGAAGCCCTTGACGTTTTCGTCCAAAGCCTTTATACTGAATTTGTAAAATCTCTTAGAATCCATTTATAAGATAGATCGATAATTGTGCAGATTTTTGTGCGTTTCAGGAATGAAGGAGGGAATGTTATGAATCGTCTGCAAAAACACGCAAAACGGCTTTTGGCGGCCCTATTATGTGCCGCAGCCGTCTTTTCAATGGGATGCCTGCCCACGAGCGCCGCGGACACGATGCTCCAGCAGGTGGACGCGCTGTGTGAGGAAATCCTTGCGCGGCAGAAAACGCCGCAACCGGCCGGCAGCCCGGTTGTGGCCGGCGCCACGACGCGCACGGCCGAGGCCGTCACACGCGCCGAGGTGCTCCTGCCGGGCGGGGAAACGCAAACGCTCTCCCTTTCCGGGGAGGTGCCGGCCTATACGGTCGCGCGCGGCGCGCCGGTCACGGTGCGCGTCTATTCGACCGAACCCGTTTTGGGCTTTAACAGCGGCAACGGGCTGGTTGGCGACTGCAACACGCGCTACGCCTATGAAAACGGCATGACGGAATTTTACGTGATCCCGAAGGGCACCGTGGGCGACGCGACGAACATCTACATCGAGGGCCAGCCGCTGTTTACGCTGCGTGTGGGCGGCGCGCCCGTCGCCTCCACGCTGTACGACACGGTGGAGCTGTGCGGCGGGGCAAAGCGTGTGTTTGCCGTCGTCAGCCCCGCGAACACGGGTTTAAGCGTCGTCTCCGCAAACGGTGCGGCCGTCACGATCGACGCGGGACCGGCCGGGCCGTACTATTCGTCGAACGGCCTGAAACTCACCTATTTCGTCGTGCGGCCGATGCAAAACGGCTACGTACCGGTGACAGGCCTGTACGCGACGGTCGACGGACAGGCATACTGGCTTTCGAACACCGTCAACATGGTGCCGGAAGCGGGCATGAACTACGCGTATGAATCGCAGGTCGTGGACCTGTGCAACAAAGAGCGCGTGGCGGCGGGGCTTCTGCCGCTGCTGTGGGCCAATGAACTCACGGACACCGCCCACCTGCGCGCGCGGGAAATCCGCGAGGTCTTCTCGCACACGCGTCCGAACGGCGAGGACTGCTTTACGGCGTTCCCGGATGTTCCCGGCGCAACGACGTTTGGGGAAAACATCGCCGCCGGCTTCCGCGATCCGGCCTCCGTCATGCAGGGCTGGATGAACTCGCCGGGCCATCGCGCGAATATCCTCGACCCCGACTTCCTGGAAATCGCCGTCGGCTGCTACACCGTCAACGGCTACTCCTACTGGGTGCAGAATTTTGCCGGATAAACACCCGGCCGCGCCATCCGAAAGATGGAAAGAAACCGTATAAAAAAGGCCGTCCGTTTCGCACGGGCGGCCCTTTTTGCGGCTTTTTGTGATTTTAGGATTTTGCGCGGGCGTCCGCTTTCTGCTGGAAGCGCTCGCTGTAAACGGCGACGCGCGTGTGTGTGCCCTTGCCGATTACGCCGGCCGGGTCCTCGGCCAAAAGCGAGAATTCAAACTTGCGCCCCTCCTGCGAGAGCAGCGTCGCCGTCACGGTGACTTCGGCGCCTTCGGGCGTCGGCGCCAGGTGTTCAATCTGCAAAGACGCCCCCACCGTCGTCTGGCCCGGCTCGACGAGCTCTTCGGCCAGCTGGCTTGCCGCCTGTTCGAATAATGCGCACATCGCCGGCGTGGCGAACACGCGCAGGGTGCCGCTGCCCACCTCGCACGCAAGCTTGTCGTGCGTTACGGTCGTTTTGATGACTTTCGTCTGCTGCATCGTTGCATTCCTCCCGAAAACATGGTATTCTGAACATAGCGCCCCGCAAAAAGGCGGCCATTTTTGACCCGCTTGGGCGCTGCCTTGATCGACCCCTAGTATACCAAACTTCTGTCAGAAAGGAAAGTGTTTTTCGATGCCGAATGACCGTCCATTTACCCTGGAACCCGTCTCTAAAAGCCAGATGCCGCTGCTCGCGGAGCTTGCGCGCTCGATTTGGGAGGAGTGGTTCACGCCGCTTTTGGGAAAGGCGCAGGTCGCGTACATGGTTGAAAAGTTCCAGTCCCTGCCCGCGATGACCCATCAGGTCGAAAAAGAGGGATATGAATATTACTTCCTGACCGACGGCGGTGAGGTCTGCGGCTATATGGGCATCCATCCGGACCCGAAAGACGGCCTGTTTTTGAGCAAGCTCTACCTTCGCAAATCCGCGCGCGGCCAGGGCTTTGCGCGCAAGGCGTTTGAGGCTTTGTGCGAACGCGCGAAGCGCGACGGGCTCCCCCGCATCCATCTGACCGTCAATAAGCATAACCTCCAGGCAATCCGCGTCTACGAGCATTTGGGCCTTGTCCGCTACGGCGACACCGTGACGGATATCGGCTCGGGCTTTGTGATGGACGATTACCTATACGAGTATAAATTCTAAAAAGATAAAAAGGAGCTTTTTTGATGCTTCCCAAGGCGATTTTATTTGATTATGGCATGACGCTGTGCACGGAACCGGACGCGGATTATGAAAAGGGCGCGGCCGTGCTGCTTTCCCACGCGGCCGCAAATCCGCAGCACATCACGCCGCCCGCCCTGCAAAAGGCCATCTGGGACGTCCTTGCGGACTTCGGCTTTGCGGGCGTGGAGCTCGACCGCAGCGCAGACGCGATCTGGGCGCAGAAACTCGAGGTGCACTTTTTGGGCGTTTTGCGCTGGGTGCTCGAGCGGCTCGGCCTCGTGCTCGACGTCGATCTATGGCACGCGGAAATGCTCTATTGGGACGCGTGTTCGCCCGGCTCGCCGGCGCCCGGCGCCGCAGAGATGCTCGAATATCTGGACGCGCTGTCCATCCCGTACGGCGTCGTCAGCAACATGTGGTTTACGGGTGCAACGCTCGAGCGGCGCATCGTCTCCTGCCTGCCGCACGCAAACTTCCGGTTTATCCTCGCAAGCCACGACTACGCCTACCGCAAGCCCGACCGCCATTTCTTTGAGATCGCTTTGCACAAACTCGGCCTTTCGGGCGGGGACGTGTGGTTTTGCGGCGACAACCCGGTCTGTGACGTCGAGGGCGCCGCGGGCGTGGGCATGCGGCCGTTCTGGCTGCGGCTTTCGGACGATTTCGACCGGCTGACGCCGCCGCGCGTACCATACACACGGCTGACGAATTGGGCGGATTTCTGCAGGCTCCTCGAAAAAGCCGCACAGGAATCCCGCTAAAATCTTACGATCTCCTGACAAACCACCGCCCCGCGTTGCGCATCGCGCCGAAACCTGTTACACTGCAGATAGCGCCCCGCATATTTGGCGTATGGATTCGCATCGCAGGGGCACCGCCTTATCTTGAAAGGAGTTTTCCCTATGGCAAAAAAGATCTGCCCGCGCTGCGGCACAGAAAACAGCGAAAAAGCCACCTACTGCGTGCGCTGCGGCAATACGCTGCCGCCCGAAGCGGCCGAACCCGCCGCACCGGCGGCCCAAACGGCGCCGCAGTCCCCATCCCCCGCGCCGGAAGCCCCCGCCGAGCCCCCGCACCAGGAACCGGCGCAGACCCCGCCGCAGGGCAATTACACTTACGGCGGCCAGAACCAGACCCCGCCGCAGGGCAACTACGCTTACGGCGGCCAAAACCAGACCCCGCCGCAGGGCAATTACACTTACGGCGGCCAGAATCAGACCCCGCCGCAGGGCAATTACGCTTACGGCGGCCAAAACCAGACCCCGCCGCAGGGCAATTACGCTTACGGCGGCCAGAACCAAACCCCGCCGCAGGGCAATTACGCTTACGGCTGCCAAAACCAGACCCCGCCGCAGGCGTCTTATGGCACCTACACGCCGCCGCGGCATACGGAAACGCATCCGTTTGGGCAGCCCGATCGCCTGTTCGGCTGGTTCGACGGCACCTTCACGCCGGACGCTGCGGCGCCCGCGCGCGGAAAGACGGCCGCCGGCCTGCTCGCGCTGTTCCTGGGAATCCTCGGCATCCACAAGTTCTACCTCGGGCAGTGGGGCGCCGGGCTTCTGTACCTGCTCGCAACGCTGTTCTTCTGCTCGTATGCGGTATGGATCGTCGGCCTCCTGTTTTTGGCAAGCCTCGCCGAAATGATCCTGCTGCTGTCGATGCCGCCTGAGGAATTTCAAAATAAATATCATGTGCGCGCGCTGTAAAACGGCCGCGGGAATCAATCTCCGATAGCAGTCCATATTAATATAAATAAAATATAAAAATAAAAAAGGCCTTTCCTCCGAAGAGGGGGAAAGGCCCTTTTTGCGCGGCGGGGGACATCTTTACGGCGTTTCCCAGCCGATCGGCGCGGTATAGGCGATGTCTTCCCGGCACGTGAGCGTGCGTTCGACCGTAACGGCCTCGTCCGTCACGCGCACGCGGTCTTCCCGCGCGGTAATTTCAACTCCCGCACCGAGGGCGGCTTCCTGGCGCGCCAGCTCTTCCCGTGCGAGGGCTTCCGCCTCCTCCCGCGTGCGCGGCTGTGTGCGCACCGAAACGGGCTGCAGCGTTTCCTCCAAAACGGCGGCGGGCAGCAGGCGGCCATACACCGAAAGCGACGTGCGAATGCCCTGGGCCGTATAGGCGCCGTCGGGCGCCAAGCGCCAGGAAAGCGGAAGCCGCGCGCCGAAAAGCTCCAAAGACCGCCGTTTCACCGGCTCGCCCTGCGGAACGGCAACCTCTTTCTGCAAAGGGACGTCTGCCCGCAGCACCTGCGTGGTCTCGGCAATCACCTGGCCCGCCGCGTGGCGCATGCGCCATTCCTCCGTGCTCTCGCTTTCCACCACCGAGGATACCAAAAGCTGCCCAGAAAGAACGCCTTCCCCCACTTTTACGGTTGGTGTACCGGCCCATATGTGCATTTCCACCACCGTTCCGCTTTTCGCGGCGCGCAGGCTGCAAAAGCCCTCGTCGTCAAACACCTGCGGCGCGGCGTCCTTTTCCAAAAGGCGCACATCGGCGTCCGAGCCGCGGTCGTTGACGGTAACCCACGCAAGCTGTGGGAAACGGCGCATCAGGGCCGCCTGCACGGCGTTCGGGGAAAACGCCGCTTTCGGCGCACCGGGCGCCACGCCGAATTCCGCAAGCGCCGCGCGCAGCGCCGTCTCCGGGATTGTTCGGCAGCCCGTCACCTCCACGGTCCAAAAGCACTGCGAAAACGCGCACAAGAGCGCAAAAAACGCCGCGCCGCCAAAGAGCAGCCCCGGCCGCCCCCGCAGGCGGTTCCACAAAAACGGCAGCCCCCGCCGCTTCCCCGCACGCAGGCGTGCGCCCGCCTTCCTTGCAAGGGGGCGGATGTGCCGGTAGTCGCGCACCCGCATGCGGCCGCTGACGCCTTTGCCGCCTTTGCCCGGCTTCAGGTCCCACAAAGAAAGCCGCGCCCGCGCACAGCAATTCAAAAACCGCGCCCCCGCGGCAGGGTTCTGCACTTCCCACGCAACCCAGCCAAAGAGCCATTGGACGAGCATCCGCCGCAGCCCCCTTTCCCTCGGCTTTATCATTCAGTTCGAAAAGCGGCAGTTTCAAAATGGTCACGGCGGCGGCAGGAATTCGATCTTTTGAATCTCACCGGAAAGGATCAGCGACTTTGCCGCGAGGCTGTGCAGGCGCAGCCGTTCTCCGGAAAACTTCACCACCCCGCGCCCGTAGCGGATGCGCACCACCGTTTCGGTATATTCGAGCACACCGCCGCAGCCGTCGACGGTCGCCTCCCGGCGGCCGCCCAGCTCCATGCGCGGGCCGTTTTCGGCCAAAAGGCCGTGCGCCTCCCATCCCAGCACACCGCTTCCCCTCCTTTTTGCTCCGAATAAACGTATTCACGTGCCTTTCCGCATATGCATAAAGGCGGGAGGGATTTGCATGAAACATCTCGGGCCGATCCTTTTTGGGGGGCTGTGCGCGGCGGGGCTTCTGCTGTTTCCGCAGCAGAGTGCCGCCGGCGCCGCCGCGGGCATGGCGACGTGCCTTTCGACGCTGGTGCCGTCTTTATTTCCGTTTCTGTTTCTCACCACGTTCCTCGTGCGGTGCGGGGCCGTCGCGCGGCTCGGCCGCCACTGCCGCTGGCTTGGGCGGCTGTTCCGGCTGCCGGCCGAAGCCGTGCCGGCGCTCTTTTTGGGGATGGTGGGCGGGTATCCGGCCGGCTCCCGCGCGGTGGAAGAATTGTACACCGCCGGGCTGCTTTCGGAAAAGGAGGCCGCCCGCATGCTGCTTTGCTGCGTTCACGCGGGGCCCGCCTTTCTCTATTCCGCCGTCGGATGCGGATTTTTGGGGAACCCGCGCGCGGGAGCCGTGCTGCTTAGCACGCATCTGCTTGCGGGCTTTTTCCTGGGGCTGCTGCTCGGCCGCTGTGCGCCGCCTGCCGCAAAAGCCGTTTCGGCCCGCCAAAGCGCGGCGGAACCAGCCGGCGCGGCGCTGCTCCATGCCGTGCGCAAAAGCGGCAGCGCCATGCTTTTGATGTGTGCGCTGGTCATTTTGTGCAGCGCGCTGCTCGGCGTTTTGGCGCGCCTGCCGCTCGGGCCGTTGGGATTCCTGCTGGCTGCGGGGAGCGAAGTGACGCTGTCGTGCCAAATGCTGTCGGCGCTGCA
The DNA here is from genome assembly GCA_944385055.1 of uncultured Clostridia bacterium. Taxonomy (GTDB): domain Bacteria; phylum Bacillota; class Clostridia; order Oscillospirales; family Acutalibacteraceae; genus Caproicibacterium. The sequence goes on along the minus strand of CALWVT010000003.1, from coordinate 194,460 downwards.
CGCGCCGCTGTGGATGCTGGCCCTCGTGCTCGGCTGGGGCGGCGTGTGCGTCCATCTGCAGTGTTTGGAAGGGCTCTCGTTCCCCGTAAAGTACCGCACCTTTGCCCTGTGCCGCGCGCTGCACGGCGGTTTGGCCGCCGTGCTGACGCTGCCGTTTACAAACTGGGCCGCGCCGCCGCTTCTGCCCGGCGACGCCGTACAGGTACTCGGAAGCCTTCAAAAAAGCGTGCCCGCCCTTTCGTCTTCCGCCGCCGCGAGCATGGCGCTGCTGTTATTGTGCGGCGTCTGCCTGCTGGAAGAACGCCTGCCGGCCGGATCCGCGGCGCGCCGCCGGGCGGAAAAGCGGCCCGGAAAGAGGCCCTCGATAGACAAGAATCGCTCTGGAAAATCCGGCGGACGCGTGCTATAATACATGCCGGGAGGTGACCCTTTGATGAAACGCTCGGCAAGCGCTTTCTTCGGCCGCAGCATCCCGCCGCGGTGCGAGTATTGCGCGCACAGCACGCCGGACGGCTGCCAATGCGGACGCACATTCCCGGAAGAGGGCGTCTGCAAGGCATACCGCTATGACCCGCTGCTGCGTGTCCCGCTGACGCCGCCGCCGCTCCCGAAATATGACCCGGAAGAATTCAGCCTTTAAGGATGCGGCAAACCGCCCTTTGCATGCTGTGTGAGGATAAAAACAAAAAGATTTTAAAAAAGGAGGAGCCCTTCGATGCAGCCCGGTGAACGCCGCAGTGCGATTTTGAATATCCTGCGCCAATCGGACGCGCCCGTCAGCGCGGCAGCGCTCGCGAAACGGTTCGCGGTCAGCCGGCAGATCATTGTCGGGGACGTTGCACTCCTGCGTGCTTCCCAGCACGACATTGCCGCTACCCCGCGCGGCTATGTGCTGCAAAAGCCGTTCGGCGCGGGCTTTTTGCGCACGATCGCGTGCTGCCATACGGGGGAAGACGCGCTGCGGGCCGAACTGTACGCGGCCGTCGACAACGGCTGCGCCGTGCTCGACGTCACGGTGGACCACCCGGTCTACGGCGAGCTGCGGGGGGCGCTGCACATCTTTTCGCGGCGGGACGTGGACGCATTCGTGGAAAAGCTCTCTTCGCTGCGCGCGTCGCCGCTGTCCTCGCTGACGGGCGGCGTCCATCTGCATACGCTGCACTGCCCGGATGAGGACGCGTTCCTGCGCGTCTGCCGCGCATTAAAAGACCTGCATATCTTGCAGGAAGAGGCTTGACAGCCGTCCTGCACACCGATATAATAAAAGTAACGAAGCCATATGACTGACGGAGCTGTGGGGTTTACCACATGGAGTATGGCGGGAAAAAGCCGGCCGTCTGGGCGAAAGCACCCAGGCTGCCGGCTTTTTTCATTCCTTGCATCCTGCTATTTTGCGGACTGGCGGGCATCCTAGAATAGGCGGGTGCAAGTAATCAACAAAAAGAAAATGGAACGGGAAAACGCCGGCGCCGCGCAGGCCGTGCGGCAGGCGGGTGGCTTTGGGCGAAGATTCTATACCTTATTTGTATACTTTTTGCCTTTCAGGGGAATCTGCCCTCGCCGCCCGCACGGCACGCGAAAAAAGGAGGATACGATGGATTTCACGAAAGCATGGCAGGGATTCCACGGGGAAAAGTGGAGAGACGACATCGATGTGCGCGACTTCATCCAGTGCAACTACACGCCCTACGACGGCGACGAGGGCTTTTTGGCGGGACCGACCGACGCGACGCGCACGCTGTGGGACAAGGTGCAGGCCCTGCAGAAGGAAGAGCGCAAAAAAGGCGGCGTGCTCGATATGGAGACGCACGTCGTCTCGACGCTCGACGCCTACCCGGCGGCGTATATCGGTGAAGGTACGAAGGACCTCGAGAAGATCGTCGGCCTGCAGACGGACAAGCCGTTAAAGCGCGCGTTCATGCCGTTCGGCGGCATTCGCATGGCCGAAGAGGCGTGCGAGACGTACAGCTACACGCCCGACCCCGAACTGCATAAAATCTTCACGCAGTATCACAAAACGCACAACGAGGCCGTCTTTGACGCCTACACGCCCGAGATGCTCAAAGCGCGCCACAATAAGATCATCACCGGCCTCCCGGACACGTACGGCCGCGGCCGCATCATCGGCGACTACCGCCGCGTAGCGCTTTATGGCATCGACTTTTTGATTGAGAAAAAGCGCGAGGACCTCTCCCTTTGCGGCGACGGCACGATGACCGAGGATGTGATCCGCCTGCGCGAGGAGATCGCGATGCAGATTCACGCGCTCGAAGGCATGAAACGCATGGCAGCAGCGTACGGCTTCGACATTTCCCGCCCGGCCGAAACGGCGCAGGAGGCCGTGCAGTGGCTCTATTTCGGGTATCTGGCCGCAATCAAGACGCAGAACGGCGCCGCGATGAGCGTCGGGCGCATCTCGACGTTTTTGGATATTTATCTCGAGCGCGACCTCGAAAACGGCCGCCTGACGGAAGCGGACGCGCAGGAACTGATTGACCACCTCGTCTTAAAATTCCGCATGGTCAAATTCGCGCGCATCCCGTCGTACAACGAGCTTTACTCCGGCGACCCGGTGTGGGCCACACTCGAGCTCGCGGGCATGGGCATGGACGGCCGGTCGATGGTCACGAAAAACGACTTCCGCTTTTTGCACACGCTCGAAAACATGGGCCCGGCGCCCGAACCGAATCTGACGGTGCTCTATTCGCCGCGCCTACCCGCGGCATTTAAGGAATACGCCGCGGCGATCTCCGTGCGCACGAGTTCGATCCAATATGAAAACGACGAAGTCATGCGGCCGGTGTGGAAGGACGACTACTCGATCTGCTGCTGCGTGTCCGCAACGCAGACGGGCAAGGAGATGCAGTTCTTCGGCGCGCGCGCAAACCTCGCAAAGTGCCTTTTGTACGCGATCAACGGCGGCGTCGACGAGCGCAAGAAAGAGCAGGTCGGCCCGCCCTATGCGCCGATCACGGCGGACGTGCTCGACTTCGATGAGGTCATGGAAAAGTACGACCGCATGCTCGACTGGCTCGCGGGGCTTTATGTGAACACGCTGAACCTGATCCATTATATGCACGACAAATACTACTACGAGGCCGCCGAAATGGCGTTAATCGACACGGATGTGCGCCGCACGTTTGCGACGGGCATCGCGGGCTTCTCGCATGTGGTCGACTCGCTCTCCGCAATCAAATACGCGAAGGTGCGCCCGATCCGCGACGAGGACGGCCTGGCCGTCGACTTTGCGGTTGAGGGCGATTTCCCGAAATACGGCAACGACGACGACCGCGCCGACGAACTCGCCGTCTGGCTGTTAAAGACGTTCTTAAAGAAGATCAAGACCCACCACACCTACCGCAACGCGGAGCCGACGACGTCGATTCTGACAATCACGTCGAACGTCGTCTACGGCAAGGCGACCGGTGCGATGCCCGACGGCCGCCCGGCCGGCAAGCCGCTGTCGCCCGGCGCAAACCCGAGCTACGGCGCGGAGCAGAACGGCCTTTTGGCGTCGTTAAACTCCGTGGCGAAGCTGCCGTACGAGTACGCGCTCGACGGCATCTCGAACACGCAGACCGTCAATCCCGGCGCACTCGGCCACAATGAGGACGAGCAGAAGCGCCACCTCGTGCAGGTGCTCGACGGGTACTTCACGCAGGGCGCCCACCACTTAAATGTCAACATCTTCGGCCGCGAAAAGCTCATCGACGCGATGGAGCATCCGGAAAAGGAGGAGTACGCGAATTTCACGATCCGCGTCTCCGGCTACGCCGTGAAATTCATTGACCTGACCCGCGAGCAGCAGCTCGACGTGATTGCCCGCACGTGCCACACGCGCGTCTGAGCCGCACCGGCAAAGGAGGAAGTTATGCCACAGGCGTTTGTCCATTCGCTCGAAAGCTTCGGCTCCGTCGACGGGCCGGGCGTGCGGTACGTCGTCTTTCTGCAGGGATGCCCGATGCGCTGCCAATACTGCCACAATCCCGACACCTGGCGCATGGAGGACGCGCCGCTGCGGCTTTCGGCCGATGAACTGCTGCAAAAGGCGCTGCGTTTCCGTCCGTACTGGGGAACCGAAGGCGGCATCACGGTCAGCGGCGGGGAACCGCTCCGGCAGCCGGAATTTCTCGCCGAATTCTTCGAAAAGGCGAAGGCCGCGGGCGTCCACACGTGCCTCGACACCTCCGGCGCGCCGTTTTCCCGCGAAGAGCCGGCTTTCTCGAAAATCCGCGCCGTGCTCAAAAACACGGACCTCGTCCTGCTCGACCTCAAGGAGACAGACCCTGCGCGCCACCGGGCGCTGACCGGCCGCTCCAACGAGAACATCCTGGATTTCGCGCGCTTCCTTTCGGAAATCGGGAAACCCATGTGGGTGCGCCACGTGCTCGTGCCTTCCCGCACCGATTTTGACGGGGATCTACACGCCCTGCGCGCGTTTTTGGACACGCTTTCAAACGTCAAGCGGGTCGAAGTGCTGCCGTATCACACGCTCGGCGTGCCGAAATGGGAGGCGCTGGGGCTGCCCTATCCGCTGAGCGGCATCGAGCCGCCGGCGCCGGCACGGGTCAAAAACGCAGAACAAATTCTTGGTGCTTCCTAAAATTTCTATTTTCTGCCGTCCGCTTCGCCGCGGGCGGCTTTTCTTTTCCTGCTAGGATTTTGTTTTCTGCCCTTTTTTTCTTTTTTTCAAGCGTAAAAATAAGCAGATTGCACAAAAACCTTTGAAACTCGTCAGAAGGGAAAGCAAGGTCGGAATTCCGTGGATCAATTGTGTGAATAAATTACAAATTTTTTTGCCCATTTACGTGACTTTCCCCGCCGTTTGTGCTATGATAGAAAAAGTAAGATAGGAATCGCGTCTATCCGCCCTGTGCACACGCGGGAAATCGCAGAGCAGCCTTTTCCGCCGAGGTGCAAAGCGGTGCGCGAAATTCACCAATAAATGAGGGATGGGATTGTTTGAACAGCGGATCAACATTGACCGGATGGAACAGGCAGTGGCCCTGTTCGGCAGTTTTGACGAAAACATCAAGCTCGTCGAACACGAGTACAACGTCACGGTCATCGGCCGCGGAAGCGAACTGAAGGTAACGGGAGAGCCGGAAAACGTGGCAAAGGCCGTGCGCGCACTGCAGAGCCTTCTGACACTGATTAACCGCGGCGAAGCGCTGACCGAGCAGAACGTGCGGTACTGCATCGGGCTCGTCAACGACGGTGCGGAGGACCGCATCGAAAGCCTTGGCGGCGACTGCATCTGCATCACGAGCAAGGGAAAGCCCGTCAAGCCCAAAACACTCGGCCAGAAGCGCTACTGCACGGCAATCCGCGAAAATACGATCACCATCGGCGTCGGGCCCGCGGGCACAGGCAAAACGTACTTGGCCGTTGCGATGGCCGTCACGGCGTTTCGCGCGCAGCAGGTCAACCGCATCATCCTGACGCGCCCGGCCGTTGAGGCCGGCGAGAGCCTGGGCTTCCTGCCCGGCGACCTGCAGCAGAAGGTGGATCCCTACCTGCGCCCCTTATACGACGCGCTGTTCGACATGCTCGGCGCGGAAACGTACCAGCGCTACGTCGAGCGCGGGAACATTGAGGTGGCGCCGCTGGCGTATATGCGCGGGCGCACGCTCGACGACAGCTTCATTATTTTGGACGAAGCCCAAAACACGACGCAGGAACAGATGAAAATGTTCCTGACGCGCCTGGGGTTCAACAGTAAAATGGTCATTACCGGCGATGTCACCCAGATCGACCTGCCGCGCGGGAAAGCTTCCGGCTTAAAGCAGGTCATGCGGATCCTGCAGGGGATCGACGACATCGCACAGGTGCAGTTTACAGGCCGCGACGTGGTGCGGCACAAGCTTGTGCAGGACATCATCAAGGCCTACGAAAAATACGAGGAGGGCAACAATCATGGACAAGATCCGCGTTATCATCGAAAATAAACAAAAGGCCGTTAAGATTCCGACCGGGCTGCGGATGTTGATCCGCCGCTGCTGCAACGCCGTTTTGACGATGGAGAAATTCCAGGGTTCGGCAGAAATCAGCGTGACGTTTGTCGACAACAACCAGATCCAGGAGCTCAACAAACAGTACCGCCAAAAGGATACCCCGACGGATGTATTGAGCTTCCCGATGGGTGAAAACGGCGTATACGACATCGACCACACGACGGGCGCAAAGATTTTGGGCGACGTTGTGATCTCGATGGAGACGGCCGTCGAGCAGGCGCGCCGTTACGGCCACAGCTTAGAGCGCGAGGTCGCGTACCTGACGGCACACAGCGTGCTGCACCTGCTCGGCTACAACCACGAAGAGGGCGGCCTTGCGCGCGTGCGCATGCGCGAAAAGGAAGAGCTCGTGATGGCGGAGCTCGGCCTGCCGAGCTCGAGCAGCTATGTGCTGGAAAACGAGGATCTCAAGTAAGCCTGCTGCCCTGCAAAGAAGGAGTGCGCCGTGCGGTTTTTAAAAAGCCTGAAGTACGCCCTGCGGGGGATCCTGTACTGCATCAACAACGAACGGAATATGCGTTTCCACACGGTGGCGGCCTTTTTCTCGATTGTGATGTCGCCGTTTTTTGACCTGACGCGCGGGGAATTTGGGCTTTTGCTTCTGACCTGCGGGGTCGTGATGGGGGCCGAGCTGTTTAACACCGTGGCGGAAGACTTGTGCGACGCACTAATCGAAGGCTTTTCCCAAAGCGTGCGCGCCGTAAAAGACTTGGCCTCCGGCGCTGTTTTGGTGACGGCAATTTTCGCGGCGGGCGTCGGGGTGGCGCTGTTTTGGCGGCCCGACTGCATCGTAAACGGCTGGTTCTGGCTTGTGGCGCACCCGGTGGTGCTCGTGCTGCTTTTGTGTGCGGCGGCGGCAGCGGTGCCCTATGTTGTGTGGGGGCCGCCGGGAATCCGCGACCGCCTGGCCCGTCTGCGGCACAAAAACGGCCGCAGCTGAAATTCTGTCCTCGATTTTAGGGTGTACCGGAGAGAAAAAACGCCCGCCTGCCACAAAACGGCGCGTTTTGTTTCTCCGGTACACCCTAATCTCCCCATTCGAAGCTGCATGAAAGGCCGGCAGGATGCCAACGTCCCCTGCGGCCTTGTTCAGCGGAAACACCGTGGAACCCTCTCCGCTGCACAATTTTTACACGGTCCCACAAAGTGAGGTGGAACATGGATCTTGCGCAAAAGACCGCTTTTTTGGCAATTGTAGGCCGTCCGAATGTTGGAAAAAGCTCTTTGATGAACCGGCTGCTCGGTCAAAAGGTCGCGATCGTCAGCAGCAAACCACAAACCACCCGGACGCGCATTATGGGCGTTTTGACGGAAGGGCCCGACCAGCTGGTTTTCCTGGATACCCCGGGCTTGCTGCGCCCAAAGGACCGTTTGGGGCAATACATGGTGCAAAGCGTGCAGGCATCCGTTGCCGGCGTAGACGCGGCCATCCTTGTGACGGAGGCCAATACGCCGATTTCGCCGGCCGACGAAAGCCTGATCGCGCGTTTTAAGGAGGACCACCTGCCGGCGGTGCTGTGTATCAATAAGATCGACCTTTTGCCATATAAAACGGCTTTGATCGGCCAAATCACGGCGCTCGCCGCCAAATATGACTTTGCGGCCGTCGTGCCCGTCAGCGCCCGAACGGGCAGCGGCATTGACGCCTTAAAAGAAGAACTCAAAAAACTCGGCCAGCCGGGCGGGCATCTGTTCCCCGACGACACCCTGACCGACCAGCCCGAACGCACGCTCGCGGCCGAATGCGTGCGCGAAAAGATTCTGCGCCTGTTGCAAAAGGAAGTGCCGCACGGTGTCGCCGTTGTGGTGGATCTGCTGCGCGAACGCGAGGACGGTTCCTGCATCGACATCCGCGGGGAAATCTTCTGTGAGCGGCCAAGCCACAAGGGCATTTTAATCGGCAGGGGCGGCAGCATGCTCAAAAAGATCGGCACGCTCGCGCGCGAGGATCTCGAACATTTTTACGGCATGAAAGTAAACCTGCAGCTGTACGTCCAGGTCCGCCCCAACTGGCGCAATCAGGAAAACGCCCTGCGCGCGTTTGGCTTCGACACGCGCGACCTGCTCAAGTAACGGGCGCACGGCTACCACAAACGGCGCATGAAATGTGCCGAAATCTGTCAATATCTCAATTATTTACTACGAATTGCGGCCTTTCCCGCGGCGCATACTGAAAAAGGAAGGGGCAACCGGCCCCGGAAAGGAGTGCGCCGCGATGGACGAACAGAGCGCCTGGGCTTCTTTTGTGAAAACAGGACGGGTAGAGGATTACCTTCGCTATGTGCAGTGCCGCAGCGGCAAGGAGGAGAACCAAACGGATGCTGACGCGGGGCATTGTACTGCGGGTTTCCCCCGTGGGGGAGAGTGACCGGCTGGTCACGATCCTGACGGAAAAAGCGGGCGTTGTGCGCGCGTTTGCCCGCAACGGGCGCGCGGCGAAAAGCCGTTTGGTCAGCGCGACGCAGCCGTTTTCCTTCGCGCGCTTTGACCTGCTGGAGCGGCGCGACGGGAGTTTTCTCGTGCGGGAGGCGCAGCCGATGGAGATCTTCTTCGCGCTGCGTGAAGACTTGGGGCGGCTTTCTCTGGGACAGTATTTGTGCGAACTGGCAGGCGCCATTGCCCCGCCGAACGAAGGTGCGGGGCAATTTTTGCGTCTGCTGGCAAAAGCGCTGCATGTGCTGTGCAAAGCGCCGCAGCGGCCGCTCAGCGTTGTCAAAGCCGCGTTTGAAATGCGGGGATTGAGCCTCGCGGGGTACATGCCGGACTTAATTGGCTGCATACACTGCCGCCGCTACGACGGCGGTGTCTTTTTCTTTTATCCGGAAGCCGGCGAGCTTTTGTGCGAAAGCTGCCGCGCCGAAACGCACCGCTCCGGCGGCGTGGCGCTGCACGCGGGCGCCCTGATGGCGCTGCGCCACACGGTATACGCCCAGCCCGAAAAGCTGTTCGCGTTTACGCTCAACCCCGAAAGCCAGAAGGAGCTCGCGCGTGCGAGCGAGCGGTTTGTCCAGGCGCAGCTCGAGCGCTCCTTTAAAACGCTTGACTTTTATCATCAAATGACGGAAACTTAAAAGGGAAACGCATCGGCGGGCATCTTCCCGCCCAAACCGGACATCCCCAGGGAGGTTTCATGGAACAACATTTAAAACGGCATTGGTCCGCTTTGGAATTGGATAAAATTTTGGAACGCCTCGCGCAGGAGGCGGCCAGCCCCGCCGCGGCCGAAGCGGCCCGTGCGCTGACGCCGCAGACGGGCCTTTCGAACGTGCAGGCGCTGCTCGATGAGACGTGGGACGCATACACGCTGCTGGCAAAATTCGGCGCGCCGGGATTCGGCGGGCTTTTGGACGTCTCGAACCCGCTGCGGCGCGCGGAGGCCGGCGGCGCACTCAATATGGCGGAACTTCTGCGCATCGGCGGGGTGCTGCGCACGCTGCGCGGCATCGTCGCATGGCGTGAAAAGAGTGCGGGGTTAAAGACCCATCTCGACGATTATTTTGACGGCATCCAGCCGAACAAATACTTGGAAGAACAGATTTTTAACGCGATCGACAGTGAGGAGGAGATGAACGACAACGCCTCCCCCACGCTCGCCAACATCCGCCGGAAGATCCGCGCGGCCTCGGCGCGTGTGCGCGAAAAGCTCGACAGCATGGTGCATTCGGCGTATTACCAGAAATTTTTACAGGAACCGATTGTCACACAGCGCGGCGGCCGTTTCGTCGTGCCGGTCAAAAGCGAACACCGCAGCGAGGTGCCGGGCCTCGTGCACGATTCCTCCGGCAGCGGCGCGACCGTTTTTATCGAGCCGATGGCCGTGGTGGAAGCCAACAACGAGGTGCGCGTGCTGCAAAATGAGGAGCGCGACGAGATCAACCGCATCCTGCAGGAACTCTCCGCCGAATGCGGCTCGTTTGCGTCGGGGATTATCCGCGGATGGAAACTCGCGGTGAAGCTCGACCTGCTCTTTGCCAAGGCAAGCCTTGGCTACCGCATGAAGGCGACGCTGCCCGTGCTCAATGCAGACGGCGTCATCGACTTAAAGCGTGCGCGCCATCCGCTGATTGACCCGAAGCGCGTCGTCGCGACGGACATCCGTTTGGGAAAAGACTTCGACACGCTTGTGATTACGGGCCCAAATACCGGCGGCAAAACCGTCGCGCTCAAAACGCTCGGCCTTTTGACGCTGATGACCGCGTGCGGGCTTTTGATCCCCGTCTCCGACAACAGCGAAATCGCGGTATTCGACCGTGTGCTCGCGGATATCGGCGACGAGCAGAGCATCGAACAGAGCCTTTCGACGTTTTCGGCGCATATGACGAACATCATCTCGATTTTAGGGGACGCCGACAGCCAGAGCCTTGTGCTGCTCGACGAGCTCGGCGCGGGGACGGACCCCGTCGAAGGTGCGGCGCTCGCGACGGCAATCCTCGAGGAGCTGCGCCAGAAAGGCGCGCGCATCGCGGCAACGACGCATTACGCAGAATTGAAAGCGTACGCGCTCGACACGCCGGGCGTAGAAAACGGCAGCTGTGAATTCGACGTAGCGACGCTCAAGCCGACGTACCGGCTGCTCATCGGCGTGCCCGGGCGCAGCAACGCGTTTGCGATCTCGCGGCGGCTGGGCATGCCGGAATCGGTCGTCTCGCGCGCGCAGTCGCTTGTCAATACGGAAAACACACAGTTTGAACGCGTCGTAGGCCAGCTCGAGGATGCGCGCCGCGCGCTTGACGAGGAGCGCAGCGAAGCACAGCGCGTGCGCGAGGAAGCCCGGAAAGCGCTCGCCGAGGCCGAGGCCAAAAAGGCCGAGATTGAGACGAATGCGCAAAAGACGCTCGACCGCGCGCGGGAACAGGCGAGCCTGCTCGTTTCGCGCACGCGCGGCCAGGCGGACGCGATCTTAAACGAACTCGAAGAGCGCCGCAAGCAGAAGAATAAACTGCTTTCTGCCCAACAGAAGGCACATCTAAACGCGGGGCTTCGCAAGCTGGAAAATACCGCCGACCCGGTACAGCGGCGTCGCCACACGGACTATACGCTGCCGCGCGCCTTAAAGCCCGGCGACGTGGTGGAGCTGTTCGACCTGGGGCGCCAGGCGACGGTTTTAAACGTGGACGGCAGCCGCGTGCTCGTGCAGGCCGGCGCCATCAAAACACAGACCGATGTAAAGAACCTGCGGCTCGTGCCGGAATCGGAGCAGCGGCGCCAGGAACGCCGGCGGGCGCGCGCCGTCACGCGGCAGTTCTCCTCGGCGGCGGCGCCGTCGACGCTCGATCTGCGCGGCCAGACCGTTGAAGAAGCCCTTTCGAATGTCGATCTGTTTTTGGACAACGCCGCGCGCTGCAATCTGACGCAGGTGACCATCATCCACGGCAAGGGGACCGGCGCGCTGCGCAAAGCCGTGCAGGAGCATTTAAAGCACCATGCGGCGGTGAAATCGTTCCGCCTGGGCGTTTACGGTGAAGGCGAAAGCGGCGTGACGGTGGCGGAACTGAAATAAGCCTGCTCGAAACCCGCATGAAAGGAAACATGAAATGAAAAAAGAGACGGAAAATCGCAGGGCCGCAAGGCGGCGGCTGCTTTTTCAATAGGTAAGCTCACAAAAGGAAAAAGGAGAGAAAATGAATCATGGACATGCAGAAATTTTGTTTTGGCGTCGATATCGGCGGCACCAGCATTAAGATGGGGCTTTTTGCGGACGACGGCACGTTGGTAGAAAAGTGGTCCATTCCCACGGACCTTGCGGAGAATGGCGCGCACATTCTTTCTGACATTGCCGGCTCCATCCAGGAGAAGATCACCCAAAAAGGGATGGCCCTCTCTTCCGTGCTCGGCGTCGGCATTGGCGTGCCCGGGCCGGTCGATGAAAACGGCGTCGTACATAAATGCGTCAACCTCGGATGGGGCACGACGGATGTCAAGCAGAAGATGGAAGCGCTTTTGCAGCTGCCCGCTTTTGTGGGCAACGACGCCAACGTTGCCGCCCTCGGCGAAATGTTCCGCGGCGGCGGCAAAGGGTTTTCTAATCTGGTGATGGTCACACTTGGCACCGGCGTAGGCGGCGGGATCATCTTAAACGGGAAAATCGTGCACGGCTCGAACGGCGCCGGCGGTGAGATCGGCCATCTGCATATGCGCGACAACGAGCCCGAGCCCTGCGGCTGCGGCAACCACGGCTGCCTTGAGCAGTATGCGTCGGCAACGGGCATCGTCCGGCTGCTCAAGCGGTATTTGGCCGCACATCCCGAAGCGCCGGAAGTGCTCGCTTCCCCGCTGTCCACGGCACAAGCCCCCAGCGCCAAGCAGATTTTTGACGAGGCGAAACAGCAGGACGCACTCGCGCAGAAGCTCGTCGAAGAGGTCTGCGACCTGCTCGGAAAAGCGCTCGCCAACATCAGCTGCGTCGTCGACCCGCAGGTCTTCGTCATCGGCGGCGGTGTCTCGCAGGCGGGTGACATCCTGCTTTCCGGCATTCAGGCCGCCTATCGGAAGTATGCGTTCCACGCGGCGCGGGAAGCCTCTTTCCGCCTTGCGGAACTCGGCAACGACGCGGGCATTTACGGCTGCGCGAAAATGGTGTTGGAATAAACGAAACACCCGTTTGCGCCGCCTGAAAGAAACCGGCAAAAAAGCCGCCAAGGCTGCCCCCCGAAACAGGGGGCACGGCCTTGGCGGCTTTCACTTTTTGGGTGCCGGCCTTAAAACCCGGCAAAAACGAGTGCTTTAGTAGTTCTCGGCGCGGCGCTCGAAATACGCCTGCGGATGCTTGCAAGCGGGGCAGACCTTCGGCGCTTCTTTGCCGATATAGATATACCCACAGTTGCGGCAGACCCATACGGTCTCTTCGCCGCATTTGAATACGGCGTCCTCTTTGAGATTCTGCAGCAGCTTGCGGTAGCGCTCCTCGTGGCTCTTTTCGACCTGTGCGATCAGGCGCATCGTCGCTGCGATGGACGTAAAGCCCTCTTCCTCGGCGACATCCGCAAATTCCTTGTACATCTCGGTCCATTCATAATTTTCGCCCGCAGCAGCGTCTGCGAGATTCGTCATCGTGTCGGGAATCTCGTTGTCGTGCAAGAGCTTAAACCAGAGTTTCGCGTGCTCTTTTTCGTTGTTCGCGGTCTCCTCAAAGAGAGCCGCAATCTGCTCGTAGCCCTCTTTTTTTGCCTTGCTCGCATAGAACGTGTACTTCGTGCGCGCCTGGCTCTCGCCTGCGAATGCGGTGGCGAGGTTCGCCTCGGTGCGGCTGCCCTTGAATTCCATTGTCAAATCCTCCTTTTGTGGATAGAAATTGAGATACCAGTTTTATCCTAGTATGTTCGCTTTTTTAAAATCTAAACCTGTTCCCGGCAGATTTTCCCGAATCTTTAAACGTTGAAGCGGAACAGCACAACGTCGCCGTCCTGCATCACGTAGTCCTTGCCCTCGCTGCGGACAAGTCCCTTTTCCTTCGCGGCGTTCATGCTGCCGCAGGCCATCAGGTCATCAAATGCGACGACCTCCGCGCGGATAAAGCCGCGCTCAAAGTCCGAATGGATCTTGCCGGCCGCCTGGGGCGCCTTCGTGCCCTTTTTGATCGTCCACGCGCGGACTTCCGGCTCGCCGGCGGTCAGGTAGCTAATCAGCCCCAAAAGCGCGTAGGACTTCTGAATCAAGCGGTCAAGGCCCGACTCGTCGAGGTGCAGATCCGCCAGAAACAGCTTCTTTTCGTCGAGGTCGAGGCCCGCAATCTCGGCCTCCAGCTCCGCGCAGATCGGCAGCACGGCCGCGTGTTCCGCGGCGGCGATATCCTGCACCACTTTCAGGAAATGGTTCGAGTCAATGCCGTTTTTAAAGTCGTCCTCGCTCATATTCGCGGCGTAGAGGATCGGCTTATTCGTCAGCAGGTTGACGCTGTCGAGCAGCACCTTTTCGTCCTCCGTACAGGTCACACTGCGTGCAGGCTTGCCCGCTTCGAGCGTCTCCTTGACGCGCTCGAAGAAATCGAGGTCCTCCTGGAATTTCTTGTCGGCCTTTAACTGCTTTTTCGTCTTGTCGATGCGGCGCTCGAGGACTTCGAGGTCGGCGAGGATCAGTTCGACGTTGATGGTGTCGATGTCGCGCGCGGGGTCAATCGAGCCGTCGACATGGACGATGTCGTCGTTTTCAAAGCAGCGCACGACGTGGACGATGGCGTCAACTTCGCGGATATTCGCCAGAAACTGGTTGCCAAGGCCCTCGCCCTTGCTCGCGCCGCGCACGAGGCCGGCGATATCGACAAACTCGATCGTCGCGGGCGTATACTTGCGCGGGTGATACAGTTCGGCCAGCGCATCCAGGCGCTTATCCGGCACGGCGACGACGCCGATATTCGGTTCAATCGTGCAAAACGGGTAATTGGCGCTCTGTGCGCCGGCGTTTGTAATCGCGTTAAAAAGGGTGCTCTTGCCGACGTTCGGCAAGCCCACGATGCCTAATTTCATAGTTCTCTACAGCTCCTTTATGGTTTGCGCGGTCGCACGCGCAAGGCGGGCCGTCTGATAAGCCCTTTGGAGGCATTTTCCCACAGAAAAGCCCCCATCATAGTCTGATTATAACACAGCGCGCTTTTCCTCTCAAGGGGATACGGCATTTTTGCCTTGACAAGCGCCCGCGGCTGCGGTACGCTACAGCCAGAACGCATCCGGGCAGCGGCCCGGATATTTCCCTTTTTTGCGGAAAGGAGCAACGCTATGCATCAAAAAACAGCTGTCATGACCCTTGACCGGGATGTTTCCCTCGCGCCGGTGGACCCGCGGCTGTTCGGGTCGTTCCTCGAACACCTGGGCCGTGCGATTTACGGCGGCATTTACTGCCCCGGCCATCCCTGTGCCGATGAACAGGGCTTTCGAAAGGACGTCCTCTCCCTTGTGCGGGAACTGCGGGTGCCGCTTGTCCGGTATCCGGGCGGGAACTTCGTGTCCACCTTCCGCTGGGAAGACAGCATCGGCCCCGTAAAACAGCGCCCAAAGCGTTTAGAGCTCGCGTGGCGCAGCATTGAGGAAAACCGCATCGGGCTCGACGAATTCTCCGACTGGGCCAAAAAAGCCGGCAGCGAAATCCTGATGACCGTAAATCTCGGCTCGCGGGGATTGGAAGCCGCGTGCGATCTTCTGGAATACTGCAATTTCCCGGGCGGCACGTATTTAAGCGACCTGCGCGCGCAAAACGGTCACAAAGCGCCGCACAACATCAAAGTCTGGTGCCTCGGCAATGAAATGGACGGGGAATGGCAGTTCGGCCACAAGACGATGGACGAATACGGCCGCCTGGCCGCCGAGACGGCGAAGGCGATGAAGCAGATTGACCCCACCATTGAACTGATCAGCTGCGGCAGTTCGAACGACCGGATGCCGACCTTTCCCCAATGGGAGGCGACGACGCTTGAGCACACGTATGATTTTGTCGATTACGTCTCCTTACACCAATACTATGGAAACGAGCGCGGCGATACGCAGGATTTCCTCGCGCGGTCGGACGACATGGACCAATTTATCCGCACGGTCATCGCGACATGCGACTTCGTGCAGGCAAAAAAGCGCGGCACAAAGCAGATAAACCTGAGTTTTGACGAATGGAACGTGTGGTTTCACAATACGGCCTCGGATAACGACACGATGCAGAACCGTCCCTGGCAAACAGCACCGGCGCTTCTCGAAGACCACTACACATTTGAGGATGCGCTTTTGGTCGGCGAGATGCTCATCACGCTGCTGTGCCATGCCGACCGCGTGAAGATCGCGTGCTTGGCACAGCTTGTCAATGTCATTGCGCCGATTATGGCCGACGAGAACGGCCCCGCGTGGCGGCAGACGATCTTTTACCCGTTTTTGCACGCAAGCCTGTACGGCCGCGGCACGGCCCTGCTGCCGCTGCTGTCCGCACCAAAAGTGGAGACAAGCGGCCACGGCGCCGTCGACGCGGTGGTGGCCGCGGCGGTAAAAGACGAGGCGGCCGGGACGTTGACCATTTTTGCCGTCAACCGCGACCTCCAGCACGACATCCCCTTGACGCTGCGGCTGCGCGGCTTCGCAGAATCCGAAATTGCCGAGTGGATTGTGTTGGAAAACGGCGACCTGAAGGCGGAAAACAGCGCCGCAAAGGAAGCCGTGCGCCCCGCACACCGCAGCGACGCGGTGCGTTCGGAAGACGGCTGGCTTTTGCCGCTGCACAAGGCCAGCTGGAATGTGATCCGCTTCCAGAAAAAGAGATAAAGAAAGAAAGCCGGCGGTGTCTTTGCATTGCAGTGAACAGCACCACCGGCCTTTTTTAATGGGTTTCTTCGCCGGAAAGCGTAAACGAAAACAAAAAGACCGGGTTCTGTGCGCACAAAAGGTGATGTGCGCCGCGCAGGTGCGTGCGGGCAACCGAAACCTGCACCATTTCTGCATCCGGAAAGCGCACGGCCGCAGCGCTCAGCGCCGCAAGCGTCTCCATCGACGCGCACGAGGCGACCAGCCGCGCATGCGGGTTCTTGCGCGCGACCGTCTCTAAAATCGGCTCCACGGCCCCGCTGCTGCCGCCCAAAAAGACGGCGTCGGGCGCCGGCAGGTGTTCGAGCACCTGCGGCGCCTCCCCATAGACCGTCTCGATATTCCAGGTGCCAAAGCGCCGGCGGTTCTGTTCGGTCAGCGCAATGGCCTCCCATTTTTTGTCGATCGCGAACACGCGCCCAGCCTTCGCCTGCAGCGCCGCTTCTACGGCAACCGACCCGGTGCCGCACCCGATGTCATACACGACGCTTTCCGGGGAAAGCCGCAGCTTCCCGACGGCGGCCGCGCGGACTTCCGCCTTCGTCATCGGCACCTCACCGCGCACGAAGTCGCCGTCCGGGATGCACGTGCGCAGCGGCGCCTGCATCGGGTGCGCGTTCTGGACGCACAGAAGTGCCGCCCCAAACGTGCGCCGCGCCAATGCCGCGCAGACGTCTTCGGTCACGCGCTGCTGCGGCGTGCCGAACGCTTCCGCCACCGCCGCGCGCAATTGTCCCAAACCGTGGTCAGACAGCAGCGCACACGCTTCCTTTGCCGCGTCCGTCTGCTGGAGCGTGTACGCATGCGTGCGCACGGCCACTTCCAGCGCGCTTCCCGGTGCATCGGGCGGCAGCTGCGCCATTTCCTGCGGCGGAATCCCGCGCTGCGCCGCAAACAGGTCCTCCGGCCGCACGGACGGCAGCGGCGTCACCGAAAAGCCCTCCAAAAGGGGCATCAGCTGCGCAATCTCCCGAAGGCCGCTGCCCGGCAGCAAAAGAGCGCTCGCCTGGGCGCCCGCTTCCCGCACGGCTTCGGCCGCTTTTTGCGGGGAAAGGCCTTCGCGCCCAAGGTCTATGGTCTTTTCGCAGCGGGCAAGCACCTCCTTTGCGCGCGCACTCATTCCCCCTGGCCCGGTCCCAATCAAATAGACATCCCGGCTCACCGGGTACGCCCCCTTTCCGTTTCCCTGTGGATCATTTCTTTTCTTATTATACCGGATTGTGCAGGCAAGTCAATCATGTGGAAAACCCGTTGAAAAAGGTGGAGAACCTTCCGCTTCTACACAAAACAGGCGCACTGCCGCCGCAAAAGGCCCGCAGTGCGCCTGTGGAAAATTTCTGCCGCCCGCGTGGAAAACCCCGCGTGCTCCTTTTTATACCGACGTCCGGTGCCGCCGCACGCGCGAAAGCACGAACGCGACGAGCGCTCCGGCGCCCGCCCCCAAAAGCAGGCACAGGCCCGCCCATTCGCCTGAAAACAGCACAAGCCCCGTTTCCGTCACCGACGGAATCCGCAGCCCCAGAAGCCCGCCGAGAAGGCTGCCGCTCCCGACGCACACCGCGGTGCGGATCAAGGGAAAATGCTGGTCTTCCGGTTCTCCGCCGCGGAACATCCTGCGCACTTCTTTTTCGGAAAAGGACTGGGAGCCGCCGTTCGATTTGCGTGCTAAGAATTTCTTCAATGCCTGCCCCTCCTTTTTTAGATTCACGGCAATGGATTCTCAATTGGGAATCCGCCTATGAAATAGAATAGCGAAAAAATATGAACAGGGAAAAAACACCGTTTAAATTTTTCGCCAAAACGGCGCGCCTTCCCGCTATCGTTTGAAAAGCAGAGAAGGAAATGCCCAAATTTATTGTATGAATTTTCTGAAAGTTTGTCAAGTTTTTGCCCTTCCCTTTGCAAACTGTGCAGTACTTTGCAATCGGCGTTTTCGCGCGGGAAAAATGCGAAAAGATTTGTGAAAAAAGATGGATTTTTAACTTCCGTCTGCTATAATAGGGGGAAGGAATTCGATTTTCAGGGCTGTGTGCCCGCGGACGCGGCTTGCGCGTCCAGAAAGGGG
This sequence comes from uncultured Clostridia bacterium, assembly GCA_944385055.1. Taxonomy (GTDB): domain Bacteria; phylum Bacillota; class Clostridia; order Oscillospirales; family Acutalibacteraceae; genus Caproicibacterium. The sequence goes on along the minus strand of CALWVT010000003.1, from coordinate 176,110 downwards.
AAGCATTCTCTATGGTCAACATCACTTACCGGGAGCAGGACCAGCTGTTCCATCTGACGAATGGCCGCATCAGCTACGTACTGCAGGTGCAGCGCGGGTATCTTTTGCACCGCTACTGGGGACGCGCGGTCCGCCGTTTAAACGAGAACCGGCCGCTTTACCGCTACGACGCGGGATTTTCACCGAACCCCGCGCCGGAAGACCGCACGTTCTCCCTGGACACGCTGCCGCGCGAATATCCGGCGATGGACAACGGCGACTTCCGCGAACCCGCTGTGTGCGTGGAGAATCCCGACGGCAACCGCGTCACGCGGCTGACGTACCTTTCCTATTCGATTTATGACGGCAAGGAACCGCTCGAGGGCCTGCCGGCCACGTATGTGGAAACGCCCGCGGACGCAAAAACACTCGTCGTCGTGCTGCAGGACTCGTACACGGGATTAAAGGCGGAGCTTTCCTACACGATTTGGGAGAAATACGACGCCATCTGCCGCAGCGTCCGCTTTTATAACGGCGGGGAGCGCCCGCTCACCGTCCGGCGCTGCTCGAGCGCTTCCGTCGACTTTGCCGACAGCGACTTCGACCTTCTGACGCTGTGGGGCGCGCATATCAACGAGCGCAATATGGAGCGCCGGCCGCTTTCCCACGGCATCTCGGAAATCGGCTCGACGCGCGGCGCCTCGAGCCACCAGTTCTCGCCGTTTATCGCACTGCTGCGGCCGAATGTGACGGAAGAATCCGGCGAGGTCTTCGCGATGAGCTTGGTCTACAGCGGCAGCTTTGCGGCAAGCGCGTACGTTGACCAGTTCCAATCGACGCGCCTGCAGATCGGCCTGAACACGCGCGACTTCTCCTGGCGCTTAGAGCCCAAAGAATCGTTCCAGACGCCCGAATGCGTCATGGCCTATTCCGCCGCGGGTTTGGACGGCATGAGCCAGGTTTATCACAAGCTCTACGCCGAACACCTCGTGCGCGGCGAATATAAGCACAAGGAGCGCCCGATCCTCATCAACAACTGGGAAGCGACGTACTTTAACTTCACTGAAGAAAAGCTTTTGGAAATCGCCGCGTGCGCAAAGGAACTCGGCATCGAGCTGTTTGTGCTCGACGACGGCTGGTTCGGCCGCCGTTGGGATGACAACGACTCTTTGGGCGACTGGGTCGAAAACCTGCAGAAGCTGCCGCACGGCTTAAAGGGGTTGAGCCAGCGCGTCGTCGATATGGGGCTGCGCTTCGGCCTCTGGTTTGAACCGGAAATGGTCAGCGTCAATTCAAACCTTTACCGGGAGCACCCGGACTGGATTGTCAAGGTGCCCGGACGCCACCCGTCGTTTGGCCGCAACCAGCTCGTGCTCGACCTCTCGCGGGAGGATGTGTGCGACTTCATCATCGAGGCTGTCTCGCGCGTGCTGGAAGACTCGAATATTTCGTATATCAAATGGGACATGAACCGCCACATTACGGAAGCGGGCTCGGCGCTGCTGCCGCCGGAACGCCAGGGAGAGGTCAAGCACCGCTATATGCTCGGGCTCTACCACGTGATGGAGGTTTTGACAACGCGCTTCCCGCATGTGCTGTTTGAGAGCTGCTCGGGCGGCGGCGGACGTTTTGACGCCGGCATGCTCTACTATATGCCGCAGACCTGGACGAGTGACGACACGGACGCGATTGCGCGCCTGAAAATCCAGTACGGCACAAGCCTCGTATTCCCGCCGGTCACGATGGGCAGCCACGTCTCGGCCGTCCCGAACCACCAGCTGGGCCGCGTCACGCCGCTTTCGACACGCGGCGCATGCGCGATGAGCGGCAATTTGGGCTATGAACTCGATATCACGAAGATGAGCGACGAAGAGCTCGAGCGCGTGCGCACACAGGTTTCCATCTACAAATCCATCCGGCCGATCGTGCAGTTCGGCGAATTCCACCGCCTGAAGTCGCCGTTTGAAAGCGACGAGGCCGCGTGGGAGTTTATTTCCCCCGACGGCAGCGCCGTTGTCGCGATGTCGTTCCAGATCTTAAACCATCCGGCGCAGTGCCCGGCGACCTTGTATTTCACGCACTTAGACCCGAACGCCGATTACCGCGACGAGGCGACCGGCAATATCTGGGGCGGCGATGAGCTCATGAACGCCGGCATCCCGCTGCCGCGCGCATCGAGCGACTTCTCCTCGCAGATGTGGGTGTTCACGCGCGTCTGACGTGTGAAGGGGCCGCGCATGCTTTTGAGTGTCAGCCGGCGCACGGATATCCCGGCACACTATGCGCCATGGTTTTATAACCGCCTGCAAGCGGGCTTTGTGCTCGTGCGCAATCCGCGCAATCCGCACGCCGTGTCGAAGATTTCCCTTTCGCCCGATGTCGTCGACGGCATCGTATTCTGGACCAAAAACCCCGTGCCGATGCTCGGGCGCCTCGACGCGCTTCGCGCGTACCCGTTCGTGTTTCAGTTTACGCTGACGCCATACGGTCCCGACGTCGAGCCGGGACTGCCCGCCAAACGGGAGGTCCTGCTGCCGGCATTTCGGGAACTCTCGAGGCGGCTCGGTCCCTCGCGCGTGCTTTGGCGCTATGACCCGATTTTTTTAAGCCCGCGCTACACGGAAGCGTTCCATCTGCGGGCGTTCGCGGCGCTCGCCAAAGCCCTTTCGCCATACACCGAAGTGTGTACGCTGAGTTTTTTGGACGTTTACCGCGGAATCCGCCACCGTTTGGCGCCGCTGCAAGCGGCACCGTGCCCGCCGGACGCGCAGCGGCGGCTGGCCGAAGGCTTTTCCGAAATTGCAAAGCGGTATGGGCTGCGTCTTCAGACGTGTGCCGAGGAAATCGACCTTTCGGCGTATGGCATCGAACACGGGCACTGCGTCGACGGGGCGCTGTTTTCGCGCCTGCTGGGCTGCCCGCTCGCCGTGCGAAAGGACCCAAACCAGCGGCCCGCCTGCGGCTGCGCGGAAAGCATCGATATCGGCGCATACGACACGTGCCGCAGCGGCTGCGTTTACTGCTATGCGACCGCTTCCGCCGCTTCGGCGGCAAACCACGCTTCGCTGCACGATCCCGATTCCCCGCTGCTTTGGGGCCATCTTTCCGAAGCGGACACGGTGAAAACGCGGGCCATGCGCGCCTGCGCACAGCGCCAGCTTTCGTGGGATCTATCATCTTTATAACATTCATTTATAGCATAAGAAAAATAGCACAAGAAAAAGCGCGGACGCCTCCGCCCTTCGGGGAACGGATGCGTCCGCGTTTTTCATTGCGTTCGTTTCATTTTTCAGGGATTCAGCCGAGCAGGTAGACGCGCGCTTCATACGGGCGCAGGCGATCCTGCGGATATTCCTCGTAATTGCACAGCAGCAGTTTGGCCTTTGCAAATTCCGCCGGAATCTCATAGGGGACCTCGTCCTTCGAGAAGTTGCAGCAGATCAAGAGCTTCTGATCGGCGTCCGCGCGCGTGTAGCAGTACAGACGGTCGTCCGTGTCGAGCAGCGCATAGTCGCCGTCCGTCACAACCGGCAGCGTGTGGCGCAGCGCGATGAGCTTCTGGTAGTAATAGTAGACCGAATCCGGGTCCTTTAATGCCGCCTCGGCGTTGATCGTCCGATAATTCGGGTTGACGGCGATCCACGGCGTGCCGGTCGTAAAGCCGGCGTTCGCGGTCGCGTCCCACTGCATCGGCGTGCGCGCGTTATCGCGGCTGGCCTTGCGGATATAGCGCATCATTTCGTCGGGCGTAAACTGCTTTTTCTCATCGACAAATTCATGGTACGCATTGACCGCCTCGATGTCGCGGCATTCGGACAAAGACTGGAACGGGTAGTTCGTCATGCCGAGCTCTTCGCCCTGATAGATATACGGCGTGCCCTGAAGCATGTGCAGGCAGGTCGCGAGCATTTTCGCCGAATGGACGCGGTTCTCCTCGGTGGAATCGTCGCCAAAGCGCGAGACGCAGCGCGGCTGGTCGTGGTTGTCCCAGAACAGGCTGTTCCACGCATACCCGCGCAGGCCGAGCTGCCACTTCGTCAGGTTTTCCTTTACATAGGAAAGCTGCGGCTTGCGGTCGTTCCATTTGCCGGTTTCGCCGCCGTCGGCATCCATGAGCTCAAACTGGAACACCATGCTGAGCTCCTTGCCGTCGTTGCGGGCATATTTCTTCGCCTCTTCGACCGTCACGCCGGGGCACTCACCCACGGTCATCAGGTCGTAGTGCGAGAGCACACGCTCATTCATTTCCTGCAGATATTCGTGCTCGTGCGGGCCGTTCGCGGCGCCCACTTCACGGCCCTTTTCGGCCGGCTCAAAGAATTCCGGCGACTTCGAGATCAGGCTGATGACATCCATGCGGAAGCCGTCGATGCCCTTCTGGCACCACCAGTCCATCATGTCGAACACGGCGTCGCGGACCTTCGGGTTATCCCAGTTTAAGTCGGGCTGCTTTTTGCTGAACAGGTGCAGGTAATACTGGCCGGTTGTTTCGTCGTACTGCCAGGCGCTGCCGGAGAAGCAGCTCTCGACCTGCGTGGGCTCGTGGCCGTCGACGGGGTCACGCCAGATGTAGTAATCGCGGTAGGGGTTCTCGCGGCTCTTGCGGCTTTCCACAAACCAGGCGTGCTCGTCGCTCGTATGGTTGACAACGAGGTCCATGACGATCTTCAAGCCCAGGCCGTGAGCCGTGGCGAGCATGCGGTCAAAGTCTTCCATCGTGCCGAACTCATCCATAATCGCGCGATAATTGCTGATATCGTAGCCGTTGTCGTCGTTGGGGCTTTGATAGACCGGCGACAGCCACAGCACGTCGACGCCGAGTTTCGCAAGGTACGGCAGACGCGACGTGATGCCGTTCAAGTCGCCGATGCCGTCGCCGTTCGAATCCATAAAGCTGCGCGGATAAATCTGATAGACCACGCTCTTTTTCCACCAGGAAGTCTTATCCATGTTGAAAACCACCTTTCGTTTGATTCCGCTGTTTCTTCTCTTAGTATACTGACGTTTAACGTTAAACGCAAGCGGAAATTCAGCGTTTTTTAGCCGATAAATGCAGTCATCTTGCACAAGTAAAATGGTAAAATGGTTTTTTATTTTCCTTTGCCGTTTGACGCACGCGGGGCTTCGTTTGGAGGCTCGGGCCGCCCCCGGGGCTTTTCTCGCGGAAACTTTGTTTACCCTCTTTACGTCTTCTTAAAATTTTATCTTTTCCCTTCGACGCGCTCGGGCCGCGCGGGGCCCTTACTTTTCTGCTCCTGCAGAAAAGTAAGCAAAAGACAGGCGCAAGGGAGTTTCACCCCCTTGCGGATCCCCGGACCAAAGTGGGGTGCTGAACGCCCCCCTTTGGAAACCCCCAAGTCTCGCTGCGCTACCCGGATTGGCCGAACTCCTCGCCGCTTCGCGGCTGGAGCTTCGGTGCCGTTGGGGAAGGCCGCGAGCGCATGCGCGCTCGCCACAGCCGCCGCACCTCCACCGCTTCAGGGTGGGGGCTGACGCCCCCTGGCCCCCTGCGTTCCCCATTAGGGAACATCTGCCGATCATGCGCGAACGCGCATGGTACCGCGTTCGAAACGGCTTTTGCGGCAATGCCTTCGCAAATCTCCCGGAAGCTCCTGCCGCGTAAGCGGCTAGGAGTTCCGTCACTCCCCTCGCGCGAATTGCGGCCGAAGGCCGCGCCAGCGCGACCAAAAGGGGGAATCCCAAAGGGGGCGCAGCCCTCTTTGGCCAGTCTTTGCCTACTTTCTGCTGGCCAGAAAGTAGGGGCCCGGCGCGGCCTGCGAAGTGCCCCGAAGGGGTAAGCGCGTCGAAGGGAAAAATTAAAAATTTAAAGAAAGGTAAGGGGATAAAGAAAGCTCTCGGCAAAAAAGCAGTGCCTACGGCCTGCGAAGTGCCCCGAAGGGGTAAGCGCGTCGAAGGAATCAATCAAAATTTTCAATAAACGTAAAGGGGATAAAAAAGCGCAGTTCGTAAAAAAGAAAAACACCCCGGGGCAGCAAGCCTCAAAATAAAAAAGGGCCTGCACTCCGGCAAACCCTTTTAAAAATAAAAATTCTTTTTAAGAAGCGTCCCCACCGTCTGCGGGAGCGGACGAAGAATTTTCCGTCGCCGGGGTGGCAGGCAAGCGCTGATACTGCTCCAACAGCCGTGCAGCCAGAAGCCCGTCCACGCGCGCGAAATCTTCGCCGGGCGTAAACTTGCATTCCTTCGCAATCTCCATCGCCTTTTCATACGTAAACAGGCGCGCCGCCTTCTTCATCGGCTGGTTGCTGCCCTCCGGGAAAAACAAAAACCCAATCCGGTCGCCCTGCGGGTCGGCAAAGCAGAAACAGCCGGCCTCCACGCTGACGCCGTTTTTCTCCTCGACCGCCGCCGCGATCCCGGCTTTCACAAGCTCGATGCCGACGTCGTCTAACCCCGCTTCAAACACGAGGATTTTTTCTTTCAATTCCATCGGTGAAACCACCACACGCTTTTTGACGTCGTGCAGCTGCGGGAAGCGCTCGTCCACATTCACCTTTTTCAGGTCCTTTTCGTTGCCCTCCGGCACAAGGTAGACCATGAACTTGCGCGCCTTGTCGTGGTAAAGGCACGGATACACAAGCTCGGCCTGATAGCCACAGTGCGGGCACTGCCAATCGAAAAAGGTTTCGTCCAAGATGCGCGCGCGCATTTCCGGCTCCGTCTGCGCGCTGATGCCGGTCCACATCTTCGTGCGCACCGGTTTCCCGCACTGCGGGCAGCAGACGTCCTTGTTGACCTGCGTAGACATATTCGAAAACTCCCTTCAACCCTTTCGTTTGACGCCTTGGGAACGGACGCCGTTTTTATTATAGCACGTTTTCGGGTAAAATCCCACCGCATTTTGCGAATTCGCGCGGCGGTGCAAAAACGGAAAAAAGCACAAAACCCTCTGTTCATTTTCCCGGTTATGGGGTATAATGATAAAAACAACGCACGTGATTCGAAAAGCCGCGCCGCGTGCGGAAAGCGGCGGCAAATGGAGGAATGCATTATGGGAATCTTCGAAACGATCAGCCAGCAAATCACGGATACCATTACAGGGATCTTTGAAAAAAATCACCGCAGCGCCATCGTCAACCGCCTGCGCATCGTCATCAAAAATGAACGGGAAAACTGCGCACGCGCCTATGTAGCACTGGGAAAATACTACTACGAACACCTGCGCGACAAGGAGAACCAGGAGACGGAAGCACTGTGCACCTCGATTGACGAGAGCACCCGGCGGATGCAGCGCGCGTTCGACAAAATGCACGCGCTGCACGAGGAAGCGGTCAAGGAAGCCGAAGCCCGGGCAAAAGATCCCGGAAATCCGGCCTGCGTTTCCTGCACGGACGACTGCACGCAGTGCAGCTACAACGTCGGCGTGAACATCGCGTCGGAGGCGGCACCGTATGACAAATACGACACAACGCCTTCCCCGATTGCGAACGACCCGGACAATATCGAAGTAGACGCCGTACCGGCCCCGCAGCCCCCGCAGCCTGCGCCGGCGCCCGACACCGAGGCGGCGGACGATACCGAGTCGCCCAACGCATGAAGCCGCGCGTTTTCATCGGCATGAGCGGCGGCGTAGACAGCAGCGCCGCCGCTTATTTGCTGCGCGAGCAGGGCTATGACGTGGCCGGCTGCACGCTCCTTCTTCGCGACGGCGGCGAGGCCGAGGCCGAAGACGCGCGCCGCGTGTGCGAGGCGCTCAAAATCCCGCACATGGTGCTCTCGCTGCGCGAGGCGTTCCAAAAGGCCGTCATCGGCGACTTTCTCGCGGCGTACACGGCCGGCCGCACGCCAAATCCATGCATCCGCTGCAACGAGGCGATCAAGTTCGGCGCCATGCTCGACTTTGCGCTGGAAAACGGGTTTTCGTACATTGCAACGGGGCATTACGCCGCCGTTTCCCGCGACACCGAAACGGGGCGGTACGTCCTTTCGGCCGTGCCGACCGGAAAAGATCAAAGCTATGTGCTCTACCGGCTCTCGCAAGCGCAGCTTTCGCACGTGCTGTTCCCGCTCGCAGCGCTGACAAAGCCCGAAATCCGCGCCATCGCCGAGAAGGCGAACCTGCCCGTCGCACACAAGCCCGAAAGCCAAGACATCTGCTTTATCCCGGACGGCGACTACGCGGCGTTTTTAAACCGCTGCGGCATCCCCGACACGCCCGGTGACTTCGTCGACTGCACGGGCCGCGTACTCGGGCGGCACCGCGGAATTTTCCACTACACGGTCGGCCAGCGCAAGGGGCTTGGGATTGCATTGGGCGTACCGATGTATGTGGTCGCGCTCGACCCAAAAGAAAACCGCGTCGTATTGGGGCCCGAGGGCAGCCAATACCGCAGCACCCTGACGGTTGAAAACATGAATTGGGTGTCGGTTGCAGCGCCCGCCGCGCCGTTTCGCGCGCAGGTCAAGGTGCGCTACCAGGCGAAACCCGCGTGGGCGCTCGTTTCACCGAACGCAGACGGCACGTGCGGCGTGCAGTTCGATGCGCCGCAGCGCGCCCCGGCGCCCGGGCAGGCGGCCGTCTTTTACGACGGTGCGCGCGTGCTGGGCGGCGGCGTCATCGCGCCATTTACCGTGTAAGCTTCTTTTCCTACGCCTTTTTCAAAGCAAACAAAAGCCGGCCCCGCAAGGTTTCAAAAGCCTTGCGGGGCCGGTTTTGTCGTTCCTTTACGCTTCGGGCTTCGGGGCATCCGCGCTTTCCGGAGCCGTTTCGGGCGCTTGCGCGGGCAGGGCCGCCGCACGCTTCCCATGACGGGTCAAAAGCAACACGGCGAGCGCAACCGTAATCGGCACGCTCAAAATGATGCCGAAGCTGCCGCACAGCCCCTGCATGATCTCGATGCCGATGCTGCCGGAGTTGATGATCTGGCGGTATGGCAGGTTGTAGGCGTAGTCGAGCACGAGCGTACTCAGGCTGGTGCCGGCAAACGCGAGAATCAGCGTATTGCTGTCCGTGCCCATCATATCGCGGCCGACGTGAATGCCGGCTTTGAAGAGCTCTTTGTTCGAAATCTGCGGGTTGTGCTCATAGAGCTCGTTGACCGCGCTCGCGATGGACATCGCGACGTCCATCACGGCGCCAAGGCTCGAAATCAGCAGGCCCGCGAACAGCAGGCCGCTGACCTGGACATTCGCCGCATTTTCAATCGTCAGAAGCGTTTCAATATCCTCGACATTGTAGCCGGAAATGCCGGCGGCCACGCCGAAAATCGTCGCCGCGATGCCCGAAACGACAACGCCGGCAATCGTGCCGCCGATTGCGACGGCCGTCTTCTTCGTCGGCCCGCCGATTAGGTACATCGTCACGACCGTCGTCAGCGCGCACACGAACACCGCCAGCCAGAACGGCGACAGCCCGCGGTACACGAGCGGCAGATAAACGAAGATGATACAGAAAAACGAAAAGACAATGCCAACGGCGCCTTTTGCCCCCTGCTTGCCGCCAATCAGGCACAAAAGTGCAATGAACACGAGCGCAAAGATGTAAATGGGAATCTCGCGGTCGGGCGCGTAGACGCTCGCCACCGTATCCTCCCCGGCGATACTCTGCATGACCACCACGTTCGTACCCGGCTCGCACGCGGCGCCGAACAAGTAGCCGTTGCTGCTCGTGGCCATAATTTCCTCACCTTTGCGCACACCGGTTTTCATGAGAATCATGACGATCTGATCGCCCACGCGCGTGCCGTCCTCCTGGAGATTGTCGCGCAGGACCTGGGTGACGGTGCCGCGCTCGAAGGTCTGGCCTTCGCGGCTGTTCATGACGACCTTGTCCACGTCGTTAATCAGCGCAACGAACACGCAGAATACGGCCACCAAAACGGCAATCACAACGCGGCGGATCACCACCGCACGGGTCAGGGGTTCTTTCGGCTTTCGGATGGTTTGCCTCTTCACAATCTGTCGATACCTCGCTTTATCTGGGCATGGAAACGGGCAGCCCCGGTTTGCTCCGGGAACGCCGTGCCCTCTTACTTGATAAGAAAAAGCAGGGGGCGCCGCTGCGCCACAAGCGCGAAACAGCGCCCCCTGCGGGGAAGCTTCCGCCGCCGGCCGTCTGCTGTGCAAAGCCCAAAAGCCGCAGGGCTTCGCAAAACGGACCGGCTTTTTTTAAAGCCTCCTCTGAAGATGGATGTGCTTTGCCGGGCGGTGGGAGTCCGCCCGAATGGAAAAACAGGGTTATGAGAAAAAGAGCTTATACTTGAAAATTATTCGACCGTGACGGTGAAGAGGTTGTACGTCTTGCCCGCCATCGTCATGGAAACCGTCGCAGAGCCCGTGGAGCCCGCCGTGAACTTATAAAGATACGTCACGGAGCCGTCCGCGTTCGTCTGGGTTTCCGTCGTGCCCTGGCTGAGGACTGCGACATTGCTCGGGGTGATGTTCGAGATCGCATAGCCAGCGTTCGCGGCCGGGACATCGAGCTTCACCTGATACGACTGACCAGCCTGCATCGTGAAGTTCTGCGTCGTGTCACTCACAAACGGACGGTCAACGATCGTCGCGTCGAAGAGCTTTTCGCCGTTCGCATAGACACCCGTCGTGCCTTCGCCGACCTGGTACTGATAGATGCGGAACGTCGCGGTCTGCGTCTCGGGATCCCAAGCTTTGACCGTATCGATCGTAGCCTTTTCGCCGTTGCCGACATTGACATGCGTCGCGGCCTCTTCGTCAGCGGTCTTGACCGTGAACTCGGTGGAGACGCCAAGGCTCAGGTCGGTCGTGCCGACGATGCTCGAACGGATAGCCGTGCTCGTGTCCTTCGTCGGGCGCTTTTTGTCAGCGGTCTTCACAATCGTGAACGGATCTTCAATCTGGTTTGCATGACCGTCCGCGGTGACTTCGTACGTCGTGATCTTGAAGGTATCGTCGTCCATCTCGATGACGGAGTAGTTCGGCAGTTCGTTCTGGTTGCGGTAGGCGATGTAGTCCTGCTGCGTGGAAATGAGCTCATAGAACTTCGAACCGGAAGCGGAGTTCGCGGTCACATACAGCGTGCCGGCCGGATCTTCCGCCGTCATGTCCGGATAGTCCTGCATGACATAGCAGTGGTTGTCCTGCTCAAATGCATAGTAGTTGTCGTTCGGGATGTAATCCGGATCCGTGAAGTCGGGCAGGTCGTACTTTTCGCCGGTCACGCTGTTCGTCGCGTGATCCCAATCGTAATCGCTGCCGTCGGGCTTCATAGAGAACTCGTACGTGCCGTGGTCGCCCTCGTCGCTCTCGATCATCTTGCTGCGCGCATAGCTGTGGTCATGGCCCTGGAGCACGACATCGATGTCGTACTTATCGAACAGCGGGGTCAGCTGCGTGCGCTGGATCAGGCCGTCGGTGCCGGAATGGTCCGCGCCGGAGCCGTAGATATCCTGGTGCAGCGTGACAACGCGCCACTTTGCGTCCGGATATGCGTTGATGGCTTCCTGGATCGTCTGCTCATGCTCGGCGCCGTTGTAGTTATTCGTGTTGAGCACGATGAACAGGCCGTTCGCATAGCTGTAATAGTAGTCCGTGCCGGCGTCGGTATCACCGTTGTCGGTCACGTTCGGGTTATTGAAATGGAGCTTGTAGTCCGTGTTCAGCGAGTCATGGTTGCCGATCGTCGTTGCAACCGGAAGGCTCGTCAGAGCGGAAGCATTTAAGTAACCCGCATATTCCTCTTCCTTGGCTTGGCCGGTGCGGTTGACCTGGTCGCCTGCGGAGATGATGAAGTCCGTGTCCGGGTTCTGCTCGTACGCGATGTCGAGCGTGCGGTCCCACGTAAAGGCGTCGTTTTCCGCGCCTGTGTTGTCAACGCCCGTGCCCTTGTCGCCGGAAGCGCCGATCTGCGGGTCGCCGACGAAGATCATCTTTGCGCTCTGGAAGTCGCCGGTCGTGAAGTGTTCCACGTCACTCCAGTTGTTTGCGCCCTTTTCAACCTGATAGTAGTACGTCGTCTCGGGCTCGAGGTCCGTCACGGTGACGTAGTTCGATGCATAAGCGACGCCGTTCGTGAAGTCGACTTCGCTGTCGGGGTTCTGGGAATCGACGTCCTTAACCTCCTGTGCGGTGCCTTCGAACGTCTTGGCACCCGCCATGTTCTCGTGCGTCGAAATCTGCACAGCCGGCGTCGCGTCGTCAACGGAGCCCTCGCTGTACCACGCAAAGTTTAACTGCGTCTCGTCGGCGCCAGGGGTCATGGAAACCTTCGTGTAATCGGTCGCGACGGTCTGCCACTCCTGCTGCCAATCGCTCCACGACGTGTCGGTGCTCGTGACATCCGAGCCATGCGTATAGCCCAAAGCAAACGCCTGCGTGCTCGCGACGGACAGGACCATCGCAGCGGACAGGATCCCTGCCAGGACTTTCTTGTTTCTAGCCTTCATAAATTTGCATACTCCTTTCCACGCTTACCCACGCGGCGCCGGGGCGCCGTTTCGGTTCATTTGGAGTATAACACCCGGGCGCCACCGGTACAAGGAGCCTTACAAAACTTTCCTTTAAAATTAATCTGTTTTTTACATGGTTAACATGTCTTTAACATTCCAGGCGGCCATACGCGGAAAGGGGAAATCTGTCACATCCATACAAAAAGCGGGCCCGCCGAAAATGCCCCGGCGGACCCGCTTCATTCGATGTATTGCATGGGGAAACTCAATACGCAATCGCCATCACAATGGCCGCGACGGCGATGCCCAAGGCGCCGCCGGCCACGACTTCGCGCGGCCTGTGGCCAAGGCTCGTCTCCAACGGCTTTTCGCGGCCGCGGCCGAGCTGCGTTTCGATGTCGTTGATCGCTTCGGCGTGGCGGCCAGATTCCCGGCGCACACCCATCGCGTCATAGATCACGACGGCGGCCAAAGCCACACCGAGCGCAAATTCGACCGAATCAAACCCACACCGCAGGCCGCACCCAAACGCGGTGGCGCACACGAACGCCGTGTGGGAGCTCGGCATCTTGCCGGTACCGCCCACCACGTGCCACGTCAATTTGTGGCCCTGCAAAACCCAGCGCACGGATTTAATCAGCTGCGCCAGCATCCACGACAAAACCGCGGAAAGGATGATCATATTCAAAACCTGTCTCCCCCTCTTTCCGTTTCCAGGAATGCACACGCCGGCACGCCGCCGATTGGCTGCCGGGAGTTTCATTATACCCTGTGCCCCACACAAAGTAAAGGGCTGTGGAGCCTTTTGATTCTTCCCATTTTTGCGGCGCTTTCAAATCCGCCGCGCCGCAGAAAATCCGCCGCGCTGTGCACGGCGGGAGCACCTTTTTAGTATAACAGTTTTCCGTGCAAATTGCTAGGAATGAAATCTTACAAATTTCTTTCCTTCTGTAAGGTTTCCAACGGATTTGCGCACCAACGCAAAAGGCCGGCCGGGCAAAGCGCCGGGCCGGGCCTTTTGGGCAAGTGGATATGGCAAATTTACCAAACGGTGAAAACCTTATTTTTTGAAAAGCCGCTTTACGAAACGGTCAGCGTGTTCGAGCAGCTCATGACGGTCACAAGGATGGCCATGATGATGCCGGGCAGGTACGGGTTCTTCGTCGCCTTATAAAGGCTTCTCGAAACGACCGCAAACACCGGCAGAATCACGACGACCGGGAACAGCCAGATGCCGATGATCGAGCCGCCGATGCCGTACGTTTCCATCGGGTGATAGCCCGTCGCAAAGAACGTCGCATAGATCCAGATGATCAGGATCAGCGGCGACAGCGCGTTAAACAGCGCGACGACGAACGTATTGACCCACGAATGTTTGCCCATCTTCACGTAGTTGAAGCAGTTGTTTGCGACGGAGTTGAGCACATAGTAGATAAGGAAGAACGGCAAAAACTTCAGCGAGATCAACAGCTTGTCGGGCGTAAACGCCTTGATCGTCAGGCACCAGATGCGGAAGTCGGTCTTAAAGAAGTAATCGGCCACAAACACGGTGCTGTACGTCGCCCCCGCTACGATCAGCGCAAGCAGGATCGTCTTGCCGAGATTTCCGGCACTGATCGCGACGCCGTTTTCGCGCAGGCTCACGCCGGACTTCTTGCCGTTGAGCTGATACGAGAGGACCATCATCAACAAAGCAAACAGGCCGCACAGCATGCTCCACATGCCGATGTAGTACGGGTTAAACTGCTCGCTCCAAAGCGCGGGCTGATTTGCGCTGCACCACTTGTACAGCGACATGTACATGACCATCGAGAACACCGTGGAGACAATGAGCGTGCCCCACAGCCAGCCCTTGCCGCGGCCGCCGGAAACGATGGCCGGCGCGGGGGTCTTTTCCGCGCGCAGCGACGCGAAGAAGCGGGTCTTGAGCATGCACAGCGCAAAGCCGACCATGAACATCATAAAGCCAACAAGGCCGATGAAATTGAACACGACTTTGACCTGCCAGATTTGGTTCGTGGCATCGATCATATTCGGCGCGCTCAGGGATTCGTTAAAGAAATTGATGCTGTTTGTGACAACATTCTTCGAAAAATGCGCCCACGGGTGAATGATCGGCGGATTATAGATAAAACGCATCGCGTCCTGGCCGTCGATGTCCGCGTGATAAACGGTGCCTGCCACACGCGGCTCCTTGCCGGTGGGGTCTTCCCCGAAATAGAGGAACGACTGGGCCGTATTCTGCTTTAAGAAGTCGCGCGGGGCGGTCGTCGTGCCGTCCTCATTGCGGACGCGGTGGAAGAATTCATCGTACTGGCACGCGACGATGCCGGCGTCGCGGCTGCCGAAGATATTGATGTACTCGCCGGTTTCGGCGTCCTGATAGACGGCGTCGTTCGAGACGAGCAGGGCCGCGGCAATTAAGGGCGTTTCCGCCTTGTTATCGAGCATGACCGCCGTGCGCGAAGCCAAAGCGCCGTTCGAATGGCCCGTCACACCGATGCGGGTCGCATCGACGTAGGGCAGCGTCGCGGCGAGCTTCACGGCGTCGTACATGCCGTTGGCGTTATTCTCGTCTTCCCACCACGTGCCGTTTTCAATCGTCTCGGAGTTGCCGTGGCCATACATGTCGATGGACAGCACGACAAAGCCGCGTCGGGCGTACTCGACATAGTTTAAGTCCTGCATCTCACGGGTGTTGTACCAGCCGTGGCTCGTGACGATCGCGGGCGCGGGGTTGTCTTTCGTCGCCGTCTTCGGCACGAGCAGCAGCGCGCTCATCTGGTGGCCGGACTCCGTTTCCCAGCGCAGGTCTTTGATGGTGACGTTGCCGAAATCCGTCTGGACGACGGAGGCGCCAATGCAGCTGATCAGCAGCAGCGCGATCGAAACGATCAGCACGCATGCGCCCTTCGACAGTTTTTTGAGCTTGGACATAAAAGAAATCTCCCTTCTTCCCGCCGTTTTCAAAAGACGCGGGGTTCTTTAAAATAGCGTAGCCGAGCTTTCCAAAAAAGTGCCCTAAGAGCAAAAAGAGCATGGCGCCTCTTCCTAAATCGAGTGCCATGCTCTTTATCTCCATGCTCATGAGCCAACATTTTTTGTTCGCTTTGTCTAGTCACAGTGTATTAAACGAAACGAATAGTGTCAATAGACTTTTTGCATTTTGTCAGTTTGCTCAATTTTACGCCCTGAAATTATTGCAATTCTCCGAATCCCGCGGCGCCGAAAAGGGCTTGCGTGCGCTGCGGAAAGCTGGTATAATGAGAAACAGAAAATCTTGTGCGGAGTAAGCGGAGATGCACAAAGTGACCTGTTCACTTTGTGCATTTTTTTGCCTTTGAGCGCCGCGAAAGAAGGTGTCAGAAGCAAAATGGAACGCGCACAAGCCTTAGAGCTTCTGGCGGAAAGCCCGATTATCGCTTCGGTCAAAGATGACAAGGGCTTTGCCGCTGCGCTGAAAAGCGACGTGTCGGTGATGTTCCTGCTTTACGGGAACATGCTGACCGTCAAAGATCTCGTCCAACGCGCCCACGCGGCCGGGAAGGCCATATTCGTGCACTTAGACCTGATTGAGGGACTTTCCGCGAAGGAAATCTGTGTCGATTTTATCGCGCAGCAGACCGCGGCCGACGGCGTCATCTCGACGAAATCGCCGCTGACGAAACGCGCGAAAGCCCTGGGCCTCGTTTCCATCCAGCGGTTTTTCCTGCTCGATTCGATGGCGATCCAGAATATTGAACGCCACCTTTCGGAGGATACGTCGGACCTAATCGAGGTACTGCCGGGGCTGATGCCCAAAATCATCCGCCGCGTGCGCCAGTCTGCGGGCAAGCCGGTCATCGCGGGGGGCCTGATTATGGATAAAGAGGATGTGACCGGTGCGCTCGGCGCCGGCGCAATTGCCGTTTCGACAACCAATCCTGCGGTTTGGAAAATGTAAACCCGCGTGAAATGCGTCAAAACAGAACAAGGTTTCTTAGAGTATACGGAGCGAAACGGAGGGACCCCAAAAAGGGGCGCCTTTGTTTCGCTTTTTTTCGGGGGCCGCTTTCCTAAATAGCGGCCGCCCGGCCGATAAAGCATACGTTCGAAACACGAAGGAGGTTTCTTTATGTACGATGTCCTCATCGTCGGCTGCGGAATCACAGGTGCTGCAGCCGCCATGGAGCTGTCGAAATACGACTTGAAGGTAGGTGTGCTCGAGCGCGAAAACGACGTTGCCGACGGCACGACGAAGGCGAATTCCGCCATCCTGCACGCGGGGTATGACCCGGAACCCGGCTCGCTGATGGCAAAGCTCAATGTGCGGGGGGTCGCGCTCGCGCGGGAACTCTGTGAAAAGCTCGACGTGCCGTATGACCCGTGCGGGTCGTTTGTGCTCGCCTTTTCCGAGGAAGACTGCCGCACACTGGAAACGCTGCTTGCGCGCGGCAAGCAAAACGGCGTGCCGGATTTGCAGCTGCTCTCGGGGGAACAAGCGCGCGCACTCGAACCGAACCTTTCGGAAGAGGTTAAGGGCGCCCTGTACGCGCCGACGGGTGCCATCTGCTCGCCGTGGGAGTATGCGCTCGCGCTTGCGGAAACGGCCGTCAAAAACGGCGCCGAGCTGCACCTGGAGACGGCGGTCACGGGCCTTTCCCCTACGGAAAACGGCTGGGAGGTAGCGACTAACCGCGGCACATTCCAAGCGCGGTACGTCATCAACGCGGCCGGTTTGGCCGCACAGGCAATCCACGAAATGGCCGCGCCCCACACGTTTACGATTCATCCGGCGCGCGGGGAATACTATTTATTGGATAAAAGCGAGGGCACGCGCGTCTCGCATGTGATCTTCCAGTGCCCAAACGAAAACGGCAAGGGCGTGCTCGTCGCACCAACCGTGCACGGGAATTTGATCGTCGGGCCGAACGCGCAGCCGGTGGCGGGCGATGACACGGCAAACACGCGTGAGGGCCTCGACTTCGTGCGGCAAACCGCCCTGCGCTCCGTGCCGTCGATCGCTTTCCGCGACGCAATCCGCAACTTTGCCGGCGTGCGCGCCGTGGCGGATACGGGCGATTTTGTCATCGGCTTTGCGGCGCCGCGCTTTTTGGACCTGGCCGGCATCTGTTCGCCGGG
Source organism: uncultured Clostridia bacterium (assembly GCA_944385055.1). Classification (GTDB taxonomy): domain Bacteria; phylum Bacillota; class Clostridia; order Oscillospirales; family Acutalibacteraceae; genus Caproicibacterium. The sequence continues at coordinate 158,627 of CALWVT010000003.1, read as the reverse complement.
CCTTTCGGCGGCGCCCGCTGTGGCGGAATATGCCGTGGAGCTTCTGGGCGAAGACGGCCTGTCCCTGACGAAGAAGGACGATTTCGTCTGCGAACGGCACCGCACGCGTGTCAAATCGATGACGCCCGAAGAAAAGCAGGCGCTGATCGCGAAAAACCCGGCGTTTGGGCGCGTCATCTGCCGCTGCGAGACGGTTACGGAGGGCGAAATCCTCGAAGCACTGCATGCGCCGATCCCGCCGCGCTCGGTCGACGGCGTCAAGCGGCGCGTCAACGCGGGCATGGGCCGCTGCCAGGGCGGTTTCTGCGGGCCGCGCGTTGTCGAGATCCTGGCGCGGGAATTCCACTGCTCGCCGCTCGACATCGTGCAGGACCGCGCGGGCATGTGGATCTTAGCGTGTGAAACGAAGGGAGGCACCGGACATGGTGTATGATTTACTCGTAATCGGCGGCGGGCCGGCGGGCCTGGCTGCGGCCTGTGCCGCGTGGGAAAGCGGCTTAAAGCACATCCTGCTCGTCGAGCGTGACCGCGAACTCGGCGGCATTTTAAACCAGTGCATCCACAACGGCTTCGGGCTGCACCATTTCCACGAGGAATTGACCGGCCCCGAATACGCCGGGCGGTTCATCGAGCAGCTCTCGAAGACGGGCGTAGAGGTGCGCACGGATACGATGGTGCTCGCCTTGACGCCGGAGCGCGAAGTCCACATGATGGGCGCCAAAACCGGCTATCGCGTTGAGCGCGCGAAGAGTGTCATTCTGGCGATGGGCTGCCGCGAGCGCACGCGCGGCGCGATCGGCATCCCCGGCACGCGGCCGGCCGGCATCTTCACGGCCGGCGCCGCACAGCGCTACGTCAATATGGAAGGCTTCCTGCCCGGACGCCGCGTCGTGATCCTCGGCAGCGGCGACATCGGCCTGATCATGGCGCGGCGCATGACGCTCGAAGGGGCAAAGGTCCTCGCGTGTGTCGAGGTCATGCCGCATCCGGGCGGATTAAACCGCAACATTGTCCAGTGCTTAAACGACTACGAGATCCCGCTGTACCTGTCGCACACGGTGACGGACATCCGCGGGCGCGACCGCGTCGAGCAGGTTGTCGTCTCGAAGGTTGACGAACACCGCAACCCGATCCCCGGCACGGAGATGGTCTTTGACTGCGACACGCTCCTGCTGTCGGTCGGCTTAATCCCCGAAAACGAGCTCACGCGCATGGCCGGTATCGAGATGGACCGGCGCACGAACGGTGCCGTCGTCTATGAAAACCTGGAGACGTCGATTCCCGGCGTCTTCACCTGCGGCAACGTCGCGCACGTGCACGACCTCGTCGACTACGTGACGGCCGAAAGCGAAGAAGCCGGCCGGGCCGCGGCGCGCTACGTCTTGGAAGGCGGCGCAAAGGGCGGCCCCGTCCTGGAAGTGAAGACCGGCGAAAATGTCAGCTACACGGTGCCGCAGCACATCCGCCCGCAAAACGTGGAAAACCGCTGCAACGTGTTCTTCCGCGTGCGCGAAGCGGGGCAGGAAAGCGAAATCCTCGTCGAAAGCGAAGGCACACCGATCGCACGCTTTGCACGCGACCACGTGGCGCCCGGCGAGATGGAATGCATTGCACTGCCAAAAGTGCTGCTCGACAAGGCGGCTGGAAGCCTCACGGTTTCCGTCCGCGCGAAAGGAGGGACTGCCCAATGAAAGAACTGATCTGCATCGTCTGCCCGCGCGGCTGCCACCTGCATGTGGATGACGAAAACGGCTACGCGGTCTCCGGCAACAGCTGCCCGCGCGGCGCGGCGTACGGCAAGACTGAATTGATTAACCCCACCCGCACCGTCACCTCGACCGTGCGCTGTGAAAATGGGCTTTACCCGCGCTGCCCGGTCAAAACGGACCGTGCGGTGCCGAAGGCGCTTTTGCGCGAAGCGGCGCGCGCGCTCGACGGCATCACCGTAAAAGCGCCCATAAAGCTCGGACAGGTCATTTTGGAAGACGTCTGCGGCAGCGGCGCTTCCTTCATCGCGACGCGCGCGATGCCCGCCAAAGCACCCGCGTAAAAAGGAGGTTCCGACATGGCAAGCTACATCCTCGCCCTGGACCAAGGCACCACAAGCTCCCGCGTGCTGTTATTCGACGAGGAGCAGAACATCCTGGCCGTCAACCAGCGGGAATTCTCGCAGATCTACCCGCACGAGGGCTGGGTTGAGCACGATGCAATGGAAATCTGGTCTTCGCAGTACGGCGTCATGGTCGAGCTGCTCGCACAGACCGGCATTTCCCCCAAAGAGATTGCGGCAATCGGCATCACGAACCAACGCGAGACGACGATTTTGTGGGATAAATCGACCGGCCGGCCGATTTACAACGCGATCGTCTGGCAGTGCCGGCGCACGGCGCCGCTCGTCGACCGCCTCGTCGCCGACGGCATGGAGGAGCACATCCGTCAGGCGACGGGCCTTCTGCCGGACGCGTACTTTTCCGGCACGAAGATCAAATGGATCCTAGACCACGTCGAGGGCGCGCGCGACAAGGCAAAGCGCGGAGAAATCCTGTTCGGCACGGTCGACACGTGGCTGTTGTGGAAGCTCACAAACGGGAAAGTCCACGCGACGGATTATACAAACGCTTCCCGCACGATGCTCTATGACATCCATAAGCTCGACTGGGACGATGAACTGTTAGAAGCGCTCGATATCCCGCGGGCGATGCTGCCCGAGGTGCGGCCAAGCTGCGGCATTTTCGGCTATACGGAACTGCAGGGCGTGCAAATCCCGATTGCGGGCATCGCAGGCGACCAGCAGGCGGCGCTGTTCGGCCAGACGTGTTTTGCCCCCGGCGACGCAAAGAATACGTATGGAACCGGCTGCTTCCTGTTGATGAACACGGGCGAAACGCCGTTTGCGAGCAAAAACGGCCTTTTGACGACGATCGCCGCGTCGCCGGACAGCCGCGTGCGCTACGCGTTGGAGGGCTCCGTCTTCGTCGGCGGCGCCGTCATCCAGTGGCTGCGCGATGAGCTGCGCTTTTTCCCGGACAGCCGCGACGCCGAATACTACGCGCAGAAGGTCAAGGATAACGGCGGCGTCTATCTGGTGCCGGCCTTTACGGGACTCGGCGCGCCGTACTGGGATATGTACGCGCGCGGCTGCTTAGTCGGCATCACGCGCGGCACGAAACGCGAACACATTGTGCGTGCGGCGCAGGAATCGATCGCCTATGGCGTATGGGACCTCGTCCATGCGATGGAAGCCGACACGGGGCTGCCGCTGTCGTCGTTAAAGGCCGACGGCGGTGCGAGCCGCGACCATTTCCTGATGCAGTTCCAGGCGGATATTTTAAATAAACCCGTTCGCCGGCCGGCCATCCGCGAGACGACGGGCTTGGGCGCGGCATACCTTGCGGGGCTCGCCGTCGGCGTATGGAAGGATCTCCGGGAAATTGAAGGGCTGTGGAAATGCGACACGGTCTTTACGCCAAACATGGATCCCGCCGAAGCCGAACACCTTTTAAAAGGCTGGCACCGCGCGGTCGGCCGCAGCCTTGGCTGGGCCAAAGACCTGTAATTCCGAATTTTTCGTACTCCATTTGATGCTAAAAAAGGCGGCACACGGCTGCGGACTGCAGCGGTGCGCCGCCTTTTTGGCTGGCTTTATTGTCCGGATTGGGAAGGGGCTTTTGCGAATGTTTTTTGTGCAGACGCCTGAAAAGGAGCAGGCCGACCACACACACCAGCGCGTGCGTGGCCGGATACGCACACCACGTGCCCGTCACGCCGCCGGCAGCCGAAAGCAGGAACACCATCGGCAGCAGCACGAGGAAGCCGTACAACAGCGACAATAGCTGTGCGGGGCCCGGATGTTCCGTCGAAGTAAAATAGACGGACAGTACTACATTGATGCCGACAAACGGGCAGGCCAAGAAATAAAGCCGCATGCCGGGTTCGGCCAGTGCCTGCAGCGTCGGATCCGCCCCGCTGTTAAAGACAGCCGTCAGCGGCCGCGCAAATAGGAAGACGACTACATAGAGTGCAGCCGAAAAGACCAGGGCACACACAACCGCATAGCGCAGATTTTTCTGCAGTGTGCGGTGGTCCTGCGCCCCCCAGGCACGGCTGAACAGCGGCTGCACGCCCTGGGAGATGCCCGTAAAGATCGACACGGCGACGAGCGCCAGGTTCGCGACCACGCCGTACGCCGCGACGCCCGTATTGCCGGAAAGCTGCAAAAACAGCGCGTTAAACGCAATCATCACGATGCCCGAAGAGGCCTCCGTCACGAGCGACGGCACGCCGCTCTTTAAAATGCCGGCAAAATGGCCCGGCCGCAGGCGTTCTTTGCGAAGATGGAAGCCCTTCTTGCGGGAGAGCCAGTGCGGCGCCATGACCGCGATGCTGATAACCGGCGCCAAGCCCGTCGCGAACGCCGCGCCGAAAATGCCAAGCCCCAGCGGGTACATGAAGACCCAGTCGAGCACGACATTCGAAAGGCTGCCGGTAATCATGCCGGCCATCGAAAGCTGCGGCGCGCCGTCGTTGCGCACAAAGCACAACAGGGTATTGTTGAGCAAAAATGCCGGCGAAAAAAGCAGAAGCGTCTGCAAGTATGTCTCCGACATCCCGTACACTTCGCCCGACGCGCCGAACAGCCGCACAATCGGGCCCGGGAAAAAGAGGCCGAGCACCACATACAAAGCGGTGAACCCGCACACGAGCGCCACGGCATGCGTAAAATACCGGTCCGCTTCGCGGTCATTCCCCTGGCTTTTCGCGATGGAATAGTGCGTCGCCGCGCCCATGCCGAGCATAAGCCCCGTGCCATTTAAGAAATTGTACACCGGCACGGCCAGGTTTAACGCAGCCAGACCGTTTGCGCCCATGCGCTGCGACACAAAGAATGTATCGGCCAAAATATAGCACGACAGCGCGAGCATGCCGAGGACATTCAAAGAGGTATATTTGCAAAAGGTTCGAAAATAGCTTGTCTTTTCCATATGGCCTCCCCTTCCCGTTTCGTCAATTGCTTTACGTGTTGCGCGACGCTTTCCCCGTCACGGCATCTTTTGAAAGTTTGAGCACACACAAGGCATTCCAATACTGCGAAAGCTCCGCCGCGCGGTCCGCCTCGGAGGATTCAGGTGCATATTTATCGCACAATAGCAAGGCCGCACGGCGCTTTTCGGCGTCGTCTTCCACAATGGAAATTTTCCCGAAGACCGTCACGCTCTCGTAGCGCGTCGTAAACGCCTCGGGCCGCACGTCGTCGCGGCCAACGGCGCAGAATGCCGCCCGCGGGTTCTGGGCAATCACGTCGAGCTTGCGGCCCTCCTTCGCACAGTGAAAATACAGCGCATTCCCATCGTCCACAAAACTCAGCGGCACCGCATACGGCGTGCCGTCTTTTTCGGAAAGTGCCAGCACGCCGGACGTCGCGCGCTTTAAAACGGCCGCACACGCCGCGTCCGAGAGCGCCTGGCGGGCCCTTCGCATCAGATAAGGCTTCATCAAACATCGCTCCTTTTTGCGCCGCCGCAAAAGAAAAGCGCCGCAGTGCTTTTATCTGCTTGGGCCTAACGATAAAAGCTGCGGCGCAAAGCGCTTCCCCGGCGGCAAGCGCAATGGTTTTTTAAAAAGTTTCTGTTATTTTAACACAGGCCCTGCCCCGTGTCAAGCGCACCGGTTACGCTTGCGGCTGCGGCGGCAGGCCCGCAAAGCCGGCCTCCAGTTCCGCGTCGGTCGGGATGGAGTCGGTCATTTCCCCGTCGTTATACTTGCCATATGCGACCATATCGAAATAACCCGTGCCGGTCAGGCCGAACAGGATCGTCTTCTCCTCGCCGGTCTCCTTGCACTTCATCGCCTCATCGATCGCGACACGGATCGCGTGGCTGCTTTCGGGCGCGGGCAGGATGCCCTCAATGCGCGCGAATTCCTCGGCCGCGGCAAAGACCGCCGTCTGTTCCACGCTGCGCGCCTCGATCAGGCCGTCGTCATAAAGCTGCGACACAACCGGGCTCATGCCGTGATAGCGCAGGCCGCCGGCGTGGTTTGCCGACGGGATAAACCCGCTGCCGAGCGTATACATCTTTGCGAGCGGGCAGACGCGGCCGGTATCGCAGTAGTCATAGACGAACCGCCCGCGCGTCAGGCTCGGGCACGACGCCGGCTCGACCGCGATAAAGTGGTATGTTTCCTCGCCCCGCAGCTGCGCCCCCATAAACGGGGAAATTAAGCCGCCCAAATTCGAACCGCCGCCCGCGCAGCCGATGATGATGTCGGGCTTTATCCCGTATTTGTCCAGCGCCGTTTTCGCCTCGAGGCCGATGACCGACTGGTGCAAAAGCACCTGGTTTAACACGCTGCCGAGGACATAGCGGTATCCGGGCTGGCTCGTCGCCGCTTCGACGGCTTCGGAAATCGCGCAGCCGAGGCTGCCGCTCGTGCCCGGGTGCTCCGCTAAAATCTTGCGGCCGACCGCGGTCGTGTCGGACGGCGAAGGCGTGACGCTCGCGCCGTACGTACGCATGACTTCCCGGCGGAACGGCTTCTGCTCGTAGCTGACCTTGACCATATAGACCTTGCAGTCCATGTCCAAAAACGCGCAGGCCATCGCGAGGGCCGTGCCCCACTGGCCGGCGCCGGTTTCCGTCGTGACGCCCTTTAACCCCTGCTTTTTCGCATAGTATGCCTGCGCGATTGCGGAGTTCAATTTGTGGCTGCCGCTCGTGTTATTGCCCTCAAACTTATAGTAAATCTTCGCGGGCGTCTGCAGTTTCTCCTCGAGGCAGTACGCGCGCACGAGCGGGGAGGGGCGGTACATCTTATAAAAATCGAGGATCTCCTTTGGAATGTCGAAATACGCGGTGGTGTCGTCGAGCTCCTGCGCGACGAGCTCGTCGCAGAAGACATGCGACAGCTCCTCGGGGGTCATCGGCTGCAGCGTGGCGGGATTTAACAGCGGCGCGGGCTTATGCTGCATATCCGCACGGACGTTGTACCACTGCGTTGGCATCTCCGACTCGGACAGATAGATTTTATAGGGGATATTCGTATCTCTTTGATCGCGCATTGGAAAACTCCTTTTCCGCCGGCACCGGGCCGGCATATTTTGGCCGTTTGGCTTTCTCGTTTTAGCAGATTGTATCATAACGCCTGAAATGTGTCAATTTTTTTCGCGTTTCTGCCCGCCGAAAGCATCAAAAAACCGGCAGGGAGCCGCCCTGTGAAAAAGCAGCTTCCTGCCGGAGCCTTTTATGTTTGGGCGGGTCAGCCGCCGTCTTTTTGTGCGTGCAGGAAATCCATGCCGCCGCAGAAGCCGTGCATCCAAACGCCGCTAATACCCGGGGCCGCCGCAAATGCATGGCGGACGTAATAGACCGGATAGAACACGGCCGCATCGCACAGGCGTTTTTCAGCCTGCGCAAGCTCTGCGGGCGTAGAGGCGCCGGACAGCAGGGAATCAAACTGCGGATCCGAAATCCCGGTGGGGTTCGTGTTCTGGCCGCTCAAAAAATGGGACAAAGCCGTGCCGGCGTCGGCCGTCTCCGCAGAGAGCGGATACAGCGCCACGTCGAAGCTGCCGGCCTCCACGCGCGCGCGCAGCGTCTCCTCGTCTACGGCTTCCAGGCTAAAATACGTTTCAAACGTCTCGTTCCAATTCGCGAGCATCTGGCTGGCGAGCTCCTTATTCTCCTCCGTGCACAAAAGCGTGACGGAAAATTCCCCGAGGTTCTGACTTTGGTAAAGGGCCGCCGCCCCATCGCTTTCGCGCATATAAAAGCTGCCGCCCGCCGCGTCGCGGTACGAAGCGCCGGCAAAGCGCGTGTCCGGCGGCAGGGGGTCCTCCGCCGGGATGCTTCCGGCGGGCAGCAGGCTTTCGAGGGCTTCGCGGTCGAGCGCCTGCAAAAACGCCTGGCGCAAAGCGGCCGACGAGAACTTCCCGGACGCGTGGAAGCACAGCCCCCACGTCGTGTCCGTGCTGGTTTGGACCGTCAGGCCCGCCGCCTCGGCCTCCTCGGCCCGTGAAGCGGGAATCGCGGCGGCGTCAATCTGGCCGTTGGAAAGCGCCGTGAGCGTATCGACCTCGCGCGCGGCCGCACTCGACGCCGAATCGGTGCCCTCCGGCGGCGCCGCTTCGCTGTCGCTGGCATCCACCGTCACGGCGCCGAACGTCACCTGCAAAGCACCCGGCACGGCTTCCGCTTCGCCGCGGTACGTGTCCGACGCGGCCATCGAGAGGGACACCCCGTGTTCCCAGCCGTAGCGCCGGATCTCAAACGGGCCGTTTCCCAGAATGGAGACGCGCTCGAGGCCGTATTTGCCGGCCGTGCTCGCAAAGAAATCCGCGCTGCACGGCATGCACACGGTGGCAGCCGTCTGTTCCGGAAAATCGGGGCAGCTGCGCGAAAGGTGCACCACCAGCGTATGATCGTCCGGCGCTTCCACGCCGAGCGCGCTTTTGTCCATCGTGCCCGCGTGAATGGCCGGTGCATTTTCAATGCACAGAAGCGGCGCGCAGGATGTACTGCCGGTCGCGGGGTCGAGCGCGCGCTGCCACGCATAGATGAAATCCGACGCGGTGACGGGCGTGGGGGCCGTATCATCCGAATCCCCCGTCAATGCCGCGACATTGCCGTTCCAGACGGCGTCTTCGCGCAGATGAAACGTAAACTGGGTATTTGTGCTGTTTGCCTCCCAGCTTTCGGCAACGCCGGGCTGGGCGTCGCCGTTTTCATCCAAGCGGCACAGCCCCTCATACAGCGCGCCGATCAGCGTTGCGGCGTCGCTGCCGTGCGCAATCTGCGGGTCGAGCGTCGCGGGTTCCGCCGAAAGCAAAAGCGAAATCGTCTGTGCCTGCTGCGCGTTGCAGCCGGCCAGCGCCCCCGCGCCGCAAAAGAGCAGCAAACAACAGAAAAGCCCTGCCAATAACCGCTTCATCTGCACCCCTCCGTTTCTTCGTTCCATCAAAATTCTATCATGAATGCATGGGGGCATCAAGGGTTTACATAACGTTTTATGCTTACAGTTTTGTTAGACTTGCAACAAAACGGATACGATTCTTTTAAGCACCCGACTGCGGGCGGATGTACTGCCGGTATGCGAGCGTTTGAAAACCCATGGCCTCATACAGCTTTGCGGCGCGCGGGTTTTCGGGCGCGACCTCTAACCGCACAAGCGCGCAGTCCTTCGCGGCGGTCTTTGTGATCCACTCCAAAAACGCGCGCCCGATGCCCTGGCCGCGAAACGCCGCATCGACAAAAATCTCCTCGACCCACAGCACGTACCCGCCGAAATCGGTCGAAAAGCCGCGGCTTAAAACCGCGTAACCGGCAGGAACCCCGTCGGAAAGGCAGAATACCCCGCGCACGGTCGGGTCTTCGGAAACCGCGGCCGCAAACGTGCGGCGGCGCTTTTCGAGGGAGGTCGGGTGCAGCATCGCGTCGGTGGCGTTAAAAGCCTCCTCCATGTTTAAAAAGAGGGCTTCGTCTGCTTTTTGAAAATCTTGATAGGTGAGCATTCGGATCTTCCTTTCTATCTATCTATAAAGGGCTGAACCCCCCGGGAAAGGGGCTGAACCCCCGGGGTTCGGGCGACGGGAGTTTCAGGTCACTCCCAAAAAGCCGCCGTCCACCGTGAGGACCTGGCCCGTAATAAACGACGCCTTGTCGCTGCCGAGGAACGCCACCGCCGCGGCGACGTCTTCCGGCGTGCCGAGGCGCCCGAGCGGCGTCTCTTCGGCGAGTTCTTTCAACACTTTTTCGCCGTGGCGCGCGTTCATCGGCGTGTCAATGACGCCCGGCGCCACGCAGTTGACGCGGATGTGGCTCGGGCCGAGCTCTTTGGCGAGCGCTTTCGTCAGCCCGATGACCGCCGCCTTCGCCGCCGAATAGTGTACCTCGCACGACGCGCCTGAAATGCCCCACATCGAAGAGATGTTTACGATGCTGCCGCGCTTTTCATGCAGCATATGCGGCAGCGCGAGCTGGCAGCAGCGGAACACGCCGTCAACATCCACCGCGAACATGCGGCGCCAGTCCTCCTCCGTGATATCCTGAAACATCTTCTGCTGCGCAATGCCGGCGTTGTTGACGAGCAATTCCACCGCGCCCGTCCGCGCAAACAGCTCCTCACACGACGCGCGGCTCGAAAGGTCCGCACGCATCGCGAACGCGCCCGTTTCGCGCGAAAGGGCCGCCGCCTTCTTCTCGTGGCGGCAGAACGTAAAGGTCACGCTCCAGCCGTCGCGCACGAGCCGCCGGCAGATCGCCGCGCCGATACCGCCGCTGCCGCCGGTCACGAGTGCCCGTTTTTCCATCTTGCAAAATTCCCCCTCATAAATTTCCCGTCACAACCATCACGGCCGCAAGGGCCGCGAGCGGCGCCGTCTCCGCGCGAAGGATCCGCGGCCCGAGCGTCGCGCGCACGCCGCCCTCGGCTTCCATCTGCGCGACCTCTTCGTCCGCAAAACCGCCTTCGGGGCCGATGAACATCGAAAGCGCCGCCTCCGTTTCGGAAAGCAGCTCCGGCACGCGCCGGCCGCCGCCCTCGTAAAACAGCAGCCGCGGCTTCGGCGCGGCCTTTACGGCCTTTTGAAACGAAACGGCCGGCAGCACTTCCGGGATGATGCCGCGGCCGCTCTGCTTGGCGGCCTCGAGCGCAATCTTCTGCCAGCGCTGCGTTTTTTTCGAAAGTGCCTTTTCGTCCGGGCGCGACACGCAGCGCGCCGTCACCATCGGCTGGATGCGCCGCACGCCGAGCTCGACAGCCTTCTGCACGACCCAATCCATCTTGTCGCCCTTTAAAAGCGCCTGGCACAGCGTAACCTGCACCGAAGGCTCCGCGAAGCTCTTGCAGATCTCCAAAATCCGCACGCGCACGGCTTCGGGCGAAACCTCCGCGATTTCCCCGCGGTAATCGTAGCCCAAACAGTCGCACAGCGTCACTTCCTCGCCCGGGCGCATGCGCAGGCTCTTCGCGATATGGCGCGCGTCCTCGCCCAAAATCACCGCCTCGTCGTCCGGGATTGTATCCAGAAAAAAGCGCGGCACAGCCGTTCCCCCTTTTTGCGGCCGCGCAGAAACCGGCGCGCCGCGTCGTTTTCGTTTATTGTACCATATCCGCGGCCGTTTTGCGAAGGGGCGGCGAAATTGAAAGCACTTTCTAAAATTTTTTCAACATTTTTCTAAATCTTATTGCATTTTCTTTCCATGTAGAGTATGATAAAGATGGATAAATAGGATTTCAATATTCTTTTACGGAAAATGATGATACAAAAGAAATCTTCACGAACAGAAAGGTGTGAGTCCCATGGGCCAGAAGATTTGACCGCCTCACAAACGAAATTTGAAGGGAGGCCACCCGAATGAAAGCGTTGACGCAGGAAGCCCGGACAAAGACGAGCTGGAAACAAGCGCATTGGTTTTGGGTCGCGGTTGTGGCGTTCTCTGCGGCATGGATTGCCGCGCCGGCGCTGCGCCTGTCCGACCGCACGTCCGCGCTCGGATTTGTCCTCTATTGGATTGGTTTACTCGTCTTCTGGGGCTGCATTTTGTTCGCGCGCCCGAAGACGGACCGCAAAAAAGACGTCGGGATACCCCGCATGCAGCGGCCGTGGTATCGGCTGGGCATTGTGGGGATTTTCCTCTATGCACTGTGCCTCGTGCTCTCCTATGCAGTTCCATCGACGGGGCTCGCAGGGATCGGGTACGTCCTCGGCTATGCCGCGTGGATGCTCTGGCTCGTCGCGCTGAAGCTCTGGACGGACGCGCACGAACGCATAGACAAAGAAACGACTTGAAAACTTTTGGAACAGGAGGTGTACTCGATGAAGAAAGCCACGAAATCTGCCGTCTGGCTCACGCTGTATATAGCCGGCACGTGTCTGCTTGTGGTGGCACAGGTCTGCACGGAACTGTACGGCCAGGCGGGCTTCGTGCCGCTGCGCGTATTGAACCTCATCGCAAATGTGTGTTTCCTTGTGGGCTACTGCTTCTGCCCGAGCCTGCTTTTCAGCACCGCGCCGCATAAAGGCCCGCCGTGGAGGCTGTTCTGGGAGATGTACATTGCAAGCCTCGCGTGTTATGTGCTCTTTATCATCGTGAAATTCGTTCCGGCCGCATCCGGCATTTCGCCGCTGCTGCCGCTGGGCATCATGACGGGCATCTGCGTGTGCAACGCGTTTTTGTACCGCACACTCATGCTCAAAGACGCGGATACGAAAGCGGCCTAAACCGCAGACCTGCTATCTCATACGCCAAACACGAAAGAACAGGCGCGCCGTGAAAAACCGGCGCGCCCGTTTTTTTATCTTTCTCTTCGGTCAATCGTAAAACAAAAAGCCCTTTTCCTCGTCCGGCAGGATGCGGTACGCGACCTCGTGGCCGTTGATCAGCTGCGTGTGGTGGCAGAAAAAGACCTGCCCGCGGCAGTCGGCGCGCAGCTGTTCGAGCACCTCGCACGTGCACGGGTTTAAGATTTCGCACAGCACGTCGCCCTTTTCGACCGGGTCGCCGGGCTTGCGGCGGCACAGCAAAAGCCCGCCGGCCGTGGAGAGGATGTTGTGCAGCTGGTTTTCGCGAAACAGCGTCGGCCTTGTGGTCAAGCGCGGGAACATCTGGCGGGAAAACCCCTTCAGCGACAGAAAGCGCAGCACGGCCTCCACCGCGGTCGCGGCGGCCGGCTCATCGATGTGGTCGGTCGACGTCGTGTACAGCGAAAACGCCTGCGTCGACCAGATCTGCCAGTTGTAGTTTAACGTCGTCGTGTCGTACGACTGCGGCGTGCGCAGGAGAATGTACGGCAGCCCGAACGCCGTGGCCTCCTCGGCGTGCTGATAGCCCGTTTCCATGATGCGCACGTGCGGCAGATGGTCGCCGGGCATGTAAAAACTCGCGAGCTGCACGCCGTACTGGTAGCCCTGCAGCGCATGGAAAACCCGCGCGGCGATGCGCTGGGTCGTCTCGCCCGCGTCATAGCCCGGGAACATGCGGTTGATGTCCGTGTTGTCGGCGGCCCAGAAGCGGCGCCCGACGTTCATCGAGAATTGGTTCGCGCACGGCACGACGAGAAGGCCGCAATCCTCTGCCAAAAGCCCCGCCTTTTCGACGGCTTCCAGTGCCCGCACGAGCCGCGCGCACACGTACATCTGCTGGATCTCGTTGCCGCGTAAAGCACCCATCACGGCAAGGCTCTTTTTCTCCGGGTTGCCGAAAAACCAGCCCTTGACGGGCAAGGAGGGCCGGTACGGCGTGTCAACCGTAAATAAAATCTTTTCTTCCATCTTTCTAACAGCCCTCCTTACGCCTGCAGTTCCAAAATGCGCGCGAGCAGTGAGCCCTCATACACAACCGGGTACTCCCGCAGCGTAAAGAGCAGCCCCGAAACCGGGCTTTTGAGCGTCTCGCGGATTTCCCCGGTCAGGGGATCGGCGACGATGCCGACTTCCTGCCCCTTTTCGACGCGGGCCGCGTGGCCGACACACGGCACAAAGATGCCCGGGCCCGACGCATTTAAAAACGAAACGTTCCCATCATCGCCGAGCAGCGGGTCCGTAATGGGGTCGACGGGGCCCTTCCACATGCCGAGCGACTGCATCAGCGAGAGCAGGCCATTTAAAAGCTGGTCGCCGTAGCTGCGCGTCAGGCGCATCCCGACGCCCATCTCGACGACGAGCGTCGGCGTGTCGAGCGCATTCAGGTTATATGCCAGCGTCGACTCGAGTACGGTCGCCGCCGCATGGACCCAGATAAAATCCATATTCAAACGCTTTGCCATCGGCACGAGGCGGGAAGCTGTGTTCACATTGACGCGCACCTGGGGGATCTCCCGCAGGAAAATGTTGCTCGCGTGGATATCGACGCACGCGGCCGCGCCCTTTAAATCCTCCGTGAGCTTCGCCGCAATATATTCGGACATCGAGCCCGTTTCGGAGCCCGGGAACGTGCGGTTCATATCGAGGTCGCACAGGGGGATGCCGCGCGTGATCGTGCTGATGCCCAGCGGGTTTAAGGCGGGGTAAAGGTCCACGGTGCCGCACAGCCACTCCGGGTGTTCGGTCAACAGCCGGTTTAGCCGCCATACGACGTACTGCCCCTCGAGCTCGTCGCCGTGCGTGCCGGTGACGACGCAGAAACGCTTCCCCCCTTCACCGAGGCGGTTTTTGCGGATGGCGAGCTCCTCCCCCACCGCTAAAGGAAGGCGCACAACTTCCTGTACCATAAAAAACGTCCTTTCCGCCGCAAAACGGCAAAAAAGGACATCCCTTTCGCGCCGCTGCGGGCCATTGTTTCGTTTTGATCTATTCAAAAAAAGGGGCGCTGCCCTACGCCTCCCGGCGCACGCGCATAAAGACGGTCTGCGTCTGCGCCGTGCTCCCCAAAAATACGCCGCGTTCCATCGGGCAGTCGCCAAAATCGCGGCCGGTATTCAGGCGCAGGTAGCCCTCGTCGGCCCACTGGCCGCGCGTCGGGTCGATACCGGTCCAAATGCCGTCGAGCCAGACCTCGCACCACGCGTGGCTTTCGCCTTCGCCTTCGGGCAAGCCGTTGACATAGCGCGCGGAAAGCCCCGCACAGCGCGCGAGTGCCAGATAAACATGGGCAAAGTCCTGACACACGCCGCGCCCGGCGGAAAACGCCTCGGCGGCCGTCGTCGCAACGCCCGTGGAACCGGGCACGTATTCCAGATACCCGCGCACGGCTTCGGACAGCGCCCACGCGCGCGCTTTTGGCGTGTCGGGCAGGGAAAGGCCCTCGAAGAACGCCCGCATCGCTGCGCTTTCCCGCGTGTAGGGCGAGGGCAGCGAAAAGAGCGCGGGGCAGGGGGCGGGCCTTTTCCGGCTGTCGTCGCGCCGCACAGAGCCGCGCACCGTGTAGCGGAACCGGCTGTGCGGCGCTTCGATGCGGCCAATCTCCAAAAGGTTCCCGAAGCTGTCTTTTTGCAGCGCATACGGTACGCGCGGCTTCAAATCAAGCGAGACGTCCAGAATTTCCTGCCCCGAAAACGACGGCGGCAAACACCGCAGCACGAACGCATGCGCGCGCACGGGCTGTGCAAATTCCAGAAGCGTGTCATAGAAAAAGTGCAGCACGCAGCTCATACGCGGAAAAGCCCCTCCACGCTGTTTAAAAGCGTCACGCGGTCGATTTCTTCGCCGCGCAGCACCCTGCGGTTTAAGACCTCCAGCGGTTCCGGCTGCGGGGTCAGGCCGGTTTTATACAGACGGTTTAAGAGCTTCTCCAATTCCTGGGAAAGCCGCTCGCCCTTCCAGTCGAGCCGCAGCATCAGGCTGACGCGCTCCACCGCGGCGCCGACTTTTGTCAAATTACGCGTATGCTCGTCGGGGACGGCGTCGTCAAAGCTGCCCCAAAACGCCATGATATCGTCGAGCACCCACTGCAGCTCGACGGCCGGCGCCTCGCTGCGCGCGGCCAGATCCATCGCGGAATGCGCCATCTGCAGGTATGCGAGCGTCGGCGACGTGATCGTCTCGCGCAGCGTCACGCCGTTGTCGAGCATGGCTTCGACGCTCGAACGCACGGAATAAATCGAATCGCCGTCGAAAAGATAGCGCCGGCAGAAATCCTCCTCGCTTTCATACACGCACGGGATGCCCATCTGGCGGCAGAAGCGGTGGTAGTCGTAGGGCTGCCCGTCGATGGAAAGGTCAAATTGTTTCATCATATACTGGATGGTCGTGTGGGCGCGCTCGGCGTAGCGGCCCAGCCAGAACAGGCGGTTCTGTTTGCTCAGCGTGACAGTATCCATGTGTCCTTAAAGTCTCCTCCCTGAGAAGAATTTACAATAAAGCTGTCGGGATTGCGCGAAAAGCGCGTCAGGCCGCTGGGCCAGGCGACGGTCTTTCCGGCGCTCGAAAGCACAAATGCGCGCAGATCCGCTTTGCGCAGGACCTCTTCCCCGTTTTCCATGATCGGCAGATCCTGAAAATCAACCACTTCCTGCGCGATGAAACGGCGGGGCTGTGCGAGAATCTTTTCGCGCCAACCGGCAAGTTCCGCTTTCGAGAGCTTTTCGCCGAACACGACGCCGTAGCCGCCGGCCTCCGCGACGTCTTTGAGCACGAGCGTCTGCAGATGCTCGAGGATATACGCCCGGTCCTTCTCGTCGATCGGCAGATACGTCGGCGCATTCGAGAGGAGCGGCTCCTCGTGGAGATAGTAGCGGATCATTTTCGGAACGAAATAGTAAATCCCCTTATCGTCGGCAGCGCCGTTGCCAAACGCATTCAAAACCGCCACATTCCCCGCGCGGTACGCCGCCATGAGATTGGGCACACCGATTAACGACGAGGCTTCAAAGCACAGCGGGTCCATATATTCGTCGGACACTCGCCGGTAAATCGCCCCGACGCGCGCGTCCCCGTGGGTGGAGCGGTAATAAAGCGTCGAATCCCGCACATACAGGTCGCCCGCCTCCGCGAGCACGGCGCCGGCCTGCTCGGCTAAGTAGGAATGCTCGAAATAGGCGGCATTGTAGCGCCCGGGCGTAAACACCACGTTGAGGCCGCCGGTGTTGACGCTGTCCATCGTCTCGCGCAAAAGGGCGCCATAGCCGCGGTTGTCGCGGATGTGGTGGCGGCGGAACGTTTCCGGGCTGCAGCGGCGGCACAATTCGCGCGCAATCAAAGGATACGAAGCGCCCGACGGGATGCGCAGGTTATCCTCCAAAACGTACCAGACGCCGTCTTTGCCCTTGACGAGGTCGATGCCCGAAATGTGGCTGTAGACCCCTTTCGGCGGCGTAATCCCTTCGCACTGCGGCAAATAGCCCGGCGAGCGGTAGACGAAATCCTCCGGCACCACCTTGTCTTTCAGGATGTGCTTTTCCCCATAGATGTCCTTTAAGAACGCATTCAAAGCCCGCACGCGCTGGCACAGGCCCTTTTCCAGGCCTTCCCATTCTTCTGCCGTAATCACGCGGGGAATCGTATCAAACGGGAACAGCCGTTCGTGGAATTCGCCATTTTGATAAATCCCGAACTTAACGCCATAGCGCGCCAGCTGCTGGTTGATCTGTTTTTCGTGCCGAACGAGGTCGTTCATCCGCGCTCCCTCCCTTTCAAAAACCGTGCAAAATAAAAAAATCGCGCGGCAAAGACGCCGGGCAGACGTCTTTGTCGCACGAATATACTTTGATTATAAAGGAAGCGGCGGGCCTTGTCAAGCGGACAGCCCCTGCCCGCCGAAATTTTCATCAGACGATCTCGATATCGTCATCGTGGAAAAGCAGCACGCACACGGCAAACAGCACGAGGACCGCGCCGGACGGGAAGCTTTCCTGCAGATCCATATTCCCATGCCTATGCGCCAGCCCTCGGACCGTGCCGGCGCTTTGGCCGTTGCGCGAAACGAGGAACGCGCGCGCGGGCGTCTGGCAGACGGCGAGATCCCCGAACGCCGTTTTCGCTTCGACGCGTTCGGCCATCGGCGGGCGCACGAACGTCTTCTGCACGCGGCGGCCGGCAGCGTCCGTTTTGTATTGGAGCGGGCACGAAAAGGTGCCGGGCGTGGAAGTCCGGGCAGAAGTGCGCAAGTCCGCCGAAATCGAGCAGATGCTGCTGCACAACGAAATTGACCTTGGATTAATCGAAACGCAGCCGCAAAGCCCGGAGCTGGTAGCTGTGCCGTTTCAAGAGGATTTCCTGCGTGCCATTGTCTGGCCCGGCCATCCGCTGTGCGGAAAAGCGGCCGTTTCCCTGCAGGCGCTGGCGCAGTCGCCGTTTCTCGTGCGTGAACCCGGCAGCGCCGAGCGCAACATCCTGGAAGCGTACTTTGCGATGGAGGGGCTTCCCCTGCGGCCCATATGGGAAAGCGCGAGCACACAAGCCCTTGTCAAAGCCGTAGCGGCGGGGCTGGGGGTTTCCATCCTGCCGGAGCGCCTGGTCGCGCGCGACGTCGCGGAGGGCACAGTCGCGACCATCCCGCTGCAATACCCGATGCGCCGGACCCTGAATGCCCTGCATCACAAAAGCAAATACCTGACCCCCAACATGCGGGTATTTCTTTCCTTGTGCCAAGAAATCGGGCAGGAATCTTTCGAAAAATAAAAACGCACAGGTCCATTGCGGGAAATTCCCGTGGACTTGTGCGTTTTCTTTTCTGATTCGATTTATAGGGCTGTATTTTTGGTGCATCGGACGGTCACGCGCGCCTGGCCGCTCGGGGTACAGGTAAAAAGGGACAAGTCCCAGCGCTCATCCAGCATCTGCGCAACGTCTGTGGGCGCGAGCACCTCCACCTCTTCCACCCGATAGGAGAAGACGTTCCCCAGGGTATCCGTAAAAGTCAGCGTGTCGCCGGGCTGCAGCTCCCGCAGGGTGCCGAAATGGCTGCGGTAGTTGTGGCCGGCAAGGACAAACGCGCCCTCATAGGCCGAACCGCTGTACCGGCACGGCGCCACCCGCAGGTTCGGATAACTCCACTCGCTTAATACCGGCAGGGAAAGGCCCAGCACCGGGATGTCCAGCACACCGATGTATGCGTTGCCTTCCACTTCCAGGACCGGCATCTCCATGTCGGGATTCAGGACATAATCGGGAATCTCGACTTCCCCCGTCTGGGCTTGCTGCTCGCCGGACGCCCCCGCGTCCTGCTGGGGCAGCTGCTGCTCGAGCTGCGTGCAGACCTCGGCAGCCTCGGCGCCTGCGCGCCAGTCGTCGAAAAAGTTCCAGCCGGTAAGCAAAAGCGCTGCGGCCAAGAGAATCCCCCCGGCAAGGAATACCTTCCTGCTGCGCCGTTTACCGCGCATGGGGATCATCCTCCCGGCGCCGCAAAATGCAGCCGGCGCAAAGCAGGCCTAACCCGCTGCATATCAACAGCGGCACCGGCCACCAAAGCATGCCGGTCTGGGGCAGACGCCCGCCCGGTTTCGAGGGCTGGGAGGGTTTCGAAGGCGTTCCCGGAGATGGAGGATTCACAGGCGGGTTCGCGGCTGTGTTCGTCATCACAAACGTAATGCCTTCCTGCTCGACGGAGACCGTATAGCCCGCAGGCGTCTGGGCCTCCGTAACCTGCCAAACGGCGCTCGCGTCGAGGTCTTCCCACGTGTAGCTCCAGTGATTTTCCTCGTTTAACTGCACCGTCTCCACAACCTGTCCATCCTTTAAAAGCTGGACGGAAATTTCCTGCGGGCGGCTGCTCGCGTCATCTTTCCAGATTTTAAGCACCTTCCGGGTAACCGTCTCCGGCTGGTCGTAGACGATGCTGAATTTGCAGCTGACCGCCTCATTATAATCCCATTCTCCCTGCGACTGGCCCGGTACATGCACGAGCATGGGTTCCGGCGTATAGGTGACGCCGTCTCGCACGCATTGGGACCCGAGCACGAGGTATACCCCGGCGGAAAGGCCCGAAAAAGACACCCAGCCATCCGTACCGGTTTTTGCCTGCGCCACAGGCTGCACGTCATCGCGCGCCACATAGGCGGAAAGCGTCTGCGCCAGCGCCCGCAAGTCGGAACTCGTCAGGTCTTTCTCTATCGTGACCGGATAGGACCGGAAATCCTCGGACACTGTATAGGTGCCTTCCGCCGAGATTCCCACCACATAATAAATCGAAAAGGGAACCTCTGCAAACACCTGGGTGCCCTCGCCGAAATAAACGCGCAGGGAGGCCGTGCGTGCGGGGGCTATGCCTGCAGCGGCAAACGCCGTGCATTCCAGACTCAGCATACACACCAATAGGGACAGGAGGATCGCCGCGGCGCGCCGCCAAACCTTTTTTGTTTTCATCCATCCGTCACCTCTTTCGTCGCATTATCTCTCTCGATTCCTGCGCATGCGAATCCATTCCACGAGAAGCACCACAAGCAATACCGGAATGGCCACAAACGGCGCAATCCACAAGGGTGCTAACCAGTCGGCATCCGATGCAACCGACAAAACGTCCGTATTTTCGACACGGTGGCCGCGCACGAGCAGGCGGTGGGAATTGACGCCATAGGGCGTGCAGGTCACAAGCGTACAGTAATCTTTCCCCTCTTCAATCGCCAGGGCGGACACGTCGGCCGGTTCCACCACGAGGATTTGGTCTACCTCATAGGTCAGCGTTTCATTGAGTACATGCAGCGCAAACGTGTCCCCTTCCACAAGCTGGTCGAGATCCGTAAAGAGCTTCGCGGAGGGCAGGCCGCGGTGGCCGGAAAGCACGCAGTGCGTGCCTGCGCCGCCGACCGGCAGGGAGGAACCCTCGATGTGCCCGATGGCGACCTGCAGCACCGCCGCGTCCGTGCCGTGGTAAATCGGCAGGGAGACGTTGATTTTGGGAATTTCAATGTATCCCATGATGCCCGTGCCGGACACATCGAGCGCGGCGTTGTAGGCGGCCTGTTCGTCCGCACTCGGGCGGAATCGCCCGTCGTCATGCGGGAGGGCGGCGTTGTACGCCTGCGCCTGCGCCAGAAGTTCGTCGTACCGCTGTGCGTCGAGGTCCCCCACCGCCTCCTGGTAGGAAGCGATCGCGCGGGACTGGTGCAAAGAGTTCCAGTAGTCGCTGAAGGTCGGGTAAACAAGCAGGCACACGCCCGCCGCTAAACAGAGCAGCAGTACAATCGTCAGAAGCCGGCTGGAACGCTTTTTGCCGCCGGCCGCTTTTTGCCCCGGCGCACGCTGTTTGGACCGCATGTTTCGCAAAACTTATTCCGCGCGGCCCATGCGGCGCTTCGCGACAAGCAGCACGAGGACACCCGCAACGATCACGCCGCCGACCACATAGAACACCGTCGTGCCCATGCCGCCGGTTTCGGGGAGGGTGGAACCAGATACGTTGACGACGTTGGTGGTCAAAGAACCATCCGTGGTGTTAGACGTAAAGGTGATGGTTCCATCAACAGTGTTACCTTCCGCATTTACATACTGCGCATTTTCAACCTTCAAAGCCGCCAGCTTTGGCTCATCGGCTTCCGTATCATGTGTTGCCGTAATCGTGAAATAAATGTCATCAATCGTGTTATAACCTAAAGGCGTCTGCGTTTCTTTTAAACGGTACTCGCCGTCATCCAGGCCGGTGAAGGTAAAGGTAGTGCCTCCTTGATTTTCCGCAACCGTTTTTGCTACCCAATCACCTTGAACACCATTGTACGTTACTGCACCATTATCAGAGGCAACGAACTTTTCGAGCGTGAACTTGGCACCTGCCAGCGACCGCTGATTTTCGTCTACCTTATTGACAATCGTCTGATAGGTAAAAACGATAACTGTATCGACAGGAGTTTCTCCATTGCCTCCACCATTCGGATTGTTTGAGAATTCGATGTACATAGTATTTGGATTTCCTGCTGCACCAATCACCGCATTCTTATTTAAAGTTGCAGTATATTCCACTCGAATCACAGAATTATTGGTGATATCTGAGAAACTAGCTTTGACGTTATCCCAATGCCATGTTAAATATGTTCCATCTTGTTCCTCAAATATTGTAAGAGGCTCTGCATCTTCTCCTTGGGAAATCAATTGGTTTCCAATATATATTTTAGCGGAATTTTTATCATAAGAAAGTCCAGGAGATAGTGTATCTTGAATATTCAAGTAGTAATCATCATAAGCGTCTAAATTATCTGGCAGTGTAACGGTAATCTGGAACGGAACATGATCGCCAATATCGTAGTCAGCGGAATCCTGCCAATCTTCTGTATCTTCTGCTGTATTGGAATCGTTCTTGTCATCTACTTTTTTGACAGCTGTCGGTACATCAGACTTCGGCGCCATCTGTACATTGCCTAATACTTGAACTATATATTCCGAATAAGCATCATTGCTGCCCTGGAGCGGCGGTTCTCCATCAACCAGATCGTCAGAATCCACCACTAAGTAATAGCCCGCCGCTAAGCCGGAAATCTTGTACGTATTATTTGAAAATGTACTTTCTGTAAAAACGGTAGAGAGATTGTTTGCCACCACATCGGCAAATGCTTCCGCATCGGCACTTGCCGCATTTTCTGCGCCCAACGCTTCTGCTACATCTTTAGCAGTTGTGCAATTCTCATATTTTTCAGGATTTGCAATTTTCAATGCCGCCAATAAAGCATCTCCATTGACCCCACTGCCCCAAGTAATGTTGGAGAGGATCGGGCCAGAAGTATTACCTTCTTGTTGAGCGTCACTGCTCACATCGCCAGCAAAAATCTGATACGCTTCGTACGTGTGATCTGTCTGGTCATTTTGAATCGTAATGGAGTACGTCGCTCCCTCCGCCGCCATCGCGGGGATGGCGAACACGAAGGTCATCAGCAGGGCCAAAACCAAAGCCCCGGCTTTTTTCAGTCGTTTCATAGATCTTTCTTCCTTTCAGTATGTGTTCTTATCCTGAATCAGCGGGAATGCCCGCCGGGATTGCCATGTGTCCGCTTTTTGCGGTACCAAATTACGCCGCCCGCGCAGGCCGCGCCGAACAGC
Source organism: uncultured Clostridia bacterium (assembly GCA_944385055.1). Taxonomy (GTDB): domain Bacteria; phylum Bacillota; class Clostridia; order Oscillospirales; family Acutalibacteraceae; genus Caproicibacterium. The sequence goes on along the minus strand of CALWVT010000003.1, from coordinate 136,231 downwards.
GCCGCACCCGCACCGGCCGGCCAGCCCGGCCCGCCGGTTTCGGGAAGGGTGTACGGCTTCGCGTTTTCCACAAAGATTGACACGTTTGTGGAATAGGCGATGAAGGTGATATCGGTCTTTTCAAGATCCATGCCGTTTGGCACGGCACCGGCCGCTTCCATCTTCTGAATCGTCTCTTCCTCCGTCGCGCCCTGCTCCATCCACACAAAGTAGTGCGGCGTGCTGTCGAGCATATAGCCGTCCGGCGGCGCCACTTCGGTGAGCTTATAGAGCGTGTTGTACAAGGTGGAGTCGTTGATGTGCTGCACGTACTGCAGCTCGATGTAACCGTCTTTGCCGACCACGAATGTATCGTCTTCACCGGTCGCCGTCAGCGCGCTGATCTGCCAACTATAATCGCCATCATTGTCCGGCTCATACCGCTCCAAACGGAAATGCGCGTCGGGAAGTCTGATCGCGTTATTCTCTTTATCCACTTTGTAGATCGTGAGCTTCGCCTTGTTTGCGCTCGCGCTGGAGTCCTGCACCTCGACTTCAATATCGTCGCCCGAGGAGATCGCCGCTTGCCCCGTAAGGGAAGCCGTGTTGTTGACGGTAAAGTCCACGGCGGTCTGCCCGCGGTTGATCGTATACTCGTACACGACGACGCAGGCGGTTTTATCCGGCAGCGTAAAGGTCATCTTGGACGCGTCGTAACTGAATTTCCAGGCGTCATCGGGAAGCGGCGCCCCGTGGGAATCCGGCGCCTCCGCGTTATACGCATAGACCTTTACGGTCTCCGCCTTGAGCGCCACGCTGGTGTCGGTCGGCGTTGTGATCTGGTCGGAAAGCGTAATCGTATTCGCATTCGGCACGAGGTCGCGGCCTTCGGGATTCACGACGATTTCATAGTGCAGCGTGTCGGTGTTCTCCAGCAGCTCGCCGGTCTTTTCGAGTGTCGCTTTGTGGTTGGAGACCTGCGTCTCGGTCGAGTCGGTTTCCCCGTCCCATTCGACGGTGTTCCGGTAGGTGAGATTTTCCGGCTCTTCTTCCGCGTTCCACGCCGGGTCGTCGGCAATGGACACGTCGTAGCAGATATCCAGGACGGCGTCGGGGAAATAGTTCAAATGGGCAAGCGTAAACGTGACCGTTTGGTCCGCTGCGGCCGTTGTCAGATGGTAGGAAAAATCAGTACCGGTAATTTCCCGAACGGAACCGTCCGTCGTGCTGTGGACGAACAGCCGCACGGAATCTTCCAGGAATGTCGCGCCTTCCGGCAGCGTGTCCGTCACAATTGCATCCGGCTTATAGTCATACAATCGAATGCGGTAGTGGAGCACGCCGCCGCTGTCGCCGCGCTCAACTTTCACGAGGTCGTCCGTATAGGAATTGAAACTGTCCTCCGTGATGGCGCCCTCCGGCAGGCCGGTGGGGCTTGCCTGCTTCTGGAGCTTTTCGTAGAAGGAAGTTTCAAGGCCCGCCTGCACTGTATGACCAAGAATGCTCCCTATATTCTCGATATGAACCAACGCACCGTCTCTTGGTTCATCCGGTCGTGTAACCTGCGTCTGATACGAAATGGTCAGCCGCTGGCCGCCTATGAGCTTATCCCGGGCTGTCTCGGTAAACGAAATACTAAACAGCGCTACCGCGTCGTTTCCGCGTGTCGCCACAAGGTCGTTTGTTACTTGATGTTTGTCTTCTGCATTTGCGAGCGGTCCAAGATTTTGAAAAGCCTTGTCAAACGTGTCGTATTGCCCAATGTATGCTGCGGCCTCGTCTTCAAAGAGGACGCTGACCGTATAATCCGTGCCGCGTGTGAGCGTCTGCCCCTGCGCATTTTGAATCTGCAAGGTGTCCAAAAGCAAATTCAACGTGGTCGAATGGGTATTGTCTATAAACTGGTTGTTGTCTTCATAGTACACATCGGGAATCCAGTCCACATAACCAATAATATCCAGGCCGCTGTCTGCATAGTCTTCATACCTCTGCGGAACCGAAAGGTCAGAAGGGTAGGTGATCGTCGACTGCCAAGTAATGGTGCCCGTACCGGTGCCCGTATTGAGATTTGGACTCACCGAGTGTTTCTCCACGTTATACTCCGGCGGCTCCGGCACATTATGCGTAAAATCAGCCGTCGCAGAGAAGCCGCCCAGCTGTGCGAGATTGTGGAACGTGATCGACTGCCCTGCCGCGATTCCCTCCGGGAACGGCGTCTCGTAGGTGATCACGTATTTATAGGTTTTATAACCTTCCGGCAGGCCCCCCATGAACGTAAAAGAACCGTTCTGCAAGAAACTTGTAAAATGTTCGGTGACATTGGCAATCCAGTTGTTCCCGTTATACGCTATCACGGAAAAATTCTCGATTTTTGAGAGATCGTATGTGCCGGTGCCGTTATACGTCATCGTATCCGTAAACGTCATGCCACTGATATCCTGCTGGTCCGCGTTGAGCGTGACCGTCCACTTCACATTGCCCGTGCCGTCGTTGTAGACGGCCGACTTCTGCACCAGCGCCTCGCGGAGCGTCACGCGAGCGGTGGCCGCGGCCGAGTTCTTGTTGTCAGTGGCGGTTGCCTCATTGGACATCTGTAAATAGCCGCTGCCGTCTGTGGGCAGCGTGGGTTTCGCCGTGTAATAGATGTCGTAGGCCTCATTCTGCCCGAGTTTCGGCAGGCCTGTAATCGTAAACGTCGGCTGGCCATTGTCTGGCGTAGCGTATGTAATTTGAATTCCGTTTTCTAAGGGAATCTTTTCGTTGCCCGGTCGCTTATAAATCACGAGGTTGTTTTGATCATACGCAACGTTCGCCTCGGTTCCGCTGCCGGCGGAGGGCGTTTGAAAGGTATCCGTCACCGTAATCGACCCATCGGAACCGGCCGTCGTCATAATGGAGACGTTATAGATCAAATCCCCTTGATTTACTGTAATATCAAGGCCATTATACTTCTCCGCATCTGCTTCAGATTTTACATAGAAGCCCACTTTCCCTATGCGCAGATCGGTGTTCGTCGGCTTTGGCTCGACGGTAATGACCGTCCCGGCAGCCCCCAAGTCAATTTTGTCATTTCCTTCTTCACCCGTCGCTGTCACCGCGCCCTGGAACTGCAGCATGCCGGAAATGGCTTCGCCGGTCGCAAATGGATCATAGAACGTAATGGTAATCTGACCGTTTGTCTCAATGGTATACGTGCCAACGACCTGGCCGTTCTTTTCATCGACCACGTTGCCCGTTTCCCGCTCGCTTAAACCGATGCCGTTGGGCAGCTGGTACGTGAACGTCTTGTTTCGTTCGGTAACCACATCCTGCCCCATGGCGTAGCGAATGGTGACGCGAAGCGGGTCGCCGCTTGTGACGGTGCCCCCGACCGGCCTCCAAGTCGAACCCTCCATCGTCTCCACCGTGAAGCTCGTGACATAATCCTTTAACTCTGTAGAGGCCGCATTTTCCGCAAACAGCTGGATCTGCGGCGCGGCGTTTTCAACCTTTTCCGCCGTTGCCCAGCTCAGGCCGTCGCCGGCCGGGACAGGCGCCGGCTGCGAAGACGTTTCGGACGAATCCGCGGGCTCGCTCTCTGCCGGTTCGCTTCCGACGCTTTCCGGCGCCGCCGGGGCCGAGGAAACGGGTGCGCTCTCTTCTGAAGAAACGGCCGTCTCCGGCACCGTGACAAAGCAGCTGTCGTCATGGACGTGCTCTTTGACCTCGAGCATGCCGCACGTCAAATGGCCGGCCGCGTCATAACAGTCCGCCGTGTGCGTGTGCAGAATAATTTCCGGCTTTTCGCACGTCAGCGTGGAAACCGTCTCGTAGCACGCGTCCGTATGGACATGGTCCTCGGATTCTTCGAGGCCGCACGTCAGCACCGCGTCCGGGTAGCATGTGGGCGTGTGGACGTGGCCGTCGGCCTCTTCGAGGCCGCAGGCAGGCTGTGCGCCCTGCGGCACCGTATAGCATGCATCCGTATGCGTGTGGCCCGGCGTTTCCTCGAGCCCGCATGTGCAGATGCGCTCCTCCGTATAGCACGCGGATGTGTGCGTATGGGGCTCGATTTCCGCAAGCGGACAGAGAAGTGCCCCGCTTTCGTCATAGCAGTCCGCCGTGTGGGTATGGACAAAAAAGTCTGCATATCCGCACACAAGGGACCCATCCGCTCCATAGCAATCCGCCGTATGGGTATGGGGAGTTGCCTGACACGCGAGCGCCTTCGTTTCCAGCGTAATTCCGGACGGAAGGGTGACAAATACCGTCAGAAAAACCGCCAGCATCGTCAAAACCGCCACGCGCTTCCTCCATTTATGACGATTCTGCTGCTGCCGGATTTTCTCCGCCGCATGCTGTTTCCACTGATTGTTTCGCATCGACACGCCCCCTTTCCGTCCAATCAAATCGCGCCGCACCGATCCAGCGGCCAAATTCGAAAGAAAACGGTTCCTAAAATTCGATCCTCCGCAACACAGCCAATTGCCGCCATTCGTGAATCACTTGACGTGCTGCGATGGTCGCCCAATACAAAATACTGATTTTCCGGCACCCGGAACGGGAATTCCACATCGCAGTCCCCCAGCGCCCGCTCGATAAGATACGGCTCCTGCAGCAAGTTGCCGTCAATATACACGTTGCCATCCGCATCCAGATTGATTTCCTCCCCCGGCAGGCCAATGACACGCTTCAAAAGGATTTCATTTTGATAGTAAAAAGCAAGCAAATCGCCGCGCTCTATCGTGCCGCCGCGCAGAGAAACGACAATCTCCCCGCTTTGCAGCGTCGGCGCCATCGAAGCGCCCTCTACGCGCAGCACCGGCAGCAAATTGGTGAAAACCAGGACAGCAACCGCCATCGCGGTGAGCAGCGCGGAAACGGCACTGGCGGCCACTTTCCGGCGCTGTTCGCGGCGCACCTCCCGGTGCAGTTCCTTTTCCAGCTGGTGCCGGGTGGGAAGCGTCCCTTGCTTGTTCTGTTTTTCCTTCATGCTCTTTGTTTCGCCTCTGCTTATAATTTGCTGCTATACTTTGAGTGCTTTTGATAGTCCTTGTAAATGATCTGCAGACGTCTGGAAACTTCCGCCCAATAGGCGGCGGCCCGGCGTTTGGCCTCGGCCTCCATTTCTTCGCACCGCCGCCGGCACGCTTCCTCCTGCTCCTTGCATTTTTGGGCAGTCTCCTCTAACAAAGCGTTGGCTTTTTCGCTGCTTTCTTTTGCCTGCTGCGCGCACAGGGCCGCTTGGCGGTCGTTGAGCTTTTGAATGTTGTCGATATACTGTTGGCTGGCAATTTGCGCCATTTCAAAAATGCCATTGAGCTGCAGGGCCGCTTCCGCAATTGAGCCGGCCTCATTGATTTGAATTTCCCGATTTTGCAGCGCCTGTTTGGCTTCTTTCAGTTCCTGTTCCTGGCGTTTGACCTGCTCCTGGAGCGATTCCATTTCCTTTGCCTGCTCAAGGAGAAGTTCCAGCAATGCTTTTCGGCCTAGACGATGCAGCGCTTGTTCTGTCATAAACCTTTCTTGAAGACTCCTTTCCCGCATGAAAACCACAAAAACCGTAATCCTTCTACATGGTACAGCGATTAAGTAAATTTAAAATCTTAACTTTATCATGTATAAAAAGTCTTTTTGCTGGAACATTCAGGCATATTTCTTTAATTTTTTTAATGTATGCAGGACAACGTTGTCTATTTTTCGATCCGCATAATGATTTATTAAAGTCTAACATGATTTTAAAATTCAAATGAACACTTATCGTGACATCTCGGCGCGGTCAAAAAGAAATTCTTCCGAAACCTTTATTTTCCTATAAAGTTCTTTATTTTACGCACATATCTCTCTTGAACATCTCCTTTTTTCTGTGTATTTTCTTATTCGCTTTTATAAAAATTGAATTTTGTAAATTTACAAACGAGACGCTTTCCATCGACGTCCTGCTCGTCTGCAGAAAAAAAGAGCCCCCGCAGGAGCTCTTTCGATTTAGGCGGATGCGCCCGGGTCACCGGGAAAAAAGTTCGAATACGAAAAAATCCGCTGCAATTTTTGGATGGCCGTCTGCACGTGCTTTGTCACCGTCGACGGCGCAAGGCCGAGCGTTCGCGCAATGTCCAGCACACGCTCACCTGCGCACCGGCGCAGCAGGCACTCCCGCTGCCGCGGCGTCAGCTCCTGCTGCACCGCGCGCTTCACCGCCGCTACCGCCGCCTGGTAACGCCGGTCCGGCACATCCGCCGGCGGCAGCAGAAGGCTTTCGCGCAGCCCTTCAATGGAAAGCAGTTTTGTCCGCATGTTCACCCCGCCTTTTTAAAAGCTGGCCGGTCGCCCGGCACTCCAGATACATTTCATACAACATCCTCTCCCGCCGCAGCAGCTTCCGGCTTTCCTCAATGCTCAGGTGCGGTTTTTTGCGCGCGGCACGGACGGGTTTCAGCGCGGCTTCCAGCACAGCCGCCTGCTGCAAATACTCCTGCGCCCAACGGGCGTAGTCCAATTCTCGAAACTCCATGGCATTTCCCGTCTCCTTCCCTTTGGATCGTCTGGTTTTGTATGACCGTCTACTTTCTATCGTACAAAAGTTCGAACATATGTTCAAGTAGGTGCGGAAAATTTTTTGAAGTTTTCGGGCTTTATGGGACATATTTGGGACATGGCCGCCTTGCCTGCACCCGAAGGGCATGGTACACTAGAGAAAACGAAGAAAACGGCTGCACACACAGCCCCGCGCCGGGAGGAAAAGAAGATGGAAAAGCAAGAAGCGGAGCGCAAGGCGCGCCATTGGGAAAAACGGCTGCTGGCATTTGTCCATTGGCTGCTGCTGGGCGCCGGCATCGGCGCCGTCATTGGCGGCGGCGTGGGGAGCGCCTTTTACTGGGTCTTGCAGCAGGTAACGGCGCTGCGGGGAGACTATCCGTGGCTTTTATATCTTCTGCCCGCGGCGGGCGTTTTGATCCAGGGCATGTACCGCTTGTGCGGCGTCAAGGAAAGCCGCGGCACAAACCTGGTGCTGTTGGCGGTGCGTTCGCCGCAGCAGCTGCCCGTGCGCATGGCACCGCTGATCTTTGTGGGGACGGCCCTGACGCATCTGTGCGGCGGCAGCGCGGGCCGGGAAGGCGCGGCGCTGCAGATTGGCGGCAGCTTAGGCTACAGCCTCGGGCGTCTTTTGCATCGCGACGAAAAGGAGCGGCATGTGCTGACGATGTGCGGCATGGGTTCGGTGTTCGCGGCCCTGTTCGGAACGCCGGTCGCGGCGACCGTATTCGCCTTGGAAGTCGTGAGCGTCGGCGAAATGTATTACCCAGCGCTCGTGCCGACGGTGCTCGCGTGCGTGACGGCATCGGGGATTGCACAGCTTTTGGGCGCCCAGCCGACGCACTTCGATGTTTCGGGCATCGCGCCGGTGGGACTGCTGCCGGGCTTGCAGGTGCTCGCCCTTTCTGCGCTGTGCGCGCTCGTGGCGGCGGGGTTCTGCCTGGCGCTGCGCTGGGTGGGCAAGGGCATGCACAAGTTCCTGCCGAATCCCTACGTGCGCGCGCTTGTGGGCGCGGCCATCGTGATTGTTTTCAACCTCGTCTCCGGCACGACGGATTATGAAGGCGCCGGTACGGACGTCATCGCGCGCGCCGTGGCCGGAGAAGCCGTCCCGCAGGCGTTTTTGTGGAAGATCCTGTTAACGGCCCTGACCCTCGGGGCGGGGTTTAAGGGCGGCGAAATTGTGCCAACCTTCTTTATCGGCGCGACATTCGGCTGCTTTGCCGGCGGGCTTTTGGGGCTCTCGCCGGGATTCGGCGCGGCCGTCGGGCTGGTGGCACTGTTTGCGGGCGTGACGAACTGTCCCGTCTCGGCGCTGCTTTTGGGGTGCTCGATCTTCGGGTTTGAGGGCGCGCCGTACTATCTGCTGGCCGCAGCGATTTCCTACGCGCTTTCGGGCTATACGGGCCTTTATTCCGCACAGAAAATCCTTTACAGCAAATTCCGCCCGGCCTTTATCGACAAACCGCTCGACGGCTCTGACCATACGGCCTAAACGGTGCCGCGTTTGCATCCACCCCGCTTTTATGCGATAATGACAGGGAAGAAATCAGGGAACGGGCCTTATATAGAAAAAGAAGGGCCTGTTTTCCTTTAGGAAAGGAATGCCTCGTGCAAGAGGGAGGAGATACATCGATGAATCGAACGTTGCCGCGCCGCGGCGGAGAACGCCGGTGGGACCTTGCGTGCTATGCCGGACTTTTGGTGGGCGCTTTTTTCTTTTTATGGTTTTGCTCACGGTACACCAGCCCCTTATATCCACGGCTTTACGGCGATGACGCGGCGTATTTTATTCTGACCGGCCGCATGGTCGCAGACGGCGCTGTTCCTTATGTCGACTTTTTTGATGTAAAAGGGCCGCTGTTGTTCTTTATTGAGGCGGTCGGGCAGTTTTTCCTTGGCGGGCGCAGCGGTGCCTTCGCGGTACAGTTTGTGTTTCTATGTGTGACCTTCTGCCTATTGTTCGCACTGGCACGGCTGTTTTTGAGCCGCCAGCCCGCAATGGCAGCGGTGGTACTGACCATTCTCCTGCTTTCGGCGACGTTTGAGGGCGGAAATCTTTCCGAAGAATTCAGCCTGCCGTTTGTGCTCTTGCCGCTCCTGCTGGCCTGCCGCGTGCTCGTGCGCGGCAGCGCCCACCCGCCGCTGTACGCCTTTGTGTACGGCATCTGCTTTACGCTGCTTGTCCTGATCCGCGCGACGAACGCCGCCATCGTGTGCGGTATCTTCCTCTTATTTTTGTTCTTTCTTCTCTATCGCCGCGCATTTCGAGAACTTTTGCAGAATCTTGGCGCGGCGCTGCTCGGTATGCTCTTGGCCTTTGTGCCGTTTCTGCTCTATTTCGGCGCGCACAATGCGCTGTGGGAAATGTTTTACGGCACGATCGGGCTGCCGTTTCTCTATTCGCAGAACGGTGTTGCCGAGCGTGACGCCGGCGCGTGGATGAATATCCTGCACTACCTTTCCCCTGCATTTCTGGGGATTGCCGTCGGTCTTTTGTACGGTGCCAAGAAAAGCTGGGCCAAAGGCGGCCTGCTCGCGCTGTGCAGCGGCGTGACGGTTGTGGCCTTTTTGCCCGGCAATGGTTATCTGCACTACTGCACAATGACGGCACCGCTTTTGCTTTTGGCGCTCGTCTTCCTGTTTGACCTATTGCGCATGTTTAAGCGCCAATGGGCAGCCGGCGAACAGCCGCACGCACGGAAGCATTCCCACTTTGGGCTGTATGCGTTTGCCGCAGTCATGGTGTGCGTGTGCGCATATTTCTATATAGAGATCGTCGACAACGGGATTTATAACGACATCAATTACGGCCAGCAGCAGGAGCAGATCCAGCAAACGTATGCGGAAATCCAATACCAGGCCGCCGCAATCCCCGAAGAGGAGCGTAACGAAGTTTGGGGCTATGAAGTGCCCGCACGCTGGTTCTGCATCAGCGGCATCGATCCATGCTATCCATACAGTTTCTATCAGGAAGACCAGCGCGTACTCGACCCCAAAATTGGCGACGCAATTGATGAGATGCTCCGAACCGATCCGCCAAAATGGATTCTCGTCGGCTCCGGCGAGTTTACGGAACCCACCCTCTCGCAGGTGCTCTCGTCGTCGTACACGCTGGTCTCGCAGAAACAGGGGATTTCCCTGTATCGGCAAACCACATAAAAGGAGGATCCCACATGGAAATCGAACGCAAATGGCTGATGCCCGCGCCGCCGGAAGGATATCCGGTGCTGGAACGGGCGGTGCTGCGGCAGGGATATCTGTGCACAAAGCCGACCGTGCGCATCCGCTCGAAAGAAAAGGACGGGAAAACCGGCTACCGGCTGTGCATCAAGGGCAAGGGGACATTGGCGCGCGAAGAAATCGAATTTGACATCCCGCGCGAGAAATTCCTGGCGCTTGAACGCCTGCTGCCGCACCCGCTCGTGCGAAAGGACTACACCATCTACGCGCTGCCGGGCGGATACCGGCTGGAATACAATGTCGTCGATGCGGGTGCGCCGACGTCATTTACATACGCGGAAGTGGAATTCCCGAGCATCGAAGCGGCGAAAGCCTTCGTGCCGCCGTGTGATTTTGGCCGGGAAGTCACCGAAGAGCCCGGCTATACGATGGGGGCTTACTGGGATGCCCTGCTGAAAAACGCATAAACGCATAAAAACGAACCAATCGAATACAAGGGAACAAAGGAAGGAAGCGGCAAAGAAACGGTGGATAAATACGAAGCATTAAAGACGTATTTCGGCTACGATTCCTTCCGTCCGGGGCAGGAGGCCTTGGTCGATGCGATTCTCCAGAAAAAGGACGCGTTCGGCATTATGCCGACCGGCGCCGGAAAATCACTGTGCTACCAGGTTCCGGCGCTGCTGCTTTCGGGCATTACGCTCGTTGTCTCGCCGTTAATTTCCTTAATGCAGGACCAGGTGCGCGCGCTCATTGCGGCGGGCGTACCGGCGGCATACTTCAACAGCAGCCTGACGCTGCGGCAATACCGCCGCGCGCTCGAAAACGCCGTGCATGGGCAGTATAAAATCATCTATGTCGCGCCGGAGCGGCTTTTGACCGCAAACTTTCTCGATTTCACCGCGCGCGTCGAGATCTCGCTGGTCGCCGTCGATGAGGCGCACTGCGTCTCCCAGTGGGGGCAAGATTTCCGGCCGAGTTACCTCATGATCCCCACCTTTCTTGAAAAACTCCCGCACCGCCCGCCGGTCGCCGCGTTCACCGCCACCGCGACCGAAGCGGTGCAGAAGGATGTCGTGTCGCTGCTAAAGCTGCGCGCACCCGTCCAGGTCGTCACGGGGTTTGACCGGCAAAACCTGTTTTATGAAGTGCGCCGGCCGGACCGGAAAAAAGACGAGCTTTTGCATGTGCTCTCCTCGTTTTCGAAAACGGACAGCGGCATCGTCTATTGTGCGACGCGCAGCACCGTGGAGGAAATCTGCTCGTTTTTAACGGAGCAGGGCATCTCCGCCGCGCCGTACCATGCAGGCCTTCCCCAGGAAACGCGCAGCGCAAACCAACAGGCGTTCCTGTTCGACCGCGTGCGCGTCATCGTCGCCACCAACGCATTCGGCATGGGCATCGACAAACCCGACGTGCGCTTCGTGATCCATTACAACATGCCCAAGGACCTGGAAAGCTATTATCAGGAGGCCGGCCGCGCCGGGCGCGACGGCATGCCCGCACAATGCATCCTGTTTTACGATGCGCGCGACCTGCATTTAAACCGGTTTTTCATCTCCGTATCCCACAACCAGGACGACGCGGACGCGCCGCTCGACGAGGAGGCACAGGAGCGCCTGCGCGCCCGCGATTACGCCCGCTTATCCAAGATGACCGGCTACTGCATGACCGACGGCTGCCTGCGCCACTATATTCTGCAGTATTTCGGGGAGGAAAGCCCGCTGTCGTGCCAAAACTGCGGCAACTGCAAACGCCGCGGCCGCGAAAAGGATATGACGGTCGACGCACAGAAAATCCTGAGCTGCGTCAAACGCACAGGCGAACGATTCGGCACGGCGATCATCGCGGAGGTGCTCCACGGCTCCAAAACCGCGCGCCTCGAGCGCATGGGCCTTACAAGAAACCGCACGTACGGCCTATTAAAAGACCTGACGATTCCGGAGATCCGCGCGCGCATCGAACGCCTGCTCGTCCTCGGCTGCCTGACGCGCACGGACAGCGATTACCCCATCCTCCAGCTCGGCCCCCACGCGCGGGGCGTGCTGTTTGAAAACGAAAAGGTCTTTTTCTACGAGGAGCGCCGCCGGAAACGCGCCTCCCGCGAAGGGGCCAACGCGCAGCCCGCCGAAAACGGCGAACTGTTCGAATCGCTGCGCGCGCTGCGTGCGAAGATCGCCAAAAAGCAGAGCGTGCCCGCGTACGTCGTGTTTACCGACGCGACGCTGCACGCGCTGTGCGAACGGCTTCCGCAAACCCGGCAGGCGCTTTTGCAGGTGCCCGGCATGGGCGAACGCAAGCTCGCGCGCTACGGCGATGCGTTTTTGGCCTGCATCCGCGCGTACTGTGAAAAACATCCCCAACCGGCCGCCGGTTCCTCGTAAAAACGCCCCCTGCCGCCGGCATACGCGGCAAATATTGCCCCTGTAGATGGACAAAATTTTTAAAAATCATGCAAAGCTCTGTACTATTTTCAATAAATGTGCTATACTTATCTTAAAGGTGCCGGAAAGGGCGTTTTTGTCCGAAATTCTGCCGGCACCTTTTTTAAGCGGAGACCCATCAAAGCGGTCCATCGAAACAGAACCGCGCGAGGGCGCGGCATAAGGAGGCGTTTAGGATGCGATTTATCGACCTGCACTGCGATACGCTCACTTCCTGCGTATACGGCCAAAAGGGCGGACATTTGCGGAAGACTTCCGGACAGCTCGACTTGGAGCGTCTCAAGCAGGCGGGGGCGATGGCGCAGGTCTGCGCCGTGTTTATCCCGCCGCCGAAGCGCCCGGAAAATGCGATCCCGCAGGCGCGCGCCTATTTCAGCCATGCCTGCACCTGTCTGCTGCGTGAGATGAACGCAAACAAAGACATTGCGGCATTGGCGTACTGCGGCGACGACATCCGCGCAAACGACGCGAAGGGCCTGCTTTCCATCCTGTTGAGCGTAGAGGACTGCGCACTGCTCGACGGCGACCGGCAGAAGATTTCCCTGTTATACCGGCGCGGCGTGCGGCTGATGACGCTGACGTGGAATTTCGAAAACAGCTTAGGCTACCCGAACAGCCCGATCCCCGCGGACACGGCGCGCGGGCTCAAGCCGTTCGGAAAGGAAGCCGTTGCACTGATGCAGAAGCTCGGCATCCTTGTGGACGTCTCCCATCTGTCGGACGGCGGGTTCTGGGATGTGGTGGAGCTCTCCAAGGCGGCGCACGTGCCGTTTACGGCAAGCCATTCCTGTGCGCGGGCACTGTGCCAGCATCCGCGCAATTTGACCGATGACATGCTGCGTGCAATTGGTGAAACGGGGTCCGTGTGCGGGATTAACTTCTGCGCCGGGTTTTTGTCCCCGACGGCCGCGCGCACAAATTACACGAAAATCGAAGACATCGTGCGCTGCGCACGGTATCTGCGCGATAAAGCCGGCATCGACGCGGTCGCGCTCGGTTCCGACTTTGACGGCATCGATTCGAAGCTCGAGTTCACCGACTGCGCGGGCTTGCCGGCTCTGGCCGACGCACTGGCGTTCTATTTTCCCGAAGAGGAAGTGGAAAAAATCTGCTGGCGCAACGCGCTGCGCGTGATCGACGAGACAATGAAGGCGTGAAATCGATCGAAGAATCCAAAAATCAAAAAAGGGGCGTGCCGCGAAGGTACGTCCCTTTTTGCATATTCCTTTATAAGGTGGGAGAAGGCCGCCTTACGCCACCGCTTTCTTCTGCGGCGGCGGCGCCAAAAACGCCTGTACGCGCTTGCGCAGGAGCTTCCCCAAAAGCTTTAAGCACAGCCCAACGCCGATTGCCGCGAGCACCGTGCCCTCGCGCACGCCGACGAGCGCACCCATGCACACAAGCGACAGGATCGCCGAAATGATCACGACGCCCCAATCGAAAATCATCTTCGCCGTCGACAGCGCGATGCCCGTCTTCTTCGACAGCGCCTGCATGACCCCTTCGCCGGGCAGCGACAGCACGTTCGCTTCCAGGTACAAGAGAATGCCCAGCGCCACAAAGACAATGCTCACGAGCACATAGACAATCCGCATCGCGTAGTTTTCACACGGCGGCAGGAACAGGCCGCACAAAAAGCCCGTTACACTGACAAACCCGCCGAAAATCACCGAGCACAGCACCTGCACAAATGCGACCGGTTTAAACTCCCTGCGCAGGATCAAAAGCTGCACGAAGATAAACCCGATAAACACGAGCGTCGTGCACACCCCCATATCCACGCCCGTGATCTCGCTGACGACCGACGGGATCGAGTTGACCGGCGACACGCCCAAATCCGACGCCTTTGAGATCGATACGCCAAGCGCCATCACAAAGAGCCCCAATAAATAAATCCCGCCGCGGCGCAATACATATTCCGTTCTTTTCATCAAAATGCCTCCCCGTTTCCGATGCGCAGAATCCTGCCGATTGATTCTTAGAATATTTATTATAAGAATTCTAACAATCAATATTCTAATGAACCTCCCGCGCCGTGTCAAGGGTGCATCTGAGGGATCAAAAAAGTTTGGCATTTTCCTCTATTTTCATGCGCAAACAAAGAGATTTCCTGGAGAGAATAAAGGCGGGCATCCGCGCGCTTTCGGCTGGACTTGCGCGGGTGTGCATGGTACAATGGACAAAACAGGCGAAAGGGGTGGCTTTCATGCAAATTGCGGTTGTGACGGGCGCGTCGAGCGGGCTGGGGCGCGAATTCGTGCGGGAATTGTGCCGAAAGGCGGGGTCGCCAACCTGCAGGGAATCGGACAAGCTCGAAGAAATTTGGGTGATTGCGCGGCGGAAAGAGGCGCTCGAGGCCTTGCGGCGCGAGATGCCGGTGCCGGTACGCTGCCTGCCGCTCGATTTGACGAAAAAGGAGAGTTTAAAGGTCCTCTCCGACACGCTCGCGGCCGAAAAACCCTCGGTGCGCGTGCTGATTAACGCGGCGGGCTTCGGGAAAATCGGCACGTACAAGGATATTGCGATGCAAGATTGCGACGACATGATCGACTTAAACTGCCGTGCCGCCGTGGATGTGACGCTGCTCACGCTGCCGTATATGGAACGCGGCAGCCGGATTTTGGAAATTGCGAGCACGTCAGCGTTCCAGCCGCTGCCGGGGCTCGCGGTCTACGCGGCGACTAAGGCGTTTCTGATGCGCTACAGCCGCGCGCTGCGCTGGGAGCTGTTCGGCACCGGCATCCGCGTGACGGCCGTGTGCCCGTACTGGATTTCCGACACGGAATTCATCCCGACGGCACAGCAGACGAAAAACGGCAGCGCCGTACGCCATTTCCCGCTGGCAAGCCACGCGAAGACGGTCGCTCGTCTGGCGCTGTTCGAAAGCCGCCTCGGCTGCGCGATCGCGACGGCCGGACCGGTTTCGTTTATTCACCGCATCTTTGCAAAATGGATTCCGCACTGCGTGATGATTGCCGGCTGGGAAGCGATCCGGCGGCTATAAGGCTGCAAAAGGCTATCAAAGGCCATAAAAACTATAAAAGGAAGGGAGAAACCGATGCAGCAAACGAAACGGTGCCCGCTGATTCGAAAATGCGGCGGCTGCCAAATGCAGAATCTCGATTACCCGCGCCAGCTCTCGTGGAAACAGGGGCGAGTGATCGCGCTTCTGGGAAAATTCGGCCATGTCGCGCCGATCCTCGGCATGGAAACGCCGTACCACTACCGCAATAAAGTGCAGGCGGCGTTCACGCAGCGGCCGAACGGGGAGATTATTTCCGGCGTCTACCAGGCGGGCACGCGGCGCGTTGTCGCCGTGGAGCACTGCCTTTTAGAGGACGAGAAGGCCGACGAAATCATCGGGACCGTGCGGGAACTGCTGAAGAGCTTCCATCTGCATCCGTGGGACGAGCGCACGGGACGCGGCTTTTTGCGCCATGTCCTTGTGCGGCGCGGCTTTTCGACGGGTGAAACGATGGTTGTGCTCGTTGCGGGCAACCCCATTTTTCCGGCGAAAAAATTCACGGCGGCGCTTTTGGAAGCGCATCCGGACATCACGACGATTGTATTGAACCGCAACGCGCGCCACACGGCGATGGTGCTCGGCGAGCGCGAGCGCACGCTGTATGGCCCGGGATATATCGAGGACGTGCTGTGCGGGTGCCGATTCCGCATTTCGCCGCGGAGCTTTTACCAAATCAACCCCACCCAGTGCGAGGTGCTTTACCGCACGGCGCTCGATTTTGCCGGGCTGCAGAAGACGGACACGGTCCTCGACGCCTACTGCGGCGTCGGGACAATCGGCCTCGTCGCCGCGGCGAAAGCGGGGCAGGTGCTCGGCGTCGAAAATAACCGCGACGCCGTGCGGGACGCGGTCGCAAACGCAAAGCGCAACCATATCGCAAACGCGCGGTTTTTGTGCGCGGACGCAACCGAATTCCTCACGGAATTTGCGAAGGAAGGCGGGCATTTGGACGTGCTTTTGATGGACCCGCCGCGGGCAGGCTCGACGCCGCCATTTCTGCGCGCCGCCGCAGCCGCGGGCCCTTCGCGCATCGTGTACATCTCGTGCAACCCCGAAACGCAGGCGCGCGACCTTTTGGAGCTGTGCAAAGCCGGCTATCGCGTGCGGCACATCCAGCCGGTCGATATGTTCCCGCACACGAACCACATCGAATGCGTCGTGTCTCTGACGAAAAAAGAGGGGACCCATGCTGCGCGTTCTTGATTCCTATGCGGAGATCCTGCGCACGTTTTGAAATCGGCCTCGACGCGGACATCCTGTTTTATCTCGGACTTTGCAGCGGCGCCGGCTGGGCGACGGACCTCGACGGGCGGCCGGCCGTACTGCTCGGCGCCGAGAAAATCGTCGAGTTAAACTGGACGGGCAAAACGGCGATGTGCGGGCTTCTCTACCACGAGCTCGGGCATCTGTGGCAGTTCCAATGCCGAAAGGCGCCGTCGTTTGAGGAGACCGCGCCGCTTTGTGGCAGCTTTACACGGAGGGCGCCGCGATGTTTTTCGAGCAGGAACTCGCAGGCGGCCCCGATTTCTTTCATCAAAACCGGGACGGCTGGCTTTCGTGGTGCCGGGAAAACGAAGGAGAGCTGTTTCGGGAGTTCTGGCGCCGGTGCAAGGCCGGGGAATCCGTACAGGACTTTTTCGGCGACTGGTGCAGCTATCGCGGCCATTCGGATATTGGATATTTTTTAGGCGCCGTCCTTACACGAAATCTGTCCGCAGCACTCGATGCGCGGCAATTGTGCGACTGCACGGAACAAGAGATTATGCGGGCGCTGCAGGCGGCGGTTGAAAGGGATTCCTGAGAATGGGAAAAAACACAAAGAGACAAGAAACTTGGACGCCCCTTTCGAAACTGCGAAAGGCGCCGCTCTCGTTTTCGGGCGGCTTTTATTCCCCGGAATTCGTGGAGAAGCATGGGCTCAAAAAGGAAGGCTGCATGGAATGCGGGGACCGGGATGCCGTCTTGCTTTGGATTCCTGAATTTCTGGAAATTGCTCTGCGGGAAGACGGGGAAATTTGGTGCCGCCTTTGCCCAAACGGTCCCGGATGCCGCAAAGAGGAAGAGGCATTTCAGACGTCTAAGGGGACGTTTCTCTCCTACAATAACGGGGAATTTGGCGGTAAACTCCTCACGCCGAAGCGGAAAGCCGTCCGTGGAAATTTTGTAAAGGTCTTTGAATTTGACGGCCGCATCTATGCGGTCGATTCGCTTACGCATTTCGTCACGGCCAATACCGCCATTTATATGTTTTCCGACACGCTCGAGCCGGTGTTGCTCTACGGCGAGGAGTGGCCGCATCCCTGCTCGCGCGATTCCGTCGCCTTCCGCGGCCTGCATATCCGTAAGGACACGGCGTTCCTGCTCGTTTCCGGCCGCCATCGGGAACACTGGTACGACGCTTCCAAAGGCGCAGAAGACGTTTCCTATCTTTTTGAAATCTCGAACGGTTGGTTTCTGCTGAAAGAAACCCTTCCGTATTTCTTTCACTCCGGGAACGAACTCCTTATCTCCAACGGCCATCTTTATCTCGGTATGGACAAGGTTGTCGCTGATGTAGACCTCCAGACGAAAACGATCCGTGCTTATACGCCGCTTCCCGAAGAAGCCGAAGCGGAAAGCCGGCGGCTTTTTGAGAAATATGGATGGAAGTATTTTTAAAACCGGAAACACAAAGCGAGGGAAGCCCCGTCAAAAAGGCTTCCCCCGCTTTTTCTATACCCTTGCTCTATTTCATTCCGTGTGCCATTGACATGCTTACGCCTGACGCTCCGAAATCAGCGCCTTGCCGGCTTCCTCCAGCGCGGTGATCAGCGCGTCGCTTTCGGCCTCGTCCTTGCCCTTTGCGGAGAGGTAAATCTTGATCTTCGGCTCCGTGCCGGACGGACGCACGATGACCTTGCAGCCATTCTCCAAGCGATACTCGAGCACGTTCGATTTCGGCAGGTCGATCGGGCTCTCGTTGCCGGCATCCGAGCGCACGCTCTTCTCATAATCGCTCCAGCCGACGACCGGAATTTCCGCAATCGACGCCGGCGCGTTTTCGCGCAGCGAATCCATGATCTTCTGCATCTTCATCATGCCGTCTTCGCCCTCAAAGCCGAAGTTTAACAGGCCGTTTTTATAGTAACCGTACGTCTTATACAGGTCTTCAATCGCGTCGTACAGGCTCATGCCCTTTTTCTTATACCAGCTGGCCATCTCGCAGATGAGCATCGTCGCGTCGACGGCGTCCTTGTCGCGCACGTAGCCGCCCGAAAGGTAGCCATAGCTTTCCTCAAAACCGAGCAGGAAGCGGTCTTCCTCGCCCTTTTCTTCGAGCATAGCAATCTGGTCGCCGATGTACTTAAAGCCCGTCAACACGCGGTGCATCTCGATGCCGTAGTGTTCGGCCACAGGGTCGACCATATCCGTGCTGACGATCGTCGTGACGGCCACGGGGTTTTTCGGCAAACGGCCCTGTTCGAGCTTCGCGCCGGCAATGAAGTTTAACAGCAGCACGCCGACCTCGTTGCCGCTCATGAGCCGGAACCCGTCGCCCGCGCGCACGGCGATGCCGCAGCGGTCGCAGTCGGGGTCCGTCGCGATCAGCAAATCCGCGCCGGTCTTTTCGCACAGCTCCAGGCCCTTTTGCAGCGCTTCTTTAATTTCCGGGTTCGGGAACGGGCACGTCGGGAAGTTGCCGTCCGGCCACTCCTGCTCGGGCACGACATCGACTTTCGCGACGCCTAAGCGCTCCATGATGCGCGTGCAGCAAACGCGGCCCGTGCCGTTTAACGGCGTGTAGACGACATGGAGGTTATCGCACGGCTCGTTGAGAATGCGCTGCGCGTAGACGGCGTCCAAAAAGGCATCCTGGACCTCGTCGGGGATTGTCACAATCAGGCCCTCTTTGACGGCCTCGTCGTAGTCCATCTTGCGGATATCCGCAAAGAGGTCGGTGTGGTCGATCTCGCGCTGGACATCGTCGGCCATCTGCGCGGTGATCTGGCAGCCGTCGCTGCCATAAACCTTATAGCCGTTGTATTTTGCCGGGTTGTGGCTCGCGGTGACGTTGATGCCCGCATCCGTGTGGAGATACCGCACGGCAAAGGACAACGTCGGCGTCGGGGACAGCCACGGATACAGGTACGCCGTGATGCCGTTTGCCGCGAGCACGCAGGCGCTCTCCTTCGAAAAGACGTCAGACTTGATGCGGCTGTCGTACGCGATGGCAACGCTCGGACGGCGGCCGGTGACGTGGGCATTCAAATAATTCGCAAGGCCCTGCGTTGCCTGGCCGACCGTATAGATGTTCATGCGGTTCGTGCCGACACCCAAAACCCCGCGCAAGCCCGCGGTGCCAAAGGCCAGGCTGCGGTAAAAGCGGTCGTTGATCTCCTCTTCGTTTCCGGCAATTTCCTGCAGTTCCGCTGTGAGGTCGGGGTCCTCAAGCTTCTGGCTGCACCATCTCTGATATTCCGTCATATTGATGTCCTCCCATCATTCTCTGATCGTTTGGGCAGGAAAACGCTTCTGCCCCCACTGTAAAGAGTAGCATGGAAAAGGACAAAAGTCAATCACGAAAGCTTCACAATTTGTGTCACAATACCAGCTTTCGTGACATCGACAAAGCCATACGTCGCGCCGAAGCCGTGCAGGGAACCGGGGTTCAAAAGGTAGAGCCCGTCGTCGTATTCGCAAAGCGGCGTGTGCGTGTGGCCAAAGAGCAAAACATTTGCCTTATATTCCCGCGCGCGGCGCTCGGCCTCGTAAAGGCCGAACTTCACTTCCTCGGCCGCACCGTGCGTGCAGTAAAAGCGTTTGCCGGAAAATTCCTCTACGAGAAACGCTGGGAGCTTAGAGCCCCAATCGCAGTTGCCGCGCAGGCGCAAAAAACGCTTTTCCGGGAACGCCGCCTGGGCCCGCTCGGCCTCTTCGGCGCCATCCCCCAGATGGATGACGACCTCTGCGTGCGGCTGCGCCAGGATGGCGCGTTGCAGTGCGCCGTAATCACCGTGTGTATCTGATACTACCAAAATCCGCATGAAATCCATCTCCTCTTTTCCGCGGAATATCCCAAAGGGAGTCTGCATAAGATGAAAACGCGAATCCAAAGGAGGGACCCGCCATGTCAAATCGGAAAGCAAATGGGCAAGAACCATGGAAGGCCAAAGCGCAGGACCTCTGGCAAAAGCTCTCGCCCGAAGACCGCGCCCGGGTAGAGGCGCTCTTGCAAAACGAAAGCGAAGTGCAAAAGATCCTCCGCACGCCGCAGGCCCAGGCGCTGTTCCAAAAACTCCAGCAGGAGCAGCGCGATGGATGACCTTTCGCAGACCTTACAGGGGCTTTTAAAAGACCCGAAAACGATGGCGCAGGTGCAGGGGCTTTTGCAGTCGCTGGGCGGCAGCGGGGAACCGCCGCAAAAGCCGGCCGCGCCGCCGCCCGTCCCTTCGGACGACACCAGCTTCCTGCCCACGCTCAGGCGGCTCGGGCCGCTGCTCTCCGCCGCACGGCAGGAAGACGACACCACGCGCTTTCTGCACGCGCTGCGCCCGCTGTTGGGGAAGGCACGGCAAAAGAAGCTCGACGAAGCGCTTAAACTGCTCGGCCTTCTGCGCATGCTGCCGCTTTTAAGAAACGCAGGCCTCCTTGAAGGGCTTTGACGGCCGTATAAAAAGGGCCTGCGCGCCTGACGGAAAGGAGGGGATTGTTTTGCCGGATGCCGTCGAAGCCATGCGCCGCGACGCCGCACGCCGCGCCCAGGAAATGCACAAGCGCGCCCAGGTGCCGCCGCCGGGCTATTCGGGCAGCACCTTTTCCAGCGCGGCGCCCCCGCAGCCGGCCCAAGCGCCGCAGCCAAAGCCGCCGCAGCCGGCCCAGCCGCCCACATCTGCACCCGCGCCCGCGCCGCCTGCCGCAAAGCCTGCGCCCGCACCCAGTACACAGAAGCAGAACGGGCCGGCGCCGTCTTTTTTCGAGACGCTGTTTGCGGACCGGGAGCGCAATCTGCTTTTGGGGCTTTTGCTGCTGCTTTTGGAAGAGCCCGATACGGAGCCCGGTACGCTGCTTGCCCTGTTCTATCTGCTGCTGTAAGGGGTCAGCGGACCTGGCCGCTGCCGAGGATCAAAAACTTGCTGCTCGTGAGCTGCTGCACGCCCATGGGACCGCGGGCGTGCAGTTTTTGCGTGCTGATGCCGATTTCGGCGCCGAGGCCGAGCATGCCGCCGTCCGTAAAGCGCGTGGAGGCATTGACGTACACGGCGGCGCTGTCGACACGCTGCAAAAAGAGCTGCGCGCGCGTATAATCCTGTGTGACGATGCACTCGCTGTGGCCGGTGCTGTAACGGGCAATATGGGAAAGCGCCGCGTCGAAGCTTTCGACGACTTTGCACGCGAGGATATAGTCGCCGTATTCGGTCTCCCAGTCCTCCTCTGTCGCGGGGCGGACATTCTCGCCCAAAATGGCACGCGTGCGTTCACAGCCGCGCCATTCGACGCCGTGTTCATCGAGCCTCTTCTTGAGGACCGGCAGCGCCCGTTCGGCGACCGCCTCGTGGACCAGGACCGTTTCAACGGCGTTGCAGACGCTCGGGCGGCTGACCTTCGCATTGTATAAGATCTCGGCCGCCATAGGGAGGTCGGCGCTCTCGTCGACATATAAATGGCAATTCCCCGCGCCCGTCTGGATGACCGGCACACGCGCGTTTTCGACGACCGATTGGATCAAGCCCTTCCCGCCGCGCGGGATCAGCACATCCAGCACCCCGGTCATCTGCATCATTTCCTCCGCGGAAGCGCGGCTCGTATCCATGCACAGCTGGACGCTCTCGCGCGGCAGCCCCGCCGCCTCCACGGCGTCCTGCATCAGCGCGACACACGCCGCATTCGAATGGATGGCCTCCTTGCCGCCGCGCAGCAGGACCGCGTTGCCAGCCTTCAGGCACAGCGCCGCCGCATCCGACGTGACGTTCGGCCGCGCCTCAAAGATGATGCCGACGACGCCCAGCGGCACGCGCACACGGCGGACAAGAAGCCCATTCGGCCGCACACTGCCCTCGATCACTTCGCCGATCGGGTCTTTCTGCGCGGCGACTTCCCGCACGCCCTGGGCCATGCCGGCGATGCGCGCGGGCGTCAGGCGCAGCCGGTCGAGCAGCGAGGCGCGCATGCCGTTTTTTTCGGCAGCGCGCAGGTCTTCCGCATTCGCGGCAAGGAGTGCTTCCTGCCCGGCTTCGAGCGCAGCGGCGATGCGCAAAAGCGCCTCGTCTTTTTGGGCGCCTGCATTTGCGAGGACCGCGGCCGCCTTGCGGGCAGCCGCTCCCATTTCCCTGAGTGTCATCTGGACCTCCCCTTCCGTGGCGGTTTCATTTTTTGATTTATAGACTTGATTTATAGATAAGATATTGGAAAAACACCGTTTCTGTGACAGCGCGGGCCGTTTGGAAACGGCCTTTCCGGTATGTTTTCACGTTTGCGCCGCAAAATAAGTGCCCTGGGCCTCGCCATGGAGCAGCGCCCAGACCGTTTCCGGGTCCTCGCCGCTCATCACGACGCACGGGATGCCGGCCTGCGTCACGCGCGCGGCCGCCTGCACCTTCGTCGCCATGCCGCCCGTGCCGCGCGCAGAGCCGGCCGGGCCCGCCAGCGCACAGATCTGGGGCGTCACCGCATCGACGCGCGCGATGCGTTTGGCGTCCGGGTATTCGCGCGGGTTTTTGTCGTACAGGCCGTCCGTGTCCGTCAAAATCACGAGCAAGTCCGCCCCGACGAGCAGCGCGACAATTGCTGAAAGCGTATCGTTGTCGCCGAATTTCTTGCCGGCAAGCTCCTCGGTCGCAACGGAGTCGTTTTCGTTGACGACCGGCAAAATGCCCATCGAGAGCAGCGCGCCAAACGTATTCTCCGTATTCGCCTTCGTAACCGGGTTTTCCGTCACGTCGCGCGTCAAAAGCACCTGCGCGACCGTGCGGCCGTATTCCCCGCAGAACTTGTCGTACAAAAACATCAACTCACACTGGCCCACTGCGGCGATTGCCTGGCGCGCCGGTACATCGTCCGGATTTTTGGAAATGCCGAGTTTCCCGCGCCCGACGCCCATCGCGCCGCTCGACACGAGCACGCATTCGAAGCCCGCATTCAAAAGGTCGCACAGCACCCTGCACAAGTGCTCGATGCGGTGCAGGTTCGGCCGGCCGCTCTCATAGGTCAGGCTGCTCGTGCCCACTTTCAAGACCACACGTTTTCCATGCTCCATTTAGCGAAATGCCCCCTTCCGTTTGCGCGTTTTCCGCGCGCTGTGCCGGCCCCTGCCCGGCGATGCCCCCATTATACCATACTTTTTCGCATTGTGCCGTCTATTTTCTGTTTGAAACGAAAGAAATTTGTACGGCAGGGCATACTAGGCATGTGCCAGACACAGGACGGGCAGACGAATCGGGCCGGCGGCTTTCCGTACAGGCGGAAAACCGGCCGGTGTTTTTCGCCGCCCGGCCGAAAAGGAGGAATTTTTATGTGGAATGTCTTGGACCGCATCGCGCTGCTGCTCATCATCATCGGCGGCATCAACTGGGGGCTTGTGGGGCTGTTCCAATTCGACCTCGTCGCCTGGATTTTCGGCGGCAGCACCGCGATTGGCGCGCGGGTTCTCTACGTGCTGATTGCAATTGGGGCGCTCTGGAGCCTGCGGGTCCTGTTCGCGCCGCGGCCGGCACCGGACGGCGCGCGCTACGAAACGTGACGCACCCGCCGCTTTCTGGAAAGCACGAAGGCCGCTTTTGCCGTACCGGCGGCGGGCCGATTGCTTTCTAAAACACAAAAAAGCGAAGGCAGCAGCCACTGCCTTCGCTTTTTCTATGAAGCGAACCTGCTTTACGCAAGCACGCCGAACTTCACGGCGTTGTAAACATTGATGGCGATGATCACGGCCATCAGCAGGATAAAGAGCTTGTTGACGCGGTCCTCCGAAAGGGTCTTGTTGATCTTGCTGCCCAAAAAGCCGCCGAGCACGCCGCCGACCACCATGAATACGAGGTACCAGATGTTCACCTCGGGGATCGAGGCCGTCGCAATGGTCTGCACGAGGCTTGTCACCTGGGAAAACAGGATGATGTACAGCGAATTCGCCGCGGCTTCCTTCGTCGACATGGAGAAGAAGAACGCAAGCACTACGAGGTTGATCGGCCCCCCGCCGATGCCGAGGAAGCTCGACATAATCCCAAGCAGAAGCCCAATCACGACGCACAGCACGAGGTTTTCGTATTCCTTCGTGCGGATGCGCTGTTTAAAGACCGTGTAAACGAGCGTACCGCCCGTCACGAGGATCAGGACGATCGCCTGCACCATGCCGACGAGGTTGTCGTTGCCGACCATTTCCTCAAGCGCGTGGAACATCCACTTGCCGAGGACGCCGCCGACCGCGCCGCCAATCGCGAGCGGCGTGGAAATCTTCCAGCGCAGTTTGACCTGGCCCGCGCGCACATTCTTATAAACCGAAACCACCGACATGGCAAGCACGGTGCAGCCCGAAAGGAAGCTGATCGCCGAAACGCTCATCACCCCGGTCGCGTCGAGCACCGGCTTAATAATCACGCCGCCGCCGATGCCGCAGATCGAACCGACAATCGACGACAGAATGCTCACGAGAAAGAAAACGACCAAAACCATACCCCAATTTCCACCCTCTTCTTCTCCAAATCCAATCAAACATCATAACACTGGGGGTTTGCTTTGTTTTCATTATAGCAGTCCCGCAAAAGTGCGTCAATGTTAGGCGACGAACACGTTTGCGTAACAATGCCCGCTTTTGGAAAAAAGAAAAACCGCTTCCCAAATCGGGAAACGGTTTCTTTTAATCTTCCAGCGGGTCCAGTACGACGTGCCCTGCGCGCCGCGTCGCGTTTAAGTCGATTACGCGCTGGTTTTGGCTGCCGCGGAAACGCAGCGTCAGGTCGCGCTCCGCTTCGAGATACGGGCCGTCAATCAGATAATCCGCCAGCCGGAGAAGCTCGGCCACACCGGCTTCGCCGCGCGCGGCTTTCTCCAGAAGTTCCTCATACGTCCAACCGGAATAGACCGTCAAATCGTATTTCGTCTCGTTTTTAATGCGGGACGCGAGCGCTGCCAGCGCTTCGGCCTGGCAGAACGGTTCGCCGCCCGAAAACGTGACCCCGCGGCGCAGCGGGTCGCCATCGTTGATTTCCGAAAACAGGTCGTCCACCGAAACTTCGGTTCCGCCTTGAAAGTCGTGCGTCTGCGGATTCTGGCAGCCCGGACAGCCGTGCGGGCAGCCCTGGACGAACACGGTATAGCGGAAACCCCGGCCGTCGACGATCGATTCCGGCTCCGTGCCGGCTAAGCGCAGCTTACTTTGTGAGGCCATGCTTGACGCGGTCATGCTCTTCTGCGCGCTTTGCGTTGTTCCAGCGGTCCATCGTGCCGACGAGGTAGCCCGTGATGCGGCGGATCCGCTCAAATCCGACGCCTTCGCCCACCATGCCGTCTTTTACAACCGTCTTCTGTGTCATCGTAAAACAGCTCCTTTTTCTGAATTTCAAATGTTTAATTTAAAAGGTTTATGGGACCCGCCGTGCGGCGGGCATCTTTTCGGAAAAGCTCCTTGATAAAAGCGTGTAAAATCAATGGTTCTTGGATGCCAACGCACCCTTTACCGGCCGTCGCAGCCGCAGCCCGGATAGATCGGTATGCTCGGGTACTTCTTGCGCAGCTCATTGAGGCGCTCGAGCGAGACCGGCTCGCCCTCCCGGCGGCCGCAGCGCGGGCAGACGTTGTCGATCACGCCGTTATAGCCGCACACGGGGTCGCGGTCAACCGGGTGGTTGACGCTGCCGTAGCCGACGCCCGATTCCTTCATGCAGCGGATGACCGCCTCGAATGCGTCGAGGTTTTTGCACGTATCGCCGTCGAGCTCCACATAGGAGATATGCCCGGCATTCGTCAGCGCGTGGTACGGCGCCTCGATTTGAATCTTCTTAAATGCGCTGATCGGGTAATAGACCGGCACATGGAAGGAATTCGTATAGTAGTCGCGGTCGGTGATGCCCGGAATCTTGCCGTACCGCTTCTGGTCGATGCGCACGAAGCGGCCGGAAAGGCCTTCGGCGGGGGTCGCGAGGAGCGTGAAGTTCAATTTCCGCTTTTCGCTCTCCTCGTCCATGCGTTTCCGCATATGGCCGATGATTTCGAGGCCCAGTTTCTGGCTTTCCTCGCTCTCGCCGTGATGCTTGCCGGTCAGCGCGACAAGCGTTTCGGCCAACCCGATAAAGCCGACGGAAAGGGTGCCATGCTTTAAGACCTCCGCGACGCTCTCGTCGGGGCCGAGCTTGTCGGAATCGAGCCACACGCCCTGGCCCATCAAAAACGGGTAATTGTAAACCTTCTTGCTGCACTGGATCTTAAAGCGATGCAAAAGCTGCCGGATGCACAAATCGATGCGGTCGTCGAGGATGCGGTAGAACCTCTCAAGATCCCCCTTTGCCTCGATGCCGATGCGCGGCAGGTTGATGCTCGTAAACGACAGGTTCCCGCGCCCGCACGTCACTTCCTTCGACGGGTCGTGGACGTTGCCCATCACGCGCGTGCGGCAGCCCATGTAAGCGATTTCGGAGTCGTAGGAGCCGTCGTAATACTGCAAATTAAACGGCGCGTCGATGAAGCTGAAGTTCGGGAACAGGCGCTTCGCACTCGTCTTCATCGCGAGCTTAAACAGGTCATAGTTCGGATCGCCGGGGTTATAATTGACGCCTTCCTTGACCTTAAAGATCTGTACCGGGAAAATCGGCGTCTCGCCGTCGCCAAGGCCCGCATCCGTCGCCTCTAAGAGGTTGCGCATGACCATGCGGCCTTCCTGGCTCTGACACGTGCCATAGTTGATGCTCGAAAACGGCACCTGCGCGCCGGCACGCGAATTCATCGTATTGAGGTTATGGATCAAAGCCTCCATCGCCTGGTACGTCGCCTTATCCGTCTCATGCCAAGCGGTCTTTGCGGCAAACCGGTGCGCCTCGCGCGCCTCCGCCTCGCTGATCGGCGCAAAGCCGTTTTCGCGCTGGTGCGCCGGCAAAAAGGCCGCGAGCTCTTCCTCGACGGCGGCGGCGTTGCTCATCGAGATTTCCTCTTTGAGCGTGTCACACAAAAACTTCGCGAGGGCCTCGCCGTCTTCCATCGACATATGCAGCGCAATCGTGAAGTAGTGCGCAAGCCCCATGCGGTACATCTTGCGGTACGTCTTCTTGACGCCCGGCTCCATGCTGTAGTCGAAATTCGGGATGCTCTGGCCGCCGTGCATTTCGTTTTGGTTTGCCTGAATCGCAATGCACGCGAGCGCGGCATAGGAGCGGATGTCGTTGGGCTCGCGCAGCGTGCCGTGGCCCGTGCAGAAACCGTTGTGGAACAGCTTGAGCAGATCGATCTGGCAGCACGTTTCCGTGAGCATATAGAAATCTTCGTCGTGGATATGGATGTCCCCGCCGATGTGCGCCGCGGCAATGTCCTTCGGCAGCACGTAGTTGTTGCAGAAATACTTGCTGCCCTCGCTGCCGTACTTTAACATGGTGCCCATCGCGGTGTCGGCGTCGATGTTCGCGTTTTCACGCTTTAAGTCGACGTCGCGCGCGTCGCGGAACGTCAGTTCCTTATAGATATCCATCAGGTCGCCCTCGGCCTGGCGGATCTTCGCGTGTTCGGCGCGGTAGAGGATATAAGCCTTCGCGGTCTTCGCGTAATCCGCCGCGATCAGCGCCTCCTCCACGAGGTCCTGCACCTGCTCGACCGTCGGGATTTCCCCGTCCGGAAGCTTATGGATAATCTGATGCGTCAGCTCGTCGAGCGCGGAAGTGGAAATTTTTTCCCCCTTCGCCGCGTCGGACTGGTTGGCTTTATGGATGGCGCTGCGGATTTTTTCCGGGTCGAATGGGACCTCCTTTCCGTTACGCTTGCGGATCGTTGTGACCATCGTTCGGTTTCAGCCTCCTCATTGGCCACAGTCGATAGAAGCAAAGGCCTTTCTCCTTTGCTTCTATCGACTGTGGGATTCTTTCTTATCGCGTACTTCTTATTATACGCACTGCGCGCGAAAACGTCAATATCTATGCCGAAAAATTTTTAACACCACAATATATAGTGGATTTCGGAAAGATTCCTCCGCGCAGGCGCACATGTTTCCAACGGGTTTTCCACATCGCAAAATGCGCGGAAACCGGCTTTAGACGGCGCTTTGCGGATGGTTTTCCACACTTTCCACCGAGTTTTTCCCCAATGGTTTTGGCGCCTTGCAAAATCCTTCCTCCACAAGATATGGGCCCCGGCCATCCGGCAGCCCCCAAAAGCAGGGGAGAGGTGCGCTTCCACGCCGTTCTCAAACAATGCAAGGGTCCGCACCGGCAGACAAACGGCGAAAAAGCGGGCAAAACCCAAGATATAGGGGGCGCGTCGGGCGGGTTATTCACACTTTCCACTGAGTTTTCCACAGGCTTTGCGGAGAAAACCGGCCAAAAGCGCGCGCTTTTACCCGGTTTCCACCGTTTGCACGGGCTTTTCCCCAACTTCTCCGCAAGTTTGTGGATTTTCGTTTTTCCACAAGATATAGGGTCGGGTGTGAGAACCCCCTCCCTTAAAAGCGCATTTTGAAAATCTATTTTCCGCGCGGGCCCCCGGCCTTTCTTCACAAAAAATCGAGCGGAAAGACACAACGCCCTTCCGCTCGATTTTTATCGCTGCGCCTGCGCCGCCGAGTAGACACAGCCGCAATAATTTTGCCGGTATAACCCGTATTGATGCGACAATTCGATGCTGCGCTGATAGCCGCCGCGCTTTTTAAAGTCGGACGGCAGCCAAGAAACGCCGTATTCCCGTGCAAGCGCCTGGCCGATCTCGTTTAGCTTCTGCGCATTCTTATAGGGACTGATCGAAAGCGTCGTGCAGAAATAGTCGCAGCCTTCCGCCACGGCCGCCCTCGCCGCCTCTTCCAACCGCAGCCGGTAGCAGCGAAAACACCGTTCGCCGCCCTCGGGCAGCGTTTCTAACCCCCGCGCGAGCGCAAAAAAGCGTTCGGGCTCATACGGTCCTTCCAAAAAGCGCACGTCCGCCGCTTCAGGCAGTTCGCGCAAAAGGCGCCGCACCTCCTGCACGCGCTTTTCGTACTCCGCCTGCGGGGAAATGTTCGGATTATAGTAGTAAAGCACGATCTCGAAAAAGCGCGCCAGATATTCGAGCACGTAGCTGCTGCACGGCGCACAGCACGCATGCAGCAAGAGCTTCGGCTTTTTCTTTGCTTCGGCGCATGTTTTCAACAGTGCATCCAATTCCCGTTGATAATTTGGCCGCGGCTTCGTGCCGGGCGCCGGGTCGCGGCCGCTCATGCGTCCGTTTTCGGCTTGACGGCAATGCCGAGTTCGTCGAGCTGTTCCGGTTCCACGACGCTCGGCGCCCGGCTCATCAGGTCCGCGGACGATGCGACCTTCGGGAACGCGACGACGTCGCGCATGTCCTCGACGCCCAAAAGCACCATCACAAGGCGCTCAAGGCCCCATGCCATGCCGCCGTGCGGCGGGGCGCCGTATTTCAATGCATCGAGCAAAAAGCCGAAGCGCCGCTGTGCCTGTTCGGGCGAAATGCCGAGCGCTTCGAGCATGCGCTCCTGCAGCTGGGTGTCATGGATACGGATGCTGCCGCCGCCGGCCTCATAGCCGTTAATGACCATATCGTACGCGATCGAGCGCACGGAGCCGGGGTCGGATTCGAGGCGGTCGAGGTCCTCGGGGTTCGGCATCGTAAACGGATGATGCATCGCAACCCAGCGGTTCTCCTCCTCGCTGTACTCGAACATCGGGAAGTCCGTGACCCACAACAAACACGGCTTCGACGTGTCGATCAGATCGAACCGGCGCGCAATCTCCTTGCGCAGCGCGCCCAGGGACGCGAATACGACCGTGTCCTTTTCGCTCGCGACCAAAAACAGCACGTCGCCGGGCTCGGCGTTTAAGGTTTCGCGGATCGCCTTGACCTCTTCGGGGGCCAAGAATTTCTCGAAACTGCTCGTCTCCTTGTCGGCCAGGCGCGTCCAGGCAAGACCCTTCGCGCCGTACGTCTTGACCCATTCGCCGAGCTTGTCGATTTCCTTGCGCGAGAGCTTGTGCGCGAGGCCCTTCGCGTTGATGCCGCGCACGGAACCGCCGCCGGCTAACGCGCCGGAGAAGACCTTGAAGTTCGTGTTCTGCACGCAGCCGCTGACATCCTTTAACTCAAGGCCGAAGCGCAGATCGGGTTTATCGGAGCCGAAGCGGTCCATCGCCTCGCGCCACGTCAAACGCGGCAGCGGCAGCGGGATATCGATGCCGCAGACTTCCTTGTACGCGCGCTGGATGAAGCCCTCGCCGATTGCGATGACGTCCTCCTGCTCGACGAAGCTCATCTCAAAGTCGATCTGCGTAAATTCAGGCTGGCGGTCGGCGCGCAGGTCCTCGTCGCGGAAGCAGCGCGCGACCTGCATATAGCGGTCAAAGCCCGCGACCATCAGAAGCTGCTTATACAGCTGCGGCGACTGCGGGAGTGCAAAGAATTCGCCGGGGAACATGCGGCTGGGCACGAGGTAATCGCGCGCGCCCTCGGGCGTGGAGGCGACGAGGTCGGGCGTCTCGATCTCCAAAAAGCCGTTTTCATCGAAATAATCGCGCGCGCACTTCGCAATGCGGTGGCGTGCGGTCAGAATGCGCTGCATGTCCGGGCGGCGCAGGTCGAGGTAGCGGTACTTTAAGCGCGTCTCGGTCTTGACATTCGAATGTTCCTCAATGGCAAACGGCGGCGTCTCGCTTTTTGCGAGGATGCGCAGCTGCTGCACGGCGAGTTCGACGTCGCCGGTCGGAAGCTCCGGGTTTTTACTCGTGCGCTCGCGCAGAACGCCCGTCGCAGCGAGGACGAACTCCGCGCGGCACGAAAACGCTTTCTGGAACACTTCTTCGTCCGTCGATTCGTCGAACGCGAGCTGCAAAATGCCCGTGCGGTCGCGCAGGTCGATAAAGATCAGCTGTCCCAAATCGCGCTGGCGCTGGACCCAGCCGCAGACGGTCAATGTTTTTCCCGCATCGGAAAGGCGCGGCTCCCCGCAGTAGCAGGAGCGCTTGATGCCGGTCATAAATTCAGCCATGTTGATTTGCCTCCACTGAAAGTAGGTTTTTGATCGATTGAAAAAAGTTTTGATTTAAAAAATGCCTGGCATGTCCAATGGATTCCGAACTCTCGCAGGTCTTTTAGGAAAGCAGGCTGCTGTCAATCGCCGCAAACTGCTTTGCAAACGTCTCGTCGAGCACAATCTCGTGCTTTTCCCCGGTCTGCATATTTTTGATCTGCGCCTTGCCGGCGGCGAGCTCGTCGTCGCCGAGCACCATGCTGAAGCGCGCGCCGATCTTGTCGGCGTACTTCATCTGTGCCTTGACGCCGCGGCCGACCTCGTCAAACGTCGCCGCAACGCCGCTTTGCCGCATCGCGCCGGCGAGTGCGAACGCCTTTCTGCGCGCCGCCTCGCCGATGCTGCCGATGTACAGGTCGCACGGCCTTGCCGGCGGGAACGCGATGCCCTGCGCCTCCATCAAAAGCAGAAGCCGCTCGAGCCCCATGCCGAAGCCCAAAGCCGGCGTCGGCTGGCCGCCCATCTCGGCGACAAGGCCGTCGTACCGCCCGCCGCCGCAGACCGTGGCCTGGCTGCCGAGGTCTTCGGTCGTAAACTCAAACACCGTGCGCGTGTAGTAGTCGAGCCCGCGCACGATGCGGTCGTTGACCGTGTAGGCAATGCCCAAACTGTCAAGCGCCGCTTTGACGGCCTCAAAGTGCGCCTTGCAGTCGTCGTCCAGGTAATCGAGGATTGACGGCGCCCCTTCGCCGATTTCATGGCAGCGCGGCACTTTGCAGTCTAAAAGCCGCATCGGGTTTTTCTCAAGGCGTTCGCGGCAAGTGTCGCACAATTCATCGTGGTATTGCCCGAAATACTCCTTTAATGCCTGCGTATAAGCCGCGCGGCACGTCGGGCAGCCGATGGAATTGATCTCGAGCTTCAGGTTTTTCACGCCCAGGCGCTGGAAAATCGAGCTGGCAATCGAGATGACTTCCGCGTCGGCAAACGGGTCGGCCGCGCCGAACATTTCGACGCCGAACTGGTGGAATTCGCGCAGGCGGCCCTTCTGCATCTTTTCATAGCGGTAGCACGACGTTTCGTACCACAGCTTCTGCGGCATTGCCGCCGAAAACAGGCCATGCTCCAAAAACGCGCGCACGGCACCGGCCGTCCCCTCCGGCCGCAGCGTAATCGACCGCCCGCCTTTATCCTGGAATGTGTACATTTCCTTCTGCACGACGTCGGTCGTCTCGCCGACGCTGCGCTGGAACAATTCTGTATGTTCAAACACCGGCGTGCGCACTTCGGAAAATCCGTACAGTGCCGCCTCTTCGCGCAGGACCTTTTCGATGGCCTGCCACTTTTCGCTCTGCCCGGGCAGCACATCCTGTGTGCCTTTGGGCGCCTTCGTGATGAGTTCCATAATCGTAAGGGTTCCTTTCCTCATTTTTGCGTGATGGCTTTATTATAGCATATCCGGCCGCAATGCGGTAGGGGGCAGAAAAAGCCGGCAAAGGCCCGCCCCGGCAAAACGGCTTTTGAAAACGGGCCATTCTGCCGCAGGAAAAGGCCTGCCGGCTTTCTGATAAAATTTTGAAAATGATGGGAAACGCCGAAAAGACAGCGGTCCTGCGGATCACGCCTGCGAATTGACGATATTGCGCCAATCAAGGTCCCCGCGCTCAAGGCCGTGAATCAGCACCTCGGCCGTGGCGATATTCGTGGCAACGGGGATGTTGTGCATGTCGCACAGGCGCAGCATATTCATATCGTTGGGCTCGCTCGGCTTCGGGGAGAGCGGGTCGCGGAAGAATAACAGCAGATCCACCTCGTTGCAGGCAATGCGAGCGGAAATCTGCTGGTCGCCGCCCTGGCTGCCGCTTAAAAAGCGCTGGATGCGCAGGCCCGTGGCCTCGCTGACCATTTTGCCGGTGGTGCCTGTTGCGCACAGGCGGTGGCGGCTGAGTACGCCGCAGTAAGCGATGCAGAATTGAACCATCAATTCCTTTTTGGCGTCATGTGCAATCAAAGCAATATTCATGGTTTCGCGTCCTCCCTGCCCCAAACGGGACGATCTTTAACGATTCACAATCCATTTTGCGATCCAAATTTCTGTAAAGGCGGCAATTCGACCGTGCGTCCTTCCAGGCGCATAGCCAGACGGCCGAAGGCGAGGGCAGCCGGACAGTCCGGCGGCGGCAGTTCCTTGGCGGCAGCCGCCGCGAGCGTGCGGTCTTCGGGGATGACGGCAATCAGCTGCACGCCCGCCTCATCGATCACGGCGTCCAAATCGGGAAACGCCTCTGCGCGCGCAAACTGCACGGCCGAAAAGCGGTTGATGACGAGCCGCTGCTCGCGCACACCGCTGCAAAGCAGCGCATCGTGGGTGCGCCGCGCTGCCGAAACGCACACGCGGTCGGGGGTGACGACCACGAGCGCTCGGTCCGCGGCCGCCACGGCACTCTGAAAACCTTCCCCAAGCCCTGCCGGGGAATCGATCAGCACGTGGTCATAATAGCGCGAAAGCGCCGGCACAAGCTGACGCATGATATCGGGGCTAATGAGGTTCTCCTCATGCAGCGGCGCCGGCATCACAAAAAGCCTCGGCGCCTGCGGGCACGCATAGATCGCCTTTTTCGGCGCCGCGGCACCGGCCACGACGTCCGACAGGTCAAACACACGCCGCTGGGAAAGCCCCAAAAGCATGTCCTGGCAGCCTAATCCCGCGTCGCAATCGAGCAGCAGCACCCGCCGGCCGGCCGCAGCCAGCACAAGCCCCAGATTGGCGGCCGTCGTGGATTTCCCGGCCCCGCCTTTTCCCGATGTAATGACTGTCACTGCTCCCATAGCCCTTACCTCATCCTTTATCCTAACACAACAATTCGTTTTCGTCAAAGATATTGTGACGTATTTTCGTAAATTTGTAGGATGGCACTAAAAATGCCGTGTATTTTTGTCTGTACAACCTGTCAAAACCCGGCGCGTACAGGTGAATGGATTTTTTATCCATTCCTTGCTGTACTCGAAGCGCTGCTGCTGCCGGCATCGAGGCCGAAGTAGGCGTCAAAAATGGCCTTGGCGACGCCCTGGCTGTACGTGCCCTGCACGCCGTGGTCAATGACGACGGCGACGGCGATTTCCGGGTTTTCATAGGGGCCGTAGGCGATAAACGTCGTATTTTCGCTGGAAGCGGAGCCGGTTTCGGCCGTACCGGTTTTCGCGGCAATGGCGATGGGATAATCCGAAAAGTTGGCGCGCGCCGTACCGGTCGTGCAGACGGCCCGCATGCCGGCCTGGACCGTGTCGAGATTTTCGGCAGACAGGAAGCTGTAGTCGGAATTGTCGACGATGACGGCGGGGTCGGTCGTCGAGAGCGTCTCGCTGCGGCTGTAGTCGGTCACGTGGTCGACAAGATGCACCTGCTTGCGCGTGCCCTCGTTTGCGATCGTCGCCGTATAGGCGGCGAGCTGCGCGGGCGTAAACAGGTTGTCGTGCTGGCCGATTGCGGCCTGAATCGTATCGACCGGCGTCCAGACGCCGCCGGTGGAGGCTTCCTTTTCGGCGGGGCTTGCGAGCGTGCCGGTCGCTTCATCGATTTCCACACCGGTCTTTTCGCCTAAACCGAGCTGCTGGCAGTACGCATTCATCTTGGCAATTGTTGTGTAAAAGCCCGTCTCAAAGAAGAAGATGTTGCAGGAACGGGCCAGCGCCGTTTCCACGCTGATCGTGCCGTGGTTGCCGGTGCAGCGCGGTGTATAGCCGCTGTTCGCAAAGCGCATATAGACGTGGTTGCACGTAAACGTCGTGTTCCTCGTAATCACGCCTTCCTGCAAAGCGGCCAGCGCGACGGCCGGCTTAAAGATGGAGCCGGGCGTAAACGCACTGCCGAATGCGCGGTCCAAAAGCGGCGAATTCTCGTCGGTCAACAGGGCGCTGGTATAATCGCTGTCTGACCCGTAGCGCGACAGGTCATACGTCGGATAAGAAGCCGCGGCCAAAACGGAGAAATCGCGCGTGTCGAGCACGACGACGGCGCCGCCCTCGCACTCACTGTACTGCCGCTGTGCCGCCTGGACCTGTTCTGCCAGCGCATCGGCCGCGGCCTGCTGGAGCTTCGAATCGATCGTCAAAAAGACCGTATCGCCGTTTTCGGGTTCTTTTGTGACGGTTTCGCCGGTCACATCGCCGTCCGAGTCGATATCCAGGCGCTTTTCGCCCTCGCTGCCGCGCAGCGTGCTTTCGAGCGCGGCTTCGATGCCGGTTTTGCCGATCTCATCGTTCTGCGTATATCCCTGATCCTGCAGCGCGGCGTATTCCTCGGCATTAATTGCCCCCATTGTGCCGATGATATGGGGCAGAAGCGTCGGATTTTCATACTGGCGCATCGTGGTGACGCGCGCCGTCACGCCGGGGAGGGCGTGGCTGTTCTCGCTGACAATCGCGACGGTATCCTGGCTGACGTCCTCGGCAAATGTGTAGACGGCGCTTGTCCGGTAATCGAAGCCCGCAAGGGTCATCGCGTAGCGCACGGAAACGATCTTGCGCAGCTGTTCCTTTGTATATTGCGCCGATTCGTCGCCGTTTTCGCCGTCCGTTTCAAAATAGCGGCCGATGAGGTTTTCCATGCATGTCGCCGCGTCGGTGTACGTATTGACCTTCAGGAAATCTTCCGATTTTAAGTAGGCAATGTCGTCGTCGCGCCCTTCCACAAAGACGTAATTGCCCGCCGCATCCAGCTGGATCGGCAGCGTGTCGAGCCACTGTTCCCCCTGCGCCTCGACGATTTCGGTCAGGCGCAGGATCGTCGCATTGAGCGTGTCCATGTCGGTATAAGCGCGCGCAAACTCGAGCGCATAGCCGGTCTTGTTGGTTGCAAGGCCAACCCCGTTGCGGTCCACGATCTCGCCGCGGTTGGTCGGCATTGTGACGGTGATATTCGTCGATTCGTCGGCCTGCTGCAGAAACGACGCGCCGTTTAGAAGCTGCCAATCGGCCAAGCGCAGGACAAACACGCCGCACAGCGCGACGACGAGGATCCCGCACACAACGGTGCGCGGGGTATGGCTTTTCGGTTTTTTATTGCGGCGGCGGAATTTCGCCGGAAATTTCATACGCACGGAAAGCGCCTCCTTTCCCGATTCCCTCGTTTCGGCAATGCGTTTTAGCACATGCAGAGGGAAATTCCAGGCCCCTTATTCCGAGGCCGGCTGGATATAAACGGCAAACAAGCGGTTGAGCGCATACAGCGGCACGCAGCAGGCCGCCGTATACAGAAACCGCGGCAGATAGTGGTGGAGCAGCGCATACAGCGGCGCTTCATATCCCAGAGCGGCATAGCCCAAAAGCCACTGCAGCACCACCACCGCGCCGGAAACCAGCGCGTTTAACAGAAACGCATTGAGCAGCGTTGTCTGGATCACATCCTGTGCCAGGTAACTGATTGTAAAGCACGCAATCGCGAGCACGATGGCGTGCGGGCCCAGGATGCCGTTGCCATAGCCCAAATCCAAAAACAGCCCGCACAAAATGCCAAATCCCATGGCCGCGAGCTGCGGCTCAAACAAGGCGATGCTGATGGCCACGGGCAAAAGCAAAAGCGGGCGGCCGTTGTGAATCTCCGGCAAAAGGTTTGGCGCCTGCTGCACGGCATACAATACGAAAATTTCGATCAAATACGTCAAGGACCGCAGAAGCCGGCTGTGTTTCATGCCCTCAGCCCCCGCTTTCCTGCGAGGAGGCGGCGTCCTGCAGGGCCGCTTCCTTGCCTTCAAAATCGGTGATGACCATCACGTTGCGCACATCCGCGGGGTCCACGTAAGGGGCTACCTCGGCGTAAAGCGAAGCGTCCTCCGTACTGTGGCCGACTTCCGTGACCGTGCCGACCAGAAGCCCGCCCGGGAACAGGCCGCCCAAGCCGCTGTCCACCGCGATGCCGCTCGTAATAATCTGGTCGCCGGCCTTGACCTGGGTATCCGCGTCCAGATAACCCAAACGGATATGCCCTTCGTCCGAAAGCTCGAGCGTCGTAGAGAGGATGCCCGTCTCATTTGTGACCGTGTCGCGGCCGCCGAATTGTGTGGCCGTGTCGAAAATCGTCGTGACCACGCTCGTCGTCGCGTAGACCTGGCTGACCCAGCCGACAAGCCCCTCCTCCGTGATGACCGGGGCGTCCTGCGTGACGCCGGCAACCGAGCCCTGATCGATCGTAAAGCTGCCCGAAAGGCTCGTAGGATCACGCTCAATGACAGCGGCGGAAAGCAGCTGATAGTCGGGATTTTCATTCTTTAACCCCAAAAATTTGCGATACTGCTCGTTTTGCTGCAGGGCCGTGTAGTAATTCGTCTGCTGCTGGTTTAATTGATTGACCTGGCTTTGCAGCGCATCGACTTCTCTTTGCAATTCCTCTTTCGATTTCGTAATGCTCTCGAGGCTCTCGGCCGTCTGGCCGGTCGCAAGCGACAGCACGCGCTGCATGGGCAGCACCGCTGTGGAGAGCAGGTCACCCAAAGCCCCCGGCCCGGCGACCCCGGTGTACAGCGACAGGCTGCACAACAGAAACAGCACGGCAAGCAGCGTGCGGAATTGCCGTGTCTGCGTAAATTTGTGCACAGGAGCCCCTCCTTTCCAAAAGGCCGTGTTTCCAAAGCCCACGTTACAAAAGGCAAAAAGCCCCGCGGGCTTTTATTCTTCGGGGGCTTTTCTCTTCTTTTCTTTAGACGGACGCGCGTGCAGGGACTTTTCAAGCTGCATCCCCGCGCCGTCAACGACACAGTCGAGCGGGTTTTCCGCCACGCGCACGGGCATGCCCGTTTCTTGGTGGAGAAGCTGCGCGATGCCGCGCAGGAGCGCACCGCCGCCGGTCACCGTAATGCCGTGGTCGATGATATCGGCAGATAACTCCGGCGGCGTCTTTTCGAGCGTTGCGCGCACGGCCTCGACAATGATGTGCAGCGGGTCCGACAGCGCCTCGCGCACCTCCTCGGCCGTAATCGTCACATTTTTGGCCAGGCCGTCGACTAAGCTGCGGCCTTTGATCTGCAAAGCGGCATTTGCCGTCTCCTCGGTCGGATAGGCGGAACCGATCTGGATCTTCACCTCTTCGGCCGTCTGCTCGCCAATTAACAGGTCGTACTTCTTCTTAATATATTGAATAATGGCTTCATCAAACTTATTGCCGGCCACACGCACGCTCTCATAGGCGACGATGTCGTCTAAGGAGATCACCGCGACCTCGCTCGTGCCGCCGCCGATATCGAGCACCATCGAGCCGACCGGTTCGCTGACCGGCAGGCCCGCGCCCATCGCCGCAGCCATTGGCTCGTCGATCAGCTGGATGTGCCGCGCGCCGGCCTTTGCGGTCGCGTCCTCCACGGCCTCGCGCTCGACTTCCGTAACCCCCGACGGGATACAGATGATGATGTCCGGGTGGCTGAAGCGCCCGGGCTTTGCGGCTTCCTGGATAAAATGCTTTAACATGGTGGCCGTCACATCGAAATCGGCGATGACGCCGTCCTTCAAGGGGCTGACCGCCACGATGGAACCGGGGGTGCGGCCGATCATCTCCTTGGCCTTCGAGCCAACCTGCACAACGACGTCCGTGCGCACGTCCACCGCCACAACACTCGGCTCGCGCATGATGACCCCCTTCCCCTTCATATAGACAAGGGTATTGGCCGTACCGAGATCAATGCTGATTTCTTTCGCCATGAATGCTATCCCCTTTCGCCCTTTGCGGGTTATCTTTCATTATACCGTTTTGAAAACCAGTTCTCAACCTTCAAAACAAAAACATTATGTAAATTTCCGGCGGCATTTTCCGCCGCTTTTTATTTTATCTGCGGCACAGCCGCCAATAGAGCACAATCACGACAACGAACAGAATACACTGTAAAATATTTAACGACATCTGGATGCCGAACGTCAGCTGCAAGACGCTCACATCGAGTGTTGCCGGGCCAAAGCCGAACGCTGCCGACGCGCCGAGCCAAGAAAGCCACGACACCGCAAGCGCCGCGTCGCCGCCGAGCTTGCCGAGCACAACGGCTAGAATGAGAAATGCCGCGAGCAAAAGCCCGCGCAGGATTCCGTTTTTCATACCAAAAATACGCCCCCTTTACATGCGGCCCGTCGAGCCGAAACCCGCTTCCCCGCGCGCGGTGTCCGAGAGCGTTTCGGCAAACTGCGGCTGCGGAAAATGCACGGGTACGACGAGAAGCTGCGCGCAGCGCTCGCCGGGCATCAGCGTATAGGGCGCTTTGCCCAAATTGATGAGCCAGACCTGGATTTCCCCGCGGTAATCCGCGTCGATCACGCCGACGCTGTTCGCAAGGGTTATGCCGTATCGGACGCCTAGGCCGCTCCTGCCGCACAAAAGGCCCACGGTGCCCGCGGGCAGCTCGACGCGCAGGCCCGTCGGCGCCATCGCAATCTCGCCGGGCAAAATCGTCAGCGGCGCGTCCAGGCACGCGCACAAATCAAGCCCTGCGGCCTGCGCGCTGCCGCGGCGCGGCAGGACGGCGCCCGGCCTGCATGTTTGAAAGGATATCTT
The DNA here is from genome assembly GCA_944385055.1 of uncultured Clostridia bacterium. GTDB lineage: Bacteria > Bacillota > Clostridia > Oscillospirales > Acutalibacteraceae > Caproicibacterium. The sequence goes on along the minus strand of CALWVT010000003.1, from coordinate 96,437 downwards.
CATAAAACACCTCGTAAGAAAAGCCCGCGCGTATGGGGCATGGACAGCGGCGTGTCCGAAAAAGCCGCGTCCAATACCGCTTCGCGCTGGGAAAACGTCTCGTCTGTAAAGCGCAGAACGCCGAAATCGACGTTTCTAAGTGTCCGCAGCCCGCCCAAAAGCGACAGCGGCACACTGTTATAGACCTCGCTGCACGCCCCAAAGCACCGCACGGGGAATTTCGCGCCCTTGCGGTCTTTGAGCGCATACCACTTCTTTTCCGCCCGGCAATGCCGGCAGCCGTCCGGCGCGTTCGCGATCGGGCAGTTGCGCGTGAGCATCATCGGCTGCCGGCCGTAAACCAAAAGCCCGCGCGGCAGCGTACCGCCCAAAGCGGCCATCTGCTTCCCTGTCAATTCGACGGAAAGCTCCGTATCGAGCAAGCCAAAGTCAGTATACCAGCGAAGGGCAGCGGAGTTTGTCACATTCAGGGAAAACCCGCCGTGCACCGAAAGGCCGAGCGCCCGTGCGAGCGCCGCGGCCTCGAGCGTGCCGGCCCACACATCGGAAAATCCCGCCTGCGCGGCGGCCCGCAGCGTCTGGGCCGCCCGGTCCTCCAGGCCGAACAATCCGCGCGGCAGCTCGAGCAGCACGCGCATGCCGCGGGTTCGGAGCGCCTCTAAGTTCGAAAGCGGCGCATCATACGGCACTTCGACCCATTCGCAGTCCGCCGCGCGGTCGGGCACGTCCGTGTCCGGGAAACGCGCGCGCAGGGCAAAGGGCCGGCCTTCGTGCGGGGTTTGGAGCGTTTTGAAAAGCGCTTCCTCGTTTTCTTTCAAAAACGGGACCGCCGGGCGCGCTTTACGCTGTTCGAGCAGGGCCGAAAGCGCCTCCCGCCGCAGCGCGTTGAGCGCACCGGCCGGGAACGCCAGGCCGCCGTCGAGCTCGCAGACGCAGTCTTTTACAAAAAACGGCGTGCCGCCGGCCTTTTGCAGCTGGGAAATGCACCGCTGTTGCGTCAGCGGCGCGCGCAGCGCGGGCGCTGGCAGCGTCTGGCTTTGGCAGCGCACCACGCGGCCGTCTTCATCGCGCGCGGAAAGGACCGGCGGCACACCGGCCCGCATCGAAAAGTGCAGCGAAACCGGCACGCTCTGCCGCTCCGCCTTATACAGCGCGTGCAGCTTATGCAGCACGGGCGCGGGGGCCAGGTCTTCCTTGCGGCGCGTGCCGAACATCTCGCGGCCGCGTTCGCCGTCTAAATACCCGGACGTAAACCCCGTGCGCGAAAATACGGCGCGCAAATCCTCCAGCAGCGCACCGGGGACCTTTTCGCCGTCGAGGGCGAGCCGGCACGCCTGGGTCGCCGCGGCAACGTATTCCGGGCGCTTTAGGCGGCCCTCAATCTTAAACGAACACACGCCGGCCTTTAAAAGCGCATCCGTCTGCAGAAGCGCCGATAAATCCTTTAGGCTCAGATCATGCCCCGTGCCGCCGGGCGCCATAAACGGCAGCCGGCACGTCTGCGCGCACTGGCCGCGGTTGCCGCTCCTGCCGCCGAGCATCGCGCTGAAATAGCACTGCCCGGAAACGCTCATGCACAGCGCCCCATGGACAAATGCCTCGAGCTCCAAATCCTGGCACGCTTTGTGCACGGCCGCGATTTCCGGCAAGGACATTTCCCGCGCCAGCACGACGCGCGAAAAGCCCGCGTCCGCGGCCGCCTTCGCACCGGCCGCCCCGTGCAGGGAAAGCTGCGTGCTCGCGTGCAGGGGCAGGGAGGGGCACAGCCTTCTCAAAAGCCACAAAAGGCCCAGATCCTGCACGAGCACCGCATCGACCGGCAGCGTGCACGCATAGGCGATCAGATCGAGTGCTTCACCCAGCTCGCTGTCAAACAACAGCGTATTGACCGCCAGATGGACGCGCACGTTCCTTGCGTGGCAGTAGGCGACGGCGTCTTTTAATTCCGCTTTCGAAAAATTGTGCGCCCCCGCCCGCGCGGAAAACAGCGACGCCCCCAGATACACCGCGTCCGCGCCCGCGCGCACGGCGGCTTCCAGCGCCTCGGGACCGCCGGCCGGCGCTAAGACCTCACGACTCGTCCGCATCTTCAAAGAACTTCAAAAAGCCTTCCTGCTCGGGCGTGATCTCCTGTTCCGGGCGGGAAAAGCTGCCGGTGCGGCTGCGCTGCAGGGGCGCGTCCTGCAGCTCCTCCGACGGGATTTCCGGGTTTTCGCCGAGGCGCGCGCGCAGCGTTGCAATCTCCTTTTTGAGCCTGCCGATTTCGCTTGCGGCCTCCTGTGCCTCGCGGCGGGCACGGGTGCTGTCCTCGACGTATTCCTTAATCTGGCCCCGCAGATGCCCCACCTCGGTCGTCGCCTTGCGGCACTCGTCACAGTACGACAGCGCCGCCACGATGCCGGCCACCGTGGCGGAGGCGTGTGAATTCCGCTTTTGCAGCCCCTCCATCCGCTCTTTGACTTCCTGCGCGATCGACTGCATGTACGCCTCGTCCTCTTCCGAAGAGACGACGCATTCCGTGCCGCAGATCGTCAGGTGTACGCTGTGCTTTCCCATCCTGAATCAAAGCCCCTTTCCTTAACAAACTCATCCGTCCGGATGCTTTCATGCATTCTATGGTTCGAAGGCCACCTCGGGCCGTCATTCCCCATTTAAAAACCTGCCGGCGGCCGTTTGCTGCCGGCCTCTTCATTATAAACGATTTGCGGCAAGGAAGAAAGCGTCTGCAGAAAAATTCACCGCGCGGCCCCATTTTCCGCCGCGGGAAAGACAGTTTTTACAGCGGACGGCCGTCCGGAGGCAGGGAAATCTATTGAAAAGCAAAAGAAAACGCCTAAACGCATTGAAAACAGGGGGCATTTGGCATATAATAAACATGATACGTCTGTACGCTGCCAGAATCACGAAACGGGTTTCGGCCAAAACACAGAAATGGAGGAAACGAAACGTATGGAATATAAGCAGTCCGTTCAGGAGATCAAGCGTCGAATCCTCTCGATGCTCGAGCACAACTTCGGCGTGGACCTCGACAACGCGACGAACGACCAGCTGTACAAATCCGTCGCCCTGATTGCGCGCGAAATGATGGCGCAGGGACGCTCGGAATTTCTGGGCGAAGCGGATCGCACGAACACCAAGCACATCTACTACCTGTGCATGGAGTTTCTGCTTGGCCGCAGCTTAAAGAACACGCTGTACAATTTAAATGTAGAGGATGACTTCCGCGAAGCTCTGCAGGAAATGGGCGTTAAGCTCGACGCTTTGTACGAGTCGGAACCGGATGCGGGCCTCGGCAACGGCGGCCTCGGCCGTCTGGCTGCGTGCTTCTTAGACGCGCTCGCCACGGAAGGGTACCCGGCCACAGGCTACTCGCTGCGGTATGAGTACGGCATTTTCCGCCAGAAACTCGTCGACGGCTGGCAGACCGAGCTGCCCGACTTCTGGCTGCCCGGCGGCCAGATCTGGCTGCGCGAAATCCCCGAAAAGGCGGTGGAAGTCCACTTCCGCGGCCACATCGAGGAGCGCTGGGACGGCGAATACCACTCCGTCGAACACAAGGATTACACGACGATTATCGCGATCCCGTGCGACATGTTCGTCGCCGGCAAGGACGGCAAGGGCGTTTCCTGCCTGCGCGTCTGGCGCAGCAAGGGCGCCGGCTTCGACATGAAGCAGTTTAACTCCGGCAACTATCTGAGCGCCATGGAACAGAGCGCCATGGCCGAATCCATCACGAAGGTGCTCTATCCGGAAGACAACCACATGGAAGGCAAGAGCCTGCGCTTAACGCAGCAGTATTTCCTTGTGTCCGCTTCCATCCAGGACATCATCCGGCAGCATCTGTTTAAGTATCCGTCGCTCGACAACCTCCCGGATCTCGTCGCGATCCACTTAAACGACACGCACCCGGTGCTCGCCATCCCCGAAATGATGCGCATCATGCTCGACGAGTGCGGCTATTCCTGGGACCAGGCGTGGGACATCACGACCCGCACGATTGCCTACACGAACCACACGGTCATGGCCGAGGCGCTCGAATGCTGGGGCGAGGATTTGTTCCGCATGCAGCTGCCGCGTATCTATCAGATCGTGCAGGAAATTAACCGCCGCTTCTGCCAGAGCATGCACGACATGGGCGTTGACGGCTACAAGGTCGGCCGCATGGCGCCCGTCAACGACGGTTACGTCAAGATGGCAAACCTCGCCGTCGCGAGCTGCCACAGCGTCAACGGCGTTTCCGCACTGCACACGGAAATCCTCAAGAACAGCGTGTTCCATGACTTCTACACCGAAATGCCGCAGAAGTTCTGCAACGTCACAAACGGCATCGCGCACCGCCGCTGGCTGTGCCAGGCAAACCCCGACCTCGCCGCGCTGTTAAACGAGACGATCGGCGACGGGTATGTGCTCGACGCTTCGAAGCTCAAGGCCTTTGAGGCCTACCGCGACGACGCATCGGTGCTCGAGCGCATGAAAAAGATTAAGCATAAGAATAAGGAGCGCCTGATCTCCTACGTCCAGAAGGCAAACGGCATCACGCTCGACACCGATTCCATTTTCGACGTACAGGTCAAGCGCATGCATGAATATAAGCGCCAGCACTTGAACGCATTGAACATCCTCGCGACGTATCTGTGGCTCAAGGAAAACCCGAACGCGCCGTTTACGCCGCACACGTACCTGTTCGGCGCAAAGGCCGCACCGGGGTATTACTTCGCGAAGGAAATGATCCGCTTCATCTATGAACTCGGCGAAGTCATTAACCGCGACCCGGCCGTCAACAAGAAGTTAAAGGTCGTCTACGTTGAGGATTACCGCGTGACCCTCGCGGAACTCATGATTCCGGCCGCCGACATCAGCGAGCAGATCAGCCTCGCCGGCACGGAAGCCTCCGGCACGAGCAACATGAAGTTCATGATCAACGGCGCCGTAACACTCGGCACGCTCGACGGCGCGAATGTCGAAATCCACGATGTGGTCGGCGACGACAACATGGTGCTGTTCGGCATGACGACGCCGGAAGTGGAAAACCTCAAGGCCACGGGCTATCATCCCGACCAGATCTATCAGAACAACGCCACGGTGCGCAAGTCGATCGACTTCTTGCGCAACGGCTTAAACGGCGTCGATTTTGGCAATATCGTCCGTTCGCTGACGACGCAGGACCCGTACATGGTGCTGGCGGACTTCGACAGCTACCAGAAAGCGCAGAAGCACGCGGTGGACCTGTATGGGGATCAGACAAACTGGCAGAAAATGTGCGTGACGAACATCGCGAACGCCGGCATCTTCTCGGCCGACCGTGCGATCCACGACTATGCCACAAAGATCTGGCACTGCAAACCGGTGCCGAATCTCAGGGCCCCCGAATCCCAGAACGCCTGATCCGGCGGAAGGGATCGTTTCGCCGGCTGCCCTTTTTGTGTGGAAAACGCCAGAAAGAGAAGCAGCCATCCATCCCAAAAGATTCGGGCCGCCCGCATTTTGCGGGGGCCCGTTTCTGTTTTGCAAAGGAGCAGCCATGTTTAATTCACGCAATCCCGCTTTTCGATACCCGACCGGCGCTGTAGCGGACTGCCTGCCGGTCCATTTCCGCATCGACATGCCCCGCGACCTGCGGTGCAGTGCGGCGCGGCTTTTGGTGCGCCACGACGAGGACGGCACCGTGGACCGCTATGACATGTTCTGGTGCGGCATGAACGGCGATAACCACGAGTGGTGGGAGTGCCACTACGCGGCGCAGAAGCCCGGGCTTTACTTTTACCACTTCGAGGTGGACACCTGGCGCGGCACGCTGCATTTGTGCCGCAGTTTTGGCAGCGAGGGGATTCTGCTCGAAAGTGCGCGCGATGATTGGCAGCTGACCGTTTACGACCGTGCGTTCCACACACCGGCCTGGCTTTTGGGCGGCGTGATGTACCAAATTTTCCCCGACCGCTTCTTTGCCTCGGGCACGCCGAAAAAAGGCGTGCCGAAGGACCGCAAGCTGCACACGGCCTGGGAGGGCCAGCCCGACTGGGAGCTGGATGAACAGGGCCGCATCACGAACACCGACTATTTCGGCGGCGACCTGCGGGGCATCACGGAAAAGCTCGATTACCTGAAGACCCTGGGGGTCACGTGCATCTATCTCAACCCGATTTTTGAATCCCACTCGAACCACCGCTACGACACGGCCAATTACGAAAAGATCGACCCGCTGCTCGGCAATGAGGCGGATTTCAAGGCCCTTTGCGCCGAGGCCAAAAAGCGCGGCATCCGCGTGATGCTCGACGGCGTGTTCAGCCACACGGGCAGCGACAGCGTCTACTTTAACCGCGAGGGCCGCTACAAGACCCCCGGCGCCTACAACAGCAAGGAGTCGCCGTATTATCCGTGGTACACCTTCCACAACTGGCCGGACGAATACGACTGCTGGTGGAACTTCCTGACGCTTCCGAATGTGACGGAAACGGAGCCGACGTACAACGCGTACATCAACGGCCCGGACGGCATCGTGCGCCGCTGGCTCAAGGCCGGCGCGTCCGGCTGGCGCTTGGACGTCGCCGACGAGCTGCCCGACGCCTTCCTCGACAACCTGCGCGTTGCCGTGAAGACGCAGGACCCCGACGCGCTGGTCCTCGGCGAAGTGTGGGAGGACGCATCGACGAAGAGCGCGTATAATCACCGGCGGAAATACCTGCTCGGCGAGCAGCTCGACACCGTCATGAATTACCCGTTCCGCGACGCTATCCTCGGCTTTCTGACGGGTTCGGACGCGGCGCAGATGATGGAAATCGTCCTGAATATCCTCGAAAATTACCCGCCGCAGGTCATTCACCTTTTGATGAACCACATCGGCACGCACGACACGGAGCGCGCGTTGACGATGCTCGCGGGCGAGCCGGTGGGCGGCCACGGGCGGCGGTGGCAGTCGCGCACGCATTTAAGCCGCGAACGCCGGCGCGTCGGGCTGCAGCGGTTAAAGCTCGCGTCGCTTCTGCAGTTTACGCTGCCGGGCGTGCCGTGCATCTATTACGGCGACGAGGCCGGCATGGAGGGCTATAAGGACCCGTTTAACCGCGGGCCGTACCCGTGGGGGCAAGAGGACAAAGATCTCGTTTTGTGGTACGCGGAGTTAGGGCAGCTGCGGCGGGAGCTCTCGTGTTTAAAGCAGGGGCAGTTCTCGCCGCTGCAGGCGGACGGCCACTGCATGGCGTACGTGCGCGAGGACGCCGTGGACGCGCTGCTGGTCGCAGTGAACGCGGGCGACGAGCCGCGCACGCTGTACCTGCCGGAACAGTGGCGCACGGCCACGGCGCTGTTCGGCGAGGAGCCGGACCGCAACAGTGCCGTCACGCTGCCGGCGCGCGGCTGTGCGGTGCTGACCTATCAAAAGCATCCGTCGCCGGCCGGCCCCTACGCGCTCGGAAAGCCCGAGACGCCCGAGGAAGCGATCGAGTCCATCAAGGATAAAATTATCGAAAATATGGACCAAAAGCCCGAACTGAAAAAGGAGCTTTTGGATTTCCTGAAAAAAATCTGACCATCCGCGAAAAAAGTGCTTGACATTTCCCCGCAAACCGTGTATAATAAAGAAGCTGTCCAAGAAAGGGCAGCGTTCTTACGGATGCGCTCGTAGCTCAGCTGGATAGAGTGTTTGACTACGAATCAAAAGGTCCTGGGTTCGAATCCCCGCGGGCGCGCCAAGTGCTTTTTGCAAAATGAGGCGAGGCAGGAAACTGCCCCGCCTCATTTTCGTTTGTGAAAACCGCAGCGGCGGGAGGAGGCCTCTTTTCCTTTTTGGAAAGGGGCCTCGTTTACTCTGAAAAAATTGCCTTCCCCTCCGTAAAGTGGAAAAGCATGTTGACTTTTGTGTGAAAATCATGTATGCTAGAATTAAGAAATACAGTTCCTTTCCAATGCAGGCGAACCCTTGCCGGCATGGCACAAAAGTCCGCAACCCGCGCGGCATGCGCGTGCAATTCCATAAAAGGAAACGAGAAGACGGCAGGATGCGCTTCTTTTGATCTCTTCCAAATTCCTGTAAGGGAAAGGGGGTGATTCCATGAAAAAGAAATCCCGTGTTTTGGCATCGATCCTTGCGGCGGCCGCGGTGGTCGCCGCGGTAGCTGGCGTACAGGCGGTCAACGCAGACTCCGAAAAGGTCTACGTTCCCTCGTCCTACGGGGAGACGGCGGTCTACAAGGTCGACGGGCCGCGCACATTCGGTGACATTCTCGGCATGGACGCGCGCGATATCGACCACATCTGCGTTTTGGCGTATGGCGACTACTTCACGATTTCTGATCCCGCTCAGGTGGAGGATTTCGTGACGAAACTCAGCGGTGTCGAGTTCCAACATCTTTCGAGTGATCCGGGCATAGATGGCGGCACTTACTCGTTGCTGATTTTCCCGAAAGATGGGAAGGGCTATCTCCAGATCGGCGACGGCGGAAGCGGCAAGATTCTCAATGAGGATGGTGCTGCGTTCCCGGTCGAGGATGGCAACTATCAGATTGAGGAGGATACCATCCAGACCTGGTGGGATGTCAACGGCGCGTACTACAACGCTGCGCAGGCGGACAATGCGCTGACGAATTACGCGTATGACACCGGCTTTACGACCGCAGACTTCTACGCGGCCAAGTAACCTGACACACGGAAGCCCCGAAATTCATTTCCAGTAAAGCGCTGTCCTACTGTCGGACAGTTTCCATAGGCAGCCCCTTCGGGAAGCGCGGCATGCGCAAAATCCGAAGGGGCTGTTTTCGTTTGGTGGGAGAGGACATTTTATATAATTTTAAGAATGGAATTTTCAAAAATCTATTGACAAATGCTTCCTGCGCGCGTATACTGAAGTTGTCAAAGCAGAAAGGTAAATCAGGAATCTTTCCGGTTGCCTTTCAAATGTAGTTGAAACGGTTCCATGGAGAGGAGGTCGAGTCCAATGCAGCAGGATGAGGTCCTAGAAACGCATTCGTGCCCGAAGGAGAGATTTCGAAAATATTTTTTTGTAAGGAGGCACCTTAAAATGACAAAGCTATTCAAACGGATTTTAACAGCTGCTTGTGTCGCTGCATTGGCGATTTCGGCCGCGGCAATTCCGGCTATGGCAGGAAACCAAGATTTCACATTTCAGATTAGTGCAGGTAGCGGAAATCGATTTGACATGACAACAACTGCCGAAACAAAAGATGATAATTCTGATTATTGGTATTTTCACCCGAAGTCAGGAAGCTGGAACGGAATGAATTCTCAAACATGGGCGTATGTTATTCCTGATACAGGTTCAGGTACACCTTCTGGATATCGGAATGTGCAAGTTTATAAGAACTATGAGCTAAAATACTTAAACACCACTCCAAAGGCTGGCTCGAGATTGCGTTGTGCAATTAAAGAGGAGAAATCTTCTGGTTATACGATGCGTGGAACGTGGTGCCCGTAAGGCACATGAACTTGTCGCGTAAGTGACGCAAACCCTTCCGAAAAGTGGACCGTTTGCTTTTCGGAAGGGCTCTATTTTATATGGAAGGACGGATTCTTGTGCACCAAAAAGAAAATAGATTCTTTCCGGTTATCCTGAGTGTGGGGATGTTGTTAACCCTTCTGCTGAGCGCCTGCAAGCCAACGGATATTGAAGAAGCCCAGAGCGGGCTTACGATTACCTCCTCCAACTCAGAAACCGGAACGTTACAGTTCCAGCAGACGTTCTCCAACGGCTTTTCTGTGGATGCTTCCTATACCCAGCCAAAAGATGTAAACACAAATGCAGTTTCAGTTTATTCAGTGGAATACGCTTCTTTCCTAGAAAACACAAAAAAATTTACAGATCTGTTTTTTTCGGATCAAGACCTGCCTCAGTCGGAAAAGTTAGTAGACGAAAATTCAAATGCACTTCCTAATGGAGACCAGCCGACAACCCTTCATTGGACAATGGACGACGGTACAACACTCTATTTATCGAATACGGGTACGATTTCTTTTGAGACGCCGCTTTCTGAAAGTATTTCCTGGTCATATTCAGATCCGGACAGCGATGGAGGAGCGGGCAGCAACGCGGACGCATTTACCAAAGAGGAGTTGGACAGTTACTCCAAGCAGGAAGCGACCGACGCAGTGGAAAATATCGTACAAACGCTTGGACTCCCATTTGGAGAGCCGGTCAATGTCGTCACATTAGACCGTGAAACGCTTCAGGCTTTGCAGGTAGATCCAAAAGAAGAGGCAGCAAAGCCAGAAGAAGCTCCAGAAAAGAAAGAAACCTGGACGGAAGACGACGAGTGCTATGCGTTCTATTTCCAGCAAGAGGTCGATGGTATTCCTGTGTCTGCTTCCGTCGTTTCTAATGAGAGAGGCAGTTCAAATGGGCCTTCTCTTAAGATTCTGTATGGAAAAAATGGAGTTGTAGAATTTCAGGCAACTGTTTTCAACCAGGAGGATTCAGAAGCCGAAACGGTTTCGCTCTGCAATGTAGAGGAACCTTTGCAAACGATCATTGACCAGTACAGTGCGATTGATCTGGCTGGCGATCAGCTGAAATTGTCAGGAATTTCTTTGCAGTATGGTGTATTGACCCGGCAGTCAGGTCAATATTTATTTGAATATACGCCTGTCTACACATTTGCAATGGAAAATGTAATTAACGCAAATAACATACATACCTCAGATTATACGGAAAAAGACACACATTTTACAACATATGTGTTTGTAGACGCTGAGACGGGCCAAATTCTTTCGTAAGGGGGAAGCCAATTGCGTTGTATACTGATGGATTTGCGCCGAGCATTTGCATGGAGATTCTGGGCCCTTTCTTTAGGAGTAACAGCACTTTTCTACCTTAACATGTTAAATTATCCCTTTTACGGCACAGAAGACATGATTTATCGCCTTATGATAGGCGGCGATGAGTTCTTCTTACATGCAATGCTCGTGCTCAGTACAGCGGTTTATGGCATTTCTTTTTGCCAGGACTGGGACAACCGCAACATTCGAAATGTTTATATACGAACCGGCGGAATCCTATACGCGTTTTCAAAGGTTTTCAGCTGCGCAATTTCGGCTGTTGCGGCATTGTTTGTCGGAAAATTGATTTTTGTATTAACGCAGTTGCCGGCAGCACCTATGTTTTTGAATCCGGTCGGATTTGACGGCCTAGATTCGCCGCCAAATTCCATGGACATGCTGGCATATAATGGCCACTATGTTCTTTGGACGTTTTTCAATCTTTTGCGGTTTGCATTAGAAGGAGCCGGATTTGCAGTTTTTGCCCTTGCAGTTTCAACGGTGTTAACAAATGTTTTTTTAGTTTTAATCATGCCGCTAATTGGATACTTCGTATATGATTTGCTTTCAGATTATTTGTTCTTTCCGTGGTGGCTGGATTTGCCGACAATTTATGAGTCGGTATACTGCGATCGAGGGGTCGCGATTACCATGCTTTTGCCGCTGTTTCTGTCCGTTCTTTCCTGTCTGATTTTTGGATGGCTCTTTTATCAAGGTGTACAAAGGAGGCTTGAACATGGATAACTGGAAACAGAGCGTTCGTATTTGTGCAAACGGCTTCCGTAGATGGACAGGAAACTTACGTGTTTTAGGTGTCTTTATCTTAATTCTTCTCTTTTTCTTTTACATGGAGCGTGGAGCACGAGCGTTGTGCACAGATCAAGACCTTGCGATTACGCCATGGCTTTTTCAATTTATTTGGGAACGTCCTGTAAACGTCATGCTTTTCTTTTTAGTGCTGATTATCCTATTTTGTGACGCTCCTTTTATGGACGCGCAGGCACCCTATAGTTTGATTCGAACCTATCGAAAGAATTGGGTCAATGGGCAATGCCTGTATGTGATTTCTGCGTCTGGCATATACACGGTATTCCTGTACATTGCAAGCCTCCTCTTTTGTCTGCCAAATTTAAGCTTTTCCACAGAATGGGGTCGCATTATACGTATGTTGAGTATGCCAAGTACAGAATCCTTTGGAATGCGTTATGCATTTATGGGCCCTTCGATCTCACCAGATATTATGGCGCGGTTTCAGCCTATTGAGGCGACATTATTAACATTGCTTTTTGTATGGCTCATCTCGGCTTTTTTAGGCCTTTTGATTTTAACCTTTAATCTGCGCTTTCCGAGAACAATTGGCGTATTGGTTGCGGTTTGTTTTGTATTTTTAGATTTCTTTTGCGGACAATTCAGTATTATTCAAGGAGCACTCGGAAGCCGTATCTACTTTTTCTCACCAGTTTCTTGGTGCAATTTACAACATTATAAGAGCGGCGTAACCGAGCTTCCTACGATTTCCTACGCAATTGTAGTGCTGATTGTACTAATTGTTGTATTGTGCATATTGTCGAATGTTTTAATCAAACACAAAGACATCGAAGTCCTACCGGAGGTGTGAGATGGCAGCAGCAATCGAAGTGAAAAACGTCGTCAAATCGTTTCAGGACACGACCGTGCTGCACGACGTGAGCGTCAGCTTTGCGCCGGGGCAGATCCACGGGCTTATCGGCCGCAACGGCTCCGGCAAAACTGTGCTCATGAAGTGCATCTGCGGCTTCATGCGCCCGACGTCCGGCGAAATCCTCGTCGAGGGCAAGCGCGTCGGCAAGGACGTCGATATCCCGCCGAATATGGGCGTCATCATCGAGGCGCCGGGCTTTCTGCCCGCGTACTCGGGCTTTAAAAACCTCTCTTTACTCGCCGGCATCCGCCATAAAATCGGCAAGGCGGAGATTTTAGACACCTTGCGCCGCGTCGGCCTCGACCCCGAGAGCAAGAAGCACGTCGGGAAGTACAGCCTCGGCATGCGCCAGCGCCTGGGCATCGCGCAGGCAATCATGGAAAACCCGGACATCCTCCTGCTCGACGAGCCGATGAACGGCCTCGACAACCGCGGCGTCGAGGACATCCGCAAGCTCCTGCTCGACCTCAAGGCCGAGGGCAAGACGATCGTGATCGCGAGCCACAGCATGGAGGACATCCATTTTTTGTGCGACACGGTCCACGAGATGGACGCGGGCGTCTTGACGCCGTGCGAGAAACAATAAAGATAGAAAAAAACAGGCCCTTCGGCACAAACCGAAGGGCTTTTTGCATGGGCAGGGATTACGCGGCCCCGAGCAGCGGGAGCACGGTTTCTTTGAGCGCATAATACGCATCGACCTGCTGCTGGTCGAACGCATACAGCGGATACCCCTTCAAGGTGTCCAGCGTGCAGGGCATGCCGTCCTGCAGGGGGGCGCTTTTGCTGTCCTCGACAAGATAGCAGCCCGCCGGGCTGTTTGTGACGGGATAATACTGCCGCTGTTCGAGGTCGTTTAATTCCCGCTGCGGGGAAAACGGGATTTTCTGAAGCAGGACGATGTATTCGCACCCTTCCTCCAGCGGCACCCACAGCTTCATGTACGCGGAGGCGTTGAGAAAGCGCGTTTGCTGGAAGGTGGAAACGGTTTCCGTGACGATGACCGTCTGTCCAAGAAGGGACGGGTCGCCTTTGTAGACTTCCTCCACCTCTACGGCCGAGTAAAAGGCATCGCTGCGCACGGTCCTTTCCCCATCGAAGCGGACCTTCGCGGCCAGATCGGCGCGGGAGACGAGGTCTTCGGGGGACGTGATGCCGTTCTGCTCGAAAATATCTTCGAACGTAGGGGAATTGTCGGCCGCGTATTCATAAGTGGAGAGCTCGCCCGCCACCGTGTCGGTGTAGGAAAACCGCACGATGACCGCTAAGACGAACGCGGCGCAGACGAGTACAGCCGGGATCAGATACCAGGTCCGTTTCATTGCGGCATCTCCCCTTTTTCCAGCCGGCCCTCGTACATTTTGAAAAAGTCGGAGCACATCTGCTGCAAATCTTCCTGGTTGTGGCTCGCGATCAGGATGGTCGCGCCGCGCTCGCGCTCCTCGCGGATGAGGTTCCAGACGAGCTGGACGCCCTTTTTGTCGAGCGCGTTCGTCGGCTCATCTAAAATAATCAGCTTCGGCCGCTCCATGACGGCCTGCGCGATCGCGAGACGCTGCTTCATGCCGAGCGAATATTTCTTATACGTCCGCGTGTCGTCGGGGTCTAATCCGACGCGCGTGAGGGTTTCGCGGATATCGTTTTCGGTGATTTCATTGCGGATGGAGGCGAGCATTTTGAGGTTTTCAAAGCCGGTATAATACGGCCAGAACCCGACGTTTTCGATGATCAGCCCCATGCTCTGCGGGAACGAGCAGTCCTTGCCGAGCACCTGGCCAAAGACGGAAACGCTGCCCTCCGTCGGGTGGATCAGCCCCGCGACGGCGCGAAACAGCATGGATTTCCCGCAGCCGTTCGGCCCGTAAAACCCGTAGCATTTCCCGGTCTCCAATTCCAGATTCACATGGTCTAAGACCGTCCGGCCTTTTAAAATTTTTGTATAGTCCCGCATCGTGACAGCGTTCACTGCGAATCCCCCTTTCCAAAGGTGATGAGGTCCTTCCGCTTACAAATCCCGAGAAATACGGCGCAAAGAGCCGCCCACAACAGAAGCAGCCAAATGACCGAAAAGGCGGCCGTAAAGCCCGGAATCGGCCCGCCGGACAGGCCCGGCACGTCCGGGCTGTCTGCGTGCCAGAAATACATCTGGCTGCTCGTGGGCAGAAGCGGGACCCAGATTTCGGCGCCGGGTGCATGGTAACACACGGTCCCCAAAAGGATGCTGAGAAAATAAACGAGGAACAACAATAAAAACGAACGGCTCCTGCCAAGCCACAGGGAAACCGCGTTTTGCACAAAGAGCAGCACAAACAGCGGCGCCGTCTCGTAGAAGAGCAGCCGCCCATAAATCGGGAGCTCTTCCGCCGAAAAGCGCAGGCCGCGGCAAAGGCCGAGGATGCCGGCGAGCAGGAACGTCAGGAAAATGGACAGAAAAACCTGCAAAAACAGCGTCCCGGTCTTCCCGAAAAACCATCGCCGGATGCTGCGGCTGCGCGTGACGACGTAGACGAAGTTCGTCTCGCAGTCCGCGAGAAACGTCCCGGAAAAGAGATACAGCAAAATCAGGCACGGCGCAAACTGCGTAAACAGCAGGAACAGAACCATTTCCGGGGAGACGCCGCCGCCCAACACGCCCATGAAGCAGGCGGCAAGGTAGGCGCCCATCGTCGAGGTCTCGGCGTCGCTCGCAAAACTTCGGACAATCGGAATCAAAAACGGCACCACTGCCAGCAGGCACAGGCCGTATTGGTGAAATAGCTTTCGAAGGCGCATGGCGTTCACCCCTTTAACGTATCCAGACGGTCCGCGGCCAAATACAAGAAGACAAACAGCGCCGCGAGGCAGCCGAGCATCGACAGGGTCCGCGGTACAATGGCTGGATAGAAATACGGGTAAGCAATCAGGTTTTCAAGGAAAATATAAACCTGAGCCTGTGAAGTAAAAAGAATCGATTGCACATAGTCGAACACAAGAATGCCGTAAACGATTACGAAGGCGGGCACCGTGTGCTTGAAGCAAAACGTCAGCAGGCAGAACAGCGCCGCCATCATAAACAGCGCGAAAAACTCCAAAATGCCGCTGAGCGCGAGTTCCGCGCCCCGCCACAGAAACAGATCAAATTTTCCGGCAATCAAAAACCGCAGCGCGAGAAAGACGTGCAGCACCAGCGTGTAGAGCAGCGCGTCGAGGCCGAGGGCCGTATACCACCACCGGCAAAAGGAAAGGTGGCTGCGGAAGCGGTAATGGACCGGCGTTTTGAGAAAGAACGTCAGGCTATATAGGCAATAGACCAAGTAGAGCGGGACGACCAAAAACGTGATCGCCTTTTTTCCCATGTAATCGTTGTGAAAAAGTAAAACCTGATCCTCTTCTGAAAAGTCCCAGACGAAGGAATGGCCCTGGATCACAAACAAATACAACAGATACAGCGCCAAGATACCAAGCAAAATCCACGTGCGCTTTTCCCGCAGCCGCGCCCGATAATACTGCCGCAGAATCATAGGCCGACATCCTTTCTGCGAAAGGCGCCGAACAGCAAAAGCGCGTCCGCCAACAGCAGCGCGCCCGCGACAATCGGATAGAGTGTAAAATTGCCGTTCGACACGGCGGCCATGCCGACGTTCCATTTGAAGTACAGCGCGCCCGTCACAAAGGTCAGCACAATCCACAAGATGCCGACGAGCGTCAGCGTCAGAAAGCGGCTTTTGACGAGGTACAGCGAGAGCGCGGCGGAAAGCGTGCCAAAAAGGCCGGCCAGCACGGCCGGCAGCAGGCAGAACAGGAAATTGTACACGTACGGGTGGTTGAGCAGCAGCGCGGAGAGCGCCCCGCCGGCCGCATTGCCGTAATAATCCAGATACGTATCTTCAAACGGAAGATTCGAAATCATAAAGGGCACGTCAAACGGGCACGCGACCAGCAGCACCAGCTGCTCGAGCACAAACGGCAGGAACACGGTTAAAAACCCGCCGAGGAACGTCACCGTCACCACGCCGAAACAGTAGGTCCGGTAGCCGACGCGCGGGACGATTACCTGCATCGCGCCGCTCTTCCGGTCGTCAAACATGCGGTAGGCGTAGCTCAGCGAGGCGACAAACGGCAGGCACATCGAGCAGAACACCTCATTGATAAGCGCATTCAAGTAGGTATTCGGCAAATCGTCTCCGCCCCAGGAATATCCCATGCCGGCCGCTCCCCAATAGTAATAGGCCGGCTCAATGTACACAAGATCTTTGCGAAAAAAAGTGAAAAGGGAGAGCAGAAGCGGCACGAACAGCAGGGCCGCGGTGACAAGGAACGAAAAATAAAATTCCTTGCTGCGCAGCATGTCCAAAAAACCGCGCCGAATTTCTCTGCGATACAAAGTGAACACCCCTTTCTAAAAAAACGGGGAGGTTGCTACCCCCCCCCCCACAAAAATAGCGTTTTCCGTTTTTCCTAAAATTAGAATAACATAAAATAAAAATTTGTACAAGATGCAAACTGACGAAATTTGGAATAATTTGTTGGTAAATCTGCCGAAAATCTCTCTAGAATTCCCACGCAGCATACAGGCAGGCTGTGCTTTTTCCTGCCGAAAGCGCCTTGATTTCCCCGTTTTCCGGCATAAAAAGGGAGGAGGAAGTCTCCTTCCTCCTCCGGCTGCCTAAAATTTGCACGCCCGCGAACAACCTCCGTTTACGCCTTTTCAAAGACGACGGAGAACGTCGCGTACTCCACGGTCAGCGTGTCCGCGGAAAGGGCCGCCTCGGAAGGCGAAGCGTCTTCCGACTCCGTAAACGTGACGGCATCGCCGTCCTGCGACCACGTGCCCTCCGAGTCCTTCCCGTTGATCGACGTTGTGACGGTGCCGTCGTCGCGGAAGGTCAGCGTCGTGTTAAGCAGGTTCTGATAGAAATTGTCCTGGTCCGGCACGCTCTCCGTGGGCGGCGGCAGCGAAGAAAGGTCGTCCGCCGTGTACGTTTCGCCGTCCTGGACGAGGCTTTGGAACGCCCACGTGCCGGCCGGCGTGGCCGTTTCCGCAGCCGAGGCCGTCTGCGACGGCGCCTCCGAAGGCGGCTGTGACGCGGCCGGCTGCGTGCACCCTACAAGCGCCGCGGCGAGCAGCGCGCTGAACAAAAAGGCGATGGTACGTAGGCTTTTCCTCATGATTGATCCCTCCCATCTGAAAAATAAAAAGTACGGTATCGAAACGGTCCGAAAAACGCCAACGGATTGCAAACGATGTGACCAAGCGGTTTTCCGCTGTGCGCGGGAAACGGGTTTGTCGTTTTTTTCTATTTTTATTATAGATTTTTTGTGTAAAATGTGCAATATATAAAACTTCTAAAGACCACACGCCGTTTTTAGGAAATCTTATGCAGGCTTCCTGAAAAATTTCCGGATACCTCGTGTGGCATCCCGCTGCAAGGGGAGGAAGGAGGATGGCAATCCCGGGGTGCGAAACCGTGCGGCCCGCGCGGAAAATCAGGAAATCCCCCAAAAAGGCGCGCGCAGGGACTAAAAATTTTGCATTGACATTTTGTCAAAAGAAAGTAGAATAAATCCTAGCATTCGTTTTACAAGAAGGCAGGGGCAGCCCCTGGCTTCTTATTTTCAATTTTTAGGGAGGATTTCTTTTCATGGCTTGTGCAAACTACTACGACGTCACCCAATGGCCTGTCGGGGACCCGAAAGAGGACATCGGCGCCGTCATCAACAGCATGCTTGCGGACTTAAAGCGCCGGCAGACTTCTTCGGACGCGGACGGCAGCGGCAAGCCGGGTGCTGTGATCTACATCCCGCCGGGGGACTACCCGCTGAAGACGCAGGTCGTCATCGACGTAAGCTACGTAAAAATCATGGGTTCCGGCCACGGCTTTGTCTCCTCGAGCATCCGCTTCAATACGCCGAAAGAGCAGTGGCCGGACCTGCACGAGCTGTGGCCGGGCGGCAGCCGCATTTTCGTGGAACTGCCCGCAAAAGACGGCGACGAAGCGGCCGGCGCCGCGTTCTATGTAAACCGCGAAGGCGACCCGAGAATCAGCTCCGTCGAATTTGAAAATTTCTGCATCGACGGCATGCATTTTGTCGATGACGGCACAGGGGAGCCGAATCCCGAAAACACGTACCGCAACGGCAAAACCGGCATCTACGTCGCGTGCGCGCAGGATTCGTTCCGCATTGTCGGCATGGGGCTCGTGTATTTGGAGCACGGCGTGACCATTTACCATGCGGACGCGTTGAATATCCACGACAATTTCATCGCGGAATGCGGCAGCTGCATCGAACTGCGCGGCTGGGGGCAGGCGTCGAAGGTAACGGAAAACCTGATCGGCGCGGGCTTTCGCGGCTATTCGATTTACGCGCAGAATTTCGGCGGCTTGCTGATTTCGGGCAATAACGTGTTCCCGCGCGGCAAAAGCAGCGTGACGCTTTCCGGCGTCATGCGGTCGATCGTCACGGGCAACCGCCTGCATTCGTTCTATCCGGGCATGCTCGAACTGACGGACGGCGCGAGCGAAAATCTTGTCTCCTCGAACCATTTCTACCGCTCCTATGAGCCCTGGCCGCCGATGAAGGACCACGACAACGGCCTGGACGACCTGTACGGGATTGTATACATCGCGGGCAACCACAATTCCGTCATTGGAAACCATTTTTCGGAAATCCTCGATACAGAAAATATCCATCCGCAGGGTGCGAAACCGATCATCCTCCGCGTGGCCGCCGGCACGGACAACTACATCGCCACAAACCACATCGTTGCGCAGACGGAATCCGGCCCCACGGCAACAGACGAGGACGCCTGCTTCTCCGCGCAGGTAGAAGCCATGCTCAGTGCCGCGCATGCGCAGCCCATCGCGGTCACGTGTGTGTGCATCGATGCGGGCGCCGAGCACAACACGGTCCTGGATTCCGGCACAGAAGCGCAGGTCCTCCTCGACCCGACGCGAAACGCGTTCCGCGCGACGCCGCATCTCTAAACGGAGACCGTTTTTTCCGATTTCGGATTACAAAGAAACCATCCGCCGGGCAGAAGGCAGATTCTGTCCGGCGGATTTTTTGCAGGGCCTCGCTTTTATGCCCGTTTGTGGTATACTAGAATGGACAAAAAAGGGGGGGACGCGCGATGATCCTGATTGCCTGCATCGACGAAAACGGCGGGATTCTATGGAACCACCGGCGGCTCTGCCGCGACCGGCTGCTGACCGCCCGTATTTTGGAGAAAGCGCGCGGCCGCACGCTTTGGATGCGCCCCTACAGCGCGGCGCTGTTCCCGGAAGGGACGCCCATCCGCCTGGCGGCGTCGTGCGCCGAAGCGCCTGCGGGTGCGCTGTATTTTCTCGAGGACGACTGCCCAAAAGCGGCGGCCAAAAAGCTCGAGCGGCTCGTGCTGTACCGCTGGAACCGGCGGTATCCGTCGGATGTGCGGCTGACGCTGCCGATTGGCTCGTACACGCTGCTTCGCCGTGAGGAGTTTCCCGGCTTTTCCCACCCGATCCTGACAGAGGAGGTCTACAAACCTTGAAACAGAAAACCATCCGGGCCGTCCTGCTGGGCCTGTTTGCGGCAGCGGCCCTGACGTTTGCCGGCTGCACGGCGCCGGCCCCGGCGCCAAATCCCGCGTCCGCCGCCAGCGCCGCCGTCACACCGGAAAGTGCGGTTTCCGAAAGCGTCCCGGCCGATCCGTCCGGCGAAATCCCCGCTTACAGCGGGGAGCCATACACCGCAGTAAACGGCAACGTGCCGGACTTTTCCGAAAGCGACCTTTCCTCGGCAAAAGCGTTCGAGTCGTACAGCCCGCTCGACAGCCTTGGCCGCTGCGGGCCGGCCTTTGCCTGCGTGGGGCCGGAAACGATGCCCACGGAAGAGCGCGGCGACATTTCGGACATTCAGCCTTCCGGCTGGCACTCCGTCTCGTATGACGGCGTGGAAGGCGGATACCTTTATAACCGCTGCCATTTGATCGGCTACCAGCTAACGGCGGAAAATGACAATGCGGAGAACCTGATTACCGGTACGCGGTACCTGAATATCGAAGGCATGCTGCCGTTTGAAAACCTTGTCGCGGACTATGTCCATGAAACCGGCGGCCATGTGCTGTACCGCGTAACGCCGGTGTTTGCGGGCGACAACCTCGTCGCTTCCGGCGTGCGGATGGAGGCCGAATCCGTGGAGGACCGCGGCGAAAGCGTCCTGTTTCACGTTTTCTGCTACAATGTCCAGCCCGGCATCCAGATTGACTATGCGACGGGCGATTCGGCAGAGATTGGCGCGCCGGCTTCCTCCGCTGCCGGCAGCGAAGCCGATGAAAATGAGGCGACCTACATTTTAAATACGAATTCCAAAAAATTTCACCGCCCGTCCTGCTCGCAAGTCGGCCGCATCCAGGAGAAAAATAAGGAGACTTATACGGGCACACGCGCCGAACTGCTCGCGCAGGGATATACACCCTGCGGCACCTGCGACCCGTAAAGCGCACTTAGAAGCGGGGCGCCGGCTCAAGCGCGTCTTGTTCTAAGCGCGCAAGGGCGTTTTGCAGCGTTTGGGCCGAATGCCGCAGGGCCGCCTCCTCGGAAGCGTTCATCGCAATCGGCACGACGCCCTCTACGCCTTGGCGCCCGATGATGGCCGGCATGCTCAGCGCAACGCCTTCAATGCCGTGGACGCCGTGCTGCAGGCTTGTGACCGGCAGGATGGACTTCTCATCGCGCACGATTGCCTCGCAGATCCGCTTTACGGACATCGCGATGCCGTAATACGTCGCGTGCTTCTTTTCGATGATCGTATAGGCGCTGTCTTTGACATCCCGGGCGATTTTGTGCATCATTTCCGCGTGGTTAAAAAAGCCGCGCAGCTCGCAGAAGCGCGCCAGCGGGATGCCGGAGACGTTTGCGCTGCTCCAAACGGCGATCTCGCTGTCGCCGTGTTCGCCGACGATAAACGCGTGGACGGAGCGGCTGTCGACGCCGAGGTGTTCGCCGAGCCGGTATTTTAACCGCGCCGTGTCCAAAACGGTGCCGGAGCCGAATACGCGGTTTTCGGGAAAGCCGCTGCGCTTAAAGGCCGCGTACGTCAGAAGGTCGACCGGATTGGAAACGACCAAAAGGATGCCGCCGCGGTTGTATTGAACAATCTGCGGGAGGATGGAGCGGTAAACCGCGGCATTCCGCTGTGCGAGGGAGAGACGGCTTTCGCCGGGTTTCTGACCGGCGCCGGCCGTGAGGATAAGGACCGCGGCATCCGATACGTCTTCGTAGTGCCCGGCATAAATTTGCACCGGCTTTGCGAACGGCAGGCCGTGGCTCAAATCCAGCGCTTCGCCCTCGGCGCGGTCCCGATCCTTGTCGAGCAGCACGATCTCGGAAAACAGGCCGCTTTCGGCGAGCGCGAACGCACTGGTCGCCCCGACGAACCCGCAGCCGATGATAGCGGCCTTTCTCGAATTGCATTCTACCATAGAAAATGCCCCTTTGCAGATATTGATCGTTTGGAATAGTGTCTGCGCTTTTCCAAAAATCATACCCGCAAAGGGGCTTTTTATTATCTATTACAAAAAGGCACCGGTACGGCTGCCGGGCGCATGGCGGATCTCTTCGGGGGTGCCGGCCGCAACGATCTCGCCGCCCGCATCGCCGCCGCCGGGACCCATATCGAGGATATAGTCCGCGCTGCGGATCACGTCAAGGTCGTGCTCGATCACAAGGACGGTCGCACCGTGTTCGAGGAGCATCTGGAACACGGAAAGCAGCACCCGCACGTCGAGCGGATGCAGGCCGATTGTCGGCTCGTCGAACACGAACAGGGAATCGGACTGGGACTTTCCCATCTCGCTCGCGAGCTTTAACCGCTGCGCTTCGCCGCCCGAAAGGCGCGGCGTCTCTTCGCCGAGCGTCAAATAGCCGAGCCCCAGGTCTTCGAGGACCTGCAGCCGCTGGCGCACGACCTTGAGGTCCGCGCATGCGGAAAGCGCGTCGTGGACATCCATGGCCATCAAATCGGGCAGAGAATACGTCTGGCCGTTTTTCGCTTCATAGCGCACGGCCGCGGCCTCCTTCGCATAGCGCGCGCCGCGGCACTGCGGGCAGGGAATATTGACATCAGGCAAAAACTGCACGTCCAAGCTGATTTCGCCGGTCCCGTCGCAGGTCGGGCACCGCAGGCGCCCGGTATTGTACGAGAAATCGCCGGCCTTATACCCCAACCGCTTTGCGTCCGCGGTCTTTGCGAACGTCTTGCGCAGCTCATCGTGGACATTCGCATACGTCGCGACGGTCGAGCGCACATTGATGCCGATTGGCGTCGCGTCGATGAGTTTGACCTGCCGGATGCCCGGCGCATCGAGGGCTTTGACATGCGGCGGCAGTGGTTTTCCGGCAATTTGGTCCTGTAAGGCCGGCACGAGGCTTTCGAGCACAAGCGTTGTTTTGCCGGAGCCGGACACGCCGGTCACAACGGTCAGGCGGCCTTTGGGGAATTGGGCGGAAAGCGGTTTGACCGTGTGGAGCTGCGAAGTCGAAAGGGCAATCGTCCCCTGCGAAAACAGCGTCTCCTGCTTGGCACGCGGCCGCATGGGGGCAGAATTCTCGCCAAACAGGAAGGGGCCGATCTTCGACGCCGGATTTTTCGAAAGCTCCCGCGGCGTGCCCTGTGCGATCACGCGGCCGCCGTCCGCGCCGGCGCCCGGGCCCATCTCGATCATCCAATCCGACTGCTCGAGGACCTGCGTGTCGTGGTCGACGAGCACGACCGAATTGCCGTCCGCGACAAGGTCCTGCATGACGCCGCACAGCCCGACGAGATTCGACGGATGCAGGCCGATCGACGGCTCATCGAGCACGTACAAAACCCCCGTCGTGCGGTTGCGCACGGCGCGCGCGAGCTGCATGCGCTGGCGCTCGCCGGTGGAGAGCGTCGAAGCCGCGCGGTCGAGCGAGAGGTAGCCGAGCCCCAGATCGAGCAGGCGCTTCGCAACGCCCGCGAACGCTTCGCAGATGCTTTCGGCCATCGGGCGCATCTCCTCGGGCAGCGAGGCCGGCACCCCCGCAACCCATTCGCAAAGCTCAGAGAGCGGCATCCGGCATACCTCGTCGAGCGAAAGGCCGCGCACTTTCGGCGCCCGCGCGGCTTCGGAAAGCCGGGAGCCGCCGCAGTCCGGGCACGGCGCCTGTTTTAAAAATTTTTCGACGCGCTTCATGCCTTTCTCGTCTTTGACCTTTGCCAGCGCATTTTCGACGGTATAGACCGCATTATAATACGTAAAATCGAGCTCGGTGGCCTGCTCGGTCTTTTTCGAATGATACAGAATGTGCTTCTTTTCCGCCGGGCCGTGGAATACAATCTCCTTCTCGCGGTCCGATAACTCGCGAAACGGCACATCCGTGCGCACGCCCATTTCGCGGCAGACGTCGGTCATCAAAGACCACATCAGCGAATTCCATGGGGCGACGGCGCCCTCGTCGATCGTCAGGGAATCATCGGGCACCAAGGTCGAAAGGTCGACGGTGCGGACAATCCCGGTGCCGTCGCACGTGCGGCAGGCGCCCTGGCTGTTAAACGCAAGCTCTTCGGCGGACGGCGCGTAGAACGTCGCGCCGCACTGCGGGCACGTCAGCGCCTGGCCGGCGGCAACGGCCAGCGTCGGGGGCAAATAGTGGCCGTTCGGGCAGCGGTGGGAAGCGAGCCGCGAAAACAAAAGCCGGAGGCTATTGAGCAGTTCCGTGCCGGTGCCGAACGTGCTGCGCATCCCCGGCACGCCGGGGCGCTGGTGGAGGGCCAAGGCCGCCGGCACATACAGCACCTCATCGACCTGCGCCTTCGCGGCCTGCGTCATGCGCCGGCGCGTATAGGTTGAAAGCGCCTCCAGATACCGCCGCGAACCCTCGGCGTACAAAACGCCCAGCGCGAGCGAGGATTTTCCGGAGCCGGACAGCCCGGCGATGGCGACAATCTGATGGAGCGGCACATCCACATCCACATTTTTTAAGTTGTGCACGCGGGCACCGCGGATTTCAATGTGGTCAATCAACAGAAGTACCTCCTTCCGTTTCCGGCGAAACCGCCGCTTTCTTCAAATCGGGGGCCGTGAGCAGGCGGTAAATTTCCTGCCGGCGGCAGCCGGTCGCGGCCGCTGCCTCCCGCGCGGCGGCGGCGGTGCTTTTCCCTTCGGCGACGGCCGCACGCGCCAATAAAAGGGCATCCTCCAGCGTACCGGTTTCCTTTTTGGGCGGTTCGGCGCCGCCGATTACGAGCACAAACTCCCCGCGCGGCGGCGTATTCGTATAAAATTCGACGGCTTGCGACAGCGTCGTGCGGCGCACTTCTTCGTGGATTTTCGTCAGTTCCCGCACAATGGCGATTTCCCGGTCGCCGAATGCCGCGAGCATATCCTTGAGTGTGGAAAGGAGCTTGTGCGGCGCCTCATAAAAGACCATCGTCCGGCGTTCCGAGGCGACCTCCTGTAAATGCGCGCGGCGGTTCTTTTGATTGACGCTCAAAAAGCCTTCAAACGTAAACCGCCCCGTCGGCATGCCGGAAAGGGCCAACGCCGTCGTCACCGCGCTCGGGCCCGGCACCGCCACGACCGGGATGCCCTGCACGTGCGCCTGCCGCACGAGGTCCTCGCCGGGGTCCGAAATGGCCGGCATACCGGCGTCGCTGACGAGCGCGCACGATTCGCCCGCGAGGATACGCGAAAGCACGACCTCGCCGCGGGCGCGCTTATTGTATTCGAAATAGCTGAGCAAGGGCTTTTGAATGCCAAAATGCGTCAAAAGTTTGCGCGTCACGCGCGTATCTTCCGCCGCGATGAAATCAACGGTCCCCAGCACCTCCACCGCGCGCGGGGAAAGGTCCCCGAGATTGCCGATCGGCGTGCCGACGACATAAAGCGTTCCTGTCATTTGTGTCCCTCCGCATAAGCGCCATAAATTGCCCGCATCTCCGGGCTGCAGGTCCCGGGCGGGTCCTCCAAAAGGAGCACGGGCTCCACCGAAAGGCCGCCCGGCTTGCCGCCGCGCCGGCATTCGAGCAAAAACAGTTTGGGCGGCTTTTCGAGCCTGTGCTGCACGAAGCGCAGGCGTTTGGGCGCTAAGCCCATTTTCTCGCACACGGCGAGCACTTCCGGCAGCCGTTCCGGCCGCAGGCAGCACGAAAAGCGCCCGCCCCAGCGCAGCAGGCGCCTCGCCGCCGCGGCCATCTCCGAAAAGGTGCACGCGCATTCGTGGCGTGCCGCGGCTTTTTCCCCTTCCGGATTGGGAAAGCCCGTGCCGAGCGGCTTATACGGCGGATTGCACGCAACGCGGTCGAGCTCGAGCGGCACAGGCAGCGTTTTCGGCTTTTCAAACGGAATCGTCCGCACATCCAGCACGCACACGTGCAGATTGGAAAACCCGTTATAGCGGGCGCTGCGCGCGGCCTGGAAAGCAGCCTCTTCCTGCTTTTCAATCGCATATACGTGCGCGGGCTTTCCCCTTGCGCACCACAAAAGCGAGACAATGCCGCAGCCGGTGCCGAGTTCCGCGCACCGCTCGCCCTTTGCCGGCATCGACCAGGCGGACAATAGGACGGAGTCCGTGTTAAACGTATGGTGTGGGCTCACAATCACACCAAAGCCATCGCCGAGCGGCTCGAGCCGTTCCCCGTCTAAAAGCTGCAAGCGTCCGCCTCCTTTTCATGAAAAATTTCACAACAAAAAAACGGCGCGCCACAAAGGCACGCCGTTTCTTTCGAAAACGCATTAGGCCTCCGCCGGAGCGCCGACCGGGCAAACACCTGCGCAGGAACCGCAGGAAATGCAAGCGGATTCGTCGATCACATACTTGCCGTCGCCTTCCGTAATCGCGCCGACCGGGCACTCTGCTGCGCAAGCGCCGCAGGAAATGCATGCATCGCTAATCTGATATGCCATTGTGCACACCTCCATTTGATATCTTCCAACTCACATTGTAGCATAAATCCGCAAAAATGCAAGACTGTTAGCCGTTGTTTTTTCGATCTTGCGGCTTTGCATGGGGACGCCGCGGATGATTCTGTCCCTGCTTCCCGCCGGAAGCGCCCTTTGCGCGCGGCGGATGGCCGGATTTTCCCTGCGGCCGGCGCGCGGCACCTTTGGGGCCGTTTTGGCCGCCGCGGGGCCGGTTCCCGCGCGGGCGCGCAGGCTTCTGCTGCGGCGGGGGCGCCGGCTGCGGGTCGCCGTCGGGGAAGAACGTCTGCAGATGGCCGCTTTCGTGCTTTGCGGGCGGCTCGGGCGGCGCATCCTTGTCGATGACGGTCGCCTGCGCGCGCGGCACCGTAATGGGCGCGGCGTCCTGGGAAGCATTGTCCAGACGGATCTTCACCGTGCCGGCAATTAAGCCCACTTCCACGACCGTGCCGCGGCCGGCCGGCGTGGAAACCGGCGTACCGATGGGCAGCGCATTTTTCTGCAGGTCCTGGTACGCCTCCTGTTCATATTTCAGGCAGCACATTAGCCTCCCGCATGTACCGGAAATCTTCACCGGATTCAGCGAAAGCCCCTGTTCCTTCGCCATCTTGATTGAAACGGGCTGAAACCCATTTAAAAACTGGCTGCAGCAAAGCGGCCGCCCGCAGATTCCCAAACCCCCGAGCATTTTCGCCTCGTCGCGCACGCCGATCTGCCGCAGTTCGATGCGCGTGCGGAACACGCTCGCAAGATCTTTGACGAGCTCGCGGAAATCGACGCGGCCGTCGGCCGTAAAATAAAACAGAATTTTCGAATTGTCAAACGTATACGCCGCATCGACGAGCTTCATTTCGAGCCCGTGCGCGGCGATTTTCTTCTGGCAGATTCCGAACGCTTCCTTCGCCTTGCGAACATTTTCGCGCTCGCGCTCGAGGTCCGCCTCCGTTGCCACACGGATGATCGCTTTTAAGGGCTGCTCGAGCTTTTCCTCGGCCACTTCATAATTGCCGGCGGCAACCTCGCCGCACTCGACGCCGCGCGCCGTCTCGACGATCACGCGGTCGCCCGCAGAAAGCCGTTCGCCTTTCGGGTCAAAAAAATAGATTTTTCCAAGGTTTTTAAACCGGACTCCAATCACTTCCGCCATAGGTCCCTCCTCTTTATTTTCCAATGGCATCCCGCAGCCCCGCACACAGCGCCGTAATCAAAAGCGGGCCGTTCGCGTTCTGGTCCACCGCGCGCCGCGCGCGTTCAGAGAGCTGCAAGGCACAAAATAAGCTTTTCCGGGTCAAGGTTTTGGCGGCCATCGCCGCGGCGCCCGTTTCGGGCAAAAGCGGTTTTCCGCCGCTGCGCAGGACCAATGCATCGCGCAAAAGCGCGCAGAAACGGTCGAGCGTCGCACGCTGGCGGGCGCGGTCGCGCAGAAGCGGCGCCGTCTCATACAAAAGCGCGCTCGGTTTCGGCGCGCACAGCGCAAAGAGCATCCGCGCCGCCAGGCCACCGTCTTCGGGCAGGGCGGCCTGCTGCAAAGAAAGCCGCTGCACACGGCTTACGACCGTCGGCAGGAGCGCCGACGCGTTTTCGCTCGTCAGCAGAAACTGTACGGTCGCGGGCGGCTCCTCCAACAGCTTTAACAGCGCGTTCTGCGCCTGGATGGACATCTGCTCGGCGCCGGCGAGTATAAACACGCGGCACGGCGCCTCATTGGGCCGCACAAATGCGTCCCGGCGCAGCGCGGCGATCTCCTCTTTATGAAACGACCGGCTGCCGCCGCTCCCGCCGGCAACCGCAATGTCCGGATGGCTGCCGGCGGCAGCTTTCCGGCAGGCGGGGCACTGGCCGCACGGCCGCACGGCCGGGTTCTCGCACACGAGCGCCTGCGCAACGGTTTTCGAAAGCAGGAGCGTCTGCGCAGGCGGCCCCTCAAACAGCAGCGCATGCGGCAGGCGGCCCTCCGAAAACGCGTTTTCGAGCGTCTGCCGCACGGATTCCGGCAGCGCGCCCTCGCTTTCTACCGCATCCAATCGCAGTTTCATAAACGCCTCAGAGCTTTTCAAACCGGTCGACGTCTACCACGAATACCGTCGCCCCGCCGACGCTGACCTCAATCGGATAAGGGTTCAAAATGCCGTTACCGTTATTGGGATTTGGCATTTTCTGAATGCGGCGGCGGCTTTGGCGGCGCAGAATATCGAGGACCTCTTCGACCCGATCCTCCTCCGTGCCGATTAAAAACGTCGTGTTGCCGGCTTTCAAAAAGCCGCCGGTCGTCGCGAGCTTCGTCACCTGGAAGCCGGCCTGTGTCAGGGAATTGTTGACGAGTGGTGCGTCTTCTGTGCTCAAAATTGCAAATACCAGTTTCATTGTTGCACGCTCCTTGTGTGCCGATTCTCCAAATTCTGCTGTATATGCACCGCAGGTTTGGCAAGGATTTTTTTCATTATAGCACAGGCAGCGCAAAAATGCCACTGTGTTCATAAAACGCGGCGGCATCCCGCGTAATCTCTTCGCCGGGCATCACGGGCGGCACGCCGGGCGGGCACGGGCACACGACCCGCGCGGCAATGCGGCCGACGGCCTTTTGCAGCGGTACCAGGCGGCTTTCCTGCAGCAGCGCTTCCCGCAGCGGCACGCGCTGCGGCGGAATCGGCGGCAGTGCGGGCGGGGGAGAGAGCGGGACCCGTCCCGCCGGCAGTGCGGAAATCGCCTCTTCCAGGCGCGCGTAGTCGCGGGCGGTGTTCCACGGCGTACACAAACATACAACGCACGCCTGGTCGGCCATCTCCGGCTCGACGCCGTGCGCGCGGAAACAGGCGGCCGCTTCCTCCCCCGAAAGGCCAACAGCGGCCGTTTCGAGCGTCAGGCGCGCGGGGTCATCCGAAAGGTTCGGGATGCCGCGCGCAGCGGCACACGCCGCCGCGTGGGCAACGTGCGCGGGCACGCGGCGGTAAGCATCCGGATGCGCAGAAAACCATGCGCGGGCATAGTCGAGGCTTGCCATAATCAGATACGACGGGCTCGTCGAGCCGAACAGCGCCATCGCCTCCTTGGCAGCGCCGGCAAAACGTGCATCGCCAATCTGCAAAAACGCGCCGCCGGTTAAGACGTTGAGCGTCTTATGCGCGCTGTCGGCCGTCATGGACGCGCCCAGATGCAGCGGGTGCAGGTCCTCTTCCAGAAACGCGAGGTGCGTGCCGTGCGCGTTGTCGACCAAAAGCGGGATGCCCCGCGTCCGGCACAGCGCGGCCAGCGCGGGAATATCGAGCAGCCGGCCGTAATAGTCGGGGCTTGTCACATAACATGCATCAAAGGTGCGCGTAGAATCCGAAAGCATGGCCTCCAAATCCCACGGCATCGCCCAAACGGGGGTAAGCCCCAAAAGTGCCATTGTCTGCACGGCCGAACGGTGGGCGTTGCGCCCGCATAGGACGGTTTGCCCGGCACGCGGGCACGCCAAACGCAGCATGGCCTGGATGCATAACGAGCACCCGCCGGCCGAAAACAGCGTGCGGGCACTGCGAAAGAGCCGCGCAGCCGCCTTTTCCGCCGCGTCGATCGGGCCGCAAGCCTCGTAGAGGCTGTCGGTGTCGGGCAGCTCTGTAAAGTCCAGGTGCAAAAGGTCTTCGGGCAGTGCGCGCAAATCCCCTTTGTGGCCCGGTGTATGAAACGGGGCGCGGCCTTTTTCCAAATGGCGTTTCAGCGCCGTATAAAGCGGTGTTTCCATAAACGCATGCCTCTTTTCAAGAAAAAGGGCCGCTTTCCGAAAAAAGCAGCCCGCTTCTGTTGTCTAAAAATACCGTTACCAGTTCGTGTCGTAGCCGGTGTCGTAACCGTAATCACCGCCATAACCGTAATCACCGGAATCATCGGTCCCGTAGTCGCCGTAGCCATCGTCGTAATCAGTGCCGGCCGGCTGCTCGGAGCGGCCAAGTTCTTCGATCTGCTCGGTCACGTCGCTCGTCGTCTCGGGGCGGTCCGATTCATAAATAAAGTCGAGAACTTTTTCGCGCGTCTGCACAAGGTCATTGATCTGTACAATGGAAGCCGCCGCGCCGTTGATTGAAACCGTCGGCGTCGTATAATCGCCTTCGGCGGGCACCTGGTAGCTTTCGGTCGGATACTGCAGAATCGTCATGGCCTGCAGGAGCATTGAAACAACCTCGTCGGCGCTCATGTTCGTGATGACATTCGGCAGAACCTCTTCGGCGATGCGTGAGATTGTGCCGAGATCGGAAGACTTAAACTTATCGATAATCGCCTGCACAACGAGGCGCTGGCGCTCCGCGCGGCCGACATCGCCGATATTGCCGTTAATATTGGGGATATTATCCTGGCGGATGCGGCTGTAATAATGCGCCTGGGCGCCGTTTAAGTGCTGGGTTGTGACCGAGGAGGTCTGTGTATCTTCCAGGTACGAATCATCGACGGAAATGTCGATCTGCCGCGCTTCCTTGGCGGTCAAATCGACGTCTACACCGCCGAGCGCATCGATGACCTCGTTAAACGCCGAATCCTTGACGACGATGTAGCGGTCGATATACATGCCAAAATGCAGCTGGATCGTCTGCATGCACAGCTGGGCACCCGCATCTACGCTCTTTAAGTCGCCGGGCTGGGCACCGTCGTCTTCGACCGAGTAGTACGCGCCGAAACGGTACGCGGCGTTGAGTTTCTGGGAAGTATGGCCGGGAATGGCGACGTAGGTGTCGCGCATAAACGAAGTCATCTTGATTTTCTGGTGACGGTTGTCGAGGCTTATAAGCATCATGCTGTCCGAGCGGCCGATCGGGTCGTCCTCCTGGTAGTCGTCGACACCAATCAAAAGGAGATTCGTAATCGCCTCATCCTTTAATAAGCCGTTGACCTGATTGGCGCCGTTCGTTGTAAAGGTCGTGCCGGAGTCGACGGTGCTCGCATTGATGGCCTGGGAAACGATCGGCGTGAGATTTCCCGTAAACGTGAAGTTCTGCACCAAACCGTCAACGTAAAAACAGCCCATGCCCGCGACGAGAAACAAAAGACTGAACACGAGCAGCAGCACGTTTCTGACAATGTATTTTTTTGCGAGTTTTTTGCGGTTGCGCACAAAATCAGTCCTTTGTGAAAAATTGGTATAAAAAAGCCAACGCCGGCCGGCGCAGGCTCCACTTCGGGGGATTTCGTCGAATCGATAGACACAGTATAGTATACGAGAAGCACCGCCCAATAAAATTCTTTAAAAGAATTAAAAGCAGATCGCATGTAACATTTTTTTGAATTTGGCAGAAAAAGCGCGCCCGTCAGCCCTGTTCGTCGAGGGTCAGGCTGTAGCTTGGGAGAAATTCCTTGAGAAAGCATTCCACTTCAGGAAGATGCATTTCTTGCAGTGCGCGGCGCGTCGATTCCTCGGCCTTCAAAAACTCGCGGTTCCCCATCGCGCGCTCCTCCACGCATTTGATCAAAGCGCTCAATTTATCGGCCGCTTTGACGAGCGCGCGCAGTTCTTCACCGTCCCCGCCGCCGGAAAGCAGCGGGTCGTAGACGTCTTGCAAATCTTCGGGGAGTAAGGCCAACAGCTTTTCGCGCGCCTCGGCCTCCACACGGCCGTAGGCTTCGCGCAGGGCAGGGCCGGCATACTTGACGGGGGTGGGCAGGTCACCGGTCAAAATTTCCGTGCAGTCGTGAAAAAGCGCAAGCGCTGCCGCGCGGTCGGGGTCGACGTTCCCGCCAAAACGGCGGTTTCGCAGCACACACAGCGCATGGGCCAGAACGGCCGTCTCAAAGCTGTGCTCACACAGGTTCTCCTCGCGCGTGTTGCGCATGAGGCCCCAGCGGCGGATATACTTCATGCGCGAGAGTTTTGCAAAAAAATGATACATAAAAGCCCTCCTTGTCGCTTTTGCGCGCGTATTCAGAGTCATTGTACGCCCGCTGCCAAAAAGATGCAACGCTTTTTCCGTTTTGGCTTGCCCAGGAACGCGAATGTGTTATAATAAGAGCATATTTGCCGGCACGCCGGAAGGAATAGGAGGCAGTGATTTGACTCGGTTGCAGCTTTCCAGAGTGCGCAGGTACACCGCTGTGCGCGCACTCCTGTTTGGTCTCGTTACAGCGGCTGTCCTGTTTATCCCGTTCATGATTTACGACCGCGGCTATTTTCTATTTTATGGGGATTATAATGTCCAGCAGGTCCCGTTTTATCAGATGTGCCACGACGCGATCCGGTCGGGCAACTGGCGATGGAGCTGGACGACGGATTTGGGCGCAAATTTCATCGGCTCGTACACGTTTTACCTATTGGGCAGCCCGTTTTTCTGGCTGACGATCCCGTTCCCGAGCGCCGTCGTGCCGTATCTGATGGGGCCTTTGTACATTTTAAAATTCGGCTGCGCGTGCGCGACGGGCACGATCTACTTAAAACGCTACTGCCGCTCGTCGGAGCTCGCGATTTTGGGCGGATTCCTGTACGCTTTTTCGGGCTTTTCCATTTATAATATCTTCTTTAACCATTTTCACGAAGCGATTGTATGCTTCCCGCTGCTGCTCTGGGCGATGGACGAATACATGTACAAGCGCCGGCGCGGCGTGTTTGCGTTTTTCGTGTTCGTGTGCTGCACGGTCAACTACTACTTCTTCGTCGGGCAGGTCGTATTTTTAATCCTGTACTGGCTTGTGCGCTGGGGCATGCGGGATCAGCGGTTCCGCTCGATTTCCGGGCGTGATTTTGGCCTTTTGTGGCTGGAGGCCGTGCTCGGGGTTTTGTGTTCAAGCATTTTACTCTTCCCGACGCTCTTTGCGATTCTGCAGAATAACCGCGTCGATAACCCCGCAAACGGCTGGGGGGCGCTATTATACGACTCGAACCAGCGCTACCTGCACATTCTGTCGTGCCTATTCTTCCCGCCGGACCTGCCCGCGCGCGCAAATTTCACGCCGGACAGCAACAGCCAGTGGGCGTCTTTGGGCGCGTGGCTGCCGCTTTTCAGCATGTCGGGCGTGATCGCAACGCTGCAGGCGCGGCGCAAGACGTGGTGGAAGACGCTTTTCTGCATCCTTTTGTTTATGGCGTTCGTGCCGGTGTTAAACAGCGCGTTCCAGCTGTTTAACGCGAGCTACTACGCGCGCTGGTATTACATGCTGACCCTCGTGATGTCTTTGTGCACCGTGACGGCTCTGCAGCGCGAAGACGCCGACTGGCCCCGCGCGGTCAAGTGGACGCTCGGCATTACGCTCGCGATTGGGCTTACGATTGGGTTGATGCCGACGATTACGACGGACACAAACGGCGGGAAAACGACGACGTTCGGCCTCGAAAAATACCCGACGCGCTTTTGGGCATACGTTGCGATTGCGGTTTTGAGCCTATTCTTGCTGACGATCCTGTTCGGCTTCTATCAGCACCGCCGGCGCTTTTACCGCATGGCCGCGTGCGGGGCCGCGCTGATTGCGGTGGTATCGGGCTGGTTTTTCATTACAACCGGCAAAACGCAGGGGGACGATACCCACAACGAGCTAATCCCCTACGCGCTAAACGGCGGCAAGGACATTTCCCTGCCGTCGGACGGCACACAGTTTGTGCGCATTGACATTTTCGACGGCATGGACAACCTCGCGATGTACTGGCAGCGCCCGTCGATCCAGGCGTTCCACAGCATCGTGCCGGGGTCCATTATGGAATTCTACCCGACCGTCGGCGTGCAGCGCGACGTGGGCAGCCGGCCCGAAACGGACGTCTACGCGATCCGCAGCCTTTTAAGCTGCCGGTGGCTGTTCGACCCGGAAAACCGCGGCGAGACGTTTGCGGATTCCTCGACGGGCCAGACGCGCATGCCGGGCTGGACGTATTATGCGACGCAAAACGGCAGCCGCATTTACGAAAACGAATATTTTATCCCGATGGGTTTCGGATATGAAAGCTACATCACGCGCTCGGAGTACGACGCGCTGCCTGAGGCAAACCGCAGCCTGGCGCTTTTGAAAAGCCTCGTCGTCGAGGACGCGGACGCCGGGAAAGTCGCGGACCTTCTGCCGCACAACGACGGGATTCAGTCGGCCGATTTCTCGACGCAGGCGTATTATGAAGACTGCGAAGCCCGCGCGGCGACGGCATGTGACACGTTTGAGACCGACACCGAGGGCTTTTCGGCGACCGTCAACTCCACCGAATCGCGCTGGATCTTCTTCAGCGTCCCGTGGGAGGGCGGCTGGTCGGCGACGGTCAACGGCGAGGACGCGGAGATCTTAAAGGTCAACGTCGGCTTTATGGCCGTCAAAGTCCCGGCCGGCGAAGCGGACATCCGCTTTACGTACAACACACCGGGCTTTTCGGCCGGCATCGCGGCGACGTGTGTGGGGTTTGCGGCATTGGGCGGCTACGTATGGGTCTCGAAAAAGCGCCGCCAGCCTCCGCGTACGGGCAAACCGGCCCCGGCAAACGTGTAAATGCCTTTACAAATGCTGGATTTCGCCTTACAATGAAACAAACGCACCGGCAAAGCCGTATGAAAACTGCCGGGAACGTTTCAGGAAAAAACGAGAAGATCGACGCTGAAATCATAAAATGGAGGGAGCCTTTTATGGCAAACGCAGCGACTGTGTACTTGGTCATTCCGTGTTACAATGAGGAAGCCGTCCTGCCGGAAACGGTCAAGGAGCTGACGGCAGAGTTAAAGGGCATGATGGACAAGGGCCTTGCGACGGGCGAAAGCCGCATGCTTTTCGTCGATGACGGCAGCAAGGACCGCACGTGGAGTCTCATTGAGGGGTTCCACGCGGAAAACCCGCTCGTGACGGGCTTAAAGCTCGCGCACAACCGCGGCCACCAGAACGCGCTGCTTGCGGGGCTGATGACGGCGAAGGAGCTGTGCGACTGCGCAATCAGTTTGGATGCCGACCTGCAGGATGACATCCACGTGCTGCCGCAGTTCGTCCAGAAATTCTTAGAGGGCTGCGACGTCGTCTACGGCGTGCGCAACCGCCGCGACACGGACACGTGGTTCAAACGCACGACGGCGGAAGGCTTTTATAAAGTCATGCAGCATTTAGGTGTCGAGACCGTTTATAACCACGCGGATTACCGGCTTTTAAGCCGCCGCGCGCTCGATGCGTTGTCGGAATACAAAGAGGTCAACCTCTTTTTGCGCGGCATTGTGCCGCTGATCGGCTACCGCAGCGACTATGTCTATTATGACCGCCACGAGCGCTTTGCGGGGGAGTCGAAATACCCGCTCAAAAAGATGCTTTCGTTTGCGGTCGACGGCATTACGTCGTTTTCAGTCAAGCCTTTGCGCATCATCGCGAATCTCGGCATCGTCGTGTCGATTGTAAGTGTGATCGGGCTTTTGTATGCCTTGATCTCGCATTTTACAGGGAACACGGTGTCCGGCTGGACGGCGATTGTGTGCTCGATTTGGCTTCTGGGCGGCATCCAGATGCTGTGCCTCGGGGTTGTCGGCGAGTACATCGGGAAGATTTACAGCGAAGTGAAGGGAAGGCCCCGGTACCGCATCGAAAAGCACCTAAAATAAAATAAAGAAAAATAAAGAAAGAAAAGGCGCACCAAGCGGTGTGCCTTTTTCAGTGGGATTCCAAAGGGGTTATGCCCCGTTGGCCTGTCTTTGCTTCTTTTTGCAGGAGCAGAAAGAAGGCGCAAGTAATAAAAAAATGCCTACCCTGCGTGCCGGACAGGGTAGGCGGGGCCGCTAGGCCCTAAACTCACTCGAGGCAGCCACTTTTGTGGAGCGGTTGGCCTTCTTCTTTTTTATTGGAGCATATCTGCGGCGCAATTGCAAGCGCCGTTTTTTATGCTTCTACAAACACGTACTTCTGCAGGCGCGAAAATGCTTCGACGACGCGGTCGTACGGCAGCGCTAAGTTCATGCGGATCGCCCACGGGTGGCCGAACATGCGGCCGTCCTGCCACGCGACGCCGCAGTCCCAGCCGGCCTTTTCGATCTGCTCGATCGATTTTCCGTGCGCCTTGCAGTAGCCCTCGCAGTCCAAAAATAGCATATACGTGCCCTCCGGCTTTGCGACGTCGACGCCCGGGAACCGTTCGGCGATAAAAGCGCACGCGAAATCGACGTTTTTCGAGAGCACCTCGCACAGCTCGTCCACCCACTGTTCGCCGGAAGGCTTGTACGCGCCGATTAAGGCGTGCATCGACAAGACGTTCATGCCGTTATAATGCGACTTCTCGCTCTTCGCGACGATGCGGTCGCGCAGGTAGGAATTGTAAATAATGTGGTAGCTGCCGATTAAGCCCGCGAGGTTAAACGTCTTGCTCGGCGCATAAAACGCGGCCGTGCGGTTTTTGGCGTCCTCGCTGACGGACTGCGTCGGGATGTGCCGGTGGCCGTTTAAGAGAATATCCGACCAGATTTCATCGGAAATCACGACGCAGTCGTTTTGACGGTACACCTCCATCGCGCGCTCGATCTCCCAGCGCTCCCACACGCGGCCGCACGGGTTGTGCGGGCTGCAGAAGATGGCGACGTGGATGTGGTGTTCTTTGAGTTTTTTATCCATGTCCTCAAAATCCATGCGCCAAACGCCGTGCTCGTCGCGGAAAAGCGGGCTGTGGACGATTTCAAAGCCGTTGTTTTTAAGGCTGCCCGTAAAGCCGATATAAGTGGGGCTGTGCACGAGCACGGGGTCGCCCGGCGCGGCAAAAGCCGTCAGCGCCGAAACGA
Organism: uncultured Clostridia bacterium; assembly: GCA_944385055.1. Lineage (GTDB taxonomy): Bacteria > Bacillota > Clostridia > Oscillospirales > Acutalibacteraceae > Caproicibacterium. Next base: position 59,416 of record CALWVT010000003.1, on the reverse strand, counting down.
CGCCGCCCAATACGCCGTTTTCATAGCCGATATGCGCACGGGTCAATTCCTCGACACCGTGCCGGTCTTTCTGCCAGCGGATAATCGAGTCGAAATATGCGTCCGACGGCGAAAAATAGCCGAACGCCGGATGTTTCGCGCGCGCAATGATGGCTTCCTGGATATCGGGCAGCGTCGGAAAATTCATGTCCGCCACCCACATGGGGATCACATCAAACCCCTCTTTCGGTTTGTCCGGTGCGAAACCGGTGCCAAGGCCGTCGACGGCAATCGCATCCATGCCGTGGCGCTCCAAATGCGAGGTAAAATCGTACTGCATTCGTTTTCTGCTCCTTTTCTCGAAAATGCGGTCGTTTTAGAGTTTTCTTTCTTATTTTATAGCGAATCGCGGAAATCCGCAACCGGGCGCCCGCTTTGCTGGACAAACCGAGGCGAAGGTAGTATAATTTAGGATGCGCTGCAGCATTCTCAAAGGAAAAAGGGGCGCTGCGGCCGCAAAGTTTCGAAAAGTTTAGAATTGAAGAATGCGGAGTGTGTTAAGCAATATGAAGAAACGGAAAGCATGGCTCGCAGGGCTTTTGGCCTGCGCGGTAGCCGCCTCGTCGCTGGCCGGCTGCACGATCGGCCGCGATACATCGTGGGTGGCAAAAACCGAAACGACGACAGTTCCGACGGGCGCGTACATCTATGAACTGTACCAGGCCTACAGCGAAGCCCGCGGACAGGCCGACAACGACGATATGAAGAAAGCCAAGATTGACGATACGGACGCGTTTACGTGGATTGAAAACCGCGCCAAGCAGTCGATTACGGAGCTTGTGATTCTCGAAGAAGACATGCAGGAAAAGGGCCTCTCGTTTACAAGCGAGGAGCAGGACGAAATCAAGCAGGCTGCCGACAACGCATGGATTCAGCAGTACCGCTCCGTTTTCGACGGCATGGACATTGAGGAAAGCTCGTTTGAGCTCGCCTATGCGCAGCGGCAGTACATGATTATGAAGGTATTCTCGTCGATCTACGACAACGGCGGCGAAAAGGCCGTGTCGGAAGACGATATGCGCGCGTACTTTGAGGAACACTACGCGGATTTTGATTACACGAGCGTGAGCTTGACGACGACCGACGAAGACGGCAATTCGACCGAAATGAACGACGAACAGAAAGCCGAGGTCAAGTCGGAGCTCGACGGATATTTGAGCCAGATTCAGGCCGGCACAACCACCGTCAAGGACGCGAGCGCCGCCTACGCCGCTGCCCACGATGTGACGGACAATTACCAGGAAGCGACGCAGGATCTCGACAGCGCGATGGCGACGTATTACCTGCCCAGCGACCTGATCAGCGCCGTCAAGGAGATGCAAAACGGCGAGACGCGTTTGCTCGAGATTTCCGGCACCTACTACGTGCTGGTGACGAAAAACGACATCACGCAGAAGACGGACGAATACCTCTCCGACCAGGACAACCGCACGTCGCTTCTGTATGAGCAGTACGGCGATGAATTTACGCAGTCGCTCGAAGACGAAGCCGCCTCGTATGAAGGCATCGAATGGAACGACGCGTCGCTGTCGCGCTTCACGCCGGAATTATTCTATACGGAACCGGTCAGCTCGCAGCCCGCATCGAGCAGCACGGCAAGCGAGACCTCCTCGGCCGCCGAAAGCACGGCAAGCGAGACTTCCTCGGCCGCCGAAAGCACGGCGAGCGAGACTTCCTCGGCCGCCGAAAGCACGGCAAGCGAAACCTCCTCGGCCGCCGAAAGCACGGCAAGCGAGACCTCCTCGGCCGCCGAAAGCACGGCAAGCGAGACCTCCTCGGCCGCTTAAAGAAAGAATCTATAAAACGCCCCCGGTTTTCGAAAGCCGGGGGCGTTTTGTATACTGAACATTTTGCGGGCTGCATTCAAAACAGCACGAGCACATCGCCCTGGAATGCACAGCTGCCCTCAAAATTTTTGGATTTTCCGGTTTTGGTGTCGCAAACCGTATAGAACAGGTAGACCTCCTCGCCGTCGCCGAGTTCGTCGCGCAAAAGCAGGAAGCGGTCATCAAAGCACGTCTCAAATTGACCGTAGATCGTGTCGTACGTAAAGTCCGCGGTGGAGTTTAAAATCCCCTGTACATGCATTTTGCGCTGGTCGAGCGCCGTCAGCTTATAGGCGCGGCCCTCGCGGTCGATCACAAAGCGCGCGTCCTTTTCGCCGGGGGCAAGGTTTAGGCGGGCCGCCTCGCGCTTTAATCCCGTGTGCTTATTGACGGCCAGGATGCGCTGGTCATCGTAGGGGAAATACAGCGCGCGGAAATACAGTGCGTTCTCGTCCTGCGCGGCAAAGCGCACGAGGCCCTCCGTGCTCGCCTGCAGGACCTTCTGCATGGGCGCTTTGGCGGCGCCGGATTTGACCGAATCGATGAACCCCTGCAGCGGGCACGTCCAAATGTAATCCGTCACAGGGCCCGAAAGCCAGCGCCGGTCGCGGTAAGCCTTGCGCTTCTCCTCTTCGGTGCCGCGCGGCTGCAAAACCAAAAGCTGCGGCTCACCGCCGCCCGTATACGGCAAAAGCCCGGCCCCGCCGCACACGCGTGGGTCCTGCACAGACCAGCATTGGCCCGTCTCAACGCTGCAAAGGCATGCGGCGCGCGTAAAGCCCGTCTGGCGCTTGTATTCGCGGAACAGCGTTGCGTCGCGCGGGTTTTCCGTCGAATACAGCACAACGTGGTTCGCGTCGAGCGCACAGCAGTCGGCATAGCTGCCCGCAAAGCGCACCTGCGCAACTTTCTGGTTCTGGCCGTCGGATTTATCCAGGCGCAAAAGCCACGCTTCGCTGCCGCCGTCCTCCATCACCATTAAAATCTCATCGGCAAACGGGAAATAGTGCATGACAAATCCCGGTTTTTCCACGAAATAATCGGAAAGCGTGCGCTCGCGCCGCGTGCTGCGGTCGTAATCAAATAAAAATAGGTGGCGCTCCCCTTCTATCATCTTTTCTTCCGCATAATAGATGTGCGTGCCAGCGATCTCGATGAGCACGTCGTTTTTGCTTGTAAAGTTGCTGCGCAGATCGACGATCTTCACGAAAACGCCCTCCTTACTTTTTGACGCTGCTTTCTATTATATCATATCTTTCTGCGGTTGGGTAGGCATGTATGACCGGTGAGTTTTTACACTCATTTCACATTTTCCCCCTTCCACTCCCCGGAAAAAGTTGTATACTATAAGATAAGAAATTGAAAATCCTGCACAGGGACAGATGGGAGGGATCGACATGATCGTCACGCAGGAAGGCGGCGTTGTGAAGCTCGATATTCACGGCGAAACGGCGCAGAGTGCGTATAAGCAGATCACAAAATGGCTTTCCCACGCGCCGAAAAACGTCAAAGAGGTGCGCGTTATCCACGGTTACCACGGCGGGACGGTACTGCAGGAAATGGTCCGCCGCGACCTAAAGCATCCGCGGATTGCGGCAAAACTGGTCGCGCTCAACCCCGGGGAAACCCGCCTGCTGCTCAAGGAAGGAGGCTAAAGCTTGGCGTTCGTATCATTTGAAGAGGTCCGTAAGGACTACAAAATGGGCGACACGGTCATCCATGCGGCCGACGGCGTCAATTTTACGATTGAAAAAGGCGAATTTGTGATCATCGTGGGCCCGAGCGGTGCCGGCAAAACGACGGTTTTAAACTTATTGGGCGGCATGGACACGTGTACATCTGGACACATCGTCGTGGACGGGCGGGAAGTAAGCCGCTGCAACTCGCGGCAGCTGACCGAATACCGCCGCTACGACGTCGGGTTTGTGTTTCAGTTTTATAACCTCGTACAGAATCTGACGGCGCTCGAAAACGTCGAACTCGCCGCGCAGATCTGCCACCATCCGCTCGACGTGCGGCAGGTTCTCGAGGAGGTCGGGCTTTCCCACCGCATGGACAATTTCCCGGCGCAGCTTTCCGGCGGCGAGCAGCAGCGCGTCGCGATTGCGCGGGCACTGGCCAAAAACCCGAAGCTTTTATTGTGCGACGAACCGACCGGCGCGCTCGACTACCGCACGGGCAAGCAGGTGCTGCTCCTATTGCAGCAGACGTGCCGCAGCACCGGGCGGACCGTCGTAGTCATCACGCACAACCAGGCCTTTGCCGCGATGGCCGACCGCGTGATCCATATTCATTCCGGGAAAGTCACGAAGATGGAACAAAACGCGCATCCCATCTCCGCAGAAAGGATCGAGTGGTAACGTGAAAGCGTATCAAAAAGCGCTTTGGCGCACGATTGGCCGCTCCAAAGGGCGGTTTTTGGCGATCTTCGCGATCGTCGCGCTCGGCGCCGGCTTTTTCGCGGGGCTCGCCCAAACGGCGCCGCAGATGCGCGCGGCAGTGGATCAATATTTAGACGAGAACCGCTTTCTGGACATCCAGATTTCCTCGACGCTCGGCTTTTCGGACAATGACGTCGACGCGGTCAAGGCGCTTTCCGGCGTTGCGGACGCGGAGGGCGCCTATACCTCCGACATTCTGTGCCGCATTGCGGACAAAGACTTTGCGATGCGGGTCCATGCGCTGCCGGAAGAAGGCGACTTAAACCAGATTCTCGTCAAAGAAGGGCGTCTGCCCGAAAAGGCGGACGAATGCGTGCTGGACGAACAGGCGATGACACTCGGCGACAAGGGCTACGCTTTGGGGGATACGGTTAAGGTCAAATCGGGCGGCGACGGGCTCAAGGAAAAGTCCTTTACGGTTGTGGGGTTTGTGGAAAGCCCGCTGTACCTCGCATTCACGCTGGGCACGACGACGCTCGGCACGGGGCAGCTCGACGCCTTCCTGTACGTACTGCCCGAAGCGTTCGATTCGGAAGCTTACACGGCCCTGTACGTGGCGGTGCAGGGCGCTTCTTCGCTCGACACGTTTACGGATGCCTACGACGACACGGTGCAGCCCGTTGTCGATGAACTCGAATCGCTGGCCGAAAAGCGCGCGCCAGAGCGCCGCGAGGAGGTCATCGGCGACGCGCAGAAAGAATTAGACGACGGCCGCGCCGAATACGAAGCCGAAAAGGCCGATGCCGAGCAGCAGCTTGCCGATGCAAAACAGCAGCTCGACGACGCACGGCAGGAGATTGCCGACAACGAGTCAAAGCTCGCGGATGCGCAGGCCGAGCTCGATTCCGGCAAGCAGGAATTGGCGGACGCAAAGGCACAGTACGAACAGGGCCTTTCCGAATATGAAAGCCAAAAAGCCTCCACCGACGCGCAGCTTGCCGCCAACAAGCGGCAATTGGATGCTGCCCGCCAGCAGCTGGAAGACGCAAAAGCGCAGTACCAGCAAGGCTATGACGCGCTGCAAAACCAGAAAAAGGAGCTCTCCGACGCGAAAGCACAGCTCGATACCCAGTCACAGCAGCTGTCCAGCCAAGACGCCACGCTTACGGAAGCGGAAACGGCACTTGCCGCGCAGGCGGACGCCGTCGAGCAGGCCCGCCAGGCGCTTCTCCTTTTGCAGCAGCAGGGCTTGGGCGACAGCGACGACGCAAAGGCGCTCGAAAGCCAGATTTCCGCATATGACACGCAGAAATCGCAGCTCGAATCCGCGCGCACACAGTTAGAAGATGCGAAGGCGCAGTTAGAAGCGGCTTATGACACACTTGCTGCCCAGGAGGCGGCCGCAAAGCCGCAGCTCGACGCGGCGGAGGCGCAGTTAGCGGACGCGAAGGCGCAGATTGACCAAAATGAAAAGACGCTTTCCTCCGGCGAAGCCGCCTATCAGAGCGGGTATGCCCAGGCACAACGGGAATTTGCCGAGGCAAAGGCGCAGCTTGACAACGCCAAAGCAGAGATTTCCTCCGGCGAAGCGGAACTCGAAAGCGGCCAGAAAGAACTAGACGACGGCCGCGCACAGCTCGAAGATGCCAAAAAGCAGCTTTCCGACGGTGAGGCCGAATATGAAACCCAGAAGGCCGACGCCGAACGGCAGTTTGCCGATGCCGAGCAGGAACTTTCCGACGCGCAGGCCGAGATTGACGACGTAGAAAATGCCGAATGGTACGTGCTCGACCGCCACAAGAACGTCGGTTTCGCGAGCTTTGAAAGCGACGCGGACCGCATGGCATCGCTGTCGACCGTGTTCCCCGTGCTGTTTTTCCTCGTGGCGGCACTCGTTGCGCTGACGACGATGACCCGCATGGTTGAGGAAGAGCGCGGGGAAATCGGCGCCTACAAAGCATTGGGCTATTCGAACGGCGCCATCATCGCGAAATATCTCTTATATGGCCTGTTTGCGAGCCTTTCGGGCAGTGTCTGCGGCATTGTGGCCGGGTGTTTGACGCTGCCGTCCATCTGCTGGAACGCATACCGGATCATGTACCACGCGCCGGCCATTTCACCGAATCTGTCGCCGTTTTATTTGTGCGTGCTTTCGGCGGTGGTGTGCGTGGCCATTACGCTGGGGGCGACGTACGGCGCATGCCGTGCGACGCTGTGCGAATCCCCGGCAGCGCTTCTGTTGCCGAAGACGCCGCAGGCCGGCAAGCGCATCCTGCTTGAGCGCATCAAGCCCCTGTGGCGGCACATGAACTTTACGCAGAAAGTGACGGCACGCAACCTGTTCCGCTACAAAAAGCGGCTGTTCATGACAATCGTCGGCATTGCGGGGTGCACCGCGCTGCTGCTTTTGGGATTTGGCATCCGCGACAGCATCACGCACCTCGTCACGAACCAGTATGAGGACATCTTCCAATACAACATGACGGCACAGCTCGGTGAAGCGGAAACCGCCCTCTCGGACGGCACGCGTGCCATTCTCAACGACAAATCGCGCGTAGAGGAATGGATGCTCGCCTCGCTGCACAGTGCGGACATTGAAAACGAGAACGGCGACACGATGAACGGCTATGTCATGCTGCCCGAAAACGTGGAGACGCTGCCGGATCTCATTACGCTGCGCGACCGGCGCACGCACGACCCCGTTTCGTTCGGGAAAGACAGCGTCGTGCTCACCGAAAAGCTCGCGCGGGAACTCGGCATCTCCGTTGGCGAAAAGGTAGTGCTGCAAAACGACGCGGGCAAACGCGTATCGTTTACGGTGACGGGGATCACGGAAAACTACGTCTACCACTACGCCTACATCGATCCCGCGCTTTACGAACAGGTGACGGGCGACGACGTTTCCTACAACGAGGTGTGCGGGCGCACGGCGGACGGTGCCGACGAACAGGCGCTTTCCGACGCGCTGCAGGCGCAGACGGACATCACGACGGTCAGCTATACGGACACGGCGGCCGCATCGTTTGAGGAGACCATCCAGGCGCTCAACGCGATCATCCTCGTGATCATCTTCTTTGCGGGAGCCTTGTCGTTTATCGTGCTGTATAACCTGACGAACATCAACATCACCGAGCGGCAGCGGGAGCTCGCGACGCTGCGCGTTTTGGGCTTCCATCACCGCGAAGCGGCCGGATATATCTACCGCGAGACGGCCATTTTGACCGGCATCGGCTGCGCGATCGGCCTGGTGGCGGGCATCTTCCTGCACCAGTTTACCATCACGACCGTTGAGGTGGACGCGTGCATGTTTGGCCGCACGATTGCGCCCTTGTCGTATATCTGGAGCATCCTCTTGACCGGTGCCTTCACGGCCATCATCGACCTCGTGATGGCGCCGAAGTTCCAGAAAATCGATATGGTAGAAAGCCTGAAATCGGTCGATTAATAAAAAGCAGCGGAATTCCAAATGGGTATGCCCCTTTGACCCGTCTTTGCTTCTTTCTGCAGGAGCAGAAAGAATGACTTTAAAGAAAAGCCACACCGAAAGGTGTGGTTTTTCCAATGCAGAATTCGATAAAAAACGGAAAAAGGCGTACCAAAAGGTGCGCCTTTTCTTTACGTAAAAATTCTTTGCCGCTCTTTCCTGCGCAGAAACTAAAATCACAATTTCTTTTGCGCCAGAAGCCGCGCCGCGCGCAGAATCAAAATCTGCGTCTTTGCGTCCTTAATTTCGTTGCGGTCCACCATTTCCAGTGCTTTCGCAAACGGCACGCGCTCGACCTCTAAAAATTCGCCGGGGTCGAGATGGTTTTCGCCCTCGCCGCTGATGCGGCACGCGTATAAGTGCAGCCGTTCGTTCGTGTAGCCGGGGGAGGGGTACAGCTCGCCGAGCGAAATGTATTCCGACGACCATGTGCCGGTCTCCTCCTTCTGCTCGCGCTTACACGCGGAGAGCGGATCTTCGCCCGGGTGGTCCATCTTGCCGGCCGGCGCCTCCAAAAGCACTTCGCGGTACGGGTAACGGTACTGGCGCACGAGCAGGATCTCGTCGTCTTGCGTCAGCGCCGCGACGCTCACGCCGCCGGGATGGTCCACACACTCGCGCGTGCTCTCGCGCCCATCTTCGAGCTCCACGCGGTCGACGTGCATCTGCAAGACACGGCCGTGGTAAAGATAATCCTGCGAAAGGGTTTTCTCCTGTAATTTCATCGGGGGCCTCCTTTATTCGGTCTGGTCATACGTAAAATCCGGGTCATACGCATAAAGCTGTTCGTACAGCGCCTTTGCCCGGCTGCGGTAAAATTCCATCTTCTGCGTAGCCGCAGAGAGCGCGCCGGATGTGCCGGTTTGTGCGCTCGCGGAAAGGTCCTGCAAAAACGCGGCCGCTTCATCCTCCCAGGTCTGCTGCGCCTGTTCGACGGCCGGGTCATTCCCGCTCGCCGCAAAGAGCTTTTTGTAGGCGTCGATCATGGCCGACTGCCACTGCACGGCGTACGTGTTCGCAAGGCTGATCATTTCCTGCATCGAGTCGGCCTCTTCACTGTCTTTCTCATAGGCGGCGTCGAGCGGGTTTTCCGCCCACTTCTGATCAAACGCGGTCTCCGGCGAGGACGCCTGCGAGGCAGGCCCCGGTGTAATCGCGCCGCCTTCGTTCGTTTCCGCCTGGCTTGCGGGCGCCGGCGGCGTTTGCGAAGACGCGGCGGTTTCGGTTTGGCTCTCTGCGGCGCTTTCCGCGGCGCTCGCAGCCAAAGAAGGCCCAGATGCCGCAGAAGCGCTCGATCCGAAGGAAGAAACCGTGGAAGACGCGCTTTCTTCCCCGCACGCGGCGATCCCGCCGCACAAAATCGCGGCGCATATGGTCAGAATGAGAAATCTTTTGCATTTCACGGCGTGTCCTCCTGTTTTCGCGCATCGGGCTCGTCTGCGGGCGCTTCCTCTTCGGGAACCATGTCCTGATTTTCGGCCGTTTCGCCGTCGTCCGCTTTCTCTTCTTCATGTTCCGTGCGCGCCAGCGTAATCACCTGATCGCCCTTGCCAAGACGCATGACGAGAACGCCCTTGCTCGGTCGCGCACAGATGCGGATTGAATCGGCCGGGATGCGGATTAAGATGCCGTCGCGCGAAATCAGGATGATGTCGTCGGTCAAATCGACCACCTTGATGGCCGCGACGCAGCCGTACTGGTCGACGTGGTAGTTTAAAAGCCCCTTCCCGCCGCGCGACTGCATGCGGTAATCCTCAATCGGCGAGAGGCGCCCATAGCCCGTTTCGCTGACGGTGAGGACCCGGCCGCCGTCGCGCAGGATGCTCATGCCGATGACGTAGTCGCTCTCCTTGAGCGTGATGGCCCTGACGCCCCGCGCCGTGCGGCCCATCGGACGGACATCCTGCTCCGCAAAGCGGATGGCCATGCCGAGATGCGTTGCGACCAAAAGCTCGTCGCTGCCGCTGGTTAACCGCACCCAGCACAGCTCGTCGCCGTCGTTTAAGTCAATCGCAATGATGCCGCCCTTGCGCGCGGTGTGGAACTGTTCGAGCGCCGTGCGCTTAATCAGGCCGTTGCGCGTCACCATGCACAGGTATTTCTGCGTGTTCGACTCGCGCATGCGGATCATCGACGTCACGCGCTCCTCCTGCGTGATCGGCAAAAGATTTGCAATGTTCATGCCCTTGCTCGTGCGGCTGCCCTCGGGAATTTCATAGCATTTTAAGCGGTAGACGCGGCCGCGGTTCGTAAAGAACAGGACGTAGTCGTGGCTGCCGCACACAAACATCTCGCTTGTGACGTCCTCCTCGCGCCGGGTCATCGCGCTGATGCCGCGGCCGCCGCGGTTCTGCGTGTGATACGTATCGGCCGAAAGGCGCTTGACATAGCCGAAATTCGTCAGCGTGAGCACGCACTCCTCTTTCGGGATCAAATCTTCGATATCGACCTCGCCCGTGACCGCCGCGATTTCCGTGCGGCGCGGGTCGGAAAACTTGCGCTTAATCTCCTGCGCCTCGTCCTTGATAATCGCGTAGATGCGCGATTCATGCGCGAGAATGTCGCGCAGGTCGGCGACGCGCGCCTCGATCTCCGCGAGCTCGCGCTCGAGTTTTTCGCGCTCCAAGCCCGTCAAAGCGCCCAACGGCATTTGGACGATTGCCTGCGTCTGCACGTCGTCCAAGCCAAAGCGTTCGGTCAGACGCTGCCGCGCGGTCGGCCGGTCGGGGCTGTGGCGGATGATCGAGATGACCTCGTCGATATGGTCGACGGCAACCTTCAAACCCTCCAAGATGTGTGCGCGCGCCAAGGCCTTTTCTAAGTCATACTTCGTGCGCCGCACGACGACTTCTTTCTGGAAATCGACATATTCCTTCAAGATGCCTTTGAGTGTCAGAAGCTTCGGCTCGCCGTTTGAGAGCGGCTTCCCGTCGCGCTCGCCATGCGCGCCGACGATGGCGAGCAAATGGACGCTGAACGTCGTCTGCATCTGCGTGTAGGCGTAAAGCTGGTTTAAGACGATCTGGGGCGATGCGTCGCGCTTGACCGTAATCAGCACGTGCATGCCGTTGCGGTCGGAGTGGTCCTCGATGTTCGAGATGCCCTCCAGCCGCTTATCCTTGACGAGTTCAGCGATATTCTGGATTAACCGCGCCTTATTGACCTGGTACGGCAATTCCGTGACGACGATGCTGTAGCGCCCGTTTTTTTCCTCGACAATCTCCGCACGCGCGCGCACGGTGATGCGCCCCAAACCCGTCGCGTACGCGGCGCGGATGCCGGCGCGGCCCATGATGATGCCGCCGGTCGGGAAGTCCGGGCCTTTGATATACTGCATCAAACCCTCGAGCGAAATGTCGGGGTCGTCGATATACGCGCACATGCCGTCGATGACTTCGCCCATATTGTGCGGCGGGATGTTCGTCGCCATGCCGACGGCGATGCCCGTCGAGCCGTTGACGAGCAGGTTCGGAAAATGGCTGGGCAAAACGCTCGGTTCCTTGCGGCTGTCGTCAAAGTTCGGGCCGAAATCGACGGTATCCTTGTCGATGTCCTTGAGCATCTCGACGCTCAATTTGCTCATGCGCGCTTCCGTATAACGGTAAGCGGCCGGCGGGTCGCCGTCGACGGAACCAAAGTTGCCGTGGCCGTCGACGAGCATATAGCGCATCGAGAAATCCTGCGCCAGGCGCACGAGTGCGTCGTAGACGGAGGCGTCGCCGTGCGGATGGTAGCGGCCAAGGACGTTGCCGACCGTGGTCGCGCACTTTTTATACGGCTTATCCGGCGTGATGCCGTCCTCGTACATGGCGTAGAGGATCCGGCGGTGTACAGGCTTTAACCCGTCGCGCACATCCGGCAGCGCGCGCGACACGATGACCGACATGGAATACTCCATGAAGGATTTCTGTACTTCCTTTTCCAGACTAACGTCCAGAATCTTTTGAACTTCGTCGTTTTGAAATGCATCCATGAACGGGCAATCCTCCTGTCTCATCTGCGAGGCCCCAAACCCCTGCCCGCCGCCCACAGCGCGGCAAAGGCCCAAAGACCCTTTCCTATATCATTTCCCGGGCAATTTTCAAACGGAACAGCCGTCCTGCCGTCTTTTTAAGCGGCGGCTTTCTGCTGCTTATAAAAGTGCAGGATTTTCTGCCACTGTTCCTTTTGAAAGACACGCGCGGGCACAAAGCGCGTTTCCGTCGCGCTCAAATACAACAACAGCGTCGTTTCCGTCAACACGCAGCCGCACAATTTCCCCCATGGGAGCCTGCCGCGGTAACGCTGCGTTTCCAGCCGGACGCCTGCCTCCGAAAAGGAGACGGTGCAGGCCAAAGGCGGATGGGCGTCAAATTCGGCCGCGGCGCTGCGATTCAAAAAATACAGGCCGATGTTCTGCAGCACGCGCGGCATGGAGCCGGCGCTGCGAAAAAAGCGTGCGCGGCAGAAATCGAGATAGTCTTCCTTCGTCGGCAAAAACGTTGCACAAAGCGTATCACACACGAAAAAGGCCCTTCTTTCCTTTCACTCTATGTCGCCCGAAGCGCCCAGACGCCAGTACCGCGTGGGGAAGACGCGCTTTAAAAACGCGCGCACATCCGCTTCCTCGCCGTCGTGCAGCTGAGCCTTATCCAAAATGAGAAGCCCGCGCTCCGAACCGCCGCACAGCACAAACAGGTCGCGGCCCTCCAGGCACTGCGTAAAATCGGTATAATACTGGCACATCCATTCCTTTTCGCTTTCGGACTCGACGCGGTCCTCGTAAAACGTATGGGTGAATTTCTCATGCAGCAGCGGCGCGCCCAGAAACAGCATGCGCCCCTTTTGCAGCATGGCGGCCGGATGCATGCGCCAAAAGTAAAACGACGCGCCCATCGCCCCCATGGCGAGCGCCGCGAGCAGAAACCAGTCGCCCGACATGCGCGCGACCGCCGGGATGCTCGCAATCAGCACAAGCGCCACGGCCCAGCAAAGCACCATGCGCACCGAACGCGAATGCAGAAGCGACAGATGCCCTTCCCACATTGCGAACGCTGCCGCATAGAGTTCCGCGTTGAGCTGCTGGGTGAAAACGAACAGCGGCGCGTTCATGCTTTTTCCCGCCGGCGCGTGCCCGCGCATAAGACGGCCTCCACATCCGGCAGCATGCCGGGTTCCACACTGCGCAGCGGCAGGATCAAAAGCGGGCTTTTCTCTATGTAACGGATGCCGCGGTACAATAAAAGCAGCCCATGTGCGCGCTCGAGCGTGCACGTGCCGTCGAGCGGCAGCGTATACACCGCACCGCTGTGCGAAACCTCGAGCTCCTCGGGATAGATCTTCAGCGTATAGGGATCCGTTTCCGTGCGCACGTTTGCAAGATGGGAAAGCCACGCATACGGCGCCCCCGTCGCGCAGAATCCCACTAAGCACAGCACGCCGAGCACCACAAGCGCAGCGGTCCCGCTCACCGACGCGGCCCAAAAGGCGCACACAGCCAATCCCACCAGCACCACGCGCAGCACCCACAAAAGCGCACGCTTCCGTTTCGGCAATTTTTGCGTCAAAAGCCCCAAATACCATTCGCGCGGCCGCAGCGTATAGGTGAGCTTAATCGCGGTGTGGTCTTCCTCAAACTCTTCGGCGTCCTCATCGGGCACCATTTCCGCTTCACTGCCGTCCCACTGGATCTCCTCTTCGGGATCCTTTTCTTTTTCTTCCTCCGTACTCGGAGGTTTGATCTGTTCGTCCCTTTCTAAATACATTGTGTTCCTCCTAAAAACCCATCAAAGCCTCAGACATCGATATTGTCCGTATACTTCGCGTTTTCCTGGATATACTGGCGGCGCGGCTCCACGCGGTCGCCCATGAGCACCGTAAAGACCGCGTCGGCCGTCGTGGCGTCCTCCATATTGACGCGCTTCATGATGCGCGTTTCCGGATTCATCGTCGTCTCCCAAAGCTGCTGGGCGTCCATCTCGCCCAAGCCCTTGTAGCGCTGGATATCGGTCTGGCCGAGCTCTTTCATGAGCTCGTCGCGCTGCGCATCCGAATAGGCGTAATAGTGCTGCTTATTTTTCGTCAGCCGGTAAAGCGGCGGCTGCGCGAGGAAAATGTGGCCCTCCTCAATCAACGGCCGCATAAAGCGGAAGAAAAACGTCAAAAGCAAAATGCGGATGTGGCTGCCGTCGACATCGGCATCGGCCATAATGATGATCTTATGGTAGCGCAGCTTCGAGAGGTCGAAATCCTCCCCGATGCCGGTGCCCAGCGCCATGACGATCGGCATGAGCTTTTCATTGCCGTACACTTTATCCAAGCGCGCCTTTTCAACATTTAACATCTTGCCCCAAAGCGGCAGGATTGCCTGGTACTTCGGATTGCGGCCGCCCTTGGCGGAGCCGCCTGCGGAGTCGCCCTCGACGATGTACAGTTCCGTCTCGGCGGGGTTGCGGCTGCGGCAGTCGGCGAGTTTGCCGGGCAGGCTCGCGGTTTCGAGGGCCGATTTCCGGCGCACGAGCTCGCGGGCTTTGCGGGCGGCTTCACGCGCGCGGGAGGCGGCGAGGGCCTTGTCGAAGATGGCCTTCGCGGCTGCCGGGTGCTCCTCCAAATACGTGGCGAGCTTGTCGCCGACGACGCTGTTGACGAGCGTCCCGATCTCCGTATTGCCGAGCTTTGCCTTCGTCTGGCTTTCAAACTGTGCGTCCTTGACCTTGACGCTGACGATTGCCGTCAGGCCCTCGCGGACGTCCTCGCCGCTTAGGTTCTGGTCGTTGTCCTTTAAGATGTTGTGCGCACGCGCATAGGCGTTCATCACACGGGTCAAAGCGCGCTTAAAGCCCTCGACATGCGTGCCGCCGTCGGTCGTGTGGACGTCGTTGGCAAACGAGAGCAGAAGCTCATTGTACGAATCCGTATACTGCATCGCGATCTCCGCCGTCGCGTTGCCGTCCTCGGCCGCGGCGGAGAAATGGATGATATCCGGATGGACCGGCTGCTTCTCCTTATTGATAAACTCGACAAAGCTCGAAATGCCGCCCTCGTAGCAGAACTGGTTGGAGATCTCCTCTTCCGGGTCGCGCCGGTCGGTCAAAACGATGTTGACCCCCGCATTCAAAAACGCCTGCTCGCGCAGATGCTTCTGCAGCACCTCGTACTGGTATTCGGTCGTATCGCGGAAAATCTCGGGGTCCGCCAAAAAGCGGACGTTCGTACCGGTCGCACCCGCTTCGGCATCGCCGATGATTTTTAAGTCCGTGACGGCCTTGCCGCGCTCAAAACGCTGGAAATAGACCTTCCCCTCGTGGATGACCTTGACTTCCAGCCACGTCGATAAGGCGTTTACGACCGACGCGCCCACACCGTGCAGGCCCGACGAGACCTTGTAGCCGCCGCCGCCGAATTTGCCGCCCGCGTGCAGCACGGTATAGACGACCGTCACGGCGGGCAGACCCGTCTTGTGCTCAACGCCGACCGGAATGCCGCGGCCGTTGTCGGTGACGTTGATGACGTTGCCGGGCTCTATGACGACGTCGATGCGGTCGCAGAACCCCGCGAGCGCCTCGTCGACGGCGTTGTCGACAATCTCATACACGAGGTGATGCAGCCCGCGCACACCGGTCGAGCCGATATACATGCCCGGGCGCTTGCGGACCGCTTCGAGCCCTTCGAGCACCTGGATTTGGTTTTCATCATAGGTTTCGCTTGCCTGTGTCACTTCTTTGATATCCAAAATTTCGGTTCCTCCCAAACGTTGACTCCGAACAAAACATAGCGTGCCCCGTTTTCCCGCGGGCGGCGCTTGTGAAAACGGCCCGCTCAGGGCGCCGGCCTAGATGGCGCCTGCCCGACGCGGCGCAGCGGACTGCGGTAGGCGCCGTAAGTGCCCTCCGGTTCGGCCGCTTCCGGCTTTTCGTAAAAGACCGGCACCTGCAAGGACGCAAGCTCCGAAAGCGCCTGCTCCAACCGCGCAGCGTCGTCGAGCGGCGGCGGCATAGAGGCCACTTCCAGACGCTTTGTCGGCTCCTGCACAGCAGGGGCCGTCTGCGGGGGCCGCTGCGCGGGCAGCGGCATCTGCCGCGTAGGCGCCTGGGCCACCGGCCTTCGCGGCGAAGGGGCTTTCTGGGGGACCGGCCGCCTGTGCAGCACGGGCTCCGCAAGCTCTACAAAAAAGGGCGCGGCGATATAGAACACGACAAACGGCGCAAAGGTGCCCACAAGGACAAGGACATTGACCGTCTCGAGCAGATACGCGCCCCCGACGACAAAGCCCACGGCGATCAGAATGCATGCCGCCGCCAGCGCGTAAAGGCGCTTGGAAAGCTTGACGTTGGAAATACCGCCGCACTGCCGGCAGCGGTACTCGCCCTCCCGGCGCAGCGAAAAAGCCGCCGGATAATGCAGCTTCCGCCCGCAATAGGGGCACTGGGGCAGATGTGGTTTCGTCATTTTGAACCCTCCCGTCGATTGGAAACGCGCAGCCCCGCCAAAAAGCCCGTGCGCTTTTTCAGCGTGGCGGAGCTGATCTGCGTGATGTACACGCGCTCCCCGTCCCGATCCGCGGCGACGACGAAGCTTTTCGGCATCTCCAGGGAGACATTCACGACGCGCCCGGCCTTCTCGCTTTGGGCAAGATACGCCCGTGTGGCGGAAGAGAGCGTCGAGGTCTCCAGGTCGAAAATGCCGACGATTTTGGCGCTTTGGACGACAACGTCCTGGCCGAGGTGTACATACATACAGGCAAACGCTCCTTTACGGCGTCCCGGAAAATGGCTGCACGCGGCCGCCGGCGACGGAAAAGAGTTTCCCGCCGCGCAGCCTGAGCGCCTGGCCCGGTTCGCAGCAGGTGATAAACACCTGGTAATCGAGTAAATGATTTAAAAGATATTCCTGCCGCCCGGCATCGAGCTCGCTTAACACGTCGTCGAGCAAGACGATCGGCTTTTCGCCGGTGCGCGCTTCGAGCACGGCAGCTTCGGCGAGTTTCAGAGCCAGCACGATGCTGCGCTTCTGCCCCTGCGACGCAAACGTGCGCGCGGGCTCGCCGTCTAAAAGAATGGAAAAATCGTCGCGGTGGGGGCCGCTGCCCGTAAAACCGAACTGAATGTCCTGGCGGCGCCCCTGCCGCAGCGCTTCACGCAGGTCGGGCGCACTCTCCGTATAGGAAAGGGAAAGCACCTCGCGCCCGCGCGATAACCCTCTATAGCGCTGCCCGGCAAATTCCCGCAAAAGCTCGAGGTATGCCTTGCGCTGGGAAACCACTTTGGCGCCGTCCTGCACGAGCTTTTCATCCCAAATGGGCAGCGTGTCGACGAGCTCCACATGGCGCGGGATATCTTTCAAAAGCGCGTTGCGCTGGGAAAGCGTATGCTGATAGCGGTTTAACAGCTTCGCATAACCGGGCCTTAACTGGCATAAGGCGCTGTCCAAAAATGCGCGGCGCCCGGCCGGCCCCTCGCGCACCAGCGCAATGTGCTCGGGCGAAAAGATGACCCCGCACACGCGCCCGACGAGCTGGCCGGGGGATTTGAGCGCAATGCCGTTATACGACGCCGTGCGCCGGCCGCCGGAAAGCACGATCTCGGCGTTTTGGGGACGGTCGTCGCGGAAAAAGGAAAGCGTGAGCTTTGCCTGCTCCTTTCCCCGGCAGACGAGCTCCTTATCGCGCACGCCGCGAAAGCTGCGCCCGCCCGTAAACAGCCACAAAGCCTCCAAGAGGTTTGTCTTGCCCTGCGCGTTTTCGCCGCAGATCACATTGACGCCCTCGTCCGGCACAAAGGTATCCGGCAAGAGGTTGCGGTAGTCTTTGTGGGTCAGCGACAAAACCTTCATGCCTGCGCCACCACGAACGTGCGGCCCGCGCACACCACTTCGTCGCCGGGGACGAGCTTTTTGCCGCGCTGGGTGCAGGTCGCGCCGTTGACCGTAACATGGCCGCTTTGCACGAGCACCTTGGCCTGCCCGCCGGTATCCGTTGCGCCCGCGAATTTCAGCAGCGCGTCCAAGCGGATAAACGGCGTATCGATTTTTACAAATTCTTTCTCCATACTATTGTAACCCTTTTCTCGAAAGATTGCACGCAAAATCCGTCGTTATACCTCGTCCATCTCGTTTTTCAGGCGCACAGGCAGCACGAGGAACAGGTAGCTTTCTCCCTCCAATGGCAGCACCTTCATCGGCGCAAGCGGGCCGTTTAACTGGAGCTTGACCTCATCGCCCTCCGTGTTGCGCAGCGCATCGAGCAGGTACTTATTGTTAAAGCCAATCTCGACGGTGCTGCCCGTGAGCTTTTCGGGGAAGCTGTCGCTCGCGCGGCCGATCGGCGTATAGCACGAGAGGCGGACTTCATTGTCCTCAAAAATGCAGCGCACGGGGCTCTTCAAGCGTTCCGTAATCAAAAGCGACACGCGCTCGACGCTGTCGATGAAGTCCTGCGTCTTTAAATGGACCTCGGTCGTGCTCGTCTGCGGGATGGCGGCGCGGTAGTCGAGGAATTCCCCCTCCAAAAGCCGGGAAATGACCGTATAGTTTTGGATGGAAAACAGGATATGCCGGCTGCCGACGCACAGCGTACACGGTTCGTCATCTTCCGGCAAAAGCTTGCTGACCTCCTGGAGGGTCTTGCCCGGCACGACGAAGGAAAGGTCCTCTTCGTCACTTTGGACATCCTCCTCGCGCAGCGCCAAACGGTAGCCGTCCACGCTGACTAAACGGATTTTGTGGCCGCCGATTTCAAACAGCGTACCTGTGTGGATTGGTTTCGCGTCCGAGTCGGACACGGCAAAGATGGTCTGCCGGATCATGCTCTTTAAAACCTTGTGCGGAAGTTTTACGCCCTTGTCGGAATTGACAGTCGGCAGTTCCGGGTACTCTTCCGCCGGAATGCCGACGATGGAAAAGCGGCTCTGCCCGCATTGGATGACGGTCATGTGCTTTGCGTCCGACTCGATCGAGACGATCCGGTCCGGCAGGCGCCGCACAATGTCGCAGAACAGTTTTGCGGATAAGACGATCTCGCCGGGCTCTTCGACGGCAGCCTCGATTTCCGTCGTCATCCCCAGCGCCAGATCATACCCGCACAGAAAGAGCGCCGCACCGTTTGCCTTTAAAAGGATACCCTCGAGCGCAGGGATGGAACTTTTATTGGATACAGCCCGCTGTACATTTAATACAGCCTCGGCGAGGGCTTGCCGGTCGCACGTAAATTTCATGGATGTGTGCCTCCAATTACAAAGAGTATAATAGAGAAGAGATAAATTTAGAAACAGCAGTAGGGCACCCGCAAAAGTGGAAAAGTCCGAATTCCTGCGGATTGCCGCGGAAAACCCGCGAAAAGTTTTTCACACGCGTGTGTGGAACGTTTTGAAAACTTTTTTCTCCCACACGCACTTTTCACACGCTGTTGAAAACTCGGTGGGGAAAGTTGAAAAGAAGTTTAGAACGGAAGATGCATTTATGCAGGATTTTTCTGCATAAATATTCACTCATATGCATTCCTATACGGGCGTATGCAAAAAGCGGCGAAAAGGCGCGGGCGTTTCAAAAAAATAAAAAGGAACGGAATCAGCGGTCCCGGATGTTTTTGATAATGTCCTCGACGGTTGCGCGGACCTTCGGGTTTTTTGCGAGGTTTTTCTCAACCTGCTGCATCGCATAGACGACGGTGGAGTGGTCGCGGCCGCCAAACTCCTCGCCGATCGCGGTCATCGGCATCTGGGTAATTTCACGGACGATATACATGGCCACCTGGCGCGCGCTGCTGATGTTGGCGCTGCGCTTACTGGAGCGGATGTCCTCCGGCGAGACGAGGTACGTGCGTGCGACTTCCTCGATGATCTTTTCGACCGTGACGGGGACGGGCTGGTCGTTGTTGATGATGTCGCTGATGGCGGCCTGGGCCGTGTTGATGTTTAATGGGTCATTATTTAAAAGGTGATACGCCTTCATTTTCTTGACGGCGCCCTCCAATTGCCGGATGTTATTCTTCAGTTTGTTCGCGATATATTCGGTCACGGCCTCGTCGAGCTGGATATCTAAGATTTCGGCCTTGCGCTTGATGATGGCGATGCGCGTCTCGAAGTCCGGCGGCTGGATGTCGGCGGTCAGGCCCCATTCGAAGCGGGTCAGAAGGCGCTCTTCCAGGGTCTTGATGTCCTTTGGCGGGCGGTCGCTGGTCAGGACGATCTGTTTTTTGGCCTCATAGAGCGTATTAAAGGTATGGAAGAACTCCTCCTGGGTCGAATCCTTGCCGGCGATGAACTGGATATCGTCGACGAGCAGCACGTCCGCGTTGCGGTAGCGGTTGTGGAATTCGATCGTCGTGCCGTTGCGGATGGCCGTGATCAGCTCGTTTGTGAATTCGTCGCCTTTGATGTAGACGATGTTCATCTGCGGGCTGTTTTTCTTGATTTCATTGAAAATCGCGTAGAGCAGGTGCGTTTTGCCAAGTCCCGAATTGCCGTAAATAAACAGCGGATTGTAAAGCTGGGCAGGTTTCGTCGCGACGGCGAGGCTGGCCGCGTGCGCAAACTTGTTGCTGGGGCCGACGATAAACGTTTCGAACGTGTACTCGTAGTCGTCGCCGCTTTTCTTTTTGACGGGCTGGGCGGGTGCGTCGGCGGTGTGCAGCTCGATTTTGAGGTCAGACGTGCCGAAAATCTGGGCGAACGCCTCCTGCAGCGTGTTTAGGTAGTAGTGGATGATCGTTTTCCGGTGAAAATCGTTCGGGACCTCCAGCACGACGGTGCCGCTGGAGAAATCCAGGTCTACGGGCTTGATGCGCGCGATCCAGGTGTTATAGGCAACCTCTGTGATCTTGCCGCGGCAGTAATCGCAGACGAGGTCCCATGCTTCAGTGAAGGAATCCATGCAGTTTCAACGCTCCTCGGTAAAACGAACGCATGCGGGCGGCGGGATGCCTGGCGGGCTGCGTTCGAAGCATTACATTTAAATATATACTATAGTACCATAAAACCCGGCGCTTTGCAATCGGAGAAGGGCCTTTAAAGGGAGAAGGACGGTGGAAAAGTCAAAAATTTTTTGGTTTATGGGGGTGCCTTTCCGGTTTATGCCTTGACAGGCGTGTGCGTTTTACGATATAATGCTAACTTGCAAAGGTTTTCTTTTGAGTCGGACCCGAAAGGAGGGTGTGGATCAATGCTTAGAACGTACCAGCCGAAGAAGCTCCACCGCAAGAAGGAGCATGGCTTCCGTAAGAGAATGGCCACGAGAAATGGCCGCAAGGTGCTGGCCCGCCGCCGTGCGAAGGGCCGTGCGCGCCTGACCTATTGATTGCATGTTTCACGGCAACCGCAAAGGGCCACCTCAGCGTGGCCTTTCTTTGTATGTAACGGAGCTGACGCGATTTGCAGTATGTTTCCATCCATGAAAACCGGGACTTCCGGCGCATTTACGCGCGCGGGAAGAGTTTTGTCAGCCCGGTCGTCATCTGCTATGTGACGAAAAACCGCTTGGGGACCGTGCGCGCCGGCATCACGACGAGCAAGCGCATCGGCAACGCGGTCAAGCGCAGCCGTGCGCGCCGCGTGATCCGCGCGGCTTTTGTTTCTTTGCTGCCGCGGGTGCAGGGCGGCCATGATTTTATCTTTGTGGCGCGCACGAAGACGCCGTTTGTCAAGAGTACGGCCGTTGCCCGCGCGATGGAGAAACAGCTCAAGAAAGCGGGGGTGCTCAAATGAAGCGGCCGGTCCAGTCGCTGCTTTTGGCATGTATCCGCGCCTACCACCGCATGCCCCTGCCGACGCACAGCTTGTGCAAGTATTACCCGACTTGCTCGTACTATGCGGAAGAGGCCATCGAACGCTTTGGAGCGGGGAAAGGGCTTTTGCTCGCTTTGTGGCGCTTTTTGAGGTGCAATCCGTTTTCGAAGGGCGGCTTTGACCCGGTCCCCGAAAAAAAGCCGCGAAACGGTGAAAAAAAGTAAAAAGCCGCTTTTTTGGGCGCGCTTTTTCTTTTTATTTAGGGTATGCGCGCGTTTGCGCATACCCTAAGACGTTTTTCAAAATCCATTTTTCAGGAGCAAGAGCCTATGTATCAGATTTTTAATGCGCTCGGCTGGCTTGTCGGCTATATCCTTTATTTCTTCTATTTTCTGGTGCGTAATTACGGCGTCGCGATCATTTTGTTCACGGTGATCCTTAACCTTGCGATGTTCCCGACGTATGTCAAGCAGCAGAAATCGATGGCCGGCAACACACGAATGCAGAAGAAGATGCGCGAGCTGCAGAAGATTTACAAGGACGACAAGCGCAAGCTGCAGGAAGAGCAGGCAAAGCTCATGCAGGAGGAAGGCAACAATGCGTTTGGCTGCAATGCCGGGTGCGTGATGTCCATTTTGCCTTTGATTATCTTTATGGGCCTGTTCTACGCGCTGTCGAGCCCGCTGACCAACATGCTGCACTTGGACGCGGCGAGCGTGAGCAACGCGGTGAACTTCATCAACACCGTGCCCGGCGACGTGTTCGCAAGCTCGTCGGGCGGCTACGCGAGCACGTACCGGCAGATCGATTTGATTAAGAGCTTTGCCGAGACGCAGCCGTACCTTTCGCAGTTTTTCAGTGCCGGCGACCTCGCAAAGCTGCAGCAGTTCAGCACGAGCTTTTCCTTTTTAGGCCTCGATCTTTTGCAGACGCCGGCCGTGTCGGGCCACTTCTGGCAGACGCTGTTTACGACGCCTCTGTTTATTTTGCCGCTTTTGAGCTTGGCGCTGCAGATCTTCACGCAGTTTTACTCGATGCGCTCGCAGCGCAAGACGGGCCAGCAGGCGATGAACCAGCAGGGCTGCATGATGGTGTTCATGATTATCATGGCCGTGTGGATGTTCTACATCACATGCATCGTGCCGGCGGCTATGGGCATTTACTACGTCTTAAACGGCGTGATGGGGTTTGTGCGTATTTGGGCGATGCAGAAGTTCTATTCGCCCGCACAGGTCACGGCCAGAAGCGAAGGCGAACATTACCTGCGCATTGCCGGGGAAGAGGCGGCCGTCAAAGAGCTGCCGATTGCTGTGCAGCAGGAGCTTGAACGCAAGATCCGCAACTGGAACCAGACTTCCCCGAACGGAGACGCCGCGCGTAAGAAGAAGAGCCAGAAGGCTGCCGGTACTTCCCCTGCATCGGGCAGCGCAAAGGCCGCAAAGAGTAATAAACGTTCTTCGGGCAAAGATAACTACCTCGGGAAAAAACGGTAAGCCTTCTTGATTTCCGCCGCCGGATGCGGTACAATAAATAGAATACAGAAAATGGTCTGCCGCTTTTGGCGGGCCGGGAAAAAAGAGCATTTCTAGGCTGAAAACGAAGGAGGAAGGCAGCTTTGAAAAAAGAAGCGATTGGGATCGGCGAGACTGTCGAAAAGGCACAGCAGGTCGCCTGCGAAGAATTGGGGGTCCCGGTGGAAGAGGCACAGTTTGAAGTGCTGGAACTGCCGGTGAAAAAGACCCTGGGCATTTTCGGCGGGAGCCCGGCGAAAGTGCGCGCTTTTGTGCTGCCCTCCCCTGCGGAAAATGCGGCGGAATACCTGAAAAAGGTTCTGTCGGCGTTCGGGCTGCCGGACGCCGAGGTGACGGTGCGTGAGCAGACGGAAGAAGAGGGCGGCGGCGCGATGCTCGTCGTGTCGGGCGAGAATATCGGCATCGCGATCGGTCACCGCGGCGAGACGCTCGACGCGCTGCAGTACCTGGCGGGGCTCGTTGCAAACCATCAGGGCGGGTCGTATTACCGCATTACGCTCGACATTGGCAGCTACCGCGAAAAGCGCCGCGAGACACTCGAAGCGTTGGGCAAAAAGCTCGCGGAAAAGGCCGTCAAGAGCGGCCGCAATTGCTCGCTCGAGCCGATGAACCCGTATGAGCGGCGGATTATCCACACCGCCGTGCAGGAGGTAGAGGGGGCAAAGAGCTGGAGCGAGGGCAAGGACCGCGGCCGTCATGTGGTGATCGGCCCCATCGACGGCGAACGCCCGCAGCCCCGCCCGCGCCGCGGCGCAAAACCCGCTGCGAAGGGGCGCCGCCCGCAAAAGGGCAGAAAGCCCCGTCCGTCCGGCAATTCCCGCCCGCCGCGCGGCAAATCGCCCCAGAACCGTCCGCGCCGCCCGGCCCCGGCGCCGGTACCGGAAACGTACGACAGCCAGCCGCGCCGCAGCCGCGTGACCGACCTGCCGCTTTACGGAAAGGCCGAACCGAAAGAATGAATGGATGCGCGCTTCTTGTTTTGATAAGGAGCGCGCTTTTTGTTGGAGGAATTTTTGCATGGATACGATTGCCGCAATCAGCACACCGCTTTCCCCCGGCGCGCTGGGGGTTGTGCGCCTGTCGGGAGAAGAAGCGCCGGAAATTGCCGGGCGCGTGTTCGCCGCAAAAAGCGGGAAGCGTTTGGCGGACGTGCCGGGCTACACGTGTTTATTTGGCGAGGTTTACGACCGGGACGGCACCTTTGACACATGCGTTGCGACGCGGTTTCGCGCGCCGAAAAGCTACACGGGCGAGGACGTCGTCGAGCTCTCCTGCCACGGCGGCCCGGCCGTTTTGAGGCGGCTGCTCGCCGCGTGCTACGCTGCCGGCGCGCGGGCGGCCAAGCCCGGCGAATTTACGCGCCGCGCGTTTTTAAACGGCAAGATGGACTTAACGCAGGCGGAGTCCGTGATGGAAATGGTTTCGGCCGAGGGTGCCTCCGCCCTGCAGGCCGCGCATGCGGGCATGGAAGGGAAGGTCTCCGCGCGCATCACGAAACTGCGCGACAAACTTTTGGCGCTCGACGCGCACCTCGCCGCGTGGGCGGATTTCCCCGACGAGGGCATCGAGGAGGTCGAGGGGAAGGACCTCTTCGAAAATCTCAGGGAACTCGAAGGGGAGCTTTCGGCGCTGCTTTCGGAATTTGACGCGGGCCAGCTTTTGCGCGGCGGCGTGCGCACGGTACTGGCCGGCCGGCCGAATGTGGGAAAGAGCACGCTGATGAATTTGCTTTCGGGGTACGAGAAGAGCATTGTCACGTCGTATCCGGGCACGACGCGCGACGTCGTCGAGGAGCGTGTGTTTCTGGGAGATGTGCCGCTTTTGCTCGCGGATACGGCGGGCCTGCGCGATGCGGACGACCCGGTCGAGCAGCTCGGCGTCGCGCGCACGCGGCAGAAGCTTTCCGGTGCGCAGCTGATCTTGGCCGTGTTCGACGCGTCGCAGCCGCTGACGGAAGAGGACGAGGAACTCGTCGGTTTAATCGGGGGCACGCCGTGCGTCGCCGTGTTAAATAAGAATGATTTGCCTTCTTTGTTTCCAACTTACTTTTTAGAGAAACATTTCAAGACTATTGTGACTTTGAGCGCAAAGTCGGGCGAAGGCTTCCAAGATCTGCAGAAGGCCGTCAAGGAAGTGCTGCATTTGGAAAAGCTCGACCCGAACGCGGGCGTGCTGTTTACGCAGCGGCAGCGCGCGGCCGTCGAACGGGCAAAGGTGCATGTACATGCCGCGGCCGAAGCGCTTGCGGGCGGTATGACGCTCGACGGCGTCACAATTGATGTGGAATCGGCGCTGTCGGCCTTTTATGAGCTGACCGGGGAAAAGGCGAGCGAGGCCGTGATTGATACGGTGTTTGAGACGTTCTGCGTCGGAAAGTGAGGGAGCAAGCGATGAAATACGAATACGACGCGGGCCAATTTGACGTCGCCGTAATCGGTGCGGGCCACGCGGGCATCGAGGCGGGATTGGCGAGTGCGCGGCTCGGCTGCCGGACGCTCGTGTTTACGATTAACCTCGACGCCGTCGGCAACTGCCCGTGCAACCCGAGCATTGGCGGAACGGCAAAGGGCCACCTTGTGCGTGAGATCGACGCGCTTGGCGGTGAGATGGGCCGCGCGGCCGACGCGTGCTTTCTGCAGAGCCGCATGCTCAACCGCGGCAAGGGCCCGGCCGTCCACTCGCTGCGCTGCCAGATCGACCGGCGCGCATACAGCGAATGGATGAAGCATAGACTGGAATTACAGGAAAACCTGTACTTAAAGCAGGCCGAAGTCGTCGACCTGCGCCGCGACGGCGAACGGTGGCAGGTCGTCACGCGCATGGGCGCCGTGTACACGGTGGAAGCCGTCGTCCTGGCGACGGGCACATTTTTGGGCGGGCGCATTTACGTCGGCGAGGTCAGCTTCGAGAGCGGGCCGGACGGGTTATTCCCGGCGGCATTTTTGAGTGAGCCGCTGCGGAAACTCGGCCTGCGCCTGCGCCGCTTTAAGACCGGCACGCCCGCGCGCGTATTGCGCAGCAGCATTGATTTTTCAAATCTTGAAGTCCAGCACGGCGACGACCCGGTTGTCCCGTTTTCGTACGATACCTTGACGCCCGGTGAGAACACCGAGGTCTGCTACGTCTCCTGGACAACGCCGGAGACAAAGCGCGTGATTCTTCAAAACATCGGCCGCAGCCCGTTGTATGCCGGGCGGATTGAGGGCGTCGGCCCGCGCTACTGCCCGAGCATTGAGGATAAGATCATGCGCTTTCCCGATAAGGAGCGCCATCAGCTGTTTATTGAGCCGTGCGGCGCACACACGGAGGAGATGTATCTGCAAGGGATGAGCTCGAGTCTGCCCGAAGAGGTGCAGCTGCAGTTCTATCACACGATTCCGGGCCTCGAGCACGTGCAGATTCTGCGCTGCGCGTACGCGATTGAATACGACTGCGTGGACCCGCTGCAGATGGACGCGACGCTCGGTTTTCACGACTTGCCGGGCCTTTACGGCGCGGGGCAGTTCAACGGCTCCTCGGGCTATGAGGAGGCCGCCGCGCAGGGCTTGATTGCCGGCATCAACGCGGCGCTGCAGGTGCAGAAAAAGCCGCCGTTTGTGCTCGACCGCGCAAGCTCCTATATCGGGACGCTCATCGATGACCTCGTCACGAAGGGCGTGACGGACCCCTACCGCATGATGACGAGCCGCAGTGAGTACCGCCTCGTGCTGCGGCAGGACAACGCCGACGAACGCTTGACGCCGTATGGGCGGGAATTGGGGCTCATCTCCGACGACCGCTGGGCGCGGTTTACGCAGAAGGAGGCGCAGAAGCAGGCGGAGTTAAAGCGCGCCGAAAAGACCGTGCTGCCGCCGAGCGATGCGCTCAATGAGATTCTTGTTTCACGTGAAACAACGCCCATCCACACGGGCGTGCGGCTGTCGGAGCTTTTAAAGCGTCCGCAGCTCTCCTATGAGGCGTTAAAGCCTGTCGACCCGACGCGGCCCGATTATCCGGACAGCGTGTTCGAGACGGTGGAGATCGAATTGAAATATGCGGGCTATATCGCGCGGCAGAAAGCCGACATCCGCGAGATGCGCCGCTTAGAGGAGAAAGCGCTGCCGCAGGATCTCGATTATCGGGAAATTACCGGGCTGCGCGCGGAAGCACAGGAGAAATTAAATCTTACAAAACCCGCGAACATCGGCCAGGCCAGCCGCATTTCCGGCGTGAGCCCGGCGGATATCACGGTGCTTTTAATCCGTTTGGCAAAGGAGGACCCAAAGACGTGAACGAAGACATCGCACCGCTTTTGCAGCGGGAAGCCGAAGCGTGCGGGCTGACGCTTTCGGCGGAGCAGTGCGCGGCCTTTTCCCAATACCGCGCGCTCGTGCTCGACTGGAACGAAAAGGTCAATTTGACGGCCATCACCGAGCCGGAAGCGTTTGTCTGCCGCCACTTTCTCGACAGCCTTTGGCCGATGCGGTGGCTGTCCCTTGCGGGCAAAGCCTGCATCGACGTCGGGACGGGTGCGGGCTTTCCGGGGCTCGCGTTAAAGCTCGCGTGCGAGGAGATGCAGCTGACGCTGCTTGACAGCCTGCAAAAGCGGCTGCGTGTGCTCGACGCGATGTGTGGGGCACTCGGCGTACAGGCACATTTGGTCCACGCGCGCGCCGAAGAGGGCGGCCATGCTGAGGCATTGCGGGAGTCGTTTGATTATGCGTTTGCGCGGGCCGTTGCGCCGCTGCGCGTGCTGTGCGAATACTGTCTGCCGTTTGTGCGTGTGGGCGGCTCATTCTGCGCGTGGAAGGGTCCGCAGATGGAGGAAGAATGGACGCAGGCGAAGCGCGCCCTCTCTCTGCTCGGCGGCGAACTCGTGCGGCGGGAAGAGTATGCGCTGCCCGACGGAAGCGGGCGGACGTTTCTCGAGTTCCGCAAGGTGCGTCCGACACCGCAGAAATATCCGCGGCCGAGTGCGAAACTCAAAAAAGCACCGCTTTGAATTTTTGTTTTCCTTTTTTTATTTCAATCAAAAGGCGCCAAAGCCAGAGGGAATGTGGTTCCCTGACTTTGGCGTCTTCTTTTTTTGTTTTGGGGCTTTATCTGCCCCGGAGCTTTTTTCTGCAGACTGCACTTTTTTACCCCCTTTACGTTTTCTTAAAAATTCTACTTTTCCCTTCGACGCGCTTACCCCTTCGGGGCACTTCGCAGGCCGCGCGGGGGCCCCTCCTTTTCTGCTCCTGCAGAAAAGGAGGCAAAAGAGCAGGCTCAAGGGGGCCCTTCGCCCCCTTGAGAATCCCCTCGCCTGCGGTCGCGCTAGAGTGCCTTCGGCACAACCGCGCGAGGGGAGGGCGGAACTCCTCGCCGCTTACGCGGCTGGAGCTTCCGCGCTAGACTTGCTTAGGCGTTGCCGTTTTGTTAGACTTTTGGCTTTATCGCATGCGTTGCTTTGCTGCGCGCATGATCGACAAAAGAAATTTGCCTTTTCACTTTTTGCCCGTAAACCAGGCGCGCATGCGCCTGAACCCCAAAATTCCAGCGCGGAAACTCCAGCTCCGAAGGAGCGAGGAGTTCCGCCGTTCCCTCGCGCGAATTGCGTGCGAAGCACGCGCCAGCGCGACCGCCAGGGAGAATCCCAAAGGGGGCGCAGCCCTCTTTGGCCAGTCTTTGCCTACTTTCTGCTGGTCAGAAAGTAGAGGCCCCCGCGCGGCCCGCGAAGTGCCCCGAAGGGGTAAGCGCGTCGAAGGGAAAAATCAAAAGTTTAATAGGCGTAAAGGGGATCAATAAAGTTTCCCCGAGAAAAGCCCCGGGGCAGCAAACCCCAAAAAGAACATTGAGCGCATCGAGAGAAAAATCCCATTTTGTCGAAGCGTGGAGAGAAGAAAATAAAAAATTTCCCCCATCACCCTTTGACAAATTTGTACACGCCGGTGTGGTATGCTTAGAGACAAGCAGGGGGTGCGTGTCATGTTAGGACAACATATCATCAAACTGGACATCGATTCGATCCGCCCAAACCCCGCACAGCCGAGGCGTTCGTTTTCGCAGATGGAACTGCAGGAACTCGCGGAAAGCATTCGCGTCAATGGTCTGTTGCAGCCGATGGTCGTGCGCCGTGTCGCGGGCGGGTATGAGCTCGTCGCGGGGGAGCGGCGGCTGCGCGCATGCCGCATGGCAGGGCTGCGCGTGGTGCCGGTCATCGTTTCCAACTGCTCGGAGGAGGAAAGCGCCATCTTTGCGCTGACCGAAAATCTGCAGCGGCAGGACTTGAATATGTTTGAAGAGGCCGAGGGCATCCGCCGGCTGATGAACCAGTGGCACATCACCCAGGAGGAATGCGCCGCGCGGCTCGGCAAGAGCCAGTCCGCGCTCGCCAACAAACTGCGGCTTTTGAAGCTGCCGGGCGCTTTGCGGGAGCAGATTCTTGAAAACCATTTGACCGAGCGCCACGCGCGGGCCCTGCTGCGTTTGCCGAATCTTCATACGCAGACGCGCGCGCTCGAATCCATCCTGCGCGACGGGCTCAATGTCCAGCAGACAGACGCACTCGTTGAGAAAATGCTCGGGGAGAAGACGCCGCGCCGCAGGACCCGCCCGGTCATCAAGGATGTGCGCATCTTCGGCAATACGATCAACCACGCAATCCAAACGCTGAAAAAGACCGGCATCGACGCACAGACGTTTCGCTCGGAGACGGAGGAATACCTCGAATGGGTTGTCCGTATTCCCAAAGCGGAGGCGCAGGGACGAAAGCCTGCTTAAATGTTGATTACAAGATCCCATTTCCTTATCATTTTCCACAATCTTTTTCAAAAGGAGGTCCGCGGCCTATTGCGGGCCTTTTTTTGTCGGCTGCGTGAAATGTTTCACGTGAAACATCGCAAAGCCCTTTTCTCTGCCTCCGCTTCGTGTTATAATAGAACCACGAACGCAAGAAGGAGGCGTGATATGGGCAAAATCATTGCGGTTTCCAACCAGAAAGGCGGGGTCGGCAAGACGACAACGGCCGTCAACCTCGCGGCCGGCCTCGGCAAAGCGGGCAAAAAGACGCTGCTTGTCGACATTGACCCGCAGGGGAACGCCTCCAGCGGCGTAGGCGTCGACCGGCGCGCGCTGAAGTCGTCCGTCTACGATGTACTGATGCAGGGCGCCCATCCCGACGAGGCCATTTTACATACGCAGTTTGCCAATCTCGACCTGCTGCCGAGCTCGATGGACTTGGCCGGTGCGGAAGTCGAACTCTCCGAAAAGCCGCACCGCGAAAGCGTGCTGAAGACGGCGCTTTTACAGGTGGCGGAGCGGTATGCGTATATTCTGATCGACTGCCCGCCGTCGTTGGGATTCATCACAACGAATGCGCTCACGGCGGCCGACAGCGTCTTGATTCCGATTCAGTGCGAATATTACGCGCTCGAGGGGTTGAGCCAGCTGATGAACAGCGTCCGGCGCGTCAAGCGCCAATATAACGGCGCCTTGCAGATCGAAGGGGTCTTGCTGACGATGTACGACGGGCGCTTGAATCTGACGCAGCAGGTGACCGAGGAGGTCAAGCGGTATTTCCCGAAAAAGGTCTACCGCGCTGTGATTCCGCGCACGGTGCGTTTAAGCGAAGCACCAAGTTTTGGAAAGCCTATCCAATATTTTGACGCTTCCGGCAAGGGCGCAAAGGCGTATACGGAATTGACGGACGAATTTTTGGAAAACCAGACATAAAAGGAGGAAGGCCATCCATGGCTGCAAAGCAGAGAGGGCTCGGAAAAGGGTTAGACCTGATCTTTGCGGAAAACGACACGGAAGCGGGCAACGCGGCCATCGAGCTGAAGGTCAGCGACCTCGAGCCGAGCCGCAGCCAGCCGCGCCGGAAATTTGACGAGGCGTCCCTGGCGGAGCTTGCGGATTCCATCGCGAAGCACGGCGTTTTGCAGCCGCTCCTTGTGCGGCCGCTGTTTGGCGGCGGCTACCAGATCGTCGCGGGCGAGCGCCGCTGGCGTGCCGCGCGCATGGCCGGCGTGCAGACGGTGCCCGCGATGGTGCGCGACTTAAACGACCAGCAGGTCACGGAACTGGCGCTGATTGAGAATCTGCAGCGCGAGGACTTAAACCCGATGGAAGAGGCGCAGGGTTTTGACACGCTTCTGCGCGAGCACGGCATGACGCAGGAGGAGATTTCCGAAAGCGTCGGCAA
Organism: uncultured Clostridia bacterium; assembly: GCA_944385055.1. Classification (GTDB taxonomy): domain Bacteria; phylum Bacillota; class Clostridia; order Oscillospirales; family Acutalibacteraceae; genus Caproicibacterium. The sequence continues at coordinate 28,293 of CALWVT010000003.1, read as the reverse complement.
GTCGCGGCCGGCCATCGCGAACGCCTTGCGGCTTTTGCATCTGCCGGACGAGGTGCGCGCGCTGCTTGAAGACGGCTCCCTTTCGGCCGGGCAGGGGCGGGCGCTGCTTGCCTTCCCAAAGGAAATGCAGGTGCCCATGGCAAAGCGCACGGTGCACGACGGCCTGACGGTGCGGCAGCTTGAAAAGCTCGCGCGGCAGGCAAATGCCCAGCCGCAGGTGTCGCTGAAAAAGGACAACCCGTTTTTTGAGGAAGCCGCACTTTCGCTGCACGAGCAGCTCGGCCGGCGCGTCAAGGTGACGGGCACAAAGAAAAAGGGCACGCTGCAGATTGAATTCCACGGCGAAGAGGACTTAAAGGCCCTTTTGAAGTTCTTTGAATAAATGATTTGAAAAAGATTGAGGACAAAAAGGAGAGAGCATAACCATGCTGGACATCAAACTGATCCGTGAAAATCCGGACTACGTGAAAGCGGCCATCCATAAGCGCGAGATGGATCTCGACCATGTCATTGACGAGATCCTGGACGTCGACCAGAAGCGCCGCGAGGCAACCGGCGCCGTCGAGGCGAAAAAGGCGCAGCAAAACGCCGCAAGCAAGGAAATTCCGAAGATCAAGAAGGCCGGCGGCGATGCAAGCGAAGTGCTCGCGCGCATGAAAACATTGTCCGAGGAGATTAAGGAAGCGGACGCAGCGCTTTCGGAGCTCAACGAAAAGCAGCAGACTTTGATGGCGTCCCTGCCGAACCTGCCGGATGAGGACGTGCAGCCCGGCGGCAAGGAGCAGAATATCCCCGACCATGTATGGGGCGAAAAGCCGCAGTTTGATTTTGAGCCGAAGGACCATGTTACGCTGTGCGAGTCGCTGGGAATGATCGATTACCCGCGCGGCGCGAAGCTCGGCGGCAACGGCGCGTGGGTGTACCGCGGCTGGGGCGCGCGCATGGAGTGGGCGCTGCTCAATTTCTTTATCAATGAACACTTAAACGACGGCTATGAGCTGATCCTGCCGCCGCATATGTTAAACTACGAGTGCGGCTATGTGGCCGGGCAGTTCCCGAAATTTTCCGATGAGGTGTATTGGATTCAGAACCCGACGAGCTCTGACCGCAAGTTTTTGCTGCCGACGGCGGAGACGGCGCTCGTGAACCTGCACCGCGATGAGATTCTTTCGGCCGATGAGCTGCCGAAGAAATATATCGCCTACACGCCGTGCTACCGCCGGGAAGCCGGTTCGTACCGCAGCGAGGAGCGCGGCATGATTCGCGGCCATCAGTTCAATAAAGTGGAGATGGTCCAGTACACGAAGCCGGAGGACAGCGACCGCGCGTTCCAGGAGCTCGTCGGCAAGGCAGAGCGCCTCGTGCAGGAGTTGGGCCTTCATTACCGGTTAAGCCGCCTGGCGGCCGGCGACTGCTCCGCCAGCATGGCGCGCACGTATGACATCGAGGTTTGGATCCCGTCGATGGGCATCTATAAGGAAGTTTCGTCCGCATCGAATGCGCGCGCGTATCAGGCACGCCGCGGCAACATCAAATACCGCGACGAAAACCGCAAGCTGCAGTTCGTGCATACGCTCAACGCGTCGGGCCTTGCGACGAGCCGTGTGATGCCGGCAATTGTAGAGCAGTATCAGAATGCCGACGGTTCTGTCACGGTGCCGGAGGTTCTGCGCCCGTACATGGGCGGAGTCGATGTGATTCGCCCGCAGAAGTAAGTGCTTTTTTAAAATTGCATTTTGCCGCTGACCTTCGCTGGAAAGCGGCATTTTTGCTATCTTTGTGAGGAAAAATTCCCCCTTACAAAGTTCCCTTTTGTGTTGCAGGCTCGCCGCCTGCGAAGCTCAGGCGCGAACGCGCCTGCCGCTTAAAATCCTAACGCCGAAGCTCCAGCCGCGCAAGCGGCGAGGAGTTCGGCAGGCTCTCTCGCGCGGTTGTGGCCGAAGGCCACTCTAGCGCGACCGCAGGGGGATTCCAAAGGGGGAACCCCTTTGGCCAGTCTTTGCCTACTTTCTGCTGGGCAGAAAGTAGGGGCCCCCGCGCGGCCTGCGAAGTGCCCCGAAGGGGTAAGCGCGTCGAAGGAATCAATTAGAAATTTTAAAAAAGGTAAAGGGGATCAAAAAAGCTTCTTTGCAAAAGAATGCCTTCGAAGGCGCCAAGCCTTAAAAATCACACCGCATGTATCGAAGGAACAAGAAAAAATTATAAAAAAATTTCAAAAAACAAAAAACGCTGAAATAATTAAAAAGAGGGGATAGGGGACCCTTCCCCAAATGAAAATGAAAGGAACCACATTGCGTATGGAGAACATTACCGGCGCTTTCTTCCAGCGGAAAGTCCGCGTGGAAAGCTATCAAATCGGCGCAGCGGGCCATGTCCGGCTTTCTGCCCTTTTGCGCATGGAACAGGAAACCGGCGACGAGCATATGGACGCGCTCGGGCTTTCCTATGAGCGCCTTTATCAAGAGGGCCTTGCGATTCTTTTGACCGCAAACCGTGTCCAGATCCACCGCTTCCCGGTCCGCAACGAGGAACTCACCGTTACAACGACGCCGCACGGCACTGCCGGTGTGCAGATGTACCGCAACTTTTCGTTCGAAAGCGGCGGCGAAACCCTCGCCACGATCCGCCAGGTGACCGTTTGCGCGGACCCGAAAACCCATAAGCCACTGCGTCCCGATGCGCTGTACCGCTACGGCGCCTTTGAACCCATGACTACGCCGCGCGAGGACCGCGTGCCGCGTCTGCGCCCGCCGGAGGATCTGCCTTTCCTCGGCGAGCGGCCCATCCGCTATTCCGACCTCGATATGAACCAGCATTTGACGAATACGATCTACGGCGACATTGTCGAGGATTTCCTGCCGGAATCGTTCCGTGCGTACCGCTTTGCGGAGATCCATTACCTTTCGGAGAGCTTTTTGGGCGAGACGCTTCAGATACACGGAAAAGTTCTCGACGGCGGGCGGTTCCTTTTAACGGGCCAAAACCCGCGCGGCACCGGCTTTTCGGCGGTCATTGCCATTTAAAGAAATGCATTGCGTGCAAGGCTTTTCCTATGCTATAATGAAAGGAATAGAAAGCGGCGCTTTCTGCGTGTCGTATGCGGAAAAGCGCGAAACAGAGAACGGGAAGATCCCAGAGGAGGAGCCACCATGGCGTTTTATTTCAACGAACCCTGCCATACCTTCAACGAGTATTTGTTGATTCCAGGGTATTCTTCGTCGGAATGCATTCCGGATAACGTCAGCTTGAAAACCCCGCTGACGAAGTTCAAGAAGGGCGAAAAGCCTGCCATTTCGCTGAATATCCCGATGACGTCGGCAATCATGCAGTCGGTGTCGAACGACACGCTGGCGGTCGCTTTGGCGAAAGAGGGCGGCCTTTCGTTTATCTATGGTTCGCAGACAATCGAGCAGGAGGCCGCGATGATCGCGCGCGTCAAGGCGTACAAGGCCGGTTTTGTGCCGAGCGACTCGAACATCCAGCCGGATAAAACGCTGCAGGATATTTTGGACCTCAAGAAGAAGACGGGCCATTCGACGGTGGCGGTTACGGACGACGGCACGGCCAACGGCAAACTCTTGGGCGTCGTCACGAGCCGCGACTACCGCGTCAGCCGCATGGCGGTGGAGACGCCGGTGTATTCGTTCATGACGCCGATCGACAAGGTCGTCTCGGCCCCGAAGGGCGCGACGCTGTCGGAGTGCAACGATATCATCTGGGAAAATAAATTGAATTCGCTGCCGGTCATCGACGAGGAAGGGCGCCTGTGCTATTTCGTGTTCCGCAAGGACTATTCCGAGCATAAGGAAAATACCGACGAGCTGCTCGATTCGCAGAAGCGCTACATGGTCGGCGCCGGCATCAACACGCGCGACTATGAGCAGCGTGTGCCGGCCCTGCTGGAAGCCGGCGCGGACGTGCTGTGCATCGACTCCTCCGAGGGGTATTCCGAGTGGCAGCTGCGCACGCTGAAATGGGTGCGCGAAAACTACGGCGACAGCGTCAAAATCGGCGCGGGCAACGTCGTCAACGGCGACGGATTCCGGTTCTTGGCGGACGCGGGTGTGGACTTCGTGAAGATCGGCATCGGCGGCGGCTCGATCTGCATCACGCGCGAGACGAAGGGCATTGGCCGCGGCCAGGCGACGGCCGTCATCGAGGTTGCAAAGGAACGCGACAAATATTTCGAAGAGACGGGCATTTATGTGCCGATCTGCTCGGACGGCGGCATCGTATACGACCACCATTTGACCTTAGCGCTCGCAATGGGCGCGGATTTCGTGATGCTCGGCCGGTACTTCTCGCGCTTTGACGAGTCGCCGACGAACCGTGTGAGCATCAACGGCCAGTACATGAAGGAGTATTGGGGTGAAGGCAGCAACCGCGCGCGCAACTGGCAGCGCTACGACCTCGGCGGCGAGCAGAAGCTCGCGTTCGAGGAGGGCGTCGATTCCTACGTGCCGTATGCGGGCTCTCTGCGCGACAACGTGCGCACGACGCTGTATAAGGTCAAGTCGACGATGTGCAACTGCGGCGCGCTGACGATTCCCGAGCTGCAGCAGAAGGCCGTTTTGACCCTGGTCTCGTCGGTCAGCCTCATCGAAGGCGGCGCACACGATGTGCTCTTGAAGGACAATACGAATAAGAAGTAAATTTCTTCGTACATAAAAAAGGGGACGGCGTTTTTGCTGTCCCCTTTTTGGATATTTGGAGCTTGCCGCTTATGGCCGTCTGCGGCGGAACAGGGCGCGAAAAATCCAACGGCACAATGGGCCGGCCACAAAAATTTGCAGCGGGTACGCCATGATGAAATTGAACGCAACGGTTTCGAGCCATACAACCGGCAACTGGGGATTTAGGCTGTTCGATTCCAACGTGCCGACAAGGCTCATAAACGGCACCATCAGGCACACAGTAAACGTCTGGATGCATAGGATCACAAAAATCTGCCGGTCCGTATGGGGATTTGCCACGTGAAATGCAAGCCACGGCGCCGCATGGCCCGCCACAAAAAATGCAAATAAAAATCCAACGAGCCATTCCAGCGGAAACGTGTGCGCCGCCTTGCCGAACGCCGCATACGTAAGCCCGCCCGTGTGCAGTGCCGTGTTATAGACACCCATCCAATAAATCATGACGCCCGACGTTAAAAGCGTGAAAAAGAAACTCTCCAATTTGGTCTTTGGCATGTTTTTAAGGCTCCTTTTTAAAGTATTTTATAAATTATTTTTCGGTACGCAAAACATCCCGAAAACAAAAAAATGCCGCCCTACCGTCCGACTGTGGTAAGGCGACATTTTACGTCTTTTTTATTCTAGCAGATTTCTTTTAACGCCGCAAGCGGACAGCTCTCCAAAAAAGGGGGCGTGTACGCGGGAAGAGGTTGTGAAGTTTTGAAAAAATACATGCGGTGTGATAGAATGTAGAATGCAAAAAAGGAGGCCGTTTTTATGAACGAAACAATCAAGCAGTTGATGGAACGGAAATCCGTGCGCGCATACGAAAACCGCCCGATCCCCGAGGCGGAAAAGCGCATGATTTTAGAGGCCGCCTGCGCCGCGCCGACGGCCGGCAACCAGCAGATGTATCAGATTCTCGACATCACCGACCAGAAACTCAAGGATACGCTCGCCGAAACGTGCGACCACCAGCCATTTATCGCAAAAGCGCCGATGATCCTGCTTTTTTGCGCCGACTGCCAGAAATGGTACGACGCATTTGAGAGCGGCGGCTGTAATCCCCGGCGTCCGCGTGAGGGCGATCTGCTGCTCGCGTTTTCCGACGCAAACATCGCCGCGCAGAACGCCGTGACGGCCGCGTGGAGTCTCGGCATCGGCTCGTGCTATATCGGCGATATTTTAGAGCAGTGCGAAACCCACCGCAAACTTTTGCATCTGCCCGATTACGTCCTGCCGGCCGCGATGGTCGTGTTCGGTTACCCGGCGGCGGGGCAGATGGAGCGCCAAAAATCCCGCCGGCAGCCGCTTTCGGCCGTTGTGCACGAAAATACGTACCACCGCTTGGACGCCGGGGAACTTCGGGACGCGCTCGGCTACAAGGCCGGGCCGCGGCCGTATGCAGAATGGCTCCAACGCTTTTGCGACATTAAGTTTAACGCCGCGTTTTCCAGGGAAATGGCCCGCTCCGTCGCGGTTTATTTAGAGCCGTTTCGCGCGGACGAACAGGCATAAAAAAGCGCGTCCCGCGTTTTGTGGGGCGCCCTTTTTCTTTATTTTTCGGTGGATTGTCCGCATAGGAATTCTAAAATCCGCCGCAGAAGGTCCACCGCGCCGACTTCATACCCCGCAGAGGCGTACGCCGCCCGGCCGTCCCTGCCGCACGCGACGAGCAGCGGGAAGCGTTCGGGTTCGAGTCCTAAATGCCGCGCGGTACATGCGGCCGTATAAGCCCAGCCGGCGGTTTCCACAGAGATGCCGTCCCATGCCGCGAGGACGGCGGCGAGTGTCGGCTGCTTGAGGGCCGTCTTTCCGCGCACGAAAACCCGTACCGTGACCGGCAGTGCCCGCAGCGCGGGCAGCGCCGCGAGGCATTCCCGCAGCACGTGTTCGGTGGGCTCGGCGCCCTCTTCGAGCCAGCACAGCAGCGCCGGCTTCCCGGGCGGCGGGACAAGTTCCGGCAGCGGCAGGGCGCGCGAAAACAAAAGATCCTTTAAATGCACTTGCGGCAATTCGAGGGGGAGGGAATCGGTTTCCCCTTCCCGCACGTCGAATAGGCACCGCTTTGCGAGCTGGCCGCCGCCCGGCAGGCGCGCGGAGAGCAGCACGCGGTAGCGGCCGGCGGGCAGTTCGGTTTCGAACACATTTTCCTGCCAATCGTCCGAAAGCATGCGTTCGCGCCACGCGGCGCCGTCCCAATACGACAACGACCAGTTTTGCCGGAAGGAAAGCCGCGCGTCCGGCGCCTTTTGGAACCGCACACGGCCGGTTTGTTCGGGGGAAAGGGGCCGGAAGCCCTCCCCGTCCCAGACCATGACGGCGCCGTCGAGCGCGCGCAGGTACGCCGGCGTGCCCTGTTTGCGCAGGGACGCGACCTTTCCGAGAGTTCCCGGCAGCGGGCGGCTCCAGTCGGACAGCGGTTCATTTTCGATGCGCGGGCACAAAAGCGCGCGTTCGAATACGGCTTTCGGGAATTTCCCCTGCCACGGCCGCGCGCGGCGCAAGTGAAAGTCGAGCACGGAAAGCGGCACATCCCGCAGGTCTTTCTCGGAAAGCGTGCCCAGCAGCGCCGCACGCAGCGGGTCCGGGCTCTCCTCGAGAAACGTGCACAGCGTGTCAAAATTCCCGCGGGCTTTTTGCAATAGCGCCGCGCACGCCGGATGGGCGGCGGCGCGCCGGGCGTCGAACATGCCCGCAATGCGCCGCTTGCGGATTGCGTCGCCGTGTGCGAGCATGGCTTCGCGCGCCTGGCGCTGCGCAGGGGAGAGGGGGGCGGCGGTTTCCCGCCCCTGCGGCGCATCAAAGGAAAATGGATGCCAGCCCGGTTTTGGCGTGGGGGTATGCAGCACAGCGGTGGATTCCGTTTCGCCGTGGAAGAACGCTTCCTTGTCCCCGGCCGTCAGGTGAAGGTCGCCAAGGCCGAGCTCGACGGTGACGCGGCCGTCATCCCCGGCGGGCAGTGCGGCAATCGGGCAGAAGCGCGCCTCGTTGAAGACTTCGAGCGTGATGGTTTCCCGCGGCGCGGCGAAGAAGGTGCAGCGCTTCGTCTTTGCGTAGCGGGCGGTCTGGTTGTGCAGGCGCGCCTGACCGTCCAAACCGAGCGCTTCCCCGTGCAGGGCTTCGTCTTCAGCGGGGCCGAATGTGCGGCTGTGGACGAGTATCGCGCGCGAGGCGGCCGTCTGGAACCAGCCGCGGTCGAGGGTACATTCCGGCTCGCACGCGCCGAGAAAGTGCCACTGCCCTTCGCACAGGGCCTCGACCCATGCGTGGTTGTCGTCGCAGTGCGACCAGCGCGGCACATACACCTGCCGGGCGGCGAGCCCGACGCTGCGCAGCGCGGCGACCAGGAACGCGGATTCCTCGCCGCAGCGGCCGCTGCCGCAGGAAAACACGGTGATCGGTGCGGCCGTGCGCGCGTCCTGCGGCTCGTAGCTCGCGTGTTCGTGGCACCAGCGGTTGACTTCGAGTACGGCCTCCGTTTCGCTTTTGCCGCGCACACGGTCCCACAAAAGCGAAAAGAAGCGTTTCCGGTGCGGCAGAAGGGCTTCGTCGTTGACGCGCGGGCAGACGACGTATTGGAAATAGGCCTCTTCGGGCAGCGCGCGGCACCACGGAACATGTTCGCGCAGCCACCGGGCGTGAGCGGCGCAGGTTTCGAAAAAGGTTGCGGGGTACTGCGCCCAATCTTCGGGCAGCGCCGCTTTGAGATACGCAAGTTCGGCTGTTTGATTCATAGGCCAAAGGCCTCCTTTTCCTGACAGTGTCTTTATGATACCATCGTTTCCGCAGAGGCGCTACTCTTTTTTGGGCCCGGCGCGGCCTGCGAAAGGATCGAAAAAGAAAGATCCAATGGATACGAAAGGCCAAAAATCAGAAAAAGGCAGCAGATTTTGCCGGTTTGCGCAAGAGAAAATGAAAAAAATCCGTTCGACCCCCTTGACAAACAGAAAAGGACAAGGTATAATGAATAACGCTCCACATGTTGGTGCAGTCATTTGGCGGCATAGCTCAGTTGGCTAGAGCATTCGGTTCATACCCGAAGTGTCATAGGTTCGAATCCTATTGCCGCTACCAAAATGAGAATGCGGGACCCATACGTTTGGGTCCCGTCTTATGGCCCGGTCGTCAAGCGGTTAAGACACCGCCCTTTCACGGCGGGTTCATGGGTTCGAATCCCATCCGGGTCACCATTTATATTTTTTCATTCTTGTTTTTGTGGACGCGTAGCTCAGCTGGTTAGAGCGCTCGCCTCACACGCGAGAGGTCAAGGGTTCGAGTCCCCTCGTGTCCACCAAACAAACATCTCTGTGTTGGAAAACCGCTCTCGCAGCGGTTTTTCGTCTATCTAGGGCATCCTCATTTGCCAGGGTTTTCAGATTTACCGGAAGGACGGTTCCCCTTATGAAAAAAGTATGGATTTTAGCGGCGGCCGCAATGCTGCTGGTAGCGGCGGCGGGCTGCGGCAACGATGTACAAACGGACGGCCAGGGCAATGTGGTTTCCGCTGTGAGCAGCAGCACCACCAGCGAGGTGCAGACGGAAAGCACGCAGCCTTCCGGCGACGCTACGAGTTATGACAACACGCTTGAAGGCCTTGCAAGCTACATGAAAGACCTCGGCTATATCGAAAAGGACTATACCGCACCCTCGACGCTGGGGCTGACCGCGAGCAATTCGAATATCATGCAGGCGCAGATCATCGGTGCCGTTTCCGGCAAGCGCTATACGGGCAGCTATGACGGTTCGGACAACGTGACGATTGAGCTGTATGAATACGATCCCGCAAACCTCGACGAGACGGGTGAGAAGGTTCTCCAGCAGATCAAGGAGAAGGGCACCTTTACGGTCTTTGACACGGATGTCGAGGCGTATTTGAGCAGCAATTCGAAGTATGTGATGGTGTATAAAGACACCGAGCTTTCGACGAACACAAATAAAGAGAGCGAGAAATACCTCGACCACGACGCGCGCCGCAAGGAAGCTGTCGAGAAATTCCAGGCGTTTCACGCGTAAAAGGGTATACGAATTTCAGCATGGAAAGGCGCTCCTGCGGGGGCGCCTTTTTTGCTTTTGGATGCCGTTTTCGGGGAGAGGCCGCTTCTGCGTCTTTTTGAAAGGCGGCGTATTTTAAAGGGCAAATCTGTCTTTTTGCATGTCTTTTGTGATAGAATTTGTGATATAATTAAGAAAAGGAAAGGCTTTTCCTATATAGTCCGGGCCGTGCCGCTTGGCCGGCGGCCGACGACTCTCCTTTTCCGGACTTGCACAGCCGACTGTCTTGAGGAGGGCAAGCAGCAATGAGTTATAAGGACGAATGGCTTTTAATTGAGGCAAACGATGATATGGATGAGATGTATCATCGGGAGCCGACAGAAGAATTTTTGTTTTATCGGGCCGTGGCCAACGGCGATGTGGAGACGGTGCGCCGCAACTGTGAACAGGCACGGTTCGTCGACCGCGAGGGCGTAGGGGTCCTTTCCCGCGACCCGGTCACCAATATCAAGTACCATTTTGTGGTCACTACGGCCATGATTACGCGGATGTGCCGGCAGTACGGTATGGAATTGGAGCAGGCGTTCCGATTGAGCGATTTCTATATCCGGCAGCTTGACGATATCCATACGGAGGCGGGCGTCTGCCGGCTGCACGATGAAATGGTGATGGATTACACGGAGAAGATGCGCAAATATCAGCGCAATAACACGAACTCCAAACATATCAACGCCTGCAAGGAGTACATTTATTCCCATCTCAAAGAGCGCATCACAATTGAGGATTTGGCGGAGGCGCTCGGCGTCTCGGCCAGTTACCTGTCCCGCCTGTTCAAAAAGGAAACCGGGGTCTCCGTCAGCGCTTATATCCGGGACCGGAAGATCGACATGGCGAAGAATCTCTTGCGCTTCAGCAATTATTCGATGATCGACATCGCTAACCGCCTCGCTTTTTCGTCGCAGAGCCACTTTATCCAGCAGTTTAAGGACTCTGTGGGCATGACGCCGAAAAAATACCGGGACAAATACTACCAGGTGGAGTGGAATATTGAAACAGACGACGGGGAAGCCGCCAAGGACGGCGGGACCGAAGGCACCGGTACGGAAAAAACATAAAAGGCCTTAGAATCGTAAAAAAGACTGCGGGGGCATCGCTTACAAAAAGCGGTGCCCCCGCAGTTTTTTCGGAAGGTAAATCTATTTTGCAAAAATTCTTATAAACGAAGCAGGATCTCGTTATCTTTCTGTAGCATGCTGGCCGGAATATAATTTTCCGGCAGGGTTTTGCCATTGAGCGTGAGGCTTTCGCAGCCGCTTTCCCGCTGGTGCGGGTTTTCGACGCGGATATGCAGCCGGCAGCCGCGGAAGTCTTTTTCAATGGAGAAAGATTTCCACGATTTGGGGATTGCGGGGGCCAGGCGCAGGCCGTCTAAGTCCGGACGCAGGCCCAGGATGCCCTCTACGCAGCCCACCATGACGGTGGAAGCTGTGCCGGTCAGCCAGTGCACCTGGGAGCGGCCAAAGTGGCGGCTTGCGGGGCCTTCCGTAAACTGGCCGTAGCAGTAGGGCTCTAAGCGCCGCACCTCGGCGCGGTCATTTTGCGCGGCGGGGGCGTTTTCCGTGAAATACAGAAACGCGCGCTCGCCGCTGCCCCGCAGCGCCTCGGCCAGAATCAGCCAGCCCTGCGTCTGCGAGAAAACGCCGGCGTTTTCCTTCGTGCCGGGGTTATAAATGACGGCCAGCGCCCCGTCAAACGCGTGGGTATGGTAAGGGGGATCCATCAATACCGCGCCATAGGCGGTGTTCAGACGGGTGTACACCTGGTCTAGGATGACAGACGCCTGTGCCGGGTCGGCCAGGCCGCTGATGACCGCCCAGCTCTGCGGATTCAGCCACAGGTTTGCTTCTGGATCGCCGGCGGCGCCAATGCGCTCACCCTGCTCGGTAAAGCCGCGGATGTACCGGTCGCCGTCCCAGCACAGGCGGTGGATTTTCTCCCTGTATTCGTCTAAAAGGCGGTCCAGCCAGGCAGTGTCCTGTGTATGGCCGCGCTTTTCCGAGAACCGGCGCAAAATGGAGAGCGCGTAGTAGAACTGCATCGCCACGAAGCTCGATTCGCCGTTTGCGCCCAGCCGCAGGCAGTCGTTCCAATCGGCGTATAGCCCGGCAGGCAGGCCGTGGGGGCCCAGATGCTGCAGCGAGAATTGAATCGCCCGCTTTAAATGGTCGTAAACGGTGGCGCTGCCCTTGTTGGCAAACGGGATGACTTCCTCTAAGAAGGCAATGTTGCCGGTTTCGGCAATGTATTTATAGACGGTGGGGAACAGCCACAGCGCGTCGTCTGCGCGGTAGGCGGGATGGCCGGTTTCCTGCACGTAGGAAAGATCGTCCGGCGTATCCTCGTGGCCGGGATTGTGCGTGAATTTGACGAGCGGCAGGCCGCCGCCATTGTCCACCTGGGCGGACAGCATGAAGCGAATCTTCTCGCAGGCCATTTCCGGCTCCAGGTGCAAAATGCCCTGGATGTCCTGCACCGTGTCGCGGTAGCCGTAGCCGTTGCGCAGGCCGCAGTAAATCAGGGAAGCCGCGCGCGACCACACAAAGGTGATAAAGCAGTTGTAGGCGTTCCACGTGTTGACCATCGTGTCAAAAGCCGGGTCCGGGGTGTGCACCTGTAAATGGTCGAAACGCGCGTACCACATCCGTTTGAGCGCGTCTACCTCCTGCTGGACCTGCGCCGCGGGGTCGGTGTAATGGGCCAGGATTTGCGCCGCCTCGTCCGAAGGCTTCATGCCCAGTACGAACAGCACCGTGCGGCTTTCGCCGGGGGCGAGCGATACGGTGCAGGACAGTGCGCCGCACGCGTTTTCGTTGTAGCTGTTTACATTGCCGAGATCGCCGGCCGCGACGCCGGCGGGGTTGCCGTAGCCGTGGTAGCGGCCGAGGAATGCCTCCCGGTCGCCGCAGTAGCTTGCCACCGGCGCGCCGGCCAAGCCGAAGAATCGCTCGGTGACCCGCTTGTCGTCCACCTTTTCATCGGCGCTGAGCGCGTCGAGATTGCCGTGAATCTGCTGCATCAAGCGGTTTTCGGTAAAGACCGTTCGGCCGATAAACAGGGAGTACTGCAGATTGACCTGGTCCTGTTCATAGTTGCTGTGGTTCGTAAATTCGGCGTAGCCGGTTAAGGTCAGGCTGCGGGGACGGCTGTCCGTGTTCGTCACTTTCAGCGCCCACACCTCATAGGCGCAGCCGTCCGGCACGTAGTAGGTCGCCTCGGAGGTGATGCCGGCGTACGATGCCAGCATGCGGGTGTAGCCCATGCCGTGGCAGCATTTGCTTTTGTAAAGCTGCAGATCCTTTCCGACCGGCTGCCAGGAAGCGGACCAGTAATCCCCGCTTTCCTTGTCGCGCAGGTACAGATACCGGCCGGGCTGGTCGAATTGATTGAAAACGTACCGCAGGATGCGGCCATTGGCACCCGAACGGGCAAAACTGTAGCCGCCCGCGTTGTTTGAGAGAATGGCCCCGTATTCCGGGGAGCCCAAATAGTTTACCCAGGGGGCGGGGGTGTCCGGGCGGTCGATTACATATTCCCGGGCGGCGTCGTCAAAATAACCGTATTTCATATGATGGTTCTCCTATCTTGATGCAGACCCTGTGGGTCATCGCTGTAAAGAATTTATTTTGTAAGCAAGGTCACCACAAGGGTGTGCAAAGTGCCGGCGGGCAGTGCCTGCAACACTTTGCGGGGGATTTTTGCGCAGGCGCCGCCGGAAAGGGGCTGTGCCGCGCCGTCTAACAGGACACGGCCCACGCGATAGCCGCCGTATGCGAGTTTGTCCGGATTTTCATAGGAAATCTGCAGCTTGCGGCCGGCAAACGTGACCGAAAGTCCGGCCGTGCCTTCGGCGTCAAACTGTGCGGCCAGGAGTTTCGGCGCGAGCACAAGGTCGCCCTCTTCGCCGCGGACACCGAAAACCTGCGTGATCATCGTCAGCATATACCAGCTGGCGGCGCCAGTCAAGTAATGATACATGCCGCGGCCGTCTGCGCGGAAATATTCCGGGATGCCGGGGTAGATGCAGCTGCGGTCAAAGTCCAGTGCCGTATCGGCCAAAGCGCTTAGCGCTTTCCAGCCCTCCCGCGCAAATCCGCGGCGGTAAAGGGCGTTGGCGTACATAACGGCCATGTGGCTGAATACGGCGCCGTTTTCCTTTTCCCCATAGGCAAAGCCGAACATCCGCCCTAAATCGAATTTGAGTTCCCGGAAATCGGTGTTCAGCCGGTAGCCGCCGATCTCTTTGCGATAAAGGTAATGATCGGCGCTCGCGGTGATGCGCGGGATCTGCGCATCGGTGGCCACATCTCCCATGATCGCGAACACCTGCCCGGTGAGCATCATGCGCACGCCGGTGGGGAAGAAGCCCTCTACCGCACGGCCGTGGTTATCGTAGTAGCTGTTGTACCAGCCTTCGCCGTTTTGGGCGTCGATCCATTCATGCCGGCGCAGCCAGGAAGCCAGCCAGTCGGCCCGGCGTTCGAGGTTTTCCGCGAGATCCTCCAGCGGCACAGCGGCTTTCCGGCCGCAGAGCTCGTGCTGGACGCTGTGCGCGTACCGAGAAAGCAGCGCCCGTTTCGCATCGGCATCGTCGTAAAGGTCCGTTTCGGTGTTGAGCAGCGGGAGCAGCTCCTCGAAGACCTCGGCGGTTTTTGCGCCGGTGCGGCGGGCGAATGTGCGGATCAGGCCGGCCAGTTCCCGCAAATTCCCCGCGTAGGCGCAGGTAAAGGCCACGCTTTCGCCGTGCTCGGCGGCCATGTCGAGCGCGTCGTTCCAGTCGGCACCCCGCAGGCGGTAGAGGTTATGGGCGCCCACCTCGTAAAATGCGGCGAGCTGCTCGACGAGCAGATGCTCCAAAACGGTGCCGGTATACACGCTGCCGTCCGCCGTGTGCTGCCAGGTGCCCTGTTCGGGCCGGTACGCTTCATCGATTGCGGTGCCGCGCAGGGCTTGGGCGTCCTTAAAATAGGGTGCCTGCCGGTTTAGGATTTCCACGTCGCCGGTTTGGTCGATGTAGAGCTTCGTGGTCATCTGCGGCCAGAGCGCGTGGTCCATCCATACGCGGGCGATGCCGTTGCGGTCGGCGATGAAGTTGCCGTCGCCGTCCCCGATGATCGTAGCGTTGGTGCCGTCTATGCGGACACCGCCAAAATTTTTTTCAATCATTTGGCCCACATCGTCCGGCTCCATCAATAAAAGGGATAAGCAGTCCTGCCACAGATCCCGCCAGCCGCGGCCGCCGCGGCCATAGTCGTGGTGCGGCAAAAAGGAACAGCCAAACAGCCGCCGCAGAAACGGCTGCAGGCAGACCCATTTCATCAGCCGGTCAAAGGCTTCCCTGCCGGTGTGAAACGATACATTCACCTTTTCCCGCCAGACGCTGCGGTTTTCCTCCAGCGCGGCTTTCACACGCGCCGGGGTGCCGTAGCGCGCAAAAACCTGCTCGATCTCTGCCGGGTCGTCTGCCACGCCGAGCATCACCATGTATTGGGCCGTTTCCCCCGGAGCCAGCGTGCGCGCCGGGAAGCGGAACGCTCCCATCGCCTCGCGCCCGGCAGCGGTGGCGCCGGCCGGTACGCCGGGAAGGTTTTGAAGGACGGCAGCCGGCTGCAGGTAGGTGCCGCCTTCCCCCAAAAAGGACTCCACGGTGGGATAAAACGCTTCCGGCTGCTGCTCGTCCGGGCCGAACCCCATAACATAGTAAAGGGTGTGGTTGGGCCGGTGGCCGCGCTCATCAAAGGACATCGTCGGCTTGAGCACGACGCCGTGTGCGGTGGTGCGGATGCGGTGCAGCATGGAGGTCACGTTGCGGTGGTCGCGGAGGTTGTCGGCGCTGCGTCCGTACAGCGGGATGGCCGCAAAGGGGACGATCTGAAGAGGCTGGCTGCGTGTGTTCTGTACCGTTATGGCCATCAGTTCCACATTGTCCCGCAGCGGGCAGAACAGGGTGGTCCGGGCGGCTATGCCGAGCCGCTGGGAAGTGCGTTCCAATGTGTGCCATAAAAAGCCGGCCGTGACCCGGCTATGCTCCTGCGCAGAGGTAAAGCGCTCCGATTCCTGGCGCGCGGAGCTGCCGGTGCAGGACCAGGCTTCCCCATCGCAGCGCAGCCAGAAATTGCGCGTGCTGCGGTTGTTGTGCAGGTTTTCGGCACTGACCGGTTCGAGCAGGAACGTCTCCTGATTTACTTTGGCGTCGCCGCCCAGATTCGGGGCCACCGCGCTTTTCAGGCCGGTCTCGGAGGCCAACGGAAAGTACAGGTAGCTTTTGTTTTCCGGATTTTCCATGGAAAAGGTGCCGTCTGCGTCTAAAAAGTTCAAGTGCGCCAACACAGCCACTCCCTTCGATTTTTGCGTTTGTCTCATTATACGGAATCCCCGCCGGTGCAAAAATCAAAAAGCTGTGCAAAAATGTAAGAATCATGACCCGTTTTATGAATTTTCTAAAATGCGGTCAAGAATTTGATATTTTTTGCCGATTGCTAATAGATTGCCAGCCAACCCGGCCGTTATAATAAGTGCACAATCCGGCAGGGCACAAGTGCACTGTCTTCGTTCATAAAATCCGGGGCGCGTCCGCACACAGATTTGGCAGATGGGCGCGCTCACAGAACAAGGAGGAAAAAATATGAAAAAACGATTGATCGCCGGGCTATTGGCAGCCGCTTCTCTCACGGCGCTGTTTGCGGGATGCAATGGCAGCAGTGAGGGCGCTGCAGGTGGCAGCGGGGATACCGCCGCGGAAGGCAAGGTCATCAACATTTACAGCTGGAACGATGAGTTCCGCACGCGCCTGGAGGATGTCTATCCGGAAGTGGAGAGCACCTCGGACGACGGCACCGTTACCTATTTAAAGGACGGCACCGAAATCCACTGGGTCATTAACCCGAACCAGGACGGCGTCTATCAGCAGAAGCTCGACGAGGCGCTGCGCAACCAGGCTTCCGCCTCTGCGGACGATAAAATCGACATTTTCCTGTCCGAAACCGACTACGTGTATAAGTACACGGACGCCGAGGCCGACGTTGCGATGCCGCTGACGGATCTGGGCATCGACCCCGACACGGACCTTGCGGACCAGTATCCGTTTACAAAGACGACGGCTTCCGACCAGAACGGCGTGCAGCGCGGCGCTACGTGGCAGTGCTGCCCGGGCCTTTTGGTTTACCGCCGCGACATTGCGAAGGACGTATTTGGCACCGACGACCCGACTGCTGTGGGCGAAAAAGTTAAGGACTGGGATACGCTCAAGCAGACCGCGGAGGAATTAAAGGCGAAGGGCTACTTTACGTTTGCCTCTTACGCGGATACGTTCCGCTTGTACGGCAACAACATCAGCCAGCCCTGGGTTGCCGACGGCGAGACGACCGTCAAAGTCGACCCGCTGATTATGGACTGGATTGAATCCTCGAAGGAATGGCTCGATGCGGGTTATCTCGACAAGACCGTCAAGGGCCAGTTTAACGACGACTGGAATAAGGCGATGGGCTCGAATTCGAAGGTATTCGCGTTCCTTTTGCCGCCGTGGGGCATCGACTTCACGCTCGCTCCGAACTGGGACGGCGAAGACGGCGCATGGGCCGTTACGAATCCGCCGATGACCTACAACTGGGGCGGCTCTTACATCCACGCCTGCGTGGGCACCGATAACCCGCAGCATGTCAAGGATATCATCCTTTCCCTGACCGCCGACCAGGACAATCTGATTAAGATTTCGAAGGATTATCAGGACTTTACGAACACCGTCAGCGGTATGGAGGAGGCCGCCGGCGACGACAGCTTTGCCTCTTCGTTCCTCGGCGGGCAGAACGCCTACGCGTACTATGCACCGGTGGCAGAAGACATCCAGATTGCACCGCTGTCCGCGTACGACCAGGGCTGCGTCGAATTGATTCAAAATTCGTTTAGCGATTACTTCCAGGGCAATGTGGATTTTGACCGCGCCAAGGAAAACTTCGAGACCGCCATCAAAGAGCGGTATCCTGAGATTACGGACGTCCAGTGGCCGGAATAAGCAGGAAAACTTTTTCCGCCGCCTGAAACGGCAGGCTGTCACGCCGGGGCTCCCCGGCGCGGCGGCTTTTGGAAAGGAACGGTGACTTATGCGACAAAAGTCGAAACACATCCGATACGCAAAATGGGGCTACCTCTTTATTCTCCCCTTCTTTGTGGCGTTCTTTATCTTTTCATTCATCCCGCTGGTGGATACCGTCCGGTACAGCTTTTTTGAGTATTACCAGTCCGGCATTAAGGAAATCGGCCCGAATTTTGTCGGTATGGCAAATTACCAGAGCCTTTTGGATTCCGACATGCTCAAATACGCCGGCAATACGCTGATTCTGTGGCTGATCGGTTTCATTCCCCAGATTTTGATCGCGCTGCTGCTGGCCAACTGGTTTACCGACATCCAGATGAAGATCCGCGGCAAGCAGTTTTTTAAAGTCGTCATCTACCTGCCAAACTTGATTATGGCTTCCGCGTTCGCCATGCTGTTCTTCGCGCTGTTTTCTACAAACGGCCCGATGAACTCCATCCTGGAGTCCCTGGGCCTGACGTCGGAACCGATCGACTTTATGGGCACGACGTTTGGCACGCGGGCACTGATCGGTTTGATGAACTTTTTGATGTGGTTTGGCAACACCACCATCATGCTGCAGGCCGCCATTATGGGCATCAGCCCCGACATCTTTGAGGCGGCCGAACTGGACGGCTGCGGCAGCGTCCGCCGGTTTTTCTCGATCACCCTGCCGCTGATCCGGCCGATTTTGACCTATACGCTGATTACCTCGATTATCGGCGGCCTGCAGATGTTCGATGTGCCGCAGATTTTGACGAACGGCCAGGGCAATCCGGACCGCACGTCCATGACGCTGATCATGTTCTTAAACAGCCACCTGCAGAGCCGCAACTACGGCATGGCCGGTGCGTTGTCGGTCTATCTGTTCATCGTCAGCGGCATCCTCTGCTTCCTGGTTTACCGGATTACGAACGGCCAGAGGGATACCGGCGTGAAAACCGAACGTAAGCATCGGAAGGGAGGCGCGAAAGCATGAAGCATAAACGGGGTAAAACCGGCGAAACCGTGCTGGCGTATGTGGTGCTGATTGTGCTGGCTATTTTGTGCCTATTCTTCTTCTACATCTTGATTATCAACGCGACCCATTCACACGCGGAGCTGCAGCGGGGCTTTTCCTGGCTGCCGGGCAGCTCGTTTTTGGACAACCTGAAGTCGGTGGCGACGGACGGCAACTTCCCGATGTTCCGTGGCATTTTGAACAGCCTGATCGTCGCCGGCTGCTCGGCGGCGCTGAGCACCTATTTTTCGGCGCTGACGGCGTACGGTTTGTATGCCTATGATTTTAAGCTGAAAAAAGTGGCCTTTACGTTTATCATGGCGATTCTGGTCATGCCCACGCAGGTCACGACGATGGGCTTTGTCAGGTTAATCACGAACATGGGGATGTACGACACGCTGCTGCCCTTAATTCTGCCGTCGATTGCGGCGCCGTCCATCTTCTATTTCATGTACAGCTACCTCGAATCCTCGCTGCCGCTGTCGCTCGTAGAGGCAGCCCGCATCGACGGCTGCGGCGAATTCATGACGTTTAACCGCATCGTGCTGCCGATCATGAAACCGGCCGTGGCGGTGCAGGCCATCTTCTCGTTTGTGGGTTCCTGGAATAACTACTTCGTCCCGGCGTTGGTCATCCAGT
This sequence comes from uncultured Clostridia bacterium, assembly GCA_944385055.1. Lineage (GTDB taxonomy): Bacteria > Bacillota > Clostridia > Oscillospirales > Acutalibacteraceae > Caproicibacterium. Next base: position 8,858 of record CALWVT010000003.1, on the reverse strand, counting down.
CCAAGGACAAAATGACCGTGCCGATCCTGATTGCTACATTGCGCGGCGCCGATTACATGAATTTCGATATGGGCAAGATTTACATGATGATTACGGTGGCGATTGTCCCGATTATCATTGTTTATCTGATTTTGTCGAAGTTTATCATTGCCGGCATTACGCTCGGCGGCGTAAAAGAATAAAAACAAGGGGATACAAAGCCGCCATAGAAAGCCGCTATGGCGGCTTTGCTTTGCCCGAAGGGCGTATTTTGAAAGGAGTTTTTTCATGCCTCATCCATTTTCACACAGCGGGACGCGCAGCGAAGCGCTCTCTCAGCGGGAAAAGACGAACGCAGCCCTGGCCCGGGAGGCCGCAGGACGGGGCATTGTGCTGCTGAAAAACAGCGGGGTGCTGCCGCTGGCGCCCGGCACGCCCATTGCCCTTTTGGGAAGCGGGGCCAGCCGGACGGTCAAGGGCGGCACCGGATCGGGCGACGTCAACAGCCGGGAGAACCGTTCCATTTATGAAGGGCTCAAAAAAGCCGGCGCCGTCTTGACGAGCGAGGACTGGATTGCGGATTACGAGGCCCGCTACACCCGCGCCCGCCTGGAATGGCGCGACCGGGTTCTCACAGCGGCCGAGCGGGTCGAAAATCCGTTTGACGCCTATGCGGCCAACCCGTTTTGTATGCCGCACGGCCGGCCCATCACCGGCGGGGACCTGAAAGGGGCCAAAGCGGTCCTCTATGTCCTCAGCCGCATTTCCGGCGAGGGCAGGGACCGGCGGCTCGAAAAGGGCGATTACGATTTGAGTGACCGGGAATGGGCGGACCTGCGGACTTTAGACGAAAGCGGCCTGCCGGTGATTCTGCTGGTCAATGCCGGCGGCCCGGTGGAACTGACGGACCTTTTAGAAAAGATGCGGCACTTAGCGGCCGTATTGCAGCTGTCCCAGCTGGGGCAGCAGGGCGGTCTGGCCGCTGCGGATGTCCTGTTCGGGACCGTGGTGCCGGAAGGGAAGCTGACCGCCACATGGCCGCGCCGCTACGACGATCTGCCCTGTGCGCGCCAATTTGGTTCTCTCAATGGCGACGTCAGCCAAGATACCTACCGCGAGGGCATCTATGTGGGGTATCGGTATTTTGATACGTTCGGGGTCCGGCCGCTGTTTGCGTTCGGCTATGGGTTGTCGTACACCTCGTTTGACCTGCAAATGCGGGCGCTGCGCGCGGAGGGAGCGGGCATTTGCGTGGATGTGCAGGTGACCAACACGGGCAGCCGTTTTTCCGGCCGCGAGGTTGTACAGGTGTATCTCAGCTGCCCGCAGAATGGGCAGCCCCGCGAACGGCGGCGGTTAGCCGGATTTTCCAAGACGCGCCTGCTGCACCCCGGTGAGGGGCAGACGGTGGCCATACACATCCCGCAAAAGCAGCTGGCCTCTTTCCGGCCGGAACAGAACGCGTGGGTGGTGGACCAGGGCCTTTACGGCGTCTGGATAGGGAACAGCAGCGACAAAGTGTCCCTGTGCGGTTTGCTGCAAGTGGAGCAGGCGGCCGTCCTCGAGCGCACGCACCCGATCTGCCCGGTGGAGGAGCCCTTCGAGGAGCTGGGGCAGGCCCCCGGTGCCGCCGAATGGGAAGAACGCCTGCGCCAGGCACAGGCAAAGCTGCCCGTTTGCCGGTTTGCGCCGAAAGCGCAGACGGCGCCCGTGCCGCCCAAAGTCCCGCGGGCCGAAGGGCCCGTGGAAGCGCTGGTGCCGCTCCTTTTTGGCAACATTACGCGGGGAGCCAGTACACTGGGGTCGTCCGGCACCCGGGTGCCCGGGTCGGCGGGCGAGACCAGTGAGGCGCTGGAGAAGACCCGCGGCGTGCCGAGTTTGATTATGGCCGACGGCCCGGCCGGCTTGCGTCTGCGCCAGTACTATCAGGTGGACCGGAAAACCGACCATGTGTACGGCACCGGCGTGCTCGGCTCGCTCGAAAACGGCTTTCTTGAATCGCCCGCGCCGCATGCGGACGCCGATACCTATTATCAGTTCTGCACGGCGTTTCCGGTTGGCACCGCCCTGGCACAGACGTGGGATGTGGAGCTGCTGACACAGGTTGGCCGTGCCGTCAGCCGGGAAATGGAGGAATTTCACGTCGACCTCTGGCTTGCGCCCGGCATGAACCTGCAGCGCAACCCGCTGTGTGGGAGAAATTTCGAATATTTCTCGGAGGACCCGCTGCTTTCGGGCGTTCTGGCGGCCGCGATCACGCGGGGCGTGCAGGCGTCCGGCCGCTGCGGCGTCACGCTCAAGCATTTCGCCTGCAACAACCAGGAGGACAACCGCATGGCCGTGGACGCGCGCGTATCCGAGCGCGCGCTGCGGGAACTGTATCTGCGCGGCTTTGAGATTGCCGTCAAGGCTGCCGCGCCCGCCGCGCTGATGACCGCGTATAATTGTGTAAACGGCGTCCATGCCGCGAACAGCCGGGACCTGTGCACGGTGCTGCTGCGGCAGGAGTGGGGGTTTGACGGGCTTGTGCTGTCCGATTGGAACACCACCGTCCCCCTTGACGGCAGCGTCCCGTGGAAATGCGCGTGGGCCGGCAACGACGTCATCATGCCCGGCAACCCGAACGACGAGGCGAATATACGGCAGGCGCTGGCGGACGGCCGCCTTTCCGAGGAAGCGGTCCGGCTTTCGGCAGGGCGTGTCCTTGCATTGGTGCAGAAATTGCGCGGATAAGCGCTTCGCGTTTTTGATGATTTCTTGTTTTATATCGACCGGGCGCCGCGGCATCCCTCTTTTCTTTTTTCCTTCGTATCATTTCGTGCAATTTATTTGAAGCCGCGGAAAGTCCGGCTTTGACCGCCTTTGCGGCCCTGCTGTGAGGAAGGACCACAAAGGCGGCCTTTTTGCGCGTGCGGATTTTCCACCGAGAAAGGCCAAAGCGGTGGAAAAATTCACAAACAAAAGGGCCGTCCCCTACGAGACGGCCTTTTTTATGCGTTTCATCTTACAGCTCGATGACTTCCGGGTCGGCGGTAAAGGAATAGATAGTAGCCGTGCCGTGCGTAAAGTAAAACACGGTCATCAGGTTGTCATCCACCGTGTACATGCTGCGCAGGGCGGCGGTGTTGTCGTCCATCATGGCGACGCGGGCTTCGCGGCGGGTGTCCTCTTTGACTTCGCCTTCCACACGGATCCAGGTGCCCTTGTACATCCCGCAGATTTCCACCCTGCCGTTTTGCTTCATCTGCCGGTAGACCTTTTTCTGGTTGTTCGTGACGATGTACAGCTTGCCCTCAAACTCGCACACCGCGCCGAAGGGGCGCACATGGGGCTGGCCGTCCTCGTCGGTGGCGAGGAAGAAGGTGCCGCAGGACTTCAGATATTCCGTTGCTTTGTTCATGGGAAAAACTCCTTTCTAAAAATGCAGGTTGTATTTTTTCTGTTTACGCGTATAATCATATCATGCAGGATCAAAAAAACAAGTACGATATTTATGGAGACCGGTATCAGAAAGGAACGTATAAATGGAGAAAAAGAACTTATTCGGGAAATGCCCCTATGTCACCGCGCAAAAGGTTTTGACGGGCAAGTGGTCGATGTATATCCTCTATTTGCTGTCGAAAGGGCCGGTGCGGTTCAATGCGCTGCAGCGGGAGATGCCGGAGGAGATGACGCATACGACACTGTCCCGGCAGTTAAAGACTTTGGAGGAGGAAGGGCTGATTGTCCGGAAAGAATATCAGCAGATCCCGCCGAAAGTGGAGTACAGCTTAAGTGAAATCGGGGAAAAATTCAAGGCCGTGCTGTCCGTATTGGAAACGTGGGGGAATGCGTATATTCAATATTTACAGGAAAAGCAGGCGGAAAGCCTTGCCGGGCGCATTTGAGCACGTTCCCGCAACCGGCGCAGGCTTTCCACCGGAAAGCGCCGAGGCGGTGGAAAAATTCGCGCAGCGGGAGGCTTTCTTGGAAAAGCGCGCCGCGCCTTTTTGTGAAAAAGCGGGGTAGCGCAGCGGTCGACCGCGCAAAAGCCCCGATTTTCTTGACATCGCACCGGCCGCGCCTTACGATGAGGGCACAGAGCAAACCCAAAACGAAAGGTGCGATTGACATGACAGAATCTGTACAAAAGTCAGACTTCGCTGCGTACATCCAGCAGAAACGCAAAGCGGCGGGCCTGACGCAGGAGGAGCTGGCGCGGCAGCTGTATGTGACAAAATCGACGGTGTCCAAATGGGAGCGCGGCGTTTCCTATCCGGATATCTCGCTGGTGCGCGACGTGTGCCAGGCGCTGTCCATTTCCGAACATGAATTCTTCACCGCGTGTGATGACGTCGCCGCGAAGCGTGAAAAGCGGGACGCGACGGCATACCGCAGCCTGCTGCGCGGATGGAGCCGGTTTTTTACATGGGCCTATCTTCTTGCGGCGGCCATTTGTCTAATCTGCAACCTCGCGGTGTATCATACGCTGAGCTGGTTTTGGATCGTCCTGACGGCGCTGCTGCTCGCATGGTGCTGCACGGGCCTGCCGCTTGAGCAGCGCATCCCGCACCGGCCGTTCGTGTTTGCGGTCAGCGCGACGGGGTGTTTGTTTTTGCTGCTGTTTGCCTGCTGGGGATATGTGGGCGGTGCCTGGCTCGGCTTTGGCATCGCCGTCACAGCGGTGTGCGCGGCGCTGCCGTGGGGGCTTTTCCTGCTTGTGAAATTCTGCCCGAAACACCGCGGGTTCCCGGCGCTTGTGATGGCGGCAGTGACGGCTTGGACGGCGGCGCTCGTCGCGTTGTGCACGGCCGTGACGGGCGTGTCCGTCGCGCAGGGGCTTTCCCTGACGGCGATGGCGTACGTGCCGGCGTGGCTCCTTTTCGCCGTGGCCGCCTATCTGCCCGCGCATCCGTGCCTGAAGGCCGGGCTTTATTGCCTGGTCGCGGACTTTGTGCTGCCGTTTTTCAATCTCACGCTCAACGCGCTGTTCCCGGAACCCGGCGCGCTGACTTTATGGGACTATCTGCATTGGCCGCCGCTTAGGGACTTCTTTGCGCCGTCGTTCTGGCAGAGCGCGCAGAATGGCCCGCAGATAAACGTCGCGGTGTTCGTACTCGGTCTGTTCGCGTCGGCTGTGGTGCTCGCCGCCGGCATTGTGCTGCAGGTGCGGCAGATTCGGCGCAAGCGGAAAAGCTGACGCCGTTTCTTTTATAAAAAAGAATAGAATAGAAAAGAATAGAAAGAAACTGCCCCGCCGTACAAGGCTTTGCGCTTCGCACGGCGGGGTGGTTTTTTACAGTTTACAATTTTAGTACCGCGATCACCTCATCACCGTCTTTTTCTCCGGTCTCCACGAAGCCGAACGCGTGGTAGAGCCGGCACGCGACGGCGTTTTCGGGCTCGTAGGACAGCCAGCAGAACTCGGCTTTTCCGCACGGAAAGGTTTTGATGAAATCCAACGCAAGGCGCAGCGCCGCTTTTCCGTATCCTTTTCGCTGAAATCTCTCGTCGATCATCAGCCGCCAGAGATTGTAATTTCCGCCCGCGATGGCGGGGGCGTCGTCCCAGAAATCGTCCGTATCAAATCCAATCATCAAAAACCCCACCGGCACGGAATCCTCGTAAATACCAAAGGGGAAGGCGTGGCCGTTTCCGGTAATCGCCATATACGCTTCGACGATACTCGTCGTGTTGTCCGCAACGAACGATTTTTGCTCTTCGGCCACGCGCAGCTTCAAAATGTCCCATCCATTTCGACCGTTGATGTTTTCCAGATGCAGCATGTGCTTTTCCTTTCCGTTATTTACATTGTTTTCATTATAAAGAATGTACCGGCCCTCCTTCTGCCTGCTTCATGCCGTCCGTCACAGTATGAAGCGTAAAGGCGGCAAATTCGTGGGTTGTGAGCGGAAAACCGTCGATAATCCACGCTTTGATTAAGCCGATCGCACCGTCCACACAGTAAATATACCGGTATCGGTCCTGTATGGTGGTGCCCGCCGGCTGAAAGCGCTCCATCACGGTATGCAGCAGTGTGCGGTGAAAGGTGCCGCTTTCGCGCCGGACGAGCAGGATGCGGAACAGCCGCTCGTTTTTGCGCACATATGTAAAGAAGGATTCCAGCGCGTCGAAAAAGCGCTGGTCGTGCACGTCCACCGGCAGGAAATCAGCTCCCGGAAGTTCCGAGAAGACCTCCTGCTCCATCTCGTGCAGCAGTGCGGTCGTATCCATATAGTGGGCATAAAACGTCGAGCGGTTGACATCCGCGCGCCGGCACACATCGGTCACGCTGATCTTTTCAAGCGGCTTTTCGTCGAGCAGTTCCAAAAGGGCTTCTTTGAGCAGCCGTTTTGTCATCTGTACACGCCGGTTTTCCAAAGGGCTGCCTCCTGTTCATAAAAAATTTTCTTTTGATTTGCCGCGAATCCGACGAATTGGCGGAGAGTGTCGCAAATAAAACGAATCAAATCATACTGATTGTAGCGATTCAAACGCTTTGTTGGTAAAATGATAGCATAAGGAAAGGGTGCGCGTCAACGAGGAAAGGACGGAAAGACGAGATGTACGAGTGGAGCATTGTCACGGATTCCAGCTGTGATCTGCCGGAAGAACAGTTTGATGTGCAGGGCGGCAAGGTGCCGTTTCTGCTGCGCGTCGGGGAGAAAACCTTTTTGGATGACCGGAAGGTATCGACGGCGGCCCTTTTGGATGCGATGGAGGACGAAAAGGGACAGAGCCAGACGGCCTGCCCGCCGCCGGCTGCTTGGCTTGAACGGTTCGAAGAGGCGCAAAACGTGCTGGCCTTCACGATTTCCTCGCAGCTTTCCGGCAGCTATTCGAGCGCCGTGGCGGCGCGTACGCTGTTTTTGAAGCAGCACCCGGACCGGCATGTGTTTGTGCTCGACACGAAAAATGCGGGTCCGGCGCTCGCGATGCTTGTACGGCGCGCAGGGCAGCTGATTCATGAAGGCGTCCGGTTTGAGAAAGCTGCGGCGGACCTTTCCGCATACGCAAAGCGGATTCATACGGCGTTTGCGCTGTCCTCCTTTCAAAATCTCGTCAAAAGCGGACGTATTGGACGGCTTTCGGGCTATCTTGCCGGGAAACTTGGGATCTGGGGGATCGGCATCGGCACGGCGCAGGGCAAAATTGAGGTGCGCGGCATGCATCGCGGCGTACGGCACATGCTTGACGGCCTTCTCACAGAAATGCGCACAAACGGTTTTTCGGAGGGCGAAGTCTGCATCAGCCATTGTCAAAACGCGGAGACGGCGCATGCGCTCGCAGAACGTGTCCGTGCGCTGTGGCAGCATGTGCGCGTTACCATTCTTCCGACAGGCGGTCTGTGCAGTTATTATGCCGAGCGTCATGGGCTGATTGTTTCGTATTGCATATAGCGCTCCCCACACATCGGGAATTTTTTCTCTCTCAATCTTATAGAACACCCCGCCGTGCAAGGCTTCGCGCTTCGCAGGGCGGGGTGGATTTTTTTGATTCTATGGATTCTATTTTGGATTGGAGTCAGGACATACGGTTTCCGATTTTCTATCTTCACACAATGCAACGATGTTTTCCATAATCTCTAAAATACATCGTTGCTGATTGTGAGACAATTTTTGAATGGATTTTTCCAAGTGATAAGGAATGACATTTGTGTGGCTGCTAGGTGGTGTTTCAAAATCGAGCAATTCTGCGACCGAGATGTGAAGCGCCTCGCAAATCTTGAAGACCGTCTCGATGGTCGGACACTTTTCTCCGCGTTCTAGGCAGCCGAGATAGGAGGGGTGCATGCCCGCGAGAAAAGCAAGGGATTCCTGGCTGACGCCGAGCTTTGTCCGGTATTGTTTGATATTGGCCCCTAAATTTTTCGAAATGTCCTCTCTGTTCATGACTGCCTTCCTATTCTATAGAATCTTTTTTACTCATTCAAGTACAGTTTTTTGCAGTCGTCAACGTACTAAAGATGTTAATATATGCTCTAAAGATGTTGACAAATCAAACTTTTCGAATATAATAAAAGAAAAAGGATAGGGAGGAAACGATCATGAAGAAAGTCATGGGCTATGCAGGCAGCATCGGGGCGATCATTCTCGGTTTGATTATGTTTGTAGTCGGCTACGCCTTACAGGAAGACAGTTTCGGCTATACATTCCGTCCGCCGTATACGCCTTATGAAATGCTTGTTCTATTTTTCAAATTTGGCGGGGTTATTCTTCTGATCCTAGGAGTTGTGATGTTGGTCCTGCTGATTGTGGCGAACCGATATGTTTCGCAGAATATAAAGGAGATGCATAACGGGCCAACAGAATTTTTGACGTGTCCTGTCTGCCACTGCAAGACGACGCCAGATTCTGCCGAATGCCCGAACTGCCACTATCAATTCAAAGAACAAAATAGAAAGTGAGAGGTTAGCTATGGCACGGACAACAATTTTGGTACCGATTCAGAAAGCGGTTGACGCACAAACCATTTTATCAACGTTTTCAAATGTGATGTCGCAGTATGGCTACCAGGAAAAGCTCGTCAAAGGAGAACAGTGCTGGACAAAGGGCAACGGTGTTTTTGTCCTGCAGCAGAATTTTGGTATTGCCATCGGTCCGGACAAGGTGGTTTTGCAGGGATGGACCGGGGATGCGCTGATGGGTGAATCCTCATTGGATGGTTTTATGGGGATGGCTATCAAGAAGAAAATGAAAAAGATTTTGGAGGAAGCACAAAGAGTCATTTCAAATCTCGTAAGATAATTTGCTTCTTTTACATTGAAAAAGGCTCTGGCAGGACGGCGCAAGAGGGTCACCGCCCGCCAGAGCTTTTTTAGCTGCAGAACCGATGCTCGCCGATGACCGTGATGATCGGCCGCGAGAAAATCCATTGGCTTGTGCTCTTTTTCGGATTAT
>CALWVT010000002.1 GCA_944385055.1 uncultured Clostridia bacterium | reverse complement strand
ATTTTGTATTGCATTTTTTCGCCTCCCTAAAAATCTGAAATTTCTACTTGACTTTTATTAGCAGGTCTTTCACTTCATCGTGCGGCGTATATCGCGGCGGTTAAGTTTTATCGCTCGGTGCATTTGCCGCACAGCCTGCCTCTGCGCCTTGCGTGTGGCCCGACGGCGAAGCACCCAGCCAACCACCTCTGCAATCACAAGTGCAATCAGCAAGCCTATCACCATCGTTCCAACCGCCTGCGTCACTGCTGTCCAAATAATCATGTTTATTCGCTCCTTTCATTTGTTCCAGAAATTCTTTTATTTATCTTTTCTGTAATTATATTATAGCATATAAAGCCATACTTGTCAATATTTTCTATAATATTTTTTTAAAATATTTATTTTGTTTTTCGCATCATCAGCTTACTGCCCAGGCCGCCACTTTGACGTCCTCACACCCCGCAGAGAGGACTTTTTCCTGTTTGATATTCAAATTTGCTGCCTTTTCCGTTATGCTGGCTTCCCCCACTTAGGGCCGAGTCAGGCAGAAAAAAGGCGCAGCTAAAGCTGCGCCAAACCTTATTCATATAGGCTTACTTCTGCAGGCGGCTAAGGGCAGATAAAATTGACAGGCTTTAAAAACAGTGGTGCGACAGATTGTCGTACCTGCGTGATAGATGCCCTCCAATTCTGAAAAGAAAAGTTGTGTGTTCTGAATTAAAACCTTCGGGAATACTAAGGGCCGGTCAAACAGGAAAGAATCTAAGGCGCTGCGGAGCAGCGGCAAACCTTATTCCGGTGCTGCAATCTGCTTTTCAGTTTATCAGCCGGGGCCTGCCACACAGATGGCCGAGATCAATCACAGGTTACTATCGGCGGCTCAAAAGGTGAAATACGCCTTGAGCGCGCAGACCTTGGCTTCACAGAAAAACAGAACACCATTCCAGCGAGAACAAAAAGAAAAGGCGCAGTTTTCACTGCGTCAAATCTTTATCATTTGCGTTATTCAAAATTTTTTCTTTTGTGCATTCTATGATGGTGTCTTCTATAACGTTCTTGTAATTCGTATAATCTCTGCTACTGAACCGCTTTGTTATATCCCCAAGCGGCGTATCGGTTTTCAGTAATACCTCTAACTGGTTTTCCTCAAGCTCAATGTCTTCTAAAATTTGCAGCATGTCCTCACGTATTGCATACTCAAACGCATAATCAAGAATTTTTCTTGGCGGCTGTACCAACAACCACGCCCTATACGCATTCTGTTCCCTGACAGCTCTGTTGTAGAGTCTGTTTCTCTCTTCCTCAACATAGTGTTGACTTATGGTTTCGTCATCAGCAAGTAAATTGGTTCCATTCTCGTAGTGCCAACGAATACCCTCTGCAATATCACTGAAAGTCATTTTCCCAAAGTGACCGAGGTAATAGCCATTTAGCGCCACGGCTTCCTGATCGACGCGCAATATTTCAAGCGCTTCTGATAAATCGTCTGGCTCCCAGTCACTCGTTGTTAGATCACTCCAAACACTCAATACTTCCCACGACTGCCCTTTCTTGTAGATTATCACCCACGCGATACCATCGCGGATTTCATCAGCGACTTCTTTTGCTATTTCTTTCAGCGTTGCCATTTAAACACCTCCCGTTATTTTAAGAAGTGGACAGGGGCTTTCGGATGAACCCCTGAGAACCAGAAATAGATAGTTAATTACGTATATTTTGCCATTCGGTCAATATAATCTCTAACTAGCTTTTTAAGTTCCTTAATACCTTCCTTTGCAGACCAGAAATAAGTATCTGTTAAATCGTTCAAAGTCACTCCTCTAAACGCATATATTAAATCTAAATCATCTACATCCATTTCCTCGAGTATCTGCATAATCTTTTTGAATATTGAGTATTTTTCAGCATTCTCAAGAATTGCTTCTGCAGGTTGTAACTTTAATTCTTCTTCATATTTCACGAATTCCTTACACATTTTATCATAAAACATTTGTTGAACTTCGGTTGGTATCCGTTTAGCAGATTCTAACACATTTACAGTTCTTGGCCCCCAACCGTCATTGCCCGGACATCCTTGGTCGCTCTCTTCGAGCATATTGAATAACTCTTCTTCGGATATAGGCATTTTTGTCCTGTTAAAACAGATTTCTCGATGTTCGTTGCCATCATTGTCTACATATGTAACTCGAATCGCTGGTTGCCTTGATTCTGGTTTCCATTCCAAGTTATAGTATTCTCGAGGAACATAGTGTTTCTTCCAAAACATACATTTACTAGGTACAGCAGTTACCCATTCCAATTTATAACTTACTCCCTTGCAGTCGATCTGCTTCATCGGTTCAATGAAGTAATCTTTTTCACCATATCTCATCACCCTCATTTTCAGGTACTCCCTTGATTTATTTTGTGAACAGGGGCTTTGGGATGAATCCCTGAGATTGTTACACCGGAAGCACGTACCAGTCTTCTCATCATAATCGCAAACATCTCTACCGGCTTCCTGATGGCATTCATCGCAAAGCATCAGCACTTTCCCACAGGAAGGGCAGTACGCCCGGTAACCATCTCGCTCGGTGTTCCATCCATGAATCTCAACCTCGCTTTCGCAGTGCGGACAATACTCAGTGACAATGTAAGTTCTAGATTCTTCTTCGGCTAAAACAGTGTCATCATAGGCAGGACAGTCATCACAGGTAATGCCATTTGCACACGCCTCCAAGCGTTCAATGCTCGCCGCTGGCTCATGATGTACATTCTTTCTTGCAATATTCATTGTTTTCGCTCCTTTCAATTGTCCCCAGAAATTCATTTATTTATCATTTTTGCAATTATATTATATCACATAAAGTCATATTTGTCAATACTTTTTATTATATTATTTATAAATATTTATTTTGTTTTTCACATCATTAGATTGTTGACCAAGCTGCCACTTCGACGCCCTCACACCCTGCAGGGGGACTTTTTCCTGTTTGATATTCAAATTTGCTGCCTTTTCCGTTATGCTGGCAACACCCACTTAGGGCCGAGTCAGGCAGAAAAAAGGCGCAGCTAAAGCTGCGCCAAACCTTATTCATGTGGGCTTAGCTTTATGAGCGGCTTAGGGCAAATGAGATGGACGGGTTTTAAAAACAGTGGTGCGACAGATTGTCGCACCTGCGTGATAGATGCCCTCCAATTCTGAAAAGAAAAGTTGTGTGTTCTGAATTAAAGCCTTCGGGAACACTAAGGGCCGGTCAAACAGGAAAGAATCTAAGACGCTGCGGAGCAGCGGCAAACCTTATACCGGTGCCGCAACTAGCTTTTCGGCTTATCAGCCATGGCCGGCCGCGAGGATATCCTAATTCGATCATCTATCCAGCGATAGCAAAAAAGAAAAGGCGCAGTTTTTACTACGCCTTTTCTTCCTGCTATTCATCGCTTATTTTTCAGCTGTAATGTATTGCGTGTTTTTTCCTCTGCCCAGTCGTGTAAGGAGATGTTCATGCTCCAAGTTCCGAAGAAATCGCGTCGCTGTTGATGCACTTACGCCGAGCAGCTTTTCTACCTCCGACCTGACAATCGGGCCCTTTTCCGCAAGTTTCAGCACTTCCCGTTGTTCGTCCTGTACTTTTACGTCTGCCGTCCCGTTCTCTTCATGATCTTCCTCGTAGTTCATGTTCGGCAGCCGTACTTTAAAGGCGTTTGGTGTCGCCTGAAAAGTAGGCTTCCGTTTTGCATCCTTATACGCCTGCATGATCTTCGAAATCCCTGTACCATACGCCTCTATCAATTGCAGATGGTAGAAGACGTTCGCGAGCTGCGGGTTCCGGCACACCGAAACACCCATCATGATGTCTTCCAGAACAATCCCGGACACGAGGCCACCGACCGAAACCACTTCCATCCGATCTTCATAAAGACTTATAAGCGTACTCGCGTGGTACGCATATTCCCGATGGACGATTGCGTTCAGCAGGGCCTCACGGACGGCGGATTCCGGATAATCGCGCGAATCGACGCGCAGCAACTTATCAAACGTCGCGTGCGTTTGATTGTGCAGATCAATAAAATCATATACATCGTTGAGCTGCCGCAGCAGAGAACCGGAAAACTCCCGGCGGTCTTTGAAAATGCTTTGGTCAGTTCCCTGAAAAACGGCAACCTTGATTGTGTGTACGCACTGGTCGGACAGGAGAAAGCCAAGGTTGGTATAGAGACCGTCACGGTTGATGAGCTTCAGCGTGCGCATTTGCGGCTCTTCAAATTTGAGACTGCGGCGGGCAAACTCTTCCTTTGCTGCCTCAAACGTCAATTCCTGCTCCAACGAACGCATATCTTCGAAGTGGTCGCCATCAGTTTCTTTTATCATCCGCCGGATTGCAGCATCCGTCGCTGGAACGGAAGAGTAGCCCTGCCGCACATACACGCCCTCCGGACGCAGCCCTTTCCGGGCAATATAATAGGGCCGTTCCGTGCCGCGCTGCACAGCTACCTCAACGATCTTCTTCCCCTCCACCTCGAGCGTGGAGTAGTGAAGGAACATGGAGAGGTCAGGCCGGATGGCGTCGCGAACCATATTGCTGATTTGGAGCGCCGACCCGTCCGGGTCATCCAGCCCTACGATCTGCCCATCATCTGCGACACCGAGAAAGAGTTTTCCGCCGCTGCTGTTGGCAAACGCAACGATTTCTTTTTTCGCATCTTCCGTTACAATTACTTTCAGTTCAACGGTTTCGCTTTCTCGAAATGTCATAAACTATCCCTCCTCGACCCCGAGTTCACGTTGTCTTTGCTTTCTTTATCATTATACTCCTTTCTCGTCATTCTAGTCAACAAAACGAAAAGAATGACTATTTAGTGACTTGAAAAGTACGCGAAAATAATTTACTTTCGGCACGAAATGATTTTTTCTTCAGCAGCTTCAAAAAAGACAGTTTCTAGAACGTGCGCATAATCCGTGCCGTCTCTGTTTTCGAACTTTTCTACCATGTTCGCAAGCGGCGTTTCTGACGACAACAGTGCGTCAATTTCCACCGAATAATCTTCGAGACTTCCTTCCTCCAGAAGATTGAGAAAGTCTTCGCGCAGCGAATACTCGAACGCATAATCAAGGATTTTTTCAGTCGGCTGCGCCAGCAGCCATTTTTTGTATTCCTTTTGTTCCTCTTCTGCCTTCGCGATAAGCTGATCCAACTTGTCGGCAGCCGTTTCGGGAGTTTTATTGCCGAGCATGGAAGCGACTGTCTTGGCTAATTCGTTCAGAGACTTTTGATGTTCCTCTTCTAAATGTTCAGATAAGTTCTCAAACATTTCAATTCCTCCTGTGATTTTAGTGTATGGACAGGGGCTTTGGGATGAACCCCTGAGAACCTTATATCTTAGTCGATCACGTTCAAGCTGTCGTTCGTCGCCTCATAGCAACGGGCGCAGCAGGTAAAACGGATGTAATACCAATCTGTGGAGTTATACAACGGGGAACGTTCTTTTTCTCCGACTTTTCGGAGCTGCCGATGCCGATTTCTCTCCAGCACTGGCGCCGAATGTTCGATCTCAACTTTTTCTTCATCAAAGCCGAACCAATCACTTATTAAAGCTTTCGCATCTTCGTCGGACAATGTCTTGGTTGTTGGCGTTTGCCGTAAACTCTCATAATCCGCTTGCCCGAAGGCGGAACGGTCTTCACAGGGTACCCACTCTTCTTCGCGCTCAAGCTGTGCTTTCAGCTGGTTTATTTCATCGTTTTTCTTCTCTATTTCTGCTTGATGCCGAAGAAATAACAGATTCATTTTTAGATTTACGTAATTTTGAATGTGCGACGCTATTTCTTCAGTGTTAGCTTTATACGCAGCACAAAACGCATCCTTATCTCCATCAAAGTTCATGTACGCTTTCTCAATACAAGCATATTCTATTCCGGACGGATAATAGCCTGTACGTGCTTCGAATTCATCAATTCTCATTGTATTCTCCCCCCTTCTTACCACGTCCGCCGCAGGCCCGCCGCGACCGTTCGTTCAATTCCAATACAACCGTATTCCGAATATTCCGGGAACTCAAGATTACACACGTAGCAAAGCGGCTCGCCATTTTTCAAGTCCTCCTGCTCCATTTCCCACTCCTCACGGTAATCGCTTACAAAGAGATAGCTATCCATCCGGCCTATCTTCGTGTAGCTCCGAACCACAAGGTAAACCAGTCCATTGCTTTGCTCCTCAAAGTCACGGATGCGTTGCAGGTCTTCGCCCCCTGCCCAGTAGAACGCGCCAAACGGCGGCTCGCTGATGCTGATGTAATCCTCGCACTCAAATTGCTGGATGGTCTGCGGGAAAATCCCGAGCGCTTTCATTCGCTTGATGGCTTCGACTTTCTTTTCGTCTTTTGTGATGTTCATGCTGATAGCTCCTTTCATTTTTCCAGAAACTCTTTTATTTATCTTTTCTGTAATTATATTATAGCATGTAAAGCCATATTTGTCAATACTTTCTATAATATTTTTTAAAAATATTTATTTTGTTTCTCGCATCATTAGATTGTTAACTGAACCGCCACATCGACGCGCTCGTCCCCCGCAGGGGCTCTTTTTCCTGTTTGATATTCAAATTCTTTGCCTTTTCCGTTACGCTGGCTTCGTCCACTTAGGGGCGAGTCAGGCAGAAAAAAGGCGCAGCTAAAGCTGCGCCAAACCTTATTCATATAGGCTTACTTCTGCAGGCGGCTAAGGGCAGATAAAATTGACAGGCTTTAAAAACAGTGATGCGACAAGTTGTCGCACCTGGGCTGCATGGGGATTGTGCCGAAATACCTGGTTGGATCATCAACTTTAGCCGGCAGCGTAACGACGAATGTATCAGGCTGAGGGGAGACGGAAATACAGGACACCTACTTAAATGAATCTAAAAAGAAAAAGCGCAGCTTTCGCTGCGCTAACCAATATTTAGGGCCTTTCAATTTATGTTCTACAAAGAACTTGCAGTGTACGCAGTGTACCTGTAATTTCAGGGGAAAAAGCCAGTTGCTTTATGCAGTCCGGCTTGTTCTTTTTTACATTTGTTTTTTCATAGGTGCGACAGCTTGTCGCACCCCGATAAAAAAGTGCTCGCACAGGATTAACCCATGCGGCACCATTTTTCTCTGATTTTAGAAGGGCAGATCATCGTCATTAAAAAGAGAAAGATCTTCAACCGGCATTTCGGTTGGCGGCGTCTCCTTTCCTCTTGGCTTTTCTTTCGATTCAGCACTACCACTCGACTTTTTACTGCCGCAAAAGCTGATTTCACTTACAACGACCTGCGGACTGGTCTTTTGGTTTCCTTCTTGATCCGTATACTCATTTATCTGTAGGGTTCCGCGGAGCGCAATCATATCGCCCTTACGGAAATTTCGTCCGACAAATTCAGCCGTGCCTTTCCACAAGACGATTGGTATAAAATCCGTCTTCCTCTCGCCAGCGCTGGATACATAGTTGCGTTCTACTGCAACCACATTTCTCAGAAATACTGTCCCATTCTGCGTATGGGATAGTTCAACAGCATACACCAGGCGACCGATCAAAAAGATTGAATTCATCATTGCTGCACACCTCCATCTGTGTCCTAATTTTATTTTAGCACACAGCGTAAAGTATGCATTTTTCGTGCATTACAGGGAACCCCCCGGCACACACTCATTATGAATCCACCATATTCATTCCATGCGGTTGCACGTCACGCCGGCGGGCAAAGAATCCTCTTCCACCGTTATCATGTAATCCGAATATGCGCGGGCCGGCGCCGGATCATCCGGATTTTTACGTGTTACTTTTACCAGATCAAACAGCTTCCATGCTGGCGCACAACCCATCGGAGAATCATGTTTAAAAACGATCAATTCACGAACTGCCATTTTGCCGCGCGCGGCGGACGGTGTCATCACTTCATAGCTCACCCGTTCTACCTTCAATTCCGGCCGTGTGAACAAGGCATAGTCGCCCCATACTTCTATGTGGGTCGCCATTTTGGCCCCCCCTCTCCTGCAAATTGATTTGTAATCTATTATAGATTTTTCAGTGGTGAAACGCAACACAAATTCAATATATAAGAATTTATGATTCTTGATATGGCATTTCGTTATTTTCAGAAATCTATATTATTAAAATTTTTTGTTGGCACAAGTCAACTGCCAAAATTTTCTCTTGCGATAATCGAACACATGTTCTATAATAAGGCGTAAGAAAGGTGGGGCGCTGCATGGAACGAGTGATTTTACATTGCGATTTTAATTCTTTTTATGCATCGGTCGAGTGTCTGCATCATCCGGAAATCCGCAAAAAGCCGGTGGCCGTCGGCGGCGACGCGGAACAGCGGCACGGAATCATCCTCGCCAAAAACCAGCTCGCAAAACGCTTTCACGTACAGACCGGCGAAGCGCTCTGGCAGGCAAAAGCGAAATGCCCCGATCTGGTCGTAGTTCCACCGCACTACGATCTCTATATGCGCTTTTCGAAAATGGGCCACAATATTTATCTGGACTATACGGACCAAGTGGAGCCGTTCGGCCTGGACGAATGCTGGCTCGACGTGACCGGCAGCGGCATCCGCGGCTCTGGCATGGAAATTGCAGAGGAAATTCGCCGACGCATAAAATTTGAGCTTGGGATTACTGTATCGATTGGCGTGAGCTATAATAAAATCTTCGCGAAGCTCGGCTCCGATTATAAAAAGCCGGATGCAATCACGCGAATAGGAAAAGACAATTTCCGCGAAATTGCCTGGCCGCTCCCTGTCAAAGACCTGTTGTATGTGGGACCGGCGACGGAACGAAAGCTCAAGCGCCTCGGCATCGACACGATCGGCGCGCTGGCAAGGACAAGTGAAAAGGAACTTTCCGCCTTTCTCGGCAAGTGGGGCATCGTGCTGCGCACGTTCGCAAACGGATTGGACCTCTCCCCCGTCGAAAAATACGGGACCGTCGCTCCCGTCAAGAGCATCGGCAACTCGTCGACGACACCGCGCGACCTGACCTGCGACGACGACGTGCGGATTATGTTCTGCGTTCTCGCGGACAGCGTTGGCCGCCGGCTGCGCGAGCAGGGCCTCGCCGGCCGCGTGGTGGGCATCTCAATCCGCGACGCGAATCTCGTCAGCATCACGCGGCAGCACAAGCTTCCGCGCTACACGACGCTGACCTCCGACATTGTGGATGCAGCTATGCAGCTTTTCAAGGCAGCCTGGCAGTGGCCGCATCCGATCCGCAGCGTCGGTGTCTCGATTTCTGACCTCGCGCCGGACAACATGCCGTCGCAGGTCAGCCTGTTTGCAGACGAGCGCGCGCGGGTCCGCAAAGAGCGGCTCGATAAAACGACGGACTGGCTCAAGCGGCGGTTCGGGTCGAAATCAGTAGTTCCCTGCACGCTGCTGCTTGACCGCGCGCTTTCGAATTTTGATCCGAAAAAAGAAAACGTTATTCATCCGATCGGATACTTCAAATAAGGAGACAGTACTATGAAACGCTACGTGGACGTAATCTCTATTACCTCAGCAGACGGAACCGTCACGCCTTTGTGGATTCTTTGGTCGGACACGTTAAAACTGCAAATTGACCGTGTGCTGGACGTGCGGCCGGCCGCGAGTCTCAAGGCTGGCGGCGCAGGCATCCGGTACACGATCAGAATCCGCGGAAAGGAGCGCTACCTCTGGAAAGAGGAAGAGCGCTGGTTTGTGGAGGCCAGACGGGAGCGATAGCAGAAGTGAATGGTTTTTCAGGTCTTTTTCTTTCCTATTTGCACGCACGATTTTGTCTTTGAAAAGTTATAAATATCGTCATAAAATCAATTTTAAAATTTATTAAAACAAAAATTTCGAAAATTTCGTTTTAATAGAAGTGTGTTTGTGATATAATATAACCATATGAAGGAGGGAATCACAAATGCCTAAAGCGCCATTTGAGCCACTGTTGCTTCCACTGGATCCAGATATGATCGACTTAAGACAAGTTATCACGTTGTTCGGAAAAGCAGAACAAAAGCTGGGCGAATTCAATCAGAAGATCCGGCCCACCAAATATTATGTGACCTATGCGGTAAGTCACCTAGAAAAGATGGAGTCTTTATACTCCACAAAAATTGAAGGGACACAAACAACGATCGATGAGGTCTATGAGGTAGAATCCGATGTAAAAGAAACGCCCGCCACCGAAGACACCAATGAGGTTATCCGCTATAGCCGTGCTTTAACATTCGGGGCCAAACAAATTCAAAACGGAGGACTCATCACTTGCAAATTGCTCAAAGAGCTTCACAAAATCTTATTACGTGGAGAACACGTAAGAAAGAACTCTGATTTTCAGCCCGGTGCGTTTCGAACGCAGCAAAACAGAGTCGGGGATCACATTCCACCGATCGCATCAAAAGTCGACGAACTGATGGGAAACCTAGAAAAGTACATCAATATAGATGCGACCTATCAGACGCCTGACCCTCTCCCTCCACTTATTAGGATCGCAATTATTCACGCTCAATTTGAAACAATTCATCCGTTCCCCGATGGAAACGGCCGGGTCGGCCGAATTCTGATTCCCTTATATCTCTACAAAGAGAACGTGATCCATTCTCCCTATTTTTTAATCAGCCAGGAACTGGAGAAGAATAAAATCAAATATTATAATTACTTGCAGGGGACAAGGGCAAAAACGCAAAAAGGGTTTGTGGAATGGATACAGTTCTTTCTAGAGTCAACGATCAACCAGTCACAAAAGGATATCGACTTTATAGACAGCCTTGAAGCGTTGTACAATCGGACACGTGAAAAGATGTCCAGAATTCAGAATACCACAAACTATCAAAAGGTTTTGGATTTCATTTTTAAGCGTCCCATTTTTACTGTCTCAAAAATTGTAGGAGAAACAGGAATTCCAAGGTCCACGGTTTACGCGTATCTGAGACTGTTAGAACAGGATAGGATCCTGTTTACAGACCAGAAACAGCGAAACCGAAAATACTATTTTATCGATCTACTTGAAAAGATCAGAGCAAATTGAGAAAGAGCATCGGCCTAAATTCGGCTGATGCTCTTTTCTGCATTTAAGGCGGGTGCGTCAATTTGTCGTACCTAACGCGGCTAAGCTTTGCAATTATTTTTCCTCTGTCTGATGATGCCGGAATCGAAAGGCAGCACAAAAAGATTAGAACCTAAAAATCCTCTCCATGCTTCTTGACAATTGTGCATATGTACGTTATAATGTACATATAAGGAGTTGAAAAGGAGCGAACTAAAACATGCTGACAACGATCACAAACTTCCGCAAAAATATATTTGCGATGATGGAGCAGGCCATAAAGTACAACGAGACACTGCATATAAGCACGAAAGATGGCAATGCGGTTATCATGAGCGAGGAAGAATATGAAGGCATTTTAGCCACGTTAGAGTTAAGTTCTGATCCAAAACTCAAGAAAAAATTAATTGCTGGAAAGAATACGCCACTCTCTGAGTGTGTACCAGAGAGTGAGGTTACTTGGTAAATGTACGCTATAGTATACACAAAGACGGCATTAAAAGATATCCCGAAACTAAAGGCAGCACATTTAGATCAAAGAGCTCAGGCATTGATTGAGATCCTCCGAAAAAATCCCTATCAGACTCCGCCAACCTACGAAAAGTTAATTGGAGATTTAAAAGGCTTGTATTCGAGGCGCATTAACATCCAGCACCGTATCGTGTACCAGGTAATTGAAGATGAAAGAATCGTTAAAATTACGAGTATGTGGTCCCATTATGAACGCTGAAAATCAAGCCATTCAGTTCACACAATGCAGAATCTGATCCGCTTTATTCAGAAAACATCATCCGGTACTTTGAAAGCATCATGCAGGATGTGAAAGATGGCAAGGCCCATTTTACTAAGCATGATTTGATCGAGGAAGCCTAATTCAAAGTGAATTAAAAAGAGCATCGGCCTAAATTCAGCTGATGCTCTTTTCTGCATTTAAGGGGGGTGCGTCAATTTGTCGTACCTGACGCGGCTGAGCTTGCGCTTATTTTTCCTCTTCTTTTTTACTCTGTCTGATTACATTGATGGTCACCGGTGTTTCCTGGCCACCGTGGATAAACATCGGCGCGATCCACCTCAAAACAAGCTCTCGGGTGCCTTGTGTCCGGCTGCCTTTCCAATAATGATGGTAATGACCCCGCCGCACATGCGGACTCTTTTTGGTGCCGCCCTTTCCATTCGGCTTCGGTATTCCATTTTCATCGATTGAATTTCGGTCGGGATCCTGCTGATTCTTCTTATAGTCGCGGATTCTGATACCGGCTTCCTCTCCTACAGGGTAGAAGGATAACTCGCCAGCTTTGTCCTTTGGGGCATTGATAGGTTCAAGCTGCACAGATTTCTTTTCCCCAGTTATGGCCATCGGTTGAGAGATCTCTGCATTCTCCGCGCACAGGTATAAAATCAAAGGCATAAAATCAAGCGTAAATTTACGCGCGACTGAATATGCGTCCTCAAACGCTGCTTGCAGCTGCGTTTGTATTTGCTCATTCATTCCCGCAAAGAGGTTAAATTTCTTCATGTTTGCTTTTCCGAATTCATCTGCCTCATCCATCGCTTCTCTTATCGTCCCGCCTGGTTTGAGGTTTCGTTGAGCTATGCTCGAATTGTAATCTTATGTATTCCATTTATGGCTAATTTCTTTTCAGGTGATTGCATCGTTCCTTTTAGTTACTTAAAATAACAAATGCTTGCATGGAGATGCAAGACACTATTTTTACTCAAAGGAGCGTACATATGAACACCAGTTTGGAAATGTGGGGAAATACGTGGATCAAAATTTATATCAAACCGTCACACAAACCTCGGACCGTAGAAAATTACCGTTACGTATTACAGGTTTTGGAAACAAATGCACCTGACATATGGAAAGAGTCGCTCGATGAAATAAAAGAGATTGAACTTCAAAATATGCTCAATGATATGGGACACCATTACGCAAAATCAACGCTTCATACACTGCGGACAGTCCTTTCGCAAATATACAAAACTGCTATTCAAAACAAATTGTGCATCACCAACCCGGCCGTTGGCCTCCAAATTCCGAAATATGCTGCCGAGAAAAAAGTCGAGGCTTTTTCCCTGGAAGAGGAACAGCTGATTCGCGATGCGGCGCCAAGCGTATATAAAGGCGATATTGCTATCTTTTTGCTTGATACGGGCCTTCGTTCGATCGAGCTGGAGCAGTTAGAGCATAAAGACTACTCCAGCTCAGAACACGCGATCCATATAAGAAACAGCAAAACAAAGGCAGGCAACCGTTGGGTACCCCTTACAGCCGAGGCGGAAGAAATCTTGCTACGTCAACCGACAATCGGGCCAACGATCTTTACGACATCCATAGGAACGCCGATCAGCAAGGTTTGCCTGCAAAAGCTCTGCCGGCGCCTGGAGGCGGAAACCGGTGTAAAAAACATACACCCGCATCGGTTCCGGCACTCCTTTGCTACCAGGCTCGTAGAACTAGGTGTAAACGTGAAAGCCTTGTCCGATTTGCTGGGGCACACTGATGTCTCTTTCACGATGGCGCGATACGTGAGCACAGAAATCAATTTTCTTCGCAGCCAGATAGGACTTCTAGACGGCATCATTCAGCAAGCATGTTGACAGGCATAGAAGTTTACACTATGATAAACACACGGACGGCAGGAATGTATTTGCAATCTTAACCTCCCTTCTAGGCCGCCTTTGCCCTCCGGCTGGCGCCGTAGGGCGCTTCTTTTTGGGGTACGACAATCTGTCGTACCCCCCTCTTTTATACAGCAAGCTCGAAAGCACAAAAAAAGAGACGACTTATGAGTATAAGTTTTGAGTACGCTTATACCTGCTTTTTTCCTAGGTCAACTCTTCATGCTCAAAACTCTTGAGTTATGAGGACAGTGAGGTGTAAAAATGATTTACGGATATGCGCGTGTCTCGACAAAGGGACAAGCGAAAGAAGGAAACAGCCTTGAAGCGCAGGCGGCTGCGCTCAAGGCTGCGGGAGCGGAAAAAGTCTATTCGGATGTCATGACGGGCGCCCGGGCTGATCGGCCGGGGCTGACCGCGCTGCTCGCCGCGGTTGAGCCCGGCGACACACTGATGGTGACAAAGCTCGATCGGATCGCGCGCTCGGGTCAAGCCGGCGCCGCGCTATTTGAGGACCTGCTCTCCCGCGGCGTCGCAGTCCACATCCTGAACCTCGGCAAGATGGACGACTCGCCGACGGGGAAGCTCATCCGCAACGTGATGCTCTGCTTTGCGGAATTCGAGCGGGATCTGATTGCAGAACGAACCGCCGAAGGCAAGGCACTCGCGCGGCAGAAGCCTGGCTACCGCGAAGGGCGGCCAAAGAAATACCGGCCGGCACAGATCGATCACGCGATGGCACTGCTCGATGAGGGGTACTCCTACCGCCAGGTGTCCAACATGACCGGGATCAGCAAGGCGACGCTGGGAAGGATGCGACAGGAGCGACGGCTCAAAGACAAAAAGCTGTGAGTGATTCGTCCGCTGAATGCAATGTATTCATTCGGCACTTTTTGTATTCAAAAAGGCTCCCTTTTCTTCAGCCATATAACCAATCCCTCTTCGTGCGCCGCACAAAGGGAACCAAGGGACGACACTGGCCCCCTGGCCTGAAGACGAAGATATTGTTCCCGATGAAAGCAAAATGATAAAATATGAATTATGAATTTTAAAATGGAGGAAGATTAACAAATGAAAAAGAAAATCAAAGACTTGGCTCATCAACAGTTTCAAAATACACTTCGTAAAAAATATGTATTTCGTTTTATTGTTTTCGTAATATCAGTTTTTATATCTATTTTATTTATTCATTATAACACTGTATCACCAGCGTTATGGGGCGTATTATTAGGCATTGGCGGTTCAGGCTTAACTTGGGCTTTCTTTGAATTCTTTGATTTATCATTGAATGTTTATGAAGAATATTCGCGCGAATTTTATAACTACTTTTCAAATGTGGAAGATCATTGGTCAAAAATAAAAAAAGCATTTAAAACTAAAAAAATCCCTCAGAAATAGATTGGCCTAATGTAAAAAAGGATCTTTATGATTTATACAATATATCATGTTCATTTCCGTTTCATGGTCCTGCCTTTTCTATATCTCAAGAATTCGAAGATGCACACAACTATATTGCAAGGTTGTATTGGAAAACGGAATCTTGTTGTTCGCAAAAGAAATTTGAACCGCTATATAATGATTTTGTTATTACATCAAGCGAAGCGATGACAAATGATGATGTTATCACGCAAAATTTATCGCAAGCAAAATTCAATGCATTTGCCAATCTTCCTATAAATTTCGATGAATTTCATATGGACGATAACACAATTATTTTAGATAATATAGGTGACTTATCGCAGTCTATCGGTATCAACTCTAACGAGTTTTGCGTACTATCTCGCACGTTTAAGCCAGAAAATGATTTTATTAAACGTTTTCATCGTTATACACCTTCAAAAAAGGTGTTTAGAACTGTAATCAAATTAATTTGCAGAACAGTATTTACAGGAGAAAGTGCAGCCTACGATTGCAAAACCAAGTGATCTTCCGTTTTCAGATGAAGTAAGTTGAAGCATTTTCCTGATGATCCGCAGGTTATAAGCGTATCGGAATTTTTAAAAGCACAGCAGAATCATTCGTGAGAAATTGAAAAAGCCAATATAAAAGCATCGAAGGAGGAATAAGTATGAAAATCAAATCCTACGTTGGCGGGCACGATATTGACATTTACGTAGGGGCTGTATATGATCCGAAGATCCGCAAGTATCGCGGCGGTGAGAAAGTCGCAACGATCCCCTACGGCGGCAGGATGCTGTCCGCGCGCACGGCGCCGCAAATGGAGCTTGAACCTATCCAAATGGACGGGGTAAGTATTCCTGTTCATTCTGCATTGGAATTCGAACATATAGATCCTCTACCAGACCCGGAAGAGTGCGACCTGTGTGTCGTATCGGCCATGTACGCGAATGCGTGCAAGGCTTTGGGAATGGAGACTTCCCGCCTTCTTACCGTTGGAGGCACTGTCGTCGATGATGCCGGCAAAGTTATCGGTACCTGTTGGTTGAATCAACAATAGCTTTTTAGCTCTTTTCTAATCTAAATCTTGACTTTTATGGTGCAAGAGGTTACAATATAGCTGTAAGTAATTACGTCGGTGTGCACCAAGGTGTATGCTGACCACTGCTTAGCGGTGTGGATTGAAATAGTGACAGAAGCTAAATTAGTTTCAAGAAAAGGGGCAGGCTGCAAATGCTTGGCCCTTTATTTATCCCAACTTTCAATTACTGTCTATTTGAAAACAGTAGCCGACCTCTTCCCCCGTGCAAAAAATCTCCTACCGCCAGATAGCCAACATAACCGGGACCAGCAAGGCGACGCTGGGGAGGATGCGAAAAAAGCGAAAACATAAAGATGGACGCTACGAGTGTACTATAATTGAGCAATGAAAGTTACGGAAATATTGAAGGGTGAATCCAGAATGAAAATCGAATGTACGCTTCCTGTGCAAAGCTGGTATATAATAAACTGTGTTACGCCTGAACACACGGTGGCTGGTGGACCTGTCGATGCAGAGTTTCTTTGCAATTTGCGAAATTTTTTGGCCTTTGGTCAACGCAAGGGCTAATTTTTCTCTTTCAAGTAGTGTAAGATGTTTGTGACAGCTTGTAGGGATCTCTTTCCTAATTAGTATTATCACAAACACAATTATAAATGGGACCCCTATGGACTGTTTCTTTATTTGTTGCATTTACATTGCAAATGCACTATAGAAAATTAATTATAAATAAATTTCTAAAAACACTTTACAAAATATGTGCAACACGCTATAATATAACAAAATAAAGTTATCTAACTTATGTTGTATTTGACAGAGGCCATTTGACCTAGAATAGAGGCGTATACAAACCCAATACGCACTTTCTCAATCAAACAATAAAAGAATGAACTAAACGGAGAATTGAATTCCGTGGAGTTTTTCACACACATGCACCACAATGGCCCGGCTTGTCAAACAACGATAAAATTTATATTCGCGACATATTAAATGCGATGCCTATCAGAATACAATTTTTATACTTTCCGTTAATAATTTCAAAAATGCAGGTAAAAAACTACATTGCAATTAAAAGTGGAAACACCTTCAGTATTCTTGGCGATACTTATTTTAAAAAAGAGGAAACTAAAAATGAAAGAAACAAAGATAAACGAACTGGTATGTCCAATAAAACTCCCAGAAGGAACATTTTGTGGATTAAACTGCGCAGATGGTTGTTTCTATTGGAACCCTAATGAGCGTGATAGCAGTGGAAGGCAGTACTGTCGTCATTATGGAATTTATTACTACCCAAGAGAAAGGGAGGGATGTCCATATTATAAAGAGAATTTATACAGGCCTTCATTAAATCCAAATTTAGGTTTATGGGAATTTGGAAATGAAAACTATTATAATTTATATGTGCATAACGACGAATTATATTATACTAATATATTTTTTTGTCCTAAAAGCGAATTTCATCCATACAAACAAGGGACATACGTATCAATCGGAAAGTATAAAATTGATTGGAAATGGGAAAATGTGGCAGGAGGATACTGGAATCCAGCGATATTAAAGTATATAATTGATAAAAGCAACACGCAGTCTATATCTTGGAATTATTCACCTTGTCTCTCAGGAATTGGATGTTTTATTAAAAAATCCACTATATATGGTATAATTGAATATGCTAAACAAATCGAACAACTATCTGCACCTACTTATATTAGTACATTTGATAGAGACACTGAATTAGAAGAGTTTACATATAGTGATAGATGCCTATATATATTGAATTGTGTTACAGATCATTGGCTTGATATACGTCATCCAAAAAGGGTGTCAATGGAAGAATTTTTAGAGTTTGATACAAAAACTTATGGAGATGAAATGCTCAAAAAATGTTATCTAAACCCTTTTAAGTTTGAAGAAGAATACCCTGAGTTGGTAGAAGAAGCGAAGCCAAAAAAGAAATAGTTTCATTTTAAATGAATTTCTAGTAAAACTTAACCGTAAGGCTAACAAGACCTTCAGTATGGCCGAAACAGCGGCATGATTTGACAATTCCTTTCCCATGTTTGACGTTATGGAGTGCAATAACTTACCGTGGTGCGATCATAACACCCGCCACCAGTTCATAGTTTTCCTCTCATCTTTCCTGTAAAGAAGGAATAAAGATTGAAGATCTTAGAAGACATATATGCGAAACTATTGAATTGCCCTACAGTTCCTCCGGAATGTGGTGGGATTATCGGTTCTAATGATGGAAGTCATATAACTCATGTTGTACTTGACAGAGGCTATTTGACCAACAATGGAGGTGCATACAAACCCAATACCCACTTTCTTAATCAAATAATAAAGGAATGGGCTGAACATGGAATTGAATTTCGCGGAGTCTTCCACACACATGCACCACAATGGCCCGACTTATCGAACAACGATAAGATTTATATCTACGACATACTAAATGCGATGCCTTTCAATATACAATTTTTATACTTCCCTTTAATAATCCCAAAAGCATATGTAAAAAACTATATTGCATTTAAAAGCGGAAACGCCATCAGTATTGTTGGTGATTCTATAGAAATAATCTAATTAGGAGGTACATCAAAATGAAAGTAAAAAGGATGAACAAATTAGTATGTTCTGTAACACTTCCGGAAGGAACATTTTGTGGGCATAACTGTGCGGACGGCTGCATCTATTGGAATCCTTATGATCGCGATAGCAACGGAAGACAGTACTGCAGTCATTATGGCAGCTATTACTATCCAAAAGAAAGGCAGGGATGTTTATCTTATAAAGACTAAACCTAAAGATTAAATAATGCAGTAATCTTTAGACACAACATAACAGCTTTGAATTTTGTTGGCCTCCTTAGAAATGTAATTTCTTGGAGGCCTTTTTTAATTAAGCTGTCCACAACCCAATAAGATACAATAAGTTGCACAAATTGTAAAGGCGAAAAGAGAAATATTGGTCTCACTATCTGGTAAAATAAATTTTAAATGTAAATGTTAGAAAATATAAGTATACAAATGCTGGTCAGGAAAGGACCCAATCTCTGAAAATAAAACACTGAAAACCGCAGTGCTAGTCGAATTAGGCCCAACGAAACCGCCTAGACGCCGGCCTTGAAACGGTCCCGAAGCTAGTAGGTAGATTCGGACCCGAATGTTCACCTCACCACACGGGCGTGGTGAAGCAGCCGGTCGAGGAGAGCAGAGGAGAGCAGTGGCCAGGATATTATCACTTAGCAGTTCGCCCCAGTCGCGAAAATATTTGTTGCTGGTGAGGCACGCTACCATGTTCGTAGTGCTCCGAGATCAGCAGGGAGAACAGTTCTGCCTCCTGGCGATCGAACTTGCATATACCCCACCTCGTCAATCACCAGAAGAGCCGAGGGCTGATAAACTTTCCACCGGCACTATAGCCTTATACTTCATAGGTGACAATAACTTTATTCAATGAAAGGTTCTGTCTCTACTAGATGCCACTTAGGTTCAGCAGGGTAAAGCTAAAAAAGCAAACAGAAACGCAGCAAAAGAGATATGAGAAATTTATGTTATACAGGAATCAGTTTTTATGAAGCCATGATTTTAACCACACCAAGAAGCTTGTATTAGTTGCTGTAATATTATTGTAAAACGTAGAAATTGCAGTATTGTTTTCGATTCTGTCTAATGAGTTATCTATAGAATTAGCAATAGATCTTATCTGAGAATTTCCTCTTCGAATTGTATCAGCAAGCAGCTTTTGATGTACATCTATATCATTTAAGCGCTCTATAATTTCATCCAACTTTCCTATAATTATATTCATTCGTAATTCGAGTTCATACAAATTATATGCCCCTTCGTGTCCAGTTAATGAAGAGCATCTGCCGGATATAAGGTATTCATATATTGTACTGACAGGCACAAGGCCCCAATATTTAGGATATAAAATTCCAATATTATAATAATCATTCAAAATATTACTTGTTTCATTATATTTGTTTTTGCATATTTCAATTTGATTAGATAAATTCCTTTCCATCAAATAGCATTGATCTACTTTTCTATCAATTTCATCTACTGCTTTTATCCTTGCCTTTCTTGTAGAATCATAGGATACATTTTCAACTAAACCTATCAACGCACCGACTATTGCTCCTATTATCGTGCCTATCGCTAAGATTTGCAGTATAGGAATGTCTGGAACTTCAGCTGTAAAAATATCAGCAATAGCTATTAAAATATTGATATTTAAGTTTAGAATGATTACATTCCATAAATATATAACAGCTATTACTATAGCACCTCCAAACAATCCAACACCGGCCGCTAGTAATGCTGTCACCACCATATCAGAAAGATATGAACCAATCCCCGCTCTTTTAGTAGAAGGTTTAGATTTAATCAATTCTTCACTTTTGGATATAACCGAATTTCGTCTATTGCAAAGCGTTGCGTGTAACTGATTGAGTTCATAAAGCTGCAATTCAAGATTAATTACTCTTTGTAAGTATTGCTCTAACTGCTGCAAAGTATAGTACATTGCTTTTCCTCCATTCTAATTATTATAATATTATATTAATTCAGCGGCTATAGATCTTGCTTTTTAAAACATCTTCATTTTGAAAGTTCTAATTCTCATAAACTATTCTCTCCCTCTAAAATTTTCGTCGTCATAATTTTACTACCCGGATACATGAGGTACTTGATCCCACTCGCGACCGCCATCTCTTCTGCGGCGGCCTGCTTGGCTTTTACGACCGCATCGTCGATCTTATTATCCCCTTTGACCTCGATGAGCTGGTATGTCCCATCAGTCATTTTCGCAAGGAAGTCAGGATAATACTGCCGCAGCCGACCAGATTCAGGATCATAGTAATAGACAAGTAGGTCCCCTTGATTTGCGGTAAACATGCCAGTGAAGTAAACTTCAGCGACTTTTCCACTGGAGATATATTGCATAAAGCACTCTCGTTCAGGAATGGAGTCAAAGCAGTACGTATCTGCATGAAAGCTCTTCTTGACCTCCTCGTGAGTAAATACGGGATATTTGTCCGTAATTACAAGATCATCCTTCGCCGAGAATTCATAGTAGGCTGAATTCTTTGGCTTTCGCAAAAGGATGAGTTCTCGCTCCTCTGTCTTCTGTTCGGAAGTCATTTCAAAAAGAGCGTGGAAGATCATAGGAATGACAATATCATAAAGCACATCATTATATCGATTCACCGCTTCAAGAACAGTATCAATCCCTTCTACAGATTCTTTTAGCATGCGGGAGATCAGCAGGCAGGAAACATTCAGATACCTCGCAATTTCCGCAATCATAGTATAGGCACTGTATTCTATTTGGTCCTTCAAATCGTCTATATTTGTTTCCTTCGCTTTCGTATCATAAGCCAGGGTTGAACGCTCGTACATGGTACTCTCATATTTGGAGAGGTCAGCATCTTTTAATTCAAAGTTGACCTGTTCCGTGTACTCCTTCTTATGCAGCGCATATTCGTGCCAAACGCGCTTGAGTGTGATCGTTCGCGGCGGTGGCAGCACACGGACTTTATATTTATGACGGTCTTCATTTGAGGAATTTCTAATCTCGTTGATAGTCATATTGAAGTTCTTATGAAGCTCGTTATCCAAGATGTTATAATTCTCTTTTGACAAGAAAATTGACGCCGTCTGCTGCTCGTCCGTAATCGAACGGAGGCACCTCAGTGTTGCCTGAAGGACAAATATTTTTGAATCTGGTACTCGATATAACGCTACACCGAACAGAGACCGACAATTCCAGCCTTCCTTCCCCTTTTCGACAAGGATAATAAACTGTTTGTCATTACCCTCTGAACCAGAAACGTCGAGATTATTAAAATTGCGGATATCTTCGTTTTTGGTGTATTTTGGGTCGCCGACATTCACCAAAATCTTTGATGCGGGAATATCTATACTTGCAAGAATCTCTTCAAGCGCAGGCTTGACAGTGTGAACTGCCTCGTCAACGCTAGCTGCGTAAATTGCAAGTTTCGGATTCAACTTTTCGTATGTATGACCACCATAACGTTCCCAGAACTTCACCACTGCGGCTTTCAAGAATTCATGGCTTTTTACGTTCTCAAATCCGATCGGGTCCGCATCCTTCAAGTATCCGTTTTGGATAGCTTCTCTAAGGCCATAAGAGTAAACCACTTCTGGCAGCAGCTGATTCTTTATATACGGGGTCCCTGTATAGTTATAGCACGCGACAATGGAAGTGCTCTTTGCCAACAGGTTGATCGTATCACGCAAACTGGTTTTTTTCGCACCACCGGAGCGAATCTGTTTCTCCAAGTCCGCACCAAACAGGTGATGCGCTTCATCTACATAGACACCGAGCTGCGACAGGCGACAAAGCTTTCGAAAACGCTGATTATCTTCCAGAGTCGTCTTATTCCATACATCCTCCTCAACATCGCTGCCACCATATACGGCGGACAGGAGAGAATTCGAATCATTAAAGAGAAGCTGTGCCGCTGTTTCTGGCTTTCGCTTCTTTTTTACGATGATCTTTTGTGTATTTGAGATGATGATATTGAAATCTGATCCGTCAATGGTTTGCAAAACCGTTCCACTCTCTTCCATAAAGTGAAACTTGATATTTGCATCCAATACTCGAGCATATTCCGGGGGAACTACTTTCGCTTTATCGAAAGTCATGATCTCACGTAAAGATTGAAGGACTGTCTTATCCGGTGCAAACACAAGGGCATTGTGGCAGTACCTCTTGTCTTTTGGAAACTTATTCGCCAGCAAGAATTCATAGAAAATACAAGTTGCCATAAGAATTGTCTTTCCAATTCCCATCGTCAGCGCATAAATGTAGTTTGGATAGTCCTCCTGATATTTTTTCATCTGTTTGAACAGTGTGTCAGTTTGCCGCTCTGTAGGCGCATCAAAGATACTGATCTGCCCACCTTTATTAATCGCATAATAAGATGCATCGGAAAATTGATTTCTGCGATTGCGCCAGGCATCAAACATTTCGTAGACCTGCTGATTGTTCATAAACTCTTTTATGAACACATACATCTCAAGAGCTTCAAATTGTGGCCTGCGGAGAAATGCGTGAGGATTTTCTTCGCCGTCGTTATATGCTAAGAATTTTTTTGTAAGGTCTTTGTACCTAGACCGAATCTTTTTTCGGTTGATATTATAGTACAGCCATAGCTGCTGACTGAACGAAAAATCCGTACTGAATGTGCTTGCCATTTAGCGCACCTCCACTTCCAACGATTCGGAAATGAGGTCTGTTATCTTTACTCGGATCGTTCCGCTATCCTCCGGAATATCGTAGATACCCTTTACCATTTCGTTCTTTTCGGGGATGTCCGTCACAGAAGGCTGCATCACCACGCCGTCGTAGTTCCAGTCGATCATGACTGAATCGACAAGCTGCCGCCACTCCTCCACTTTTTCTTTTTGGAGAGACAGCTTCTGCATCAGGTTCATCGGATAGAATTCTCGAATAATCAGCTTGTCTCCTTCACGGGCGACCTCGGCCTCTGAATCACGTTTGAGCTGGAGATTCGCTTTGTCTCGCAAGATGTCCACAATTTCGATGTCGACCTTATAGTCAATCAGTTCTTTTTCCAGCGCCGCCTTCAAGTCCGGCTCGTGCCCCATGCAGACAATCGTGATGCGTTCAACTGGCTGCGTAGGGTTCTCTTTCTTTCGTTTCTCATAAGTTTTATACGGCAAACCAGAAGCCAAATCTTGTAAGTCCGCCTTTGTTGCGATCCGGTTGACGGGCATGATTTTCACCATGCGGCCGTCCAATTCTCCGTCCCAGATTTCTCCCTGGGGGAACGGCTGGATTTCGAGGGCGGATATCAGCAGGTCACGAGCTTCCAGAGGATTGCGGAAAAAGTCATAATTATTGACGTTGTAAACCTCGAAGCCCGTATACTTCACGTCTTTTTCGGTATCCTCCAGCTTCATCTGTGCGCTTTCTATCTCATTTGCCACAGACAGCAGCCGCTTTGTCGTGGTTTGAATTGCTCCGAGATTAATATCCGCACCGATAAACCGCCGGCCAAGCTTCATGGCGACTGCTTGCGTAGTACCACTGCCCATGAAACAGTCTAATACAAGATCTCCTTCATTGGAGCACGCTTTAATTATCCGATTCAATAACTTTTCAGGCTTTTGAGTAGGATATCCGTTCTTTTCTTGATTTCTCGGGCCCGTTGGTACTTTAATATCAGTCCACCAGTCAGTTACTGGTGTTCCACGATCTAAATCAACCATAACTCCTTTATGAATATGCTTCATACGTTCCGCAGTCTGCTCATTATATGGCCTATATTCAATGTTAAATATCCATTTTCCTTTTTGACAATCTTTTACATATCGTAAAAGATTGTCATGCTTTCTTGGATAATCTCGAGGCGGTGTTGCTCCACCATTATAAGTCCAAATAATTTCATTACGAAAATTATCGGCTCCAAATACCTCGTCCATTATTAATCTAATATGATGGCATTTTCTATAATCTAAATGGACAACAATCGTTCCGTTTTCCGCAAGCAATTCTCGAAGCAAAATTAAACGTTCATACATAAACTGGAGATATTCATCGTTTGTCCAAATATCACCATACTGTTTCTCCTCAAAAGAAGTGCTATCACTTTCCGCCTTGCCAACACCTCGCACCTCAATTATCTTTTTGTAATCAGCCTTACTGTCAAATGGTGGATCGATATAGATGAGATCAATCTTGCCACGATAGTCCTTCAGCAGATGGCTCATAACCTGCAAGTTGTCACCCCAGTAGATTTTATTGATCCAGCCGTTTGTTTCATGGCCATATGTCTCTTTCAGCTGCGCCGGGTAATACTGTGTCGAACGGTACGGCCGCTTGCCCGTCCAGCGCAGTTCCGGATACCCTTTGATGGTCGGCCGCTGCTCAAAATCAAATGTAAGCTGTTCATCCATTTTTTGTTTCCTCTCTGTTTGTCTCACTTATTCTTGCAGTAAAAACGGAAATCGCATTCCGTGCAGACCTTCAGGTCTGTCGTTCGGGAATGAAAATCCTTTTTCATGATCTTGTGAACCGTCTCATCAAACGCGGCAACTGTGCCTTCCACAGCCGTCCTGGTATACGGGTACATAATGGTCGGCACGCCGTTTTCTTCACCGGTGTAGTAAAGGTGCATTTTGCTGACTTTCTGCCCCGTGTTGGCCTCCACAAGATAGGCGTACAGATGGAGCTGCCTGCGATACTGCTCCAACTTTTCGCGATCCCTCTCCATGTCCGGCTTGCGCTCAGCTTTGAAGTCTACAATTTCGACTGTCTCGCCTTCGCCGCGAATGAGATCAATTTTGCCGTCTATAATGTACTCAGGTTTCACAAGAGAAACGTCCACTTCTGCCTGTTGAATGGCGGACCAATCCCCATGCTGGCGCTCCACATAGTGCAGGACCTGCCGCAGCGCCGCATCCCGTTGAATCTTTGCCAAATAGGCGTGTTCCGTCTTCGTGAGCGAATCGTAGTTCGCGTCGAACCAATGCCGAACGTTGTCCTCCGTGATACTGGATTCTTCCTGCCGCAGCGCAGCGCGGTGCACGTCTTCGATGGTTTCATGCACGAGTGTGCCGAAAAGCATTGCGCTGGCACGCACAGGCATGAACTCCAACTCCTTATAGAACTTATACTGCCTCGCGCAGGTTTGATACACGGCGATATGAGAAGTGAACGAGTAGGCATTCTTGATGTTCACGTCTTTGACAGACTTGAAATTGAAGTCTGAAATATCAAAAGCTGGATCGTCGACAGAAGGCAACTCATTGTAAATGTTTCTGAAGTATTTGCTGGGTGTTCGACTATCTTCATTACACGTCAAAATCAGCAGGTCCTGAGCGCGAGAAAAAGCCGTATAGTATAGCCGCCAGAAATCAAAATACTTCGTCATGTCATAAGGCTCAAAAGCTGAACGATGATAGTATTTCTCTTCTATCTGAAGCAAGAGATCGTTATAATTTTTACGCGGCACGTTTGTGAGTGAATCGACCACCACGATTGGAAACTCCATACCCTTTGCCTGGTGAATCGTCAGAAATGACACACAGCCACTCGGCGCGTACTCCGAATCATCCTCATATTCATTGATCCCGCCATCGTATAATAGACGCAGGTATAGATTGAATAACTGCTCCGTGTCCTTGACAACATAGTCTGAGTTCAAAACATCAACGCGGTGCAGGTATTGAAACTTTCCAATGATCTGTGTAAGCTTCGCGAGGTTTCTTGCCTGGCGAATATCCACAACCCCGGAACTCATATCCGTGTCCAAAATACCGGCAAATGGCTGGAACTCAAACAGCTGATATAGCAACCCGGAATACGCGTAGTCCGTTGTTCCTTTCAGTACGGTGTGAAGTTTTCCGTGTTCTCGAATCCACAAAAGGAGTTCTTTGTTCTCTGGTTTCGTCAAGTATTCATTTGCCAGCACGATGCAGTCGTGATAATATGTAACATGCTGCGGTTGGAGATATTTGTAGGCCCCGGTCTCCAACCCCTGAACGTACCGCGGAAACAATAGCATCAGACATCCTAAACAGAGGCGGATTTCATCTCTCTGAAAAAACATGTCCGAACGCGGCGAATAAACGTTGATATGATTCTCTTCGAGAAAATTCGCGAGTCCCGTTGCCTTCGGATGTTTTACGGAACTAAACAAAAACGCGATTTGGTTGTAGTCTGAAAGTTTTCCTGATTCTTTGAGTTCCTGAATAAATAACAATACCTTCTCATGCCACTCATCGACATCATCTTCGACCGCCAGCTTGACCACAGCCGGACTATGCAAAGAAGTCTGCTGACTCGGCTCAATCTGTTTTGCATACCTATACCGATCCCAAGAAAACTTGAACTTCTCCCCTTCCGTCGTATTCATCCAGCGGTTATAGAAATCAACGATGTCACTGTTGGAGCGATAGTTGATGACCAAAGAAACGAGCTTGCATCGGCCATTCTCAAATTTCTGCGGAAACTCTAGAATATTTCGGATGGTTGCCCCTCTAAAGCGATAAAGGCCCTGGTCATCATCTCCGACAACGCAGATATTCTGGCGTTCACCGGCCAACAGAAAAACGATCTGTTCCTGAATGAAATTAGTATCCTGATATTCATCCACCATGATGTGCGTAATCTGTCTTTGCAACTCTTCAAGCACCTCTGGATGTTCCGTCAAGAGCCTATAAGTCTCACACTGGATAGAAGAAAAATCCATAAGATTCTCTTCACGGAGCAGGTCTTGATAGGTGGCTAAAGCTTCGCCGAGTGCTGCAATACGAGAGTCACTATCCTCCATCAGCTTTTCGGCTGGGACCAGCTCCTCAGACAAAGTATTAATGTAACCGCAAAGCGCCTCTGTTTGCTTCCAATCTCCGCCTTTAGGAAGCACATTCTCAATGTCAAAAATACTTTTAAATTCATGAAAATGCCGAAACGCCATATACTTCTGATCGAAAGCATCTAAAATTCGATAGTTCCGGCGCAATCTCGTATACTCAAGATGCTCTTTGAGTATACGAAGACAGAGCGAATGAAAAGTTCCGATGTACATGTCATTTATATTTGCGGGAATGCCGCGTTCAGACAATTCATTCGTAATTCTCGTGATTATTTCTTTCGCGGCTTTCTCAGTAAATGTTGCGATAAAAATACTTTCCGGTTGTACGCCGCACTCCTCTATGAGATAAATCGTCCGCTGAACCAATGTATACGTTTTTCCTGTGCCAGGACCGGCAGTTATAAGAATCGGCCCATCTGCCGCCTTTATAGCCTCTCTTTGTGCTTCATTCGCATTTTTAAAATCAAACATTGCTTTGTCCCTTTATTATCGCTCTGCTTTTTTACAAGTCGATCTCTTTTACAACATTATAACTTCTTTATATTGGAATATCTACTTTTCTATGAAATTTAACTCTCATTTTCTTTGTTCAAAGACATATTGCAAAAAATCTTTTGCCCTACAAATATTAATCACGTATTGTTTACATCACTTTCCCATGTTCAAAAAAGATTCCCCTTTCTTCAGCCTCGAAACACAATCCCCCCTTCGTGCAACGCACAAAGGGAACCAGGGGGCGACACTGACCCACTGGCCTGAAGACCCGACAACGTGTCGCGCCTCTTTTTCTCTGTCCGAAAACAGCAGCCGGCCCCTTCCCGCGGATGGCAGGAAGGGGCCGGCTTTTTTATTGTTCTCTATGATTCTTTATTGGCAGTCGACCGTAAAGAGCTTGTACGTGTTCCCATCAATATTGCAGTAGACGCCGACTGTGTCGCCGCAGCCCGTGACCGTCAGGCGGCAGAGGTAGCGGCCCTGCGCGTCCGGGTAGGCGTCTTTGACGATGCTCGTTTGGAGTATGTCGCCGTTGGCCGTAACAAAAGTGTAGCTCACATCAGGTTCTTCTCTTAAGATTTACAAAAATCATTCCTCCTCTTGGTAGACAGACATGTTCTTCTCAATGTTCAGTATCTCACTGTTCGCGTTAAAGGGAGCATATCAACTTTTATCCCTTCTCTATGGATCTGTTATTCTTTAACCTGATACTTGGCTGAAAGCGTTCCGTCAACAGTTCCACCCCATGGTTCTAAATTAAAACCTGAGATGCTTTTCACATTAACCGTTACTAAGCTAAAATCCTCATTAAAATCAAATGATATATTGTACTCGCCAGTTCCCCTATAATCAGAAGCAATAAATTCTGTTTGATCATCATTGCTCCAATTAAATCCCAAGACCAATGTTGCAGCACCTGATTCCGGCCAAAAATTTAGATGGCTTTCAGAATAGTAACTTGGCTGCAATTCTGATCTATAGGAATGAAAAGAATATGTATATGTTCTTCTCCATATGCTATTGTCATCTTCTCCCACAAAGCCTTTCTTTCCCCCTACATTATATATTCCATACACTCCTATTGGAATTGAATCTCTTATTTGATCATTTATGAGTGACCATGATAGAAATTCTTCTGCTATTTCTTTTAATGGGCATCCTGGTAAATAAATAAGAAATTCATCTGCATTATCAAAACCGTTTGGGTCGGAAGCAATATACCTGATACCATTTTCGTAATATACAGTACCAGAGGTCTCCTCAACATCCAGTGATTCAAGATTCATCGAGTAAATATATTCGTTGATTTTTTGAGGCATAGAAAACTTCCCATTAAAATCACAATAGTATACTGTTCCGTTAGGACATTTATCACCAATATCGCCAGCTTCTGAATCGGTAAATTTTCCTGTAAAAGTTCCATCATTTGAAACATGTATTGTTGTCCTCCAAGCTCCTGCGCCACTTGAAAAAAC
This sequence comes from uncultured Clostridia bacterium, assembly GCA_944385055.1. Classification (GTDB taxonomy): domain Bacteria; phylum Bacillota; class Clostridia; order Oscillospirales; family Acutalibacteraceae; genus Caproicibacterium. The sequence goes on along the minus strand of CALWVT010000002.1, from coordinate 216,983 downwards.
GAAATCTTGTGGAATTGCCTCAAAGATATTTGATTGTTCACTATTATCAGGAATTGGTTTGAATACAATTTCAGTTGGCTCATTTACGTATTCATCAAATTTTACTTTGTCAATTGATTTTTCTCCCTGTGCATCAGTAATCCCATAAGTTATTTGATTTGTATTGCTATTCGCTTCAAACCACACTTTAAATTCATCAACTAGCTCTGTATTTTTGATCTCCCAAAAGCAATTTTCTCCATAGTAATTTCCATTGTTAAATTCAGTAAATACTAATGCATGATTATTGGACGAATACTTTATAGATGAGTAATATTGCGCTATATACTCACTTGTGTCATCTCTGTTGTCTTCTAAGTAAGAGAGAGGTAACGCATATATTTCTCCGGAATCTGTATCATACGATAACACTACAAAATTATAAAAGCCAAAATCATCGCCACCAGTGATTATTAGTTCAGAAATTCCGTCATCATTTATATCTAAAATGGCATATTCTGAGGGCGTTCCATACATCCAATCTTGCGTATAAATTTGATATCCTTGTGCCTCTAAAAAGTCAATATATTTGGCAGTTAACTCGTCATCACTTACTTGATTATTCTGCTGTGTCTCGATCCAACTAATTAGCTGACTGTCATCATATTCACTCAGAATTTTTTCATTATCAGAAGGCAAAAAGGCAAATATAAAACCATCGTTAGTGTTGTTTGCATTTTTAAGTTCGACTAAAATTTTAGCGATTTCATCATTAATTGAATTTTGATAGTCAATGAGTGGTTGTAACTTGTCCTTATATAAAGTGGTCTTATTGCTAAGTGACGCAAGTGCTGATTCTCTTGTAATATAACAAGATTTCATATATATATAGCAATATTGAGAAAGTTCATATAGATTTTCCGAGGTAATATTCTTTTCATTTGAAAATACATAATCACGTTTACTCAAAAAATTAGAGAAAGCGTCTCCCTGAAAAATTCCTGAATACATAGCAAGTTCAAAATTATCTGCATCCGATAAGCCATTTGATATAAATGGAATCACATTAGATGCTATATCCCAAGCAAGTAACGCACTAGCGCCTTGTGTACCCAAAATTTCACTCAATGGAAGTTCATCGATCACCCACTGATCTACATTTTCTGCAAAACGCTTAGTCGTATAATCGGCGAAGTTACTTGACAGGACATCTGAATATTCAATCATTGATTTTTTCATTTCCTTCGGTAATTCAAGCCCATTATTAGCTGAATCCAAATAATGAGTTAATGCCTCAAGGGAAAATTTATCTTGACTTTGAAATTCCTGCATGTAACCAGCAACTTCTAATACTTTCGCTCCAATGTCGAGAAAAGTAAACGCATTTCCGGCAGCGCTATTTATACCCTTCTGAGCCTCAAGAATGTTTCCTCCCGTTTTTGAAAACCAGGTCTGTCTATCTAATGCCTTTTCTAGTGCCTGATATGATCTGTTGTAAAGAGCAAGTGATGAATTTTTATTATCAATATTCTGTAGTATTTTTTCACATTGCTCGTATAGTGAACCGACCTGTAAATCAGTTATTTCAGATTTCTTAGATAAAATTTCCATCAATTCGCCATCATCATCTAATAGCTCAAGAAACATATCGACATTATCTATTGTCGCTTGCAATTCTTTATTTGATTCTGTGCAAAAAAGCATTGCAAGATCTTCGCCGTACTTTTTATCATAAGCCTTCATATTTCCGGCAAATTGCTGAAAAAAGCTCTTCCAAGACGCACCATCAAATTCAAGCAAACCATTAAATATATTTATTAAATGACTACTTCCACCAATTACATTCACATCACTTTCAGAATATCCTATGTCATCCGCCCAATCGAAATTATACTTCCCATAGTTTTTTTGAATATCATACATATAATCAATAATTCTCTTTTGTGGAATGTCAATTAGCAATGCTCCATCGCTAATCATCATTCCACTATTAAGTAAAAGTAGAGAATATTCGAGTGGAATCCAACTTCCTTTATCGTTTTTTACACTTGCAAAAGGTGCTTTATATGTATCAATCATATAATTAAATATCATATGAGATACACTCGTACTATTATAATTGAATTCTGTTTTTGACGATGGAATCATATCTGAAGAATTATTGAAAATTGTTGCACTTTCCCCATCGTCATAAAATGAGTACCCCAATCTTTCAGCAATCATTTTTGCATTAACAAAAACATTATTGTTTTGCACCATAACATCTAATGTTTCCTTATGACCGGTATTATCGGAGTATTCGACTTGCACAGTATAATATTTACTGCTGTCTTCGATCGCCATAGCTGTTGTATATGTAGATAAAAATATAAATATTGATAATATTATACTAACAACCTTTTTCATTTTCAACTTTCTCCCTTCTCATACTTTTCCATCATTTCAGAATACAGCGTTTTATAGGCATCCGTAAGTCCACCAGTTATTGCGTTGATAAACTTTTCGTCCTTGTAGTTAATTACAGGTTCGTTGTCTATAAGCGTGTATTCAAGCGATATTTCTGTATCTATTTTTTCAGAATTATTTGCATAATCAATAATATAATTTAATAAATCTTGTTCTGTTATGTTCTCTCTATTTTCAACATCATGAAATACATTTTTCATATTCGGTGCTACAATTTCATAAGTAATCAAGCTATCTGTAGTTGTTTTCACTTTGATAGTTACCAGTTCAAAAATATGAGCAATTACCCCTTCTTGCGATTCTTCGCTTTCGCCCCAAATGTCAGACAGTTCATCATCTACTTTGGTTTCTTCTACATCAAAAATAATTTTATTAATTGCATCCATATCCTTGTCAGTAAAAGCATTCACTATTTTCTGCGCACTGTCTTTGACTAACTCGTTCTCTTCACCGCATCCTACAAAACTAACAAGTGTTAAGCAAATTAAAATACATAAGAATAATCTTTTTTTCATTTTACAAACCTCTTAAACGCAAGAACTTGAAAAGATCAAGGATTAAATTAATATACTACTTCTAGATCAGAGAAACTAGATTCCATTTCTCCTGAAATATAATCTCCTAGATTTTCGTCTATCTCATTTCCACTATATCTAACCGTATAATATCCATACCGAATTTCTCCTGACTCTTTATGCACGTTACATTGAATATGCATAATTCCATTTTTTCTTTTAAAGTACCTAAACTCCAAATATGTACTTTCTTTTTCCAGATTATTTTTAATTTCATTTTTGATTGCTTGAGAATTATTGTACTCCAAGAATTCATTTTCTGATATTTCTTTTGCACCATATTCTTTATATGTACTCCCATCAAAAAACAAGTATGTATCTTTCCATGTATGTCCTAATTTACCTCCACTGTATGGATCATACATCGAATCGTACGCTTCAATATCAAGCAGAATATCTCCATCGTTATTCATTGACACGTATCCATACTTGTTAGAAATCAAGCACTCAATCTCTTTATTGTTTAATCTTAGAATAGAATAACTTCCACCTGTTCCCATAGTTCTATAAACGTTAATGGCTACATGCGTTTCATTGCTAACATCCAATAGATCAATATCGCACGCATCCATCCACTCTTCGGATTGATGTACTAATTTGCACGTACTCCCATCACTACTACAATACCATGTCTGGTAAGAGCCATTGTTATCGCTATAGACACCAATCAATTCATTAGTTTCATTATGATCCAGATCAACATATACGTGACTTTCCATTTCATGGCCTGCTTCCAATTCAACTTTTGAGAGTAATTCCTCTTCGCTGAGCTCTTTTACAACTTCCTTCATATCAAAATCTACATTTAGTACTTCATTTTTTGTTAAAGTAATTTCTTTGCTCTCAGTTTCATATCCGTCTGCTTCTGCCGTAACTGTATAAGTACCTTCAGGCAAAACAAATGAGTAGCCGCTGAATTCCGACGTATTAACTGTGTCTATAATACTCTCCGCAGCATCAAATACTGTGATTGTTACACCAGTCATCGCTTCTACAGAATTTTCACCCGAAGTATGATAGGCCATGCCGGTTACGATACCAGATGTGTTTTCCTCCTCATTATCCTCTGCAGGTATATTCTGTGCCAACTGAACGGCAAAATAAGCATTTACAATAGGTGTCGTGTCCACAGTATGAAAGAAGTTAGAGACACTTTCTGAATCAAATAGCGTAATACTAGTAGAAGCACGAATAATACTTGCAACTTGCTCAGCGCTTAAATCTGGGTTAACGCCCCAAACAAGTGCTGCAATTCCAGTAACAATTGGTGTTGACATAGATGTTCCGTCATCCATTACAGTAATATTAGTAGGAAAATCGCTTAAAACGCTCTTACCCGGTGCATAAACATCCACTCGCTTCCCGACTGTGCTGAATTCAGCGGTCTTATAATAGTCTGTATGATTTTCTACTGCGCCAACAATTAAAATATGTGCCTTCACTGTCTCATCTTTGATTGCTCCAAAGAAATCATATTGAGCGTCATAAACTGTATTATCCTCGACGGTATTATCGACCATATATCCATAAGGATGATCTTTGTTTGCACTGCATGATTTCCAATTATAATGATTTTCATTTCCTGCACATTTAACAATTAAAAAGTCATATCCTGCATCTAAGCACTTCTTGAAAAAGCGTTCATATGATGTACTTAGTTCATCTAAAATTGTCAATGCATTTTCAACGCCATGCTGTGCTGCAACCAACAGTTCACTTTCACTAACAGAGAAATTTATTACCTTGACGCCTTCGTTAAGCATAAGTGCAATACTATATTTTATTTCAAAAAAATCATTCCATATATTCTCATTCTCCGTATCAGTAAGTGCAGAAACATACGAAAATCCATATAATTGTACATTCTGGCTTACACCAGCAATTCCAAAATGATTTTCTGCTTTTGCGGCTATTAGCCCCGCTACGTGTGTGCCGTGAGCATAGTTCGTTGTTGATTGATTTGCTTGCTTTGCGCTGCTATACAATGAAGATACCATACAATTTCCATTTTCATTCTTTGGGTTATTCCATATTTTTACGAATTTATTCTGCAAATCCTCGTTATCTGTATCAAACATGGTATCAAATATTCCTACCTTTACAGGTTGGAATTCTACGTTCATATTCCAGACTGAAGGCAACATGATTGCTTCAGCCCACCAGTTATTACCTTTGGGGTTTATCTCTGACCACTGTGAACCGGAAGTATCTTTTGCATTATTCGCGTCAATCCAGGGATCTTTTGTATAGTCAATCGCCGATGTATTTTGCTGGCTGGCATAATTTAAGGTGGCATTCTCAACATCATCATTGCTTTTCAAATCTGCAATAATTGTATTGAGTTCTTCAAATGTTTTATTATTAGCGAATTCGATTTGATAGTCGTTTGAAATTGAAATATATCCGACTATATCTCCTCCTTGTTTCTTTATCAACTTTTCGACCTGCTTTTTTGATACACCATCTGCAGCTGTCAACAAAATCTGAGAATTCACATAATTCGTATTACCTTCAAACACGACGTCACTGTCGGAAATAGATTGATAGTATGCTTCAAAGGTTTTTTCATTGGAGTCATCAGATGTTATTCCACAACCGCTTAAGCACAGTGAAATTATACACATAAATACCACTGCTATCTTTTTCATAAAAATCTCCTTTTCAGATGCTCTCGTACAATACAAGAATGTGACTAAAATTTCGTTCATATATTATATTTTACATCAATTTTTTAAGGCTTGCATTAATTCAGGTTAATAAAACGTAATTTTTTAAAAATTTTTCTTGTCCTGATCGCAACTTATGAACACTTATGTGTTTTAAAACCTCAATTATGTCTAAAACTGCAATTGATCTCTTTCCACGTAAAGCAAGCAGAAACCAGCCCCTCCTTGCACGCGGCAGGAAGGGGCCGGATAAACATATTGTTTCATTTGTTGCTATAAATTGTCACTCAATTTGAGCGTTTATTCGTTGACAATTGTGTTACTTATCATGTATAATAAAGAGGAAAGAGGTGAGCTTCTATGCAGTTTTATACGGTAAGAGATTTGCGAACAACCCCAAAAAGTATCTGGGAGGATCTTGCCGAGGACGGTGAGGTCATCATCACAAACAACGGCCGCCCAACCGCTCTGATGCTCGACATCACGGACGGCAGCTTTGAAGAAACCCTCAAGGCAGTTCGGCAGGCGAAGGCGATGATCGCGTTCAATTCGATGCGCGAACATGCTGCAAAACAGGGGTTTCTAAGTGACGAAGATATCGAAGCCGAAATTGCAGAGACTCGCCAGGAGGAATGAAGCATGCTGGTTGTGATCGACACCAACGTGCTGGTGTCTGCTCTGTGGTCCAAAAACGGCGCGCCGGCTCAAGTCATCGGCATGGTTTTATCCGGCAGCATTATCCCCTGCTTTGACTATCGAATTATGAACGAGTACCGTGAGGTTCTGCAACGTCCGAAATTTCGGTTTCCGCAAGGCCAGATCAACGCGCTGCTCGACTGGTTCAATTTCTGCGGGCAATCCGTGATCGCGAAACCGATCGATCTTCCGTTTTCAGACACCGCGGACAAGAAGTTTTATGAAGTCGCGAAGACCTGCGGCGCTGCATTGATTACAGGCAATCTAAAGCATTTTCCTGATGATCCGCAGGTTATAAGCGTATCGGAATTTTTAGAAGCACAGCAGAATCATTCGTGAGAAATTGAAAAAGCCGATATAAAAGCATCGAAGGAGGAATAAGTATGAAAATCAAATCCTACGTTGGCGGGCACGATATTGACATTTACGTAGGGGCTGTATATGATCCGAAGATCCGCAAGTATCGCGGCGGTGAGAAAGTCGCAACGATCCCCTACGGCGGCAGGATGCTGTCCGCGCGCACGGCGCCGCAAATGGAGCTTGAACCTATCCAAATGGACGGGGTAAGTATTCCTGTTCATTCTGCATTGGAATTCGAACATATAGATCCTCTACCAGACCCGGAAGAGTGCGACCTGTGTGTCGTATCGGCCATGTACGCGAATGCGTGCAAGGCTTTGGGAATGGAGACTTCCCGCCTTCTTACCGTTGGAGGCACTGTCGTCGATGATGCCGGCAAAGTTATCGGTACCTGTTGGTTGAATCGACAATAACTCTTTAGCTATTTTCTAATCTAGGTCTTGACTTTTATAGTGCAAGAGGTGATAATATAACTGTAAGTAATTACGTCGGTGTGCACCAAGGTGTATGCTGACCACCGCTTAGCGGTGTGGATTGAAATAATGTCGTAGATAATACGAGCATTGTTGCAAACAACACAGTTGCAACGAAATGAGGAAAGGGCCAGGCTGCAAATGCTTGGCCTTTTTCTTATCCTAATTTTCAATTACGTCTATTTGAAAACAGCAGCCGGCCCCTCTCCTTCCAAACGAAAAAGAGGCCCTTGCTTTCACAGCAAAGACCTCTTTCAGCTCCTTCAAAAAACACTCGCCATGTTGTTATGAAAGAAGCTGGTGCAAAAGTGCGCATACGCGGGTTCGCCTATCAATTCTATGCCCCGCAACTCTATCTTATGCGATTCGTTTGACTTTGTCAAACATACTGCCAGGTACGACAATTTGTCGCACCTAGCGGCACAGAAAAAAGAAAGGCTCCGAACGCCGTCCGGAACCTTCTACAAAAAAGATAAAAACGTACATCGAATCTCATTCTGGAACTTGAATGAATAGGAGTACACTGCTATATTACCCTACATTTCATTTTCTGTCAAGAGAAAATTATAGGTGCGACACGTTGTCGCACCCCCATCGCACAGAAAAAGAAAAGGTTTCGGCATTTACCGAAACCTTCGACACATCCTAGATACGGGGAAAAAGAATGCGCCAGGCCATCACGCACAGAGAGCGATCTCTATGACGGGTATTTTATAACCGCGCGTGATTGTCCTGTTTGCATTTTAATCTGTAGAATACGGAATGTCAAGATATGTTCGCACCAATCGCACAAATAGGGACAGGTAATGCTTAGAGAACATTATTCAGATAATCGCGCAGCATTTCTCGGATTCCCTCCTCATCTTCCTGAGCGAATACATAATAATAGGAGCCATCTTTTCTTGTCATTGGCTTTCTAAATTGATAGCGCATAAGGGGAATCCAGTTTTTGATAGGCCCATCACTGTCTTCTTTCGAAAACAGTCGATCTTTGAATTGATCATTCTGATATTGACGCGAAGTTGCGTAATTTTTATCGTGGGTAATGCCGTCAAGTTCAACGGCGAGCACCGGACGGAATGAATAGATGAAATGGCCGTTACGCCGGTCCATCTCCCTCTTACAGATCAGAAAATCAACGCTCTTCCCGCCCATAACATGATGCACAACGCTTCTTCTTTCCTTCTCAATACTCCGCTTGTGCTGAACAAATGCGTAAAGATTCGGCTGCGGGAACACAAAAAGCTGCGCTCTGTTTTCGAAGATTGCGTAAGGATTATTGTTATCTTTGAAATTCTGTTTGCCTGGTGGAGTCTGAAACGTTCCATAAATCTCACACAGAGCCTTTGAAATGTAATGGTAAGCCCAGGACTCATTTTCGTTCATAAAGCACCGCTTGAAATCATAATAATTATGCGGATGATTGCGGATATCACTCGCATATTTTTCCTCTTGCCAGAGGGATTGCTGGATTGGGGTTTCGGGCTCATGATCCTTACGTCTATCTTTTAAAATAAAGAGGACAACCACAATCAAAGCAAGAATAATGATAATAACGTATTGCATAGGCAGCCTACCTTTCTGCCATCGAGCATTTCATGCGGAAAAGCACGCTCGAATAATCCTGTAAAATTAAAAACATGCGCGATCAGTGTTTAGGGCAACAAATGAATGCCGTTCGTTCAGAGAAAAAAGGTGCGACACATTGTCGCACCCCTCGTATCACATAGCAAAGAAAAGGAGCCGGCAATACCGCAAGTATAGAATCTCATACGTGGCTTAGGTATTTGCGCAGCATTTCTTTGATTTTCTCTTTATCCTCATCATTGTATGTATAAAAGAATTTTCCATCCTTTGTCATCGGCGTTGTCAGCTTATAACGCATAAGCGGAACCAGATGCTTTACAGGCTCCTCATCGTCGTGTTGTGACATCAGCAAATCCTTAAAATCATCGTTCTTTTTTTGCTGTTCAGTCACTAATTCCGGATTATGCGTAATACCATCAAGTTCAATTGCCAAAACAGGTTGAAAACCAAAGTTTACATCATGGTCACGGACGTAAACACGTTTGCAAATGATGAAATCCACACTTTTTCCGCCAAGGACTCGGTTCGCATACTCCCTTAACTGCTTTTCATTTTGCGTCTTATCATTATTTGCGGTGAAAGAGTATACAGCTGTTTGAGGAAATACAAAAAGATGCTTTTGATTTTCTAAAAAGCAAAAAGCATTCTCACCACGATCATTGTGAACAAAGTTATCGGGCACAGGCTTCCCACTCACGGTTCCAAAGAGGTCACAGAGCGCTTTGCATATATAGTGATATGCCCAAACTTCGCTTAGATTCATAAAGTAAGGCTTAAACTGAAAGTATTTATGAGGATTCGTCCGGATATTCTCTAAGAGTGCTTCTTCTTTTTTCTTTTGTTTCTTACTTCTCTGAATCGCATTTTCTTTATCTTTCTTGTAAGTATCCAGCTGCTCAGCGAGTTTCTCAATTTCTTCTGTGAGCGATTTTACTTCTTCATCATAGGCCGCACGCGAAACGAATTGATCGTTTGAGCCATTTTTCAAATAATCAATGAGCATATTCGCATTTCGCATTCCGTCCTGGAGACTTCTCAGGAGCGTCTCCCGATCTTGAGCCTCTGACTCAAGTCTCTCATTCTCGCGAGAAAGCCAATCACTATTACGCTTTTCCTGATAATAGTAGTATATAAAAAGGACGAACAACACCGCAATCAGAAGAACTAGGACAACCATTGCTTTGCACTCCCATTTTCGCTACATATAAGGAAAAGCAATGAAGCAGAGAGTTTTCAAAAATCGCCCATTGAATGCATCAGCTCAAGTGAAAATCACTCAGTGAATATAAAAAAAGAGCATTTTTATCAAAAAATGCTCAAAAACTTTTGCTCACCCAAGTCATAAAGACTTGACTCTTGCGCTTTTTTGTGGTAGACTTAGGCTAGCAAAAGCATAAAAGCACTCATAGCCCCATGCAGTTTGGCGACTACATGAGGCTTGCGTCACAAGGGTTTCCCACGAACCCTCATGGCTTATGGTGCAGTTTATGTGGCTTCATAATACCACTTAACTGATACATTTGTCAAGAGCGATTCGCGGGACCCTAACATGTTTCGCGAGTCGCTTTTCCTTTTGCGACATGAACCTTCACAATCTAAAACTATCTTTGCATCAGACCCTCGCCTGCTGCGGAAACAGAGAAACCGCAGAGCCAGCGGGCCGGCGACGACCTGGAAATCCAGCGAGCCGTAAGTCCCGCCAACCGCATCAAAGCAGTGGCCATGACCCCAGGGAGGATAATGATACTTGCGCTTTGAACGCTTCACCGCATTGAGCGCGCCGCCGGATGAGCGGCTGTCTGCGCAGCCCGCAGCAATGAAAAATGCCTTTAGGCATTTGTGTAAAGATAGTTCTCGAAAGTTTATGATAATGTTCCTGCTGGTGCTCACAACGCCGGCAGGAGTTATCATAAACGAAAAGGCTTAGATTTTCCACTAAGCCCTCTCGTTTATGATAACGGAAAACCGTTATCATAAAGCCGCCTTTGACGTGGTGCGCGAGACGGGACTTGAACCCGTACGTCATACAACACACGCCCCTCAAACGTGCCTGTCTGCCAATTCCAGCACTCGCGCATTTCAAGCGGCGAGAATTATTATAGCATCCCAACGGGCAGATTGTCAAGCCTTTTCTGCAAAATTCGAAAAAATATTTTTGCAGGCCGCTTCCAGGGCCGGCAGATCCAAAATGGCGTTGAGCACCTGCAGCAGGGCGTTGGCAGAAAGATGGCTCGGCAGGCCGAGCACCTGCTGCAGCATCTGGCGGCGCTTCGCGCTGTCCTGCGTGCCGGAAAGGCCTAAGCGGAAAAAGTCCGCCTTGGTGATGGGCGCCGGCGCGCACGGCACCGGTTCGCTTTCGACGCCCGCGCGCCGCAGGGCCTCGCGCAAGACGTCGAGCGGCATACCTTCGACGCCGAGTTTTCCCTCTTTGCTTGGGGTTTTCTTGCGCTTTTCTTTGCCGAACAGGTCCGGGATATAGGCATGGCGCACTTTGGACGGGTCGATGCTCCCTTTGAGGAAATTGCGGATCTGGAATCCTGCGCCGTCGCTGTCCGTCAAGATCAGCAGGCCGCGCGTATCGGCTAAGCGGCGCAGCAGATCCAAAAGCGCGCGGTCTTTATAAATGCCGAACCCGTGCGTTTCGACGATAAGGCCGTCGATCAGGGCGGAGAGCTTAATTTTATCGTATTTCCCCTCCACGACGACCGCTTCCCGCACGTGCAGTTTCTCGGTCATGCATGCACCTCCCCGCTGGCGATTACCAATAATTTTGCGATGGCTTCCTCCAAAACGATCCGCGCCGCGGTGCGCGCGCCTTTTAAGGCGAGATCCGTCTGCAGGAGCACCTGCAGGCTCTCGCGCAGCTGCCCGGTCGATAGGCCGCGCATATCGCGCTCCGCGTTTTTCAGGCGGAATTCCTTGCGCTTATAATCGAAATGGTTTGCCGGCTCTAAAACGCCCTCGCCGCTCTGCAGCGCGCAGCGGACGCGGTAAAGGTCGAGGTAGGTGCCGGAAAGGACCGCCAGAATGCCGACCGGTTCCTCGTTTTGCGAGAGCAAAAGGTCCAGCGTCTCATAGGCCTTGGCATACCTCCCCGCCAGCAAATGGCGGCTCAAGTCATAGACCCGCGCTTCCAGGTTGCGCGTGACGAGGGCATCGACGGCCGAAAGGGCCACGGGGCCGCTTCCCGTAAAAGCGCAGACTTTTTCCAATTCATTGAAGAGAGAGGACAAATCCTCCCCCACATACGAAACGATGCGGGCGGCAGCGCCGCGGTCGAGGATACAATCGTATTTAGCGGCCCTTTGTATGAGCAGACGCTCGAGCTCCTGCGGCTTGCGGCGCGGGAAAGAAGTGCAGGCGCCGTGTTGGGAAAAGCAGTCGTAAAGGGCCTTCCACTTTTTATCCGAGCGGAAAGGCGGGCTGGTTGAGACAAAGGAGCAGACACAGACCGTGGAATCCGGCACCTCATCGAACGCCTGTGTGAGCTTTTTAAGTTCTGACGGGGAACGTCCGTCGAGCGTCAAGTCGCGCACGCGCACACATTTCCGCTCGGCCATAAACGGCAGCGCCTGCATGGCGTCGGCGAGGGATTCCGCCGGGACATCGCCCGCAAAGACCTGCAGGTTAAAATCCAAAAAGGATTTGCCGGCCGCTTTCTGGGAAAGGCGGTCCGCCCACTGCGAGACCAGGTACTTCTCTTCCCCATACAGCACATAAAGGCCGGAAAGGCTGCCGCCCTCTATCATTTTGCGAAGCTGGCTTTCGGAAAGCTCTGGCATCAATCGTTCCTCCTCACTTTTAAGTCATTGGGCAGATGCGGTTCCAAGACGAGGTCCTGCGCATTCCCCATCACAATCGGCTGGCCGTGCGCACGCGCGTAAGCGGCGAACGCCGCGGCATTTTCCCCGATCTGTTCGTCCGGATACGCACACAGGCAGGTCATCGACGGCTGCAGCGCCTCGGCTTCTTCGCCGGAAGGGAGCGCGGCACAGACGAGGACGTCGGCGTCCAGGAAAGCGGCCGGGAGGTCGGAATAGTCCGCATACGCCCCCACGAACAGGATGGAAGTACCCTCCACCTCCAGCAGCGCGGCGGACGCATCATACAACAAAAGGGCGCGGCCGTCCCAAAGGGATAATGACGATGCGCCCTGCAGCGCGGGAGCAGCCGCGGCGGCGGGAAGATCCGCTTGTTCCACATCCGCGGGCAGCAGCAAATGGGCCGGCTGCCAGGCTTTCAGAATCTGGGAAGCCCGCTGCACCTCGCCTTTCCAATCCGACAAAAGCGCTACCGCTTCGAGGGAACGCGTGCCGCAGCGCCGGAGAATCGCCTGCACCCGCGCCTGGCCGGCGCCGCAGCCGATCACCACACTTTGGCCATGGTAGGAGACCACCGCGCTGACGCCGGAACCGCTGCCCGCCACGAACACGCGGCAGGCGTCCGCCGTGCGGGATGCATACAGGAAGGCGTTGCAGGCCAGCAGCAGGGCGCTGCAAAGGGCTGCTTCCCAAAGCGGCGGACGCCGCAGGCAGCGGCCAAGCAGGAGGGCCGCGCCAAAAATCAGCAGCGCGCAGAGCACCCAGACCTTCACAAACGTATAATCGGTGCAGACGGCGGCAAACGGGAGCCGTGCACAAAACGCGGCCGCCTTCCGCAGCCATTGGGAGAGCAGCGCCGCGCCCTGCCAGCAAAGGCCGGCAAGAAACGGGACCGGCAAAAGGGTCGTAAACAGCAGCCCGAAGATCAACAGATACAGCAGCCACGTAGAGGGCTGCAGCACCAGCAAGTTGGCAAGCGGCGACACCAGCGACTGGCTCTCAAAGACGAACAGGGAAACGGGCAGCGTAAAGACGGTGGCAGCGACCGACGTCACGACCGCCCCGCAAAGCTCCCGGACGAGGACACGCAGCACACGGCTGCGCGGATGGTGTTTCTGGTAAAACGCCGTCCACCTCGGCATGCATAAAAGCAGGCCGAGCGTCGCCGAGACACTGAGCAGCAAGCTAACGTCCGCCGCCGCATAGGGATGGGCCAGGCAGAGCAGGAGCACTGCGAACCCCAGGGAATTGAGGCCGTCCGCACGCCGCGAAAAGAACTGGCCGCCCAGCATCAATAAGCACATCACGCCGCTGCGGACCACGGAGGGCACGAAATCCGCCACACCCATAAACAAAAGGACACCCGCACAGGCGAATACCGGACGCACGCGCCGCGGCAGGGGCAAAAGGCCGCACACAAACAGCAGAAACTGCGCGATCACCGCCATATGCAGGCCCGAAACGGAAAGCAGATGGTAGATGCCCGCGTCGCGGAAATCGCTGCGCGTTTCCTGCGAAAGGCCGCTCGAACCGCCCAGCAGCAGCCCTTCGGCGAGGGCGGCGTCTTCGGGCGCGAGCGACGCGGACAATACCCCGGAAATGTTCGAACGGATCCCTTCTAGAAATCCCTGCACGGCGGGCAATGTACCGGGTTCCACGGTGTAATAGCGCGTCTCGTCGACAGAGCCCTGCAAAAGGATGCCGTCCGCGCGCAGGCGGTTCTGCTGAGAAAAGAACGATTCCTTTTCCGGCATGTACAACTCTAAGGAGGCCGTCACGCGGTCGGAAAGCTGGGCATGGAAGCGGCCGTATGCGGTTACCTGGACCGCGTACCCTTCCAGCGCCTTGCCGCTGCCCCATTTGCCGTCGTCGATTTGGATGACGTAGTGGGTGCTGCCGCTATCGTCCACCGCCGGCGGCTCGCAGACGATGCCGGACACGCGGACCTCCTGGTTGGCAGCCGCCTCGGCCGCCGCCTGCAAAGGCGCGCTCTGCACGGAAAACAGGAAACTCGCGGCGGCAGCGGTCAGCAGCACGACCGGGATGGCGTATTTCCGATTTTTAGAAGCCAGCGCAAACAGCAGGAAAATGGCGCCTGCCGCGAGCGCTACCACCGCGAGCAGAAAGGCTTCTTTTGTCCCGATCAAAACAGAGACCGCCTGTGTCAGCAGATACGCAAATCCTACCAACGCAAGCGGTCTTCTCATACGTTTTCCTTCCTTTTAAGGGAAAGAGGCGCCTTAGACGCACTCTTTCGGAAACATCGGCAGCGGCTCCAGGAACGTAATATCCGAGCGCTTCGCGGCATCGCCTTCCGCCAAAACCGCGGCGCGGCCGACAATTTCGCCCCCAAAGGCTTCAACAAGCTTTTCCAGCGCGCAGAGGGATTCCCCGGTGCTGATGACGTCATCCACAATGAGGATGCGCTTGCCGTGCAGATCCTTGTAGTCATCCTCTGCCAGATAAAGCTGCTGGATGTGGTCGGTCGTAATCGACTTGACTTCGACATGGATCGGGTTGCGCATATAGGCCTTCATGCCTTTGCGGGCAACCACATAGCGGCCCTTCTCCTGGCGCGCCATCTCATGGGCCAGCGGGATCCCTTTGGCCTCTGCCGTTAAAATTACATCGTGCGGCGGGCAGCGCTTTAAAAGCTCCGCTGCACAGGCCACGCAGATTTCATAATCGCCGAGCATGACAAAGCCCGCAATGGAGAGGGTGTCGCTGATCGGACAAACGGGCAGGTCCCTCTCGCAGCCCGCAATCGTCATGCGGTAATATGTCTGTCCGTCCTTTGTTACCAATTCGTTCACGCTAAAACCGGCCTTCCTGATTCATAAGAACTTTTTCCGCAATGTTTCGGTCTTCCCGCATCAGCCGGGCGGCCACGCCATCGAGCGCCCGCCGAGCAGATGGAAGTGCAGGTGCATGACGGTCTGGCCGCCATCCTTCCCGACGTTGCTGACGATCCGCCAGCCTTCCAGGCCCTGCTCCTTTGCAATCTTTGCCGCAACTTCAAAGATATGCGCAACGATTGCGCTGTTTTCCGGCGTAATGTCCGCCGCGGAAGCGATGTGCGTCCGCGGGATAAGCAGCACATGGACGGGCGCCTGGGGCTCCAGGTCCTTAAAAGCGACGCAGACATCGTCCTCATACACTTTCGTGCTGGGGATTTCTCCGGACGCGATCTTGCAAAAAACACAATCCATGCTGGTTTCCTCCTTTCCTGCCGCACAAACGTGCATTCTGTGTTTTCTTACGCTTATTATACCTGCGCGCCCAGCAAATTGCAAGGCGGTTTGCCCGGTTTCGAAGGGGACTTTGGATTTTTCGTCCGAAAAAGGCGGGCGCGTTCCCCCGAAAGGGCGCGCCGCCACAGCCGGCAAAGCGCATAAAAAGGCCCGGTGTACCCCAAAAAGGCTTTCGAAAAGGCAGCGCCTCCCCCGTTCGCAAAGGCGAAAAAGAAATCGAAAGCGGGCGTTGACTTTCCCCAGAAAAGAGGATATAATATGTTTAAAATTATGGAGATTACCCAGAAGCGGAGGGACATTTATGAATAGCATCACCATTGCCCGGCAATATGGAAGCGGCGGACGCGCGATCGGCCTTGCGATTGCCAAGCGCCTGAACATTCCTTATTATGACAAGCAGCTGATTGCCCTGGCCGCAAAGCAGAGCGGGATTAGCGAAGAGCTTTTCCGGCGTGCCGACGAGCGCCACGCGAGCAGCCTTTTATACTCCCTGGTCATGGGAAACTACGGCTTTGGCACGGCAAACGGGAAAAACGACCTGCCCATTAACGACCAGCTCTTCCTGCTGCAGGCGAAGATCATCAAGGAAGCCGCTCAGAAGGGGCCGTGCGTCTTTGTGGGCCGCTGTGCCGATTACATCCTGCGCAACCAGCGCAACGTCATGAATGTTTTCCTGTATGCGAGCCGGGAGTTCCGCCGCGAGCGCGCCGTACATGAATACGGCCAGGACCCTGCCAAAGTGGAAGACTTCATGCTCAAGACCGACAAGCAGCGCGCAAGCTACTACAACTTCTACACGAGTGCCAAATGGGGCGTTCCGGAAAATTACGATCTGTGCCTGTGCACGTCTTCCGTCGGGATTGACGGCGCCGTAGAGATCATCCTAAATGCCGCCGGATATAAAAAGTAAACAGCAAAAACGGCAGGCAGCCGGGGCGAACGCGTTTCGTCCCGGCTTTTTTAATGCCGGAAAACGCGCTGCGGGGCAGCCTGCCGTTTTGGGCGTTTCCACGCTCTCTGCAAAGGGAATGGCCTTATGCAGTGTACTCGTAATCAAACGCCGTTCGTGCCTGGATGAGCGTATGGATGATCTCCTTGATTTTCAGATGTTCCGGATGCGTCTGATAGGCCGCCTCCGACGGCTTATCGGCAAAGTCGGCGACGAGGCACAAGTCGTAATCGCCGGGCTTGTAATTGACGCCGACCTCAATGGATTCCAGGCCCGGGACGACGCCGAGCAAGGCCTTAAAGCGGCTGCGCAGGCTGGCCGCATGCCCCGCGGCGTTTGGCGCCTGGGCATCCTTCAGCTTCCAAAGTACGATATGTCTGACCATCGAAAATCCTTCCTTTCTGTAGTTGCTTGAAAAGGAACTCAAGCGGCGTAAAAGTTTATTCGGTATACGTCGTCGCAAAACCGATGACGTTCCCGCCCGCCGTTTGCAGGCGCCGCTGTGCGCGGTAGAAATCGTCATATTCGGTCGCGCCGTAACGTGCAATCAAAACGCACGCGTCGCAGAGAGACGCCAGCTGGTCCGCCTGCGCGCTCTCGATTTCCGGCATGGAAGAAAGCAGCACGAGGTCATAGGCGGCCTGCGCCTGCTGCAAAAGCGACGCCATGGCCGGGGAGGCGAGCAGCTCGCCGGCGGACGCGGGGACCGTTTCCCCGGCGCCCAAAAACGACAGCGTGGGGACCTGCGTCTTCGAGACGGCCTCTTCGAAGGCGGCATTGCCCGAAAGGACCTCCCACAGCGTATGGGCCGCATCGGCCCCCAAAAGGGAGGCCTGCCCTTTCGACGCAAGGCTCGTGCTCACAAGCAAGACCTTTTTGCCGCAGCCGGCAATCGAGCGCGCGAGATTCGCCGTAAAGGCGCCCTGCGCATCGCCGGCGGCGGGAACGAGCAGCAGCAGCCGTGCCCCGCCGGCCTTCTGTAAAAGGGCCGCGCGGATCCGGCGCATCTCCTCGGTGTGGTCCGCCTTTTGGGAAGCGGAAATCTCCCCGAAAAGCGGCAGCGCAGCGGCACTCGAGAGCTCTACGCTGTTGCGCACGCGGTGGTCGGACAAAACCCGCAGCACGCAGAACAGGAAACACACGACCACAGCCAGCGCCCCGCACAGCACGCCGCCTTTTGCGAGCGCGCCGAACGTAGAGGAGACCGAAGCCTTCTGGCCGTGGTCAATCATTTCGATCTTCAGCGGCGGCGAAGGCAGCATTTCCGTGAGCTTTTGCGCGAGCACCTCACACGCGGCGTCCGAGATCTGGGCATTGAGCTCCGGCAGGTCGGTCGTCGTCTTAATCTGGATATTCGGGCCGCCCTGCATCTGCGTCGCATTGATCGTCAGAATATGTTCCGGGTCGATGCCGAGGTACGAGGCGACCTCTTCGCGCATCTGCTCGCCTTCGGTGCCGTTGACCATGGCAAGGCCGACCGAGACGCGGTTGCTGATGATGCCCGTGTACTGGTTGCGGTAATCGGGGTCCGCGCTCTCCGCGACGTCCGCGCTGATCACGACGACGGACGCGGATGTATAGGTGCGCGGGATGGCAAAGGCGGAAACGATGCCGCCCGCGATTGCGATCAGCACCACAATCACGACGAGACGCCAGAAGCGGCGTTTGATATAGTTCCAGATATCCTGAAAACTGATTGAAATCTCCATGGTCTTTCCTTTAACCTCCGTTGTGTAATCTCAAGCGAAACCGGACCCGTATGCGCGGCGGCGGCCGGCGGTCCAGACGGTGTACGTGGGCGCCCAGGCGCATCAAAAGCAGGGCCAGGACGTAGAGGACCGCCACATAGAAAATATTCGTGATGCTGAACGTATCGGTCAGCCAGCTGAACGCAAAATTGCGGGGCGTATAGATCAGGTCGCGGAACAGAAACAGCCCGATGGCAATCGTCAGCCAATTGCGCGTCAAAAGCGACGAAAACCAGCGGAAGACGATGCCAAAGAGGACCGCAACCAGGATCAGCGCGACGAAACCGCCCGCGGCAAAGCTCTCCGCGACGAACGAGGTGCCGAAGCCCCCGCCGCCGACGTAGCGCTGCGGGTCGACGGCATACGTCAGCCAATGCGCGTAATTGTGCGTGGTCTGGGCAAATTCCGGGGTCTGCACCTCCACGATGGCGGGCAGGCCGAACAGCGTGTTAAACACGGCGTTGTTGCGGAAGTACATTTCAAACGGATACAATAAGAAATAGAGCGGTTCGGCCGACTGCACCATCGGCAGGTGATTGACCGTCTGGACAACGACGCGGAAGCTCGCCCCCTGCGAATCGACGAAGCTCATCAAGACGCTGAAAAAGGAGCGGTTCCAGTTGACGTAGCCCGAACGCATATAGGCGATCTGCTGCAGCAGATACGCGCCGACCAGGCCGACCACCGCGACCGGGATGGCCCATTTCCACGTCAGCCTGCGCCGCTCCTTCGGGCGCAGCGCGTCGCGCATGACAAAGTAAAGGAAGAGCATTATCGCTTCCGTCACCAGCATGCTGCGCCGGCCGGTCAACAGCGAAGCGCCCATATAGACGCCGTACACGACCAGCGGCCCGATCATCTGGCGCAGGGAGGGAAGCGTGCCCAAAAAGAGCACAAACGACGGCACAAACAGCGTGGAAAGGCGGCTGATCAGAGACGGGATTTCCACGGTATGCGTAAACGAGGCGGCATAACCGCCCGCCACCACCGTATACGCCTGAATGGCCAGGACATAGAAAAACGGGATGGATGTCACGTAAAGCGCAACGCGGGAAAGCTGGCGCAAAACCGGGACCACCGGCTTCTGCGGGCTGCGCTCTCCCCTTTCGACCTGGCGCTCCCGCCGGCGGAAAATGGGGCCGATCAAAAAATAGGCCAGGACAAACGCGACAAGCCCGACGAAGATGATGAGGATGGCCAGATAAAGCTGCTGCCAGCCCTCTGCCTCCAATACGTCCAACAGGCGGTGACGGTAATAGATACAGTTAAAATAGACGCGCCCGAGCAAAAGCACGTTATAGACGAGGACAAACAGCAGCATGTGCAGGTCCCGGCGCATGTGGAACGCGCTGTTCGCAAGCACACCAACATCGAAACAGAGGATGGCCACGACGAGGACATATACGGAAGACGTCTGGAAGCCGCTGTCTCCGGTCCATTTCATGACGCCTGTAACGAGGAGCAGGCAAACGCACGCGCCAAAAAAGAGCATATCCAACGCCACATTCAGGCGCCTCATTTTCTGCATGGACATTCCTCCTTTTGCTCCCACACGCCAAAGCGTATGGAAGATGGTTAGATTATAACATCCTTCTCGCGGCTTGACAAGACGGGCCCTTTACGCCAGCAGCGCCCGTGCCGCCACGACGCCGGTCACACTCGCCTGCATCAGGCCGCGCGTAATGCCCGCGCCGTCCCCAATCGCGTAAAGGCCGGGGATGGCGGTTTGAAACTGCGGGGAAACCTCCAGCTTGGAGGAATAGAACTTGACTTCCACGCCGTAGAGCAAGGTATTTTTGCTGTAAAGGCCCGGCGCGAGCTTATCAAAGGCCTTGAGCGCCTCGACAATCGAGGTCAGATGGCGGTGCGGCAGCACAAACGAGAGGTCGCCGGGGACGGCCGTCTTGAGCGTCGGCACCGTGGTCGAGCGCAGGATCCGGCTTTCGTCGCTGCGGCGCCCCAAAAGCAGGTCGCCCAGGCGCTGCACCATGATCCCGCCGCCCGTGAGCATATTGCCGAGCTTTGCGATATAGCGGCCGTACTCAATCGGCTGGTGGAACGGTTCGGTAAAGCGGGTGGAGACGAGCATCGCGAAATTCGTGTTTTCGCTGTGGCGCTCCTCCTCGGCGTAAGAGTGGCCGTTGACGACGGCGAGGCCGCCATCCGGGCCGTCGTAATGCTCCTCGCTAACGATGCCGCCGGGGTTCATGCAGAAGGTGCGCACTTTGTTTTCGAACGTATCCGAATAATAAACGAGCTTTGCTTCGTAAAGGTTCTTCGTCAGATGATCCATCACGCCGTTTGGCACCTCGACGCGCACGCCGATGTCCACTTCGTTGTTCTGCGAGGAAAGGCCCAGGTCCTTTGCGACCTTCGACAGCCACGCCGCGCCGCCGCGTCCGGGCGCGACGACGACGTTTTCGGCGAAGACGGTCTGCTTCCCGCCGTCCGCGCCCTGCAGCTCGGCGCCCGACACACGGCCGTTCTCCAAAAGAATCCGCAAAGCGGTCGTGTGCGGCCAGAACGAAAAGTTCGGCTGCTGCGCCAAAAAGTCGTACATGGCCTTTAAGACCTCGAAGCTGTACTCCGTCCCCATATGGCGCACGGGGCAGCGGATCAGCTCGATGTTATTGCGCCGCGCTTCATAGGCGATCTTTTCCGCGGCGCGGTCATTTTCCCCGAACACCTTTTCGGGCGCGCCGAACGAGAGGTAGATCTCGTCGCAGTAGTGGATGAGCTTCTGCGCCTCTTCCCGCGGCATATAGGAAATCAGGTTGCCGCCGACGTCTTCGCAAAGCGAAAGTTTCCCGTCGGAGAAGGCGCCCGCGCCGGCCCAGCCGTTCATGATGCTGCACGTTTTGCAGTGCACGCAGCCGCTGCCGGTGCGCGCAGGACAGCGGCGGTCGGCAATCGCGCTGCCGCTGTCGACAATCAGGACGCGCTTTTCCGGCGCCCGCTTTTGCAGCTCCAGGGCCGTAAAAATGCCGGCCGGGCCGGCACCAATAATCAGGACATCGTAAGAGAGGGATTTCTGCATAAAAGACTTCCTTTCCGTGTAAGATGGGCCGAAGTAATCGTTAAAAAAGGTAACAAAGGGTTACAGCTTGTTTTCTTTCGTTGACAAAGTGCATATTTTCTGATACGCTAGGCTAAAGATTTGCTGCGAAGAAGCGGCTTTTTCTTTTTATAATGGATTTTTCCGGAATCAAACGGTTTCGAAAAAGGAGGCGAGCCCGGATGCGTATTCAAAAGATTCTGCTGTGGTCCATCAGCGGCGTACTGCTCCTCTCCACGGCGTGCAGCGCGGGCCCGCCGGCCTCTGCCCTTTCGGGCGCGGGGAGCCCTTCGTCGGTGGCCGTTTCCGCCTATGAAAGCGGGCACCTCTATCGCAGCCGCCTGGGGTATACCTTCCAGTACCCGGCAAGCTGGGAAAGCTGCGCGGCGATTGCGGTGCAAAACGAAGGCGACGCGGACACCTTCCTGTGTGAGAAAGACGAGCACGCACCGCTTCTCGTGATTGGCCGGGCGCCGCTTGCAAGCTGGGACGCCGGTGAAATCCGGGCGCCCGCGGATTACACGCTCCTGCCGCTCGCACAGACGGACACCTATTGTTATTATGCGCAGATTGCGGACAAGGCCCCGCCCGGCATCCATGACCCGGACCTTTACAACAGCCTTTTGCTGCCCCAGTCGGAGGTCAGCAGCCGCTTTTCCCTCGACGCCTGAAGCACAAACGGGTTTGCGCCGCCGCCTTTTTGCGGCGGTTTTTTTATGCCGTCAGGACAGCCGGTAGGGACACGTTTTGTTTTCGCACGACGCGCACTTCCCCGCGCAGGCGGTTTGTGCGGACGCCGGCGCCGCCGAAAGGCCGATGACGGCCGTCACGCTTTTCGTCGGCGCAAGCAGGCAGCTTTGGGTGCACGTCAGGCCGATGCGTTTTGGGGCGTCGAGCGCGCGCAGCAGCACCGGCTGAAACGAGAGGGGGAAATCCCCGTAGCCGGGGCTGAAACGCGGGCGCAGGTAGAGCTTCTTCGGCGCAAAATGCGCGGCGAGGCGTTCGGCCTCCTCGTCGCAGTACGCTTCGATCATCGCGGCGGCGGCGGCCTGCAGCGTCAGCGCCAGGGCCATGTTCTGCACCTCGGCTTTCTGCTGCAGGCGGTCCGGTGCGGGCCCGAGCGTCGCCGCGAACAGGCACGCCTGCACACAGCCGCGCAGATGGCGCGACAAAGCGGCGCTTTGGACCGACAGCGGGCCCAGTTTCACGGTGGCATCCGCAATCGACACGGGATACGCGGCCCACAGCGCGTGCGGGGCGGCTTTCTGTTCGAGCAGAGCGACGGCTTCCTCGATTTTCCGGGAAACGGCGGGGTCCGGCACACGCCTGCCATATCCCAAATAGCGGCTGATTTCCGCGCGGTCAATCTGCATGGGGCGGATCGATGATGCCGGAGAGGTTTCTGAAAATCTGCGCCGCCACGTCGGGCTTATTCATCGTATAAATATGGATATGCTTGACGCCGCTCGCGATCAAATCGATGATCTGCTCGGTCGCGTACGCGATGCCGGCCTGGCGCATCGCGACCGGGTCGTCGCCGAAATGGTCGGCGATGCAGCGGAAGCGGCGCGGCACGCAGGTGCCGGACAATTCGACGCTGCGCGCGATCTGCTTGGCGTTTGTGACCGGCATAATGCCCGCGATGATGGGCACCGTGATCCCCGCCGAAAGGGCGCGGTAGAGGAACGCGTAGAAGATGTCGTTGTCAAAAAACATCTGGCTCGTAAAGAAATCGCAGCCGGCGTCCGCTTTTTCCTTGAGGTAGTGCAGGTCTTCCGCCCAGTTGGGGCTTTCGATGTGCCCTTCCGGGTAGCAGGCGCCGCCCACGCAGAAAGAGCCCCGGGCCTTCAGATCGGCGATCAGCGCGCACGCGTGCAGGTACTGGTCCGGGCGCGGATACGTCCCCTCCTTCGGGATATCGCCGCGCAGCGCCAGGATGTTTTCGACGCCGTGGGCGCGAAACGCCTCGGCCTTTGCGAGCACGTCCGCTTTGCTTGCCGACACGCACGTCAAGTGGGAAAGCACCGGCACGCCGGACTTCTGCACCTCTTCGGCGAGCTCCATGGCGAAGCCGCTGTTGGTGCCGCCCGCGCCGTACGTCACACTGACAAACGCCGGATGCAAGGCGGCAATCTCCTGGACGACCTCCTTGGCATGGGGCAGGCCGGCATCTTTTTTGGGCGGAAAGACTTCACAGCTGACGGTGACGTTTCCGCTGTTTAACACTTGGGAAATTTTCATGGGAGGAAACTCCTTATCCGTTTCGAAATTCATTGGCGGAAGCAGGAAAGCAGCCTTTGCTGCGCGCAGCCGCTTCTGCCCCCCGATTCTGCATATACATGCAGAATTGAGTATACCACAAATCCACGGAAAATGCCACGTGACAAACCTGCCTGTTTCGATTATAATAAATCAAATAAGACGGGGTTCGGCAAACGAAAACGACAAAGGAAGCGTAAGATATGGAGAAAAAGGCACTCGAAAGCCTGGCGCGCCAAGCGCGTGCCGCTTTGGAAGCCAACGCACAGACGTGCTTGACGGCCCTGCGGGGGCCGCGCCTGCCGGAGGGGGCGGGGCTTTTGCAGGAACTGCTGCTGCGCGACGCCCACACGCGCGGCGACGAAACGGTCCTCAAAGAGGGCGCTTTGCGCGTATTTTTACAGCTGTGCGGCCTGCGGTACATGGAGGCAAACGGCTTTTTGGAAAAGAGCGTCTTTCTGCCGGCGGCGGGCAGCGCGCTGCCGGGGATTTTAAACGACCATATCGACACGCACGGCGACACGCTCGACCGCGACGGCCTTTACACCCGGCTGTTTTTAAAGACGTGCGCGCAGATGCATGAGATTCTGCCGGACTTTTTCCCCGCGCCGGGGCCGATGGACCTATTGTGCTCGCTGCACCTGGCAAGCGGGGCGGTGCCGCTGTTTCGCGACGCGCTGCCGGAAGAGGCATGGCGGCAGGGGCCGCAGATTGTCGGGTGGCTGTACGAATGCTACCGCGGCCCGGAGCGCCGTGCGGCCTCGCACCGGCGGCGCGGCGGCGTGCGCACGCAGGAAGTTGCCGCGGCCACGCAGTTTTTCACGGAGCCTTGGGTCGTACAGTACCTGGTGCAGAACACGCTCGGGCGGCTTTGGATGGAAAGCCATCCGGACAGCTTCCTTTCCCGCCTGATGCCGTATTTTCTCGATGCGCCGCAGCACACGCCGCGCGCACCGGTAAAGCCGGAATCGCTGCGCTTTTTAGATCCCTGCATGGGGGCGGGGCATATCCTGCTTTATGCGTTTGACTTATTTTTGCAGATTTACTTAGAATGCGGGGTCCCGCCGCGCAGGGCCGCGCGCAAGATTCTCGAACAGAACCTGTGGGGGCTGGACATTGACCCGATCAGCCAGCGGCTTACGTCGTTTGCTCTGCTGATGCGCGCACGGGCCTGCGACCCGTCGCTGTTTGCCTCGCCGCCCAAGCTGCACCTGTGCGCCGTCAAAAGCGCGAAAGGGATCTCCCGCCGCGCGGTGCGCTACACGGCAGACGGGGACGACGGCCTGCAGGGGGACCTCAACGCGATGCTCGCCGCGTACCGCACGGCGGCCCAGACCGGCGCCTTGACGTACGCGCCGGCCGTGGACACCGGCGCGCTGCAAAACCGGTTTGCCGAAATCGAGGCCGACCGCTATCCCGGCGACTTTTTCAGCATGGAGGCCCGCCGCAGGGCGTTGGAAGCGCTCAAGCCTTTGTGCCTGCAGACGGAAATCCTTTTGCAGTCGTACGATGCCGTCGTCACGAACCCGCCGTACCTTTCCCGCATGGAGCGGCCGCTGCGCCGGTATGTCGACGCGCATTGGCCGCTTTATAACAACGACCTGTTTGCGGTGTTTTTAGCCCGCGGGTTTGATTTCTGCAAAGCGGGCGGCTACTGCGGCTACATGACGCCGTATGTGTGGATGTTTATCAAAAGCTACGCGCCGCTGCGCGAGTGGATCGCAGAGGAAAAATCCATCCATTCCTTAATCCAGCTCCCGTACGGCGCCTTTGCGGACGCGACGGTCCCGCTGTGCGCGTTCGTGCTGCAAAACCGCCCGGAGGAAGACCCGGGCCTTTACCTGCGCTTAACGCCGTTCCCGGGCGGCCTGGAGGAAATGGGCGGCTACGTGCGGGAGGCTGCGAAGGACCCGCATAGGCCCTGGTGCTTTGAGGCGCGGCTTTCCGATTTCCGGCAGATTCCGGGCACGCCGCTGGCGTATTGGGCGGGCGGCAGCACCGCGCGCGTATTCCGCCAGGGCACGCCGCTCGGGGAACTGGCCGCCGTGAGCAACGGCCTCTTTACGTGTGACAACCGCCGCTTTTTGCGCATGTGGTGGGAAGTGCGGCGCGAGGACATCGATTTTTCGTGCGCAAACGAGGCACAATGCCGCCAAAGTCCCCACCGCTGGTTTCCTTATAATAAGGGCGGCGCGGCGCGCAAATGGTACGGCAACCAGGAATGGGTGGTGGATTTTGCGGACTTCGGCGCCGATGTGCGCGCCTGCCGTCTGCAAAACGGCCAATCCGCGGCGATGACGGGGCGGCAGCACTATTTTCAGGAAAGCCTGAGCTGGGGCTTCGTCAATTCGAGCCACTTTACGGTGCGCGCTTACCCGAAGGGCTTTGTGTTTGACATTGCGGGGTCGTCGCTGTTCCCGCCCGAAAAGGACCGGCTGTACCGGCTCGGCTTTTTAAACAGCTCCACCGCGTTCGGGCTTTTGCAGATGCTGAATCCGACGCTCAACTGCCAGGCGGGCGACCTTGCGCGCCTGCCGATTCTCGAGGCGGGCGACCGCACGAAGGTGGAACGCCTCGTCGCGGAAAACATCGCCTGCAGCCGCGAGGACTGGGACTGCTTTGAGACAAGCTGGAATTTTTCGGTGCATCCGCTGGTCCGCGCAGAAGGCGCGACGCTCCCCGAAGCGCAGACGGCCTGGGGCAAGGAAGCCGACCTGCGTTTTGCGCGCGTCAAGCGCAACGAGGAAGCCATCAACGCGCACTTTGCAGCGCTGTACGGGACGGGCGCGCCCGTTTCGGTCCCGGAAAGCAGCCTTTCCATCCGCAAAGCGGACCCGCGGCGCGACGCGGAAAGCCTCGTTTCCTTTTTCGTCGGCGTTTGGTTTGGGCGCTTTTCGTGCGATTTCTGGCAGCCGCCGAAGGGCCGCGCCTGCCTGACGGCCGCAGAGGGGGCCAGTGCGTTTGCGGACTTTTTGACGGCGCGTTTCGGGCCCGACGCACCGGCTTGTCTGGCCCCGCTTCTGGGGGCCGGAAAGCCGCTGACGGCGTTTAAGCGCTACCTGACGCGCACCTTTTTCCGCACGCACTGCCGCGTCTACCGCAAGCGGCCGATTTACTGGCAATTGAAAAAGGGCGTGCCGGCCTTCCTGTACCTGCACGGGGACCTGGCGGCGGGCCTGCGGGAAGCCGCGGCGCTGTCGCCGGAGGAGCCTGCCCTGCAGGCGGCGGCCGCGCATCCGCCGGCATTCGACAAGGACGCCGGGGTGTTGGAGAATTTTTCGAAACTGCATGACCTTTTGCGGCCGATCTGACACGTCCGCCGGGAAAGCCGCATGGGATTTATCAATTTGTTTCGAATTTATTTTTTTGAAATTTTATTTTGAGATTTTATGAGATTTTATAAAGAAAAGAGGGAACTGCGATGGAATCCGTCCGAGAAACACTGGGGCGCCGGCTGCTGTTTGGCGACGGCGCCATGGGCACGATGCTGCAGCGTGCCGGCCTTTCCGCCGGAGAGGTGCCGGAGGTTTGGAATCTACAGCATCCGGAAATCCTGAAAAAACTGCACGCTTCCTATCTCGACGCCGGCGCGGACTGGGTGACCGCCAACACGTTTGGGGCAAACCCCATCAAATTTGAAAGCCGCGCGTGCACGTGGGAAGAAGCCCTGCGCGCGGGGGTCGGACTCGCAGCCGAAGCCGCACATGCACGCGGGAAATGGGCAGCGCTCGACATCGGGCCGACGGGCCGTTTGCTCGCCCCGATGGGGGACCTTTCGTTTGAAGAGGCATACGGGGCCTTTTTCGCGGCGGCCAAAGCGGGGGCGGACGCCGGCGCCGATTTGATTCTCGTGGAAACGATGAGCGACACGCTCGAAATGAAGGCCGCCGTGCTCGCGTGCCGGGACGCGTGCGATCTGCCGGTTTTTGCCACGATGACGTTTGACGAGCACGGAAAACTCTTAACGGGCGGCGACCTCGCGGCGGCAGCGGTGCTGCTTGAGAGCCTGCACGTGGATGCCGCGGGCCTCAACTGCAGCTTAGGGCCCGTGCAGATGGTGGAATTTTTGCCGCAGCTGCGCGCGCATCTCTCGGTCCCGCTGCTTGTGCAGCCGAATGCCGGGCTGCCGCAGGTGGAAAACGGCGAGACGGTCTATCCGGTGGAACCCGATGAATTTGCCGCTTCCATGGAAAAGCTGTGGGAGGAGGGCGCGTGGCTGCTCGGCGGCTGCTGCGGGACCACGCCGGCGCACATCGCGGCGCTCGTGCAGAAGCTTTCCGGGAAAGCGCCGAAGCCGCTGCCCGTCCTGACGGAAACGGCGGTCTCCTCATACAGCCACGCCGTCTTCTTTGGCGGGCGGACGGTATTGATTGGGGAACGCATCAACCCAACCGGCAAAAAGCGCCTGCAGCAGGCGCTGCGCGAAGGCGACATGGGGTATGTCCTGCGGGAAGGGGTTGCCCAGCAGGAGGCGGGCGCCGAAATCCTCGACGTCAACGTCGGGCTGCCCGAACTCGATGAGCCGAAAATTCTCAGCGAAGCCGTCCAGGCGCTGCAGGGTGTGACGGACCTGCCCCTGCAGATCGATTCGAGCGACCCGGCGGCTTTGGAGCGCGCGCTGCGCTGCTATAACGGCAAAGCGCTTTTAAACTCCGTCAACGGGAAGCAGGAGGTCATGGATGCGGTGTTCCCGCTCGTCAAGCGGTACGGCTGCGCGGTGATCGCACTGACGCTCGACGAAAACGGCATTCCCGAAACGGCGCGCGGGCGGCTGCAGATTGCCGAAAAGATTGTAAAAGAGGCGGAAAAGTACGGCATCCCCCGCCGCGATCTCATCGTCGACACGCTGGCGATGACGATTTCCGCCGGGCAGGAGGCCGCGCGTGTGACGCTCGACGCGCTGGAACTTGTGCAAACAAAGCTCGGGCTTTGCACGAGCCTTGGCATCTCGAATATTTCGTTTGGGCTGCCGCACCGCGAGCGCGTCACGGCCGCATTCTTCACGATGGCGATGCAGAAAGGGCTTTCCGCGGCCATCCTCAATCCCAAAAGCGCCGCCATTCTGGACAGCTGGCGCAGCTTCAATGCGCTGATGGGCTATGACAAACAGTGTTTAGACTATATCTCCTACTACCAGGCGCTGCCAAAATCCTCCCCGCAGAAGGCCGCGCCGGCCGCTCCGCAAGACCCCCTGCAGCGCGCGGCACAGGCTTTGATCGACGCGGGCAATGCGCTCGGGGCGCTCTCGAAAACGGGCCTGCCGCAGGGGGAATCCGGCCGCCCTTTTGAAGCGGCCGCCGCTTCCGAACCCGAACCCGGGCCGGGCACCCTCTCCCCGCTCGCGCGCGCGGTCCAGAAGGGCTTAACGGAAGACGCGCGCCGCGAAGCGCAGGCGGCTTTGCAGACGAGTGCGCCCTTGGACCTCATCCAAAACGCGCTTGTGCCGGCACTCGACGAGGTGGGCAGCGGGTATGAGAGCGGGCGGCTGTTTTTGCCGCAGCTTTTAATGAGCGCGGACGCCGCGACGGCCGCTTTTGAGGTCATCCGCCAGGCGCTGCAGAAGCAGGGCGTCGCCGAACAGAAGAAGGGCACGATCGTGCTCGCGACGGTCAAGGGCGATATCCACGATATCGGGAAAAACATCGTCAAGGTGCTGCTCGAAAATTACGATTACGAAGTGATCGACCTCGGCCGCGATGTGGACCCGCAGGTGGTGGTGGATGCGGTCAAAGCGCACAAGGCCCCGCTGTGCGGCCTTTCGGCCCTGATGACGACGACGGTCGTCCATATGGAAGAGACGATCCGGCTTCTGCACGAGCAGTGCCCGCAGTGCCGCGTGATGGTGGGCGGCGCGGTCCTCAACGAAACGTACGCGGAAAAAATCCACGCGGACGCCTACAATAAGGACGCGATGGGCTGCGTGCGGTATGCGGCGAAAATTTTCGGGGAGGGCGCCGGACAAAAATGAGGCCTCCCTGCCCGATTTCAAAAAATTAAAAAACAAAACGCACCTCCGGCTGCCTGCTTGCGAGCAGGAAAAGCCGGGGGTGCGCTTTTTTCCGAAATATCAAAATTCAATGTGCGGCCGGGAAATCGCCGATAACAATCTTGCCGTCTGCCGAAAGGCCTTTCTCGGTAAACGCGCGCACGCCTTCCGCAAGCGGCAAACGCACGGCGATGATTTTCCCCAAATCGAGGCGGCCGCTGGAAAGCAGGTCCACGACGCGCTGGGAAACGAGCGGGTTAATAAACGAGCCGGTGATCGTGAGTTCCTTCTGGAAAATGCTCTCATAGGCGAGCAGCTCCAGCTTCGTGCCGGGTGCCGTCAGGCCAAACAGCATGACGGTCGCACAGCTCCCCGCGATTTGCACCGCGAGCTCCATCGTATCCTTGCGCCCCACACACTCGATGACCGAATGGAAATGCAGCGCTTGGAGCTTTTCGGAAACGTCTTCCCGCTGCGGGTCACAGGTCAGAAACGCGCCCATTTCTTCGGCTTTTTTTCGTTTGGGCGCAACCGGCTCGACAACGACGACACGCGCGGCGCCGGAAAGCTGCGCAAGCTGGAACATCATCTGGCCAATTGCCCCAAAACCGATGATCGCGACGGTGTCGCCGGGATGGATGCCGCTGCGGTCAATGCCATGCAGGCAGCAGGAAAGCGGCTCCATCATCGCGGCATACTCAAACGGAACCTCGTCGGGAATCCGGTAGGCCGCACGCTCGCTGACCACGCAGTATTCGGCAAATCCGCCGTCCCGCGTTGTGCCGATGCCCGTCATGTGTTCGCAGAAATGGACATCCCCGCGCAGGCAGGCCGGGCATTTTCCGCAGTAGAGGTTCGGGTCCACCGCGACGTGGTCGCCGACTTGGAATTTGGACGCATCCGGGCCGAGTGCCGCCACTTCGCCGGAAAACTCATGGCCCATCACAAGCGGGAACGCGTTTGCAAACGCACCTTTATCCCCGTGGTACATGTGCAGGTCCGTCCCGCAGACGCCGCACGCGCGCACGCGGATCAAAAGCTCGTCCCCTTTGGGGGCAGGGATGGGAATTTCTTTGCATCTTAACTGCTCCGGCGCTTCCAGCACAAGTGCTTTCATTTTCCTGTCTCCTTTTAAAAATACAGCCTTTACAGCGTGCCGAAAATGCGGTCGCCGGCGTCGCCGAGACCGGGCACAATGTAGCCGTGGTCATTTAAGCATTGGTCGACCGCCGCGCAGTACAGCGGGACATCGGGATGTGCGGCCGTAAAGGCCCGGACGCCCTCTGGCGCCGCGAGAATGCACATGAATTTGATGCGCTTCGGGTGGCTGCGCTTGATGATCGTCACGGCGTCGGAACCGGAGCCGCCGGTCGCGAGCATCGGGTCGAGCACGATGACCTCGCGCTCCTCGATGTCGCTTGGGAGTTTGCTGTAATACTCCACGGGCTTGAGCGTTTTGGGGTCGCGGTACAGGCCGATGTGGCCGACTTTCGCGGCCGGCACCATGCGCAAAACGCCCTCCACCATGCCGAGGCCGGCGCGCAAAATCGGCACGAACGCGAGTTTGCGGCCGGCGATGACCTTGGTCTTCGCCTCGCAGATCGGCGTCTCGACGGTCGTCTCCACAAGCGGCAGGTCGCGCGTCGCCTCGTAGCACTCAAACATTGCAATTTCGCTGATGAGCTCGCGGAACTCCTTGCTGCCGGTGTGCCGGTCGCGCAGAATGGAAAGTTTATGCTGAAGCAGCGGATGATCCAAAATGGTTACTGAGGCCATCACAAGCCCTCCTTTCGATCTTGGTTTTCTTTTGATTTTCGATCGCAATTAACCCGGTTTACAGTTCGCCCCGCTCGATTTGCGCAATCATATCGAGGCGGCGCTGGTGGCGCCCGCCCTCGTAGGGGGTATCCAGATAGATCCGGACGAGCTCGAGCGCCTTTTCCGGCGACAAAACGCGGCCGCCTAAGCACAGGCAGTTGCAGTTATTGTGCCGGCGGGTCATTTCGGTGCTGTAGGGCTCCGTGCACACGGCGGCGCGAATGCCGTCGACCTTATTGGCGGAGATGCTCATGCCGATGCCCGTGCCGCAGCAGAGGATGCCGCGCTCGCACTCGCCGTTTGCGATGCTGTGGGCGACGGCCGCCGCGATGGGCGGGTAATCGACGCTCGTCTCATCCGGGCAGCCGAAATCCTTATATTCGATCCCGCGTTCTTCCAGATACGCCTCGATGGCTTTCTTTAACTGGAATCCGCCGTGGTCACATCCGATTGCTAACATATGACTTGTCTCCTTTTTTGACATTCCGAAAAAGCCGTGTCCGTCCGTTCTATTGTCTGGACACGGCTTTTCGGCTGATTTCTGTTTATGGATTGTCCTTTTTTCGCGCCAACGCGCGCTGTGCCTGGGGCGGGCGCAGATAAACGGGCAAGAGGTCTTTCGCGGAAACGAGCGCGCCCGCTTCGGCCATGCGGCCGGCACAGGCCGCGACGCCGCTTGCACGCTGGAAGCGCAGCGGTTCCGGGGCCAAACGGGCGGAAAGCGCCTCAAACAGCGGGCTCTTCGCACAAAGCGCCGCGCCGTCGCCGACGAGCACGAGCGGGCCGGGATAGCCTTGGCATTCCTGCGCGAGCGCTTCAATGGAGAGCGCGCGGTCCGGCGTCAGGCGCGAAAGGACGCCGTTTTCGATGCGGAACACCGCGTTATACACCTGCCCGCAGCGGGCATCCATCACGCAGCAGGCCGTGCAGTCGAGCAACCGCAGGTTCTGCGCCATCGCCTCGAGCGTCGAGACGCCGGCGCAGGGCTTTCCCTGGGCAAAGGCGACGCCCTTGATGCTCGCGACGCCGATGCGCACGCCCGTAAAGGAGCCCGGGCCCGCGGACACCGCGAACACATCGATCTCCGAAAGCGGCACGCGCGCAAAGGAAAGCACACCTTCGAGCATCGGCATCAGCGTCTGGCTGTGCGTCAGGCGGACGTTTGTGTAGCACTCGCCGAGGAGCCTGCCGTCCTCCCACACACACACGGACGCCGGGCCCGCGGAGCTGTCAATTGCGAGAATCTTCAAGCGAAACCCCTCCCTTTTCTCCGCGCGGGTCCTCAACCGTGAGGCGGCGCTGGTTCTCCCCTTCCCCGGGGGCAAACGTGATGCGCACAGCGTTTGGGGGCAATGCCGCCTCAATCCGTTCGCTCCACTCGATGACGACGACGCCGGGGGCTTCCAAATAGTCAAAATACCCGGTCGTCTCGAGGTCGTCCCAGCCGGAAACGCGGTACATATCGAAATGATAAAGCGGCAGGCGGCCGCCGGAATAGACATGGACGAGCGCAAACGTGGGGCTCGACACCCCGCCGGTCCCGAGTCCCGCCGCGAGCCCGCGCGTAAACGCCGTCTTCCCCATGCCCATGGGGCCGAACAGCGCGAGCACTTCGCCGCCCTGCAGGGTCTTGGCGAGCGCCTCGCCGAAAGCCTGCGTCTCCTCGGGGCTGTTCGTTACAAACACATTCTGTTGCAGAATGCCACCCCCTTAGAACAGGCCGGAGATCACGCCGTCGTCCGAAACCGTAATGTTGTTTGCGGCCGGCACCTTCGGCAGACCCGGCATGACCATAATATCGCCCGCATAGGCGACGACGAACCCCGCGCCGTTGGAGAGCTTCAAATCGCGGATCGTGATGGAGAAGTCCTTCGGGCGGCCGAGCAGCGACGCGTCGTCGGAGAGCGAATACTGCGTTTTCGCGATGCAGACGGGCAGCTTTTCCGCGCCCAGGGCGGCGATATCCTTTAACGCGCGGCGCGCCTTCTTCGTAAAGAGGACGTCGGAAGCGCCGTAGATCTCGCGCGCGATCGTGCGGATCTTTTCTTCCGTCGAAAGGCTGTCCTCGTAGAGATAATGGAAATGATTCGGCTTTTCGCACGCCTCGATGACTTTTTCGGCGAGCGCGACGCCGCCTTCCCCGCCCTTGGCGAAGACTTCCGAGAGTGCAAACTGAGCGCCCTGCTCGTTGCAGTACGACTCGATATAGGAGAGTTCCTCTTCCGGGTCGGCCGCAAAGCGGTTGATCGCGACGACGACGGGGACGCCGTACTTGCGCATATTCTCGATATGCGCGCCGAGGTTTACGATGCCCTTTTTGAGCGCTTCGAGGTTCGGCTTCGCGACGTCCGCCTTCGGCACGCCGCCGTTATATTTGAGCGCGCGGTCCGTCGCAACGATCACAATGGCGGAAGGCGTAAGCCCCGCCATGCGGCACTTGATGTCCAGGAATTTCTCGGCGCCCAAATCGCTGCCGAAACCCGCCTCCGTGATGCAGTAATCGGCAAGTTTTAAGCCGAGGCGCGTGGCGCGCACGCTGTTGCAGCCGTGGGCGATGTTCGCAAACGGGCCGCCGTGCATGAGCGCGGGCGTATTTTCGAGCGTCTGGACGAGGTTCGGGTCGATGGCTTCCTTTAAAAGCGCCGCCATGGCGCCCTCTGCGTGCAGGTCGCCGGCATAGACGGGGCGGCCGTCCACGGAATACGCCACGAGGATGCGGGACAGGCGCTCTTTGAGGTCGCCCAAATCGCGCGCCAGGCAGAAAACCGCCATGACTTCGCTCGCGACCGTGATGCAGAAGCCGTCCTCCCGCACAAAGCCGTTCGCCTTGCCGCCCAGGCCCACGACGACCTGGCGCAGCGCGCGGTCATTCATGTCCATGCAGCGCGTAATCAGGATGCGGCGCGTGTCGATGTTCAAGGCGTTGCCCTGATGGATGTGGTTGTCCAAAAGCGCGCACAGAAGGTTATTGGCCGCGGTGATCGCGTGCATGTCGCCGGTAAAGTGGAGGTTAATGTCCTCCATCGGCACGACCTGCGCGTAGCCGCCGCCGGCCGCACCGCCCTTGATGCCGAAAACCGGGCCCAAACTCGGCTCGCGCAGCGCGATGACTGCCTTTTTGCCGATGCGCTGCATCGCTTCGCCTAAGCCGATCGTCGTTGTCGTTTTGCCCTCGCCGGCGGGCGTCGGGTTAATCGCGGTGACCAGCACGAGCTTGCCGTCGGGCTTTTCGGAAAGGCGGTCCGAAAGCGGCTGCAGAAGCTTTGCCTTATAGCGGCCGTAGGGGGAAATCTCCTCTTCCCGCGCGCCGAGCGCTTTCGCAATTTCGGTAATGGGCAGCATGTGTGCCTGTTGTGCAATCTCAATATCCGTCACGTTGTTTCCTCCTTGCACATTCTTATGCTCAGTATAACACATTTTGCCCATGGGCGAAAGTTTTTTTAACGGAAAAACTGTGGTAAAATGAAACCGAATCCGACGAACCAATCGAACGGACAGCGGATGCATCGTCAGAAATTTGTAAGAATTCTGTCGGGGGATTCGTAAGAAACCGGTCGTATACTGATAGACGGAGGGAGAAACGTATGAATGGCGAAAAGATCTTGGTCGTGGACGACGACCGTGAAATTACGCGGGCGATTGCGCTCTTGCTGCAAAAGGAGGGATATACACCGGTCTGCGCGTACGACGGCATGCAGGCGCTCGAACAGGTGACGGACCCGGAGATTCACCTATTGATTATCGACGTGATGATGCCGAAGCTCGACGGGCTTTCCGCGGTGATGAAGATCCGTGAAAAGCGGAACCTGCCGATCATCGTGCTGTCGGCCAAAAGCGAGGACAGCGACAAAATCCTCGGCCTCTCGATGGGGGCGGACGACTACGTCACGAAGCCGTTTAATCCGATGGAGCTTTTGGCGCGCGTGCGCTCGCAGATGCGCCGCTACAATACGCTCGGCGGCGCGCACGACGAGGCACAGCGGGGCATCCTGCGCACGGGAAGGCTTTCGTTTGACCCGCAGACGCACACGCTTTCCGCCGACGGGGAACCCGTGCGCCTGACGGCGACCGAGACGAAGATTGTGGCCCTTTTGATGGAGAACATGGGCCGCATTTTCCCGGCGGAGGAGATTTACCGCCGCGTGTGGAATGAAGAGGCGTACGCCGTCGAAAACACGGTGATGGTGCACATCCGCCGCATCCGTGAAAAAATCGAATTGAATCCGAAAGAACCAGAATACTTAAAGGTGGTGTGGGGACTTGGCTACAAAATGGAAAAACTCCCGTCCCATTAAAAAACCGGACGAATCGTTCCGCCAGATGCACGAGGCGCACGCGCGGCCGCTGCCGGAAAAAACCCCGCGGCGCTTGTCCTTTATCGGATGGCCCGCGTTTCTGCTGACGCTGCTCCTGCTTTTGACGGCCGCCGGAAGCGGCGCGGGGCTGTTGGTCCTGGGAGAAGCGGAGGGGCTGTCGATCCAGCAGATCGATCAGGACTCCCAGGCGGCGTCGTTTGACCAGACGAACGCCTACCACAAATTTGCGTCGCAAAAGCTCTTGGACCTGCTCAACGCGGCGCCCGATCGCGTGTATTACAATTCGCAGCTCTACGCGGATTACCAGAATGCAGAATCCGAAGGGGTTTTTGCGAATATCGAGGCGCAGACAGGCGAAGCGTACCACCAGGAACTCGAACGCATCGCCAAGGAACAGAACATCCTGCTGCCCGACGACGCATGGAATCAAAACTATGAAGGGGCCGACGGCCTGCCGCTCGGTACGGACACATCCGGGGGCTTGGTGGCTTCCGGCATCCGGGACGGCGATTCCATTTCCTATTTTGACTTTGCGGACGGCATGTACCACGACGTGACAACGCCGCGGGACATTCTCTACCGCATCGTGGATAACGGGAAAACGTGGAACGAAAACACGACGGACCCTCTGCAGCGCGACGCCCTGCCGGAAGGCTTCACGCTGTGGCTTTCGGCAACGCTTTCCTCCGACGGCACGTTTACGATGGAGGGCATGCAGGACGGGACGCCGCTTTCGCAGGAATGGCTCTCCATTTATAACGACGAACTCGCGCCGAACGTCTACAACACGTCGAGCGGGCAGCGGGTCGTGACGATGGCAATGCGGCCGGAATCGGTGCTCGGCGGGGAACTCGAAGCGGTAGCGTCGACCATCGGCTTTGCGCAGCCCATCGAATGGGTAGGCACCCGGAGCCTCCTTTTCGGGATCCTGTGCTTGGTGGTGACCGCCGTGTTCGCGCCGGGCAAAGTGATGGGCGACCGGTTCTGGGCGCGCGTGACGGGGGCGGTTGCCCTGGAGATTAAGATCCCGCTGCTTCTTGGGTTCTGCCTTTTGGGGCTATTGATTCCGTACAGTGTCCGGATCCTCAGCGGGAATCCGCACACGACGGTGGGAGAAGTGCAGCAATTCATTGTCATAGGGGCGCTGATGTGCTATTATTATACGATAGTAGCCTACTTCTTCATCAACGACCTGTGGAATTTTACATTCGATAAGTACTCGTTTATCCGAAACGCTTACCGGCGCGGGGCACAGCGCCGTGCACAAAACCTCCAGCGGACCCCGCTGCAGCAGGTGCTTGTGCGGCAGTTTCGGCCGGTGGAGGGCATTGTGGGTGCACTCGCACTCGTCGCCGGTGTGATCTTCCTGATTGCCGGCACGTTTTATTGGAACTTTTTCGTGGCGCTTCTGGCCGCGGCCGGCGTTGCCGTCGTTTTCGTGCTCTTTTCGCACTATAAAAAGCAGGTCGATTATTTTGGCGCACAGATGTCAAAGCTCGGCTATCAACTCGAAAAAATCCGTGCGGGCGAATCGCCGGCCCCCATCGAACTCGGCGGCTGCGAACAGCTCACGCAGGCGGGAAAGGACTTAAACGCCATTCAGGACGGCATTGAAAACGCCATTGAAGACCGCATGAAGAGCGAACGGCTGAAAGTGGAACTGATTACAAACGTCAGCCACGACTTAAAGACGCCCTTGACCTCGATTATCAGCTACGTTGACCTATTGCAGCAGGAGGACCTCTCCCCCGCCGCGCGCGACTACGTCAACATCCTCGCACAGAAGTCGAATCGCCTAAAGACGATGGTGCTCGATGTGTTCGATGTCTCGAAGGCCGCAACGGGAAACCTGCCGATGACGCCGAAGGTCCTCGATTTTGGGAAGCTTTTGCGGCAGACACTCGCCGACATGGACGCGGCGATTGCGGCCTCGCCGGTCCAGGTGCGCGCGCAGATTCCGGAAACGCCCGTCTATGTGTTCACGGACGGCGACCGCATGTACCGCGTGTTCCAGAACCTTCTGCAAAACGCTTTGCAGTATTCGCTGGAGGATTCCCGCGTCTATCTGACGCTTTCCATCCACGGCACGGAAGCGGTCGCGACGGTGCGCAATACGTCCAAATATGAGATTGGCGACGTGGACGCGCTGCTCGAGCGTTTTGTGCGCGGTGATAAAAACCGCTCGACTTCCGGCAGCGGCCTGGGCCTTTCGATTGCACAGACGTTTACGCAGGCGTGCGGCGGGCGCTTCCGGATCTTCTCGCAGGCGGACCTATTCACCGCCGAGGTCAAGATGCCGCTGACGAATCAAACGCCGCAGCCGCTTCCCGGCAGCGCGGAGGACGGCAAAACGGATTGAGGCCCGCACGGGGCAAACGGCAGAAAGGGAATCGGTTTATGGAAGCACTGTTGGCGATGGCGATCATCCTCCCCTTTGGAATCTTTCTGGAATTCTGGTACTGCTATGTCGGCGCGCGGGAAAACCGGCCGCCGGCGGGGCACTGCGCGGCGGTCCTGGTGTTCCTCTGTACGAGTGCGGGGGCGCTTGCCCTTTTGGGGCTGCCGAGCGTGGTCGATATTCACCCGGAAAACTGGGACAAAGAGCTCAATTTGCTGCCGCTGGCGCCGATTTTAAAGAATCCGGCCGGGGACGTCAAACTCATTTTGAGCTTTGTGCCCTTCGGGTTTTTGTGGCCGCTTGCCTGGCAGGAAACGGCACGCAAAACGATTGCGGCCGCGGCGGGCTGGGCGCTGTGCATTGAACTTTTGCAGCTGTTAAACTGGCGGACGACCAGCCTCAACGACTGGCTCCTCAACGTGCTCGGGGCGGCGCTGGGCTGTGCGCTGTTTCACGCGCTGCGGCCGCGGTGGAAGGCCCTGCAGGTAAAGTGGGACGCGCCTGCACGGCTGCGGCGTGAAAAGCTCTTCTGCGTGCTGCTGCCGTGGGTCTCGCAATTCGTTTTCTTCCCGTGTGTTACGGGCGGCCTGACGAGCTTTTCGTTTGCGGGATAATCCTTAATCATATAAAAATCATAATAAAAAGGGCCGGACGCCTCACAAAAAGCGTCCGGCCCTTTTTGGGGTTTATTTACGGAATGAAAACGGAAACGGGCTGCCTGCCGCGCTCAGACGTCGAGCGGGTCGACGACCGTCTTATCCTCCGTCAGCGCATAGCGCAGGCGCGTGACGATGTCCTGCGTATCGCGGGCGATCAAAAGCTCCTCGTTCGTCGGCACGACCCACACCGGGATGCGGCTGCGTTCCGTGCTGATCTCGCCGGCCTTGCCGCCGACCATCTGGTGGTTCGCGGCGTCGTCGACCTCGATGCCCAGATAGAACAGGCCGCGGCAGATGTTGCGGCGCAGGTCCACCTGGTTTTCGCCGATGCCGGCCGTAAAGACGAGGCAGTCGAGGCCGCCGAGGGCCGCGACGTAAGCGCCGATAAACTTCACGATCTGGTAAACGAGCATCTCATGCGTCAAAATGGCGCGCGGGTTGCCCTCGATCTCACCCTTTGCGATGTCGCGGTCGTCGCTGGACAGGCCGGACACGCCGAGCATGCCGGATTCCTCATTGAGGATGCGGTTCATTTCTTCGGGGCTTAAGTTCTCTTTTTCCATCAAATACGTCACGATGGACGGGTCCAAAGAGCCGCAGCGCGTGCCCATCATGAAGCCGTCGAGCGGCGTCAGGCCCATGCTCGTGTCGATGACCTTGCCGTGGCGGATGGCGGCAATCGAGGAGCCGTTGCCGATGTGGCAGGTGATCATCTTTAAGGTATCGATCGGGCGGCCCATCAGCTCTGCGCATTTGTGGCTGACATAGCGGTGGCTCGTGCCGTGGAAGCCGTAGCGGCGGATCTTATATTTTTCATAGTAGCGGTACGGAATCGCATACAGGTACGCCTTCGGGGGCATGGTTGCATGGAAGCTCGTATCAAAAACGGCAACCTGCGGGACTTTGTCGCCGAAAACCTTCTTGCACGCGCGGATGCCTTCGAGCTCCGGACCGTTGTGCAGCGGCGCGAGCGGGATCAGGTCTTCGATCTGCTTTTCCACTTCGGGCGTGATGTGCACGGACTTTGAGAACGTCGGGCCGCCCTGTGCCACGCGGTGGCCGATCGCATCGATTTCCTTCATGCTCTTCACGGCGCCGACCTCGGGGTCCATCAGCGTCTTGACGACCTGGTTGAGGGCCTCGATATGGGTCTTTAACGGCATCGTCAAATCGACGCGGCGGTTGTCGGCCGTCTTATAGTGGAAACCCGCGGCCTCCTCGCCGATGCGCTCGCAGTTGCCCTTCGCGAGCACCTTCTCATTTTTCATATCCAGGAACTGATACTTTAACGAAGAGCTCCCTGCATTGATTACCAAGATTTTCAAATTGATCGCTCCTTTGCTTTGCTTCGCGTTCCGTTGCAGCGCTAAGTTCGCTTCTCTGGGTTTGTCTTTATTATACAAGAACGCGCCGGAAAGCGCAAGCGCTTTGCCCGGGATTTCGGGGCGTTTTTGTGGGAAATTTGGCACGTTTCCTCATAGGCGAACGTTTCCCGCGCGACGGTGTTCTGCAGGCGCCACAACGAAAGCAGGTTGGGCAGAGCCATACAGGCATTGGCGATATCCGAAAAGGCCCACACGACCGAAAGCCCGCCGACGGCGCCCACACACGCGCAGGCACTGTAAAGCGCGCGGTAAAGGGAGCGGATGCGGCGGCCGGGTGCAAAAAATTCCAGGGCTTTTTCGCCGTAATAGGACCATCCCAAAATCGTGGAGAACGCGAACAGGACGATGCACACGCACAAAAACCCGGCGCCCACTGCCCCGAAGGCGGGGCCGCCGATCTTCGTAAACGAGAGCCGGAACGCCAAAACCGTCAGCCCGGCCCCCTGCACGCCGGGGACTTCGAGCACGCCGGAACAGGCCAGCACAAGGCCCGTCACCGAACAGACGACGAGCGTGTCAAAGAACGTGCCGGTCATACTGAAATACCCCTGCTTTGCGGGAGACGATTCCGACGACGCCGCCGCGGTGATGGCCGCGGAGCCGAGCCCGGCTTCGTTCGAAAAGATGCCGCGCGCCGTGCCGAAGCGCACGGCGGAAAAAAGCGTGCCCGCGGCGCCCCCGCAGGCCGCCTTAACGGAAAAGGCCGATTGAAAAAGCTGGGAAAGGCCGGACGGCAGGTTTTCGAGATTGGCACCCAGGCACACCCCGCCCGCCAAAAAGTACAGCACGGCCATGGCGGGCACAAGGGCGGAGGAGACTTTGGAAATGGTCCGGATGCCGCCGAGCAGCAGCAAAAACACCAGAGCGGAAAGCAAAACGCCGGCCGGCAGCTGCGGGACCGCAAAGGTCTCCAAAAGGGCGGCGGAAATCGAATTGGCCTGCGTCATGCAGCCGATGCCAAACGAGGCGAGCACGGTGCTCCCCGCAAACAAAAGCCCCAATCCCCGCCCAAGCCGCGGATGCGCACAAAAGGCGCGGCGAAGCGTATACATCGGCCCGCCGCACCATTCCCCGCGGCTGTTTTTCTCGCGGTATTTGACGGCGAGCAGGCATTCCGCGTACTTCGTGGCCATGCCAAACAGCGCCGAAATCCACATCCAGACGAGTGCCCCCGGGCCGCCGGCGGCCATCGCGGTCGCGACGCCGACGAGGTTGCCGGTGCCGACCGTCGCCGCGAGTGCGGTCATTAAGGACGAAAACGGGGAAATTTCCCCCGGTTTGCCGCCGCGGCGCGCTTCCCTGCCGAAGACGCTGCGCAGCGCCGCCCCCAGATTGCGCCAGGGCAGAAACCGCAGGCGGAACGTAAAAAAGACGCCGGTGCCCAAAAGCAGGCAGACGGTGCCCGGCCCCCATACAAAATGGTCGATCCTTTGCAGCGCGGCGCCCAGCAGTTCCAAAAGCCCCGCCCCCTTTCCCGGTTCTGTTTCCGATTTCTATGCAGAAAGGGCCCGGGATTATGCCTGGCGGTTCTGCGAACCGGCCGGTTTTCCCGCAGGGGCATCCGAATGCCAAAAAGCTGCGTGACAAAAAAGGGAATCCATCCCCTTTGCCCTGTTGACCGGAATTAAAAATTAGTGTACACTAACTTTAGGCCCGAACGGGCTTCCGCACGCAACAAGCTGGGATTTGGAAAATGCGAAGGAGGACACGATGGAAACAATGACATTAAAAGATCTTCCGATTGGGAAAAGCGCGACGGTCCTCACCGTAGGCGGTGAAGGTGCTTTGCGGCAGCACTTTTTGGACATGGGCCTGCTCCCCAAGGCGGAGGTCACAATGGTCAAGCACGCACCGATGGGCGACCCCGTGGAAGTGCGCGTACATAGTTATGAATTGACGCTGCGGCTCGCGGACGCAGAAAAGATTACGGTTGGGAATGTGCATGAAAAGAAGGCCGTTTCGCGGCCGGCGCCGGAAGTGCGGCCGATCTCGCACCCGGGCCTCGGCGAAGGCGGCAAATACCATTCGAAGGCCGACGAGCACCCGCTGCCGGAAGGGACCGTTTTGACGTTTGCGCTGGCCGGCAACCAGAACTGCGGCAAGACGACGCTGTTTAACCAGCTGACGGGTTCGAATCAGCACGTGGGCAATTTCCCCGGCGTCACGGTGGACCGCAAGGACGGCGCCATCAAGGGCCACCCGGACACGCTCGTGACGGACCTGCCCGGCATTTACTCGATGTCGCCGTATACGAATGAGGAGATCGTGACGCGGCAGTTTCTGCTCGACGACCACCCGAAAGGCATCATCAACATCGTCGACGCGACGAACATCGAGCGCAACCTCTATCTGACGATGCAGCTGATGGAGCTGGGCATCCCGATGGTGCTCGCGCTGAATATGATGGACGAGGTGCGCGAAAACGGCGGGTCGATCCACGTCAATGAAATGGAAAAGGAACTTGGCATCCCGGTGATTCCGATTTCCGCCTCGAAAAACGAGGGCATCGACGAGCTGGTCGACCACGCGCTGCATGTGGCGAAGTACCAGGAAGCGCCCGGGCGGCAGGACTTCTGCGACGTCAACGACCACGGCGGCGCGGTACACCGGTGCCTGCACGGGTTGATGCATATGGTGGAAGACCACGCGCGCGAGGCGGGCATCCCGCTGCGGTTTGCGGCCAGCAAGCTCGCCGAGGGCGACCATCTGGTGATGGAGCGCTTAAAACTCGACGAAAACGAGCGCGAAATGATTGAACACATCATCTGCCAGATGGAAAAGGAACGCGGGCTCGACCGCGCGGCGGCCATTGCGGACATGCGCTTTTCCTTTATTGAAAAGATTTGTTCGCACACCGTCGTCAAGCCCCACGAAAGCCGGGAACATTTGCGCAGCGAGAAACTCGACCGCTTTTTGACCGGGCGCTTTACGGCGATTCCGGCCTTCATCGCGATTATGGCGGTCGTGTTCTTCCTGACGTTTAACGTGATCGGTTCGTTTTTGCAGGACCTTTTGAGCATGGGCATCGACGCGCTGGGGAACCTTGTCTCCATCGGCATGGAGGCGGTGCACGTCAACAGTGTCATCCAGTCGCTCGTCATAGACGGCGTCTTTAACGGCGTGGGGACGGTTTTGAGCTTTTTGCCCATCATTGTGACGCTGTTTTTCTTCCTCTCGCTGCTCGAAGACAGCGGCTATATGGCGCGCGTCGCGTTCGTGATGGATAAGCTCTTGCGCAAGATCGGCCTTTCCGGGCGCAGCATCGTGCCGATGCTCATCGGGTTTGGCTGCACGGTGCCAGGCGTTATGGCGAGCCGGACGCTGCCGTCGGAACGCGACCGCAAGATGACGATCCTGTTGACGCCGTATATGAGCTGTTCGGCGAAGGTGCCGATTTACGCCTTTTTCGCGGCGGCCTTCTTCCCGGAGCACGCGGCGCTCGTGATGATCGGGCTGTACGTGCTGGGCATCGCGGTGGGTATCCTGATCGCGTTTTTGATGCGCGGGACGCTGTTTAAGGGCGAGGCGGTCCCGTTTGTGATGGAGCTGCCGAATTACCGGATGCCGGGCGCCAAAAACGTCGCCCACCTGCTCTGGGATAAGGCGAAGGATTATCTGCAGCGCGCGTTCACGGTCATTTTCCTCGCGACGATTGTGATCTGGTTTTTGCAGACGTTCGACCTGCACTTAAACATCGCGACGGATTCGCAGCAGAGCATCCTGGCCGTGATTGCCGGCGCGATCGCCCCGATCTTCGGGCCGCTGGGCTTTGGGGACTGGCGCTGCTCGACGGCGCTGATCAGCGGGTTCATGGCGAAGGAAAGCGTCGTCTCGACGCTGTCGATCCTGTTCGGCTCCACGCAGGCGCTGACGGCCGTGCTCACGCCGCTGGCGGCCGGCAGCATGCTCGTGTTCTGCCTGCTGTACACGCCGTGCGTCGCGGCCATCACGTCGATCAACCGGGAACTCGGCGCCAAATGGGCGCTGGGCGTTGTCGTTTTCCAATGCGTCGTCGCGTGGGTCGTCTCGTTCCTCTTCCACGGCATCGGCGCCGCTGTGGGGGCGCTGGTATGACGGCGGGCACGGTTGTCGTTGCGGCGCTGCTGCTCGTTTGGGGAATCTTCGCCCTGCGCGGGGCGCGGCGCAAAAAGGGCGGCTGCTGCGGCGATTGCAGCCGC
Organism: uncultured Clostridia bacterium; assembly: GCA_944385055.1. GTDB lineage: Bacteria > Bacillota > Clostridia > Oscillospirales > Acutalibacteraceae > Caproicibacterium. Next base: position 172,358 of record CALWVT010000002.1, on the reverse strand, counting down.
TGTGCGGGCGCATGCGGCACCTGTTCTGTGCCCAAAAAAGCCGCACGCAAAGAACCCAAATAAAATAAAATAAAAAATAGACCAAACAAAAGGCATGGCCCTCGGTTTTCGCCGGCGGCCATGCCTTCTTTATGATTTTCTTTCGTCCGTCCCGAACGAGACGGGCTCAGCCTTTACGTGGGAGAGCGGGCTGTCTTCCGGGGACGGCTTTGAGAGGCTGAAATACATGCGGGCGGCCTTCGTCGTCCCGAAGTCGCGGTTGGAGCCGGTGCTCTGCACGCGATTAAATGCCTCGCGGAACATCGCGTTGTGCGCTTCCTCGCGGTTTAAGAGGAAATCGATCGTCTCTTTGACGCGCTTGTCGTCGATCTGGCGGTAGAGGTATTCATACACAACCTTGGCGCGCTGCTCGGACGCGATGTTCGAAAGCAGGTCGGCGCACAGGTCGCCGGTCACGGTGACGTAGTCGGCCGTCCAGGAATAGCCCGACGCATTGACAAGGCCGGGATTGAGGCCTAAAAGCACATGCGTCTCGATTTCACCGGCCGGCACGCGCGCGGCGTCGACGTCGTGGCCATTTAAGAGGTTGATCGTCTGCGCGACCATCTCCATATGACTGAGTTCCTCCGCCGCGATGTCGAGGAACAGGTCCTTGATTTCCGGGTCCTTGACGCGGAAGCTCTGGGACAGATACTGCATCGCCGCCTTCAATTCGCCGTTCCCGCCGCCGAGCTGTTCCTGCAAAAGCGCCGCGTACTGGGGATTCGGCTTTTCGACCCCCACCGGATGAAAAAGCATTTTTTCATGTTGAAACATAAGGAGCATCCACCTTTCCCGATTTGATGGGGATAGTATGTCCAGGGAAAAGGGAGGTATTCCTCCGTGAAACTTCGGCCCGGAAGCCGCGTCTTCCCAGCTGCAGGCCGAGGTCAATGCCCGAAAAAGCCCTCCGAAACGAAAGGACCTTTTTCACCGCTGGCCATAATACGCATCCGGGCCGTGCTTGCGCAGGTAGTGTTTATCCTGCAAATTCTGCGGCGCCGGCGCGGCGTTGGGGTCAATCTGGCACGTAAACAGCGCCATCTTCGCAATTTCCTCCAGCACGACGGCGTGATAAACGGCTTCCTTTGCGTCTTTGCCCCACGTAAAGGGGCCGTGGCTGCGGCAGAGCACGCCGGGGACCGCCGTTGGATCGAGGCTGCGGGTTTGAAACGTTTCGACGATGACCCTGCCGGTATTTTTTTCATAGTCCTCGTCCAATTCCGCCTGGGTCAAATGGCGGGTGCAGGGCACCGGGCCGTAAAAGGAATCGGCGTGGGTGGTCCCATAGCACGGAAGATCGCGGCCCGCCTGGGCCCAGGCCACCGCATAGGTGCTGTGCGTGTGCACGATGCCGCCCAAGGCCGGGAAAGCCTTATAAAGCTCCAGATGCGTCTTCGTATCGGAGGAAGGGTTTAACGTGCCGGCCACGCGGTTGCCGGCTAGATCCAGCACCACGAGCTTATCGGGCGTCAATTCCTCGTATGCGACGCCGGAGGGCTTGATGACCACAAGGCCCCGCTCCCGGTCGATGCCCGACACATTGCCCCACGTGTAGGTGACCAAGCCCCGCCGGGGCAGTTCCAGGTTTGCCCGGCAGACCTGCTCTTTGAGCGTTTCCAGCTGCATCTGCATCCCCTCATTTCAATTTCCAGGCAAGGTCGTTCCAGAACAGCTGCTGTTCGACCTGCTCGACGGTTGTGCCCGCGCCGATGTGGATGTATTCGATGCCCATCAAAGCGGCCCAATCCTTCATCTGCTCGGCGGTGACGTCGTAAGACAAGACGGAGTGGTGCGCGCCGCCCGCCGTGATCCAGCATTCGAGGCCCGTTGTGAGATTGGGCTTCGGCTGCCAGGTGACCCGCGCGACCGGCAGGTTCGGCATGGGCAGCGGCGGCAGGATGCAGTGGATGTCCTGGCAGAGCAGGCGGAAGCGGCCGCCCATATCGATAAGGCTTACGACGATCGCGTCCCCTTCGTGGCCGGAAAACACGAGGCGGGCCGGCGGCTCGCGGTCGCCGATGCCAAGCGGATGCACCTGGATGTGCGGCGTTTCGGCGGCAACGCTGGGGCATACCTCCAGCATATGGGCGCCGAGGCTGTATTCCTCGCCAGGGACCAGATTGTACGTATAATCCTCCATAAAGGCCGTGCCGCCGGTCTTGCCCTCGCTCATCGCCTTGAGGATCGCGGTCATTGCGGCCACCTTCCAGTCGCCTTCGCCGCCGTAGCCGTAGCCGAGCGCCATCAGATGCTGGCTGGCAAGGCCCGGCAGCTGCCGCATGCCGTACAGGTCCTGAAAATTATTGGAAAATGCGCGGCAGCCCTCCTCGTCCATCATACGCCGGATGGCGATCTCTTCCCGCGCCTGGTAGCGCACGGTTTCGAGGTCGTCCGTGTCGAAGATGTACGCGCGGCGGTACGTCTCCATCAGCGCGTCGATCTCTTCGCCGCGCACCGCTTCCATCGTCTCCACCAGCTGCCCGACGGGCCAGGTGTTTACCTGCCAGCCGAATTTAATCTGGGCTTCCACCTTATCGCCTTCCGTCACGGCGACCTCGCGCATGTTGTCGCCAAAGCGCATGACCTTTAAGCTGCGGGAAACCGCGGCGCCAACCGCCGTGCGCATCCAATCGCCGAGCCGCCGCTGCAGCGTTTCGTCCTGCCAAAAACCGGCAATGACCTTGCAGGGCATCCGCAGGCGCGCGGTCAAGAAACCGTGCTCGCGGTCGCCGTGGGCGGCCTGGTTCAGGTTCATAAAGTCCATGTCGATCTCTTCGTTGGGGACGGCCCGGTTATACTGCGTCGCCAGATGGCAGTACGGCTTCTGCAGGGCGGCAAGGCCGTTAATCCACATTTTCGAAGGGCTGAACGTGTGGCACCACGCCACGACGCCGGCGCAATGGGGGTCGTAGTTTGCTTCCCGCACAAACGACTGGATCTCCTCGTTCGTCTTCGCCGTCAATTTATAGACGAGGCGGCACGGGAGACGGCCGGTACGATTGAGCTGCTCGGCCATCTCGGCCGCGCGGGCGGATACGGTTTCCAGCACCTCGGGGCCATATAAAAACTGGCTGCCGACGAGAAACCAAAATTCATATTCCTGCAGTTTCACGTAGGATTCCTCCTTCAAAATGGTTCTTTAAAGATGCAGCACCGCGGCCCGTTCCACTTCCAGGGCAGCACGGTACCGCTTTAAAAACGCCGCAAATCCCGCCGTGTCTGCGGGGTCGGGGGAAAGCGTCTTTTGCGGCACAGAGCGAAACACGCGGGTTTCCAAAAATTCGTCGAGGGTCTCCCCCGCTGCGCGGCGCAGCGCGTAGGCGGCCAGCAGGGCCATGCCGTAGGGGCCGCCCTCGCCCGCCGTCTCCATCACGGCAACCGGGGCGTGGACGGCGGCGGCCAGATACCGCTGCGCGACGCCCGGGGTCTTGAAAAGGCCGCCGTGGCCGCTGAAGCGGGCAATCTGCACGTGTTCCTCCTGCAGCAGCTCCAGGCCGATGGCCAGCGTCGCGATGGCCGAATAGATCTGCGCGCGCATGAAATTTGCCAAAGTCAGCGGGGCATCCGGCTGCCGCAGAAGCAGCGGCCGGCCGGCGTCAAAATGGGTCACGCCTTCGCCGGAATCATAATTGACGGGGAGAATCCCGCCCGCGTCCGCCGCGCCGCCGAGCGAACATTGAAACAGGCGCTCGTACAGGGCCGGCGGGTCCGGCTGCTCCCCGCAGAGCGCGGCCGCCTCGCGAAACAGCGACACCCACGCATTCAAATCGCTCGTGCAGTTGTTGCAGTGCACCATCGCCACGGGTTTTCCGTCCGGCGTCGTCACCAGGTCGATTTCCGGATACACGCGGGACAGCGGCCGGTCGAGCACGGCCATCGCAAAGATGCTCGTGCCGGCGCTGATGTTGCCGGTATGCGCGGCCACGCTGTTGGTGGCGGCCATGCCGGTGCCGGCGTCCCCTTCCGGCGGGCAGAACGGGATGCCGGGCTGCAGGGTGCCGCTTGCGTCCAGAAGGCGCGCGCCCGCTTCCGTTAAGCGCCCCGCCGGGCTGCCTGCCGGCAGCACGCGCGGCAATAGCGCCCGCAGGGAAACCGGATATCCGGCGTCCTTTGCCAGGGATTCAAAAATGTTCAGCATGGAGGCGTCGTAGTCGCAGGTTTTGCTGTCAATCGGGAACATACCGGAAGCGTCGCCGACGCCTAAGACCTTTTCGCCCGTCAGGCGCCAATGCACATAACCCGCGAGCGTCGTCAGAAACGCAAGGTGCTCTAAATGCGGCTCCCGGTTTTGCATCGCCTGATACAAATGCGCGATGCTCCACCGCTGCGGGATATTGAAGCCGAACGCTTCGGTGAGCGCCTGCGCCGCCGGGCCCGTCATCGTGTTGCGCCACGTGCGAAACGGCGTTAAGAGGGCCCCGTCTTTGTCAAACGGCAGATAGCCGTGCATCATTGCGGAGACGCCGATGCAGCCGACCTGCTTCATCGGACAGCCGTAACGCGCCCGGATATCTGCGGCAAGGTCCGCGTACGCGGCCCGCAGGCCCGCCCAGATTTCGCCGTCGTCATACGTCCAGACGCCCGCTTTCAGGTGGTTTTCCCACTGGTGCTCGCCCTGTGCCACCGGCACGCCGCCGGCATCCAGCAGCATCGCTTTGATGCGGGTGGAGCCGAGCTCGATGCCGAGTGTCATCGCGGAAAAATCCGGGGGCGATGCAACCGATCTTGTCGTGTTTTCCATGCATGTACCTCGATATGAAATGAAAAAATTTGAAAACGGCCGGCCGCAGCCGGCGGGGTTTGTTTTATTATACCACAAAAGCGGCCGCAAAAGGGGGTTTGGGGGCGGCGTTTTGAAGCGGGAAATCCGGCGGCGCGGCGGTCTGCATTCGAGGGCCGTTTACGGGACGGCTTTTGTTTTGGGCAGTCTGCAAATAAAAAGAAAAGAGCCGGCTGCCCGGCTCCATTGAGGCGTGTTATTTGCTATTTATAAGCTCTTGCAACTCGTTAATGAATCGGCTTGTATGGAATCCATCACAAACAGCATGGTGTACCTGTACAGCAAACGGAATCCACCATTGACCCGCTTTTTCATAGTACTTTCCAAAGGTGAAAATTGGAATTAGATACTGAAATCCAGCGGTATTCAGATTGAATCCATCGAAGGACACCCACGGTATCATGGAAACCGTGAAGTTGTTCTCCGGCAAATCCGGCTTGGCCATAAAGGTTTCTAAATTGCCAAATTTAGAGACATCCTCCTCATATCTTTGCAGAAAGAGAGCGTAATCATCGGAAAACTCCGTCCAGATATTCGAAAATGTCTCTGTTGTTTTATGGAACACCGTATAGCATGGGTGCATATCACTGTATATTCCAAGATCGCCATTTGCGTTAAACGCTGTTCGGAATTCAGGATGACGGTTTACCACTTTTGTCAGGCGATAAACCAAAAACGGAAACAGTTTTTCCCCATTTCTTTTTATACGCGTGATATCAAGTTTGACAGTCATACTATAGGTGCAAGGGACAGCTTTGGAATAATGCTCAAAGCGCTCCTTGCGCGACCAGGTTGAAAGATCAATCGTTGTGAATGTCATTGTCAGACCCTGCCTTTCTACCGTGAAGCTGCGCGTCAATCTCCCGTCCGCCGTACAGCACGCGGCGGACGCCTGTTTTGCCGGGACGGTTTGACCCGCTTTCCTCTGTGCGCAGCCCTTTTCCAGCTCCGTGTCCAGCTGTTCGGCGGTCATGCGGCTGACATCCGGCGGATGACCTCAAAGGGCAGGTCCCGCTGGAGGATGATCTGCTTATAGAACATGGTAATGGCGTTGGACGCCGGAATCCCCAGGGCATTGAGGATGGCTTCCGCGTGCTCCTTGACCTCCGGCTCGATGCGCGCACATAAATTTGCCGATTTTGCCATATTGAAGACTCCTTTTCGGGACTTCTATATGTTTCCTTGTCTTTATGATATTCGATTGTACGGACAAACGCAATGCCATCTCTTTTTAGAGCGGCACGGGAAAATAGAAAAGAAGCACCGCAAGCCCGATACGCATGGCATCAAACTTGCGGTGCTTTTCTCTTTGGCGGAAGCGGTGGGATTCGAACCCACGAGCCCTTGCGGGCTACCTGATTTCGAGTCAGGCCCGTTATGACCACTTCGATACGCTTCCGTGTGGTGGCTTTCTTAACAGAAGACTTTTCTATTATATGGGCTTTTTCTGCATTTGTCAAGCGATACTTGACGATTCTTTTTCTTTTCGATACAATGAAACCGAGCATTCGAATTTTTTTGCGAACGGGGGATCACCATGAATCATAGAACGAGGGCCGCGGAGGCGATGGCCTCCCTGTCCATTTACCGCGGCATTTTAAACCGCACCGTGGCAAAGGCGCTGTACGACTTATTGTGGGCCAAAGACCGGGAATCGTTTCTGCGCGCGTGGGGGCGTTTCTTTGCCGCCCTGTGCGAGCGCGGGTGCAGCGAGAATTTTGCCGGCCATCTGACCAGCACGGCGCTGTACGACGAAAACGCGTTCTCGCTGGCGGCGGCGGCCGGGCACCGTGAACTGCCCGGCGCGATGCGGCGCGCCGTGGAGCACGACCTCGAGACGATTTTGGCGCTGTCCCGGCTGACGCCGGAGGACCTTCTGATTGACTGTGAGTTTGCGGACCTGCCGGCGCTGCCGCGCTGGGAGACCGGCACGCCCGTTTTGCCGCTGTGCGGGACGCCGCAGGCCTGTGTGGAGCAGATGACGGATTATTACCGGCAAAACGGCTGCGGCATGTACGCGCGCTACCGGGCGTTTATCTGGCGGGACAAGAAGATCCTCCCCGTCGCGCACCCGGACCCGCAGCGGCTCGACGAGCTGAAAGGCTATGAATTGCAGCGCCAGCAGGCCGTGCAGAACACGCTCGCGTTTTTAAAGGATCTGCCGGCCAACAACTGCCTGCTCTACGGCGACCGCGGAACGGGAAAATCCTCCACGGTCAAGGCGCTGCTCAACACGTATTATCAGCAGGGGCTGCGCGTCATCGAGATGCCCAAGGAATATTTGATGGATTTCCCGTATCTCGTCGACCAGATCGCCTCGATCCCGATGCACTTCATTATTTTCATCGACGACCTCTCCTTCTCGTCGGAGGACAGCACGTACGCGGCGCTCAAGTCGGTGCTGCAGGGCGGCCTGGCGGCAAAGCCCGAAAACGCGCTGATTTACGCGACGTCGAACCGGCGGCACCTATTGCGCGAAAACTTCTCCGACCGCGCGGGCGACGAAGTGCACCGCAACGACACGATCCAGGAAAGCCTGTCTTTGGCCGACCGCTTCGGGCTGACGATCAACTTCATGAACCCGGACAAGGCGGCGTTTTTGCAGATCGTCGACGAGCTTGCGCGCCAGCGCGGCTTAGAGGACCATCTGCCGGAATTGGAAACCGGCGCCGAACGGTGGGCGACGATCCACGGCGGCCGCTCGCCGCGCGTGGCCCAGCAATATATCCGGGACGCACAGGCACGCCTGGCGCTCGGCCAGCCGCTGCTGGCGTAACAAAGAATTTACAGATGGAAAGGAGCCTTTTCATGTCGCTTTGGAAACGATTGACTGCGTTTGCCGTAACGGCGGCGCTGGCGCTGGGGACCCTTGCAGGCTGCAGCTTTGAAGATTCCGCGGGGTCCACGGTCGCGCTCAACGACTGGCCGGTGACGGTCAACGGCGTGACGATCCACGAAGAGCCGGCGGGCGTGGCGGTGGCAAGCGCCAACCTTGCGGATGTCGTGCTCTCGCTGGGGTATGAAGTCCAGCTCAAGAGCAAGACCGAAGACTGCACGCAGGAGGAGCTCGCGTCCCTGCCGGACATCCCCGCAGAAAATGTGGAGCAGATACAGAGCGCCGGCGCGACGCTGCTTTTGACGGACCAGGCGCTCGACGACACCGTGCAGGCGTCGTACGACACGGCGGGGATCTCCGTTGTGGTCATCCCCGCGGCAACGGACCGCACGAGCCTGACAACCCTTTACGAATCCGTCGGCATGGCGATGAAGGGGGCCGTAACGGGCAAGGACAAGGCCGACAAAGCCGCCGACAGCGTGTTTATCACGATTGACGACGTCACGCGCATGATCCCGCAGAGCGACACGGTCAAGACCGGCGTCTATCTTTACGATCTGGACGGTTCCGTCGCGACGGGCGACACGCTGGCGGGCACGCTTTTGGAGGCGGCCGGCATGACAAATATCGCGGCCGATTCGACGGGCGGCACGCTCGACCTTGCGGCGCTGCAGCGCGGGGACCCGGACTACATCTTCTGCCCGACGGGACTAAAGGCGCAGCTTTCCGCCACGGCTGGGTACCAGGACCTGACGGCCGTCCAAAACGGCCAGGTCTATGAGATGGACCCGAATCTGATGACCCTGCAGGGCGAGGGCATGATTTCCGCCGTTTTGTACATGGCGGGGGTTGTCTATCCGGAATTAAACCAGACGACCTCCTCGACGCCGGGCGGCACGTCATCGAACCCGAGCGCCTCCCAGACGGGCGACGTGATTCCGAACAGCTCGATCCCGGCCGGCACAACGCTGCAGTACGACGACGAAAACGACTATGTGCTCGAGCTGCAGAACCGCTTAGACGATTTGGGCTACATGTTCATGGCGCCGACGGGCCTTTACGGCGACGGCACGCAGCAGGCGGTCATGAACTTCCAGCTGGCAAACGGCTTTGAGACGACGGGGGTTGCGGACCCGGAAACGCTGACGGCCATCTTCTCGGACGACGCGGTGCGCGCGGACGGCACAACGGGTGGAGACGGCACGGCGGAATCCTCCGAAGCGCCGGAAATGGACGGCGTCGACAATGAGGACGCAGACGCCGCATAAGCGCGGTTTTTGCAGGGGATCGGGTGTTCCGGTCCCCTGTTTTGTCCCCTCCCCCATTTGGCCGCACGGCTTTTCTATTTTCTAAAAATCTTTTGAAAATCCACACAAAGGAGAGTTCCCGATGCGAATTGTACTCCAGCGCGTCAAACAGAGCGCCGTTTTGATTGACGGCGCATGCCACGGGGCCATCGAAAAGGGCTTTCTGGCCCTGGTCGGCTTCTGCCCCACAGACACCGAGGCGGTCCTCCCGAAACTGATTGACAAGCTCGTGCACCTGCGCGTGTTTGAAGACGAAAACGGGAAAATGAACCGCTCGCTTTTGGACATTGGCGGCAGCGTGCTGTCCGTCTCGCAGTTTACGCTGTACGCGGACTGCCGGAAAGGGCGCCGCCCGAGCTTTACGGGCGCCGCCCGGCCGGAGCTTGCGGAGCCCCTTTACGAGGCCTTCAACGCCCGCCTGCTTGAACTGGGCGTGCACGTGGAAACCGGTGTCTTCGGCGCCGACATGCAGGTGTCGCTTGTAAACGACGGGCCGGTGACGATCCTTTTAGACAGCAGCGAACTTTGACGTACAAGAAAAAAGAGCTTTCGCGGGGCGTATCCCCTTGCGAAAGCTCTTTTTGTATCTGCTGGTTTATTTGACTTCGACGAGCTCGTACTGGTCGGTGCCGAGACCCATCTTCTTGCCGTGCTCGATGATTGTGTGCCAGTGGCAGTTCGGAAACAGCGCCGTGAAATAGTCGTCGCCGCGCTTTACCTTGCCGTACAGGCACGAACCGGGCAGGATGTCGCGCGAAAGGACCGCGTCGGCGCAGGCCTGGTCGAGCGCGACCGGGTCGAACGACGCAAACATGCCGATGTTCGGCACAATCGGCAGGTCATTTTCCGCGTGGCAGTCGCAGTACGGCGAGACGTCCACGACGAGGCTCACATGGAACTGCGGACGGTTGTGCAAAACCGCCCAAGCGTATTCGACGGTCTTCTTGTTGAGGATTTCCTCCGCCTCGTCGAGCTTCGAGGTGACGGCGTCCTTCGGGCACACGCCGATGCAGCGGCCGCAGCCGACGCATTTGTCCTCGTTGATGGAAGCCTTGTGGTTTTCCACGACGGCGGCCCCGTGGGCGCAGACGCGCGTGCACTGGCCGCAGCCGATGCACAGCTCCTGCTGGACATAGGGCTTGCCGGCGTTGTGCATTTCCATTTTGCCGGCGCGCGAGCCGCAGCCCATGCCGACATTCTTGATGGCGCCGCCGATGCCCTCGGCCTCGTGGCACTTAAAATGCGTCAGGGAAATGACGACATCCGCATCCATCACGGCGCGGCCAATCTTCGCCTCTTTGACGTACTCGCCGCCCTCGACGGGAACGAGCACCTCGTCGGTGCCCTTTAAGCCGTCCGCAATCAGCACCTGGCAGCCCGTCTGCACGGGGGTAAAACCGTTTAAGTTGGCCGTGTCCAAATGCTCGAGCGCGTTCTTGCGGCCGCCGACGTACAGCGTATTGCAGTCGGTCAGAAACGGCTTGCCGCCGAGCTCCTTGACGGCGTCCGCCACGGTGCGCGCGTAGTTCGGGCGCAGGAACGCGAGGTTGCCGCGCTCGCCGAAATGGATCTTAATGGCTGCAAATTTGTCCTGAAAATCGATGCTGCCGATGCCGGCCTTGCGCATCAGGCGCGCGAGTTTCTGCTGCAGGCTGTCGCCAAACTTCGTGTGCATGTTCGTATAATAGACCTTCGACTTCTCTTCCATACGAATACTCCTTTTGATCGTGTTGGCCAAACGTTTTCTTCCATTTCGATTATAGCAAACTTATGGCTGCAATGCAATTCTCTTTTTCAGTGCAATGGCCAAATTCGGTAAATTCCCCCTCTCCGCTGCCGATTGACACCCGCGCCGCTTTTGTAGTACGATGAAAAGTAAAAGGGGCACGGGCTGCACGGCGCAGTCAAAACGCGGGACCCTTTATAAACCATCGACAGGAGGAATGCTTTATGAAGACGTTCGTGGTCAACGCCAGCCCACGAAAGCATTGGAACACTGCGCGCATCCTGCACGCGGCGGCGGAAGGCGCGAAAGCGGCCGGCGCCGAGGTACAGGGCGCAGACCTCTACGACATCGATTTCCATGGTTGCAGAAGCTGCATGCTCTGCAAGCGGCTGGGCGCAGAACCGTGCCGCTGCTGCTGGAAGGATGGGCTCTCGCCGATTCTCGAGCAGGTCTATGCCGCAGACACGCTGCTGATCGGGACACCGATTTACTTTGGGCGGCCGACGAGCGCGTATTTTGCGTTTCTGGAGCGGCTGCGGTTCCCGGCGCTCTCCTACGACGATTACAGCAACCTATTCAAAGGCCGTGTGAACGTCGGCCTTTTCGTGACGATGAACGCGAAAAAGGAGATGTATGACAAGCTCTACGCGGCGGACTTTGCGGCATACGCGGACGAGTTCCGTTTCCTAAACGGGGAGGTCCGCCTGTACCCGGTTTCCGACACGCTGCAGGTAACGGATTACACGAAATTCGCGATGAAAGGATTCAGCGAGGCGGAAAAGAAAAAGGCAAATGCGGAACGTTTCCCCGCAGACCTGCAAAACGCATACCAACTCGGCGCGTCCCTCAGCCGGCACGCGGCGCCGTGACAAAATGCCCGGGAATCTAGCCATGCGGCCAGATGCCCGGGCATTTTTCAAAAAGAAAATGCAAAAAAAGAAAAAATCCGAAAAACCGCTAAAGGGATTTTCTCATCATCCTTTATCGGCGTATTTTTAAAATAATGACCAAATAATGACCAAACGGTCATTTCCAAAAAACAAAAACACCCGGAAATCCAGCAATCATGCGGGTTTCCGGGTGCTTAGTTGTGGTCGAGGTGACAGGATTTGAACCTGCGACTTCTACGTCCCGAACGTAGCGCTCTACCAAGCTGAGCCACACCTCGAAAAGAAATGCCCCCGCTTTCTAGGGGCAAATGTTGGCTGCGGAAGAAGGATTCGAACCCTCACAAACAGAGTCAGAGTCTGTCGTGCTACCCTTACACAATTCCGCAATCTGTTCTGCTTTGCGAAAGGCGGCGGCCGCTTGGAAGCTGTCCGCTCGCGTTCTTTTCGTGAACCAGCGTATTTAATTATACGCGAAGCGACGGGAATTGTCAAGGGGTTTTTTAAAATTTTTTTGATTTTTTGTCTTCTCCCCGCCGCGGCACAAAAAAGCCGCCCGCAGGCGGCCGGTTCCCTTCTGTTCAAAGCATCGAGCAGTCGAGGGATTCGTTGTCCATGGTTTTTAAGTTAAACGGTGTCGTCTGGTAGACGAAGTAGTTAAGCCAGTTCGTGTACAGCAGCTGCCCGGTGGCGCGCCAGTTGTTCACCGGCGTGCGGGACGGGTCGTTGCGCGGATAGTAGTGGCGCGGCATTGCAATCGGCAGGCCCTTTTTTAAGTCGCGGTGGTATTCGCCGTCGAGCGTCATCGTGTCGTATTCGGAATGGCCCATCACGAAAAACTGGTGGCCCTCCTGGTCGCCGACGATGTGCACGCCGGCCTCCTCCGAAACGGAGAGCAGGCGCAGCTGCGGCACCTTTTCGATATCCGCGGCGCGCACCTCCGTGTTGCGTGAATGCGGCGCCCAATAGACGTCGTCAAACCCGCGGAACAGGCGCGACTTTTTGTTGAGCGCGGTGTGCGGGAAAATGCCAAACAGCTTCTGCGGCAGCACATATTTGGGGATGCCGTAGTGGTAATAAAGGCCGGCCTGCGCGCCCCAGCAGATGTGCAGCGTCGAATGGACATTCGTGCGCGTCCATTCAAACAGCTCGCACAGCTCCGGCCAATAGTCGACCTGCTCATAGTCGAGGAATTCAACCGGCGCCCCCGTGATGATGCAGCCGTCGTACACGCGCTCACGGATTTCCTCGAAGGTCTCGTAAAAATGTAAAAGGTGGTCCTGCGGCGTATTTTTCGACTGGTGGCTCGACATCTGCACGAGGTCAACCTCAATCTGCAGCGGCGTATTCGCGAGGCAGCGCAAAATCTGCGTCTCGGTCGTGATCTTCGTCGGCATCAAATTGACAAGCGCGATGCGCAGCGGCCGGATATCCTGGTGCAGCGCGCGCAGCTCGGTCATCACGAAGATGTGTTCCTTCTCTAAAACGGAGCGTGCCGGAAGCGTATCCGGAATTTTAATGGGCATAGGAAATTCCCCTCGCTTTCGGAAATTGGAAAGATCAGCGCAGCTCCAGCAGTTTCTGCTTTAAGTCGCCCTCGAGCTTGCGCAGTTCCTGTTCGGCCTGGGCGCGCTTTTCGCGGCCCTCTTTCTGGATCTGCATGACCTCGTCGAGTGTGGAAATGAGGCTTTCGTTCGTATGGCGCAAGGTCTCGAGATCGACGATGCCGCGCTCGGACTCTTTCTGCGTCTCAATCGTCGCCATTTTAAGCGTATCGGCATTTTTGCGCAGCAGGTCGTTCGTCAGGTCTGTGACCTCGCGCTGCGCCTGTGCGGCCTGGCGGGAATGCTCGACGCCAAGGGCTAAGACCATCTGGCTTTTCCACAGCGGGATCGTATTGACGAGCGTCGACTGGAGCTTTTCGCTCATCAATAAGTCGTTATTCTGGATCAGGCGCAGCTGCGGCGCCATCTGGATGGAGATCGTGCGCGTCAAGTCGAGGTCGTGCAGTTTCTTTTCAAACCGCGTGCAGAGGTTTGCGAGGTCGTTGGCGGCCTGCGCGTCCTCGGGCAGGCCGGACTGCCGGGCCTTCGCCTGCAAAGCCGGCAGCTCCTCGTCCTGCACGGACTGCAGTTTTTTCCGGCCTGCGAGGATATACATCGAAAGCTCTTTAAAGTACGTCTTATTCGCCTCATACATCTTATCGAGCACGGCGATATCCTTTAACAGGCGGACCTGATGCCCCTCAAGGACCTGGCAGATCGAGTCGACGTTCGATTCGACCTTCGCGTAGCGCGCCCGCAGGTTCTGGAGCTTGTTGGCGCCGCGCTTAAAGCGCGCGAAGAAGCCTTTATCCTCTTCCCCGACGTCGAAGCTCTTTAATTCCGCGACGACGCCGGACAGCAGGCTGCCCACTTCCCCCAAATCCTTTGTGCGCACGTTTTCGAGCGCCGTTTCGGAGAAATCGGCCATCTTTTTCTGTGCGCCGGCGCCGTATTGGAGCATTTCGGTCGCGTTGTGCAGGTCGATCTTTGCCGCAAAGGCGTTGACCATCTCCTGCTCTTCCGGCGAAAGCGCGGGCATCTGCTCCTCCTGGGGCGCCGGCGCTAACGGGGTCTCGGGCGCGGCGGGGGCCGAGCCGGCAAACGGGTCTAACGTCAGCTGGGGCGTGGGGGAATTGTTCTGTTCCATGCGTAGGAAACCTCCTTATGTTTTGGAAAAATCCGAGCCGGTCAAGCCTTCCTGCGCGAGCATCGCTTCGAGCGCCGCGATGTCGGAGGAAAGGTCGAGGGCTTCGTGCTCATAAAGGCGCTTCAAAAGGGTCTCAAAGGCTGCGTTGATCGTGTCGAGCGCCTGTAAAATCTCCTGCTTTGTCTTTTCTATCTCCGTGCCCCGCGCGTGCTCGGTCTCAAAGCTGCAATAGGCCTTGACGAGCTTGAGGGTCGTGGGCAGATAATACTGTATGAGCCGCCGCACCTGGGGCAATTTTTCGGGATAACGTTCCACCTGCGTGAGGATTTGGGCGGTTGCCGCCTCCAGCCGGTAGAGCTTCAGGGAAACCTCCTCGCCGGGGAGCGCGTCGTTTGCCTCGCGGATTTCGAGCAGGTACGCCTCCCCCTCGCGCCGAAACGCTTCGAGCTTGGCCTTTTCCGGGTCGGCTTCGCTTTCGGCACGGGCTTTTTCTTCCCGGGCTTTCCTTTCCGCCTCCTTTTGGCGGTCGATCTCCTCCTGCGCGCAGGCGCTCAAATACGCCGTATACGTCGCGTCATTGATAAAGAAGCAGTCCTTCTCCTCGTTGAGATGGGCCTGCAGAAACCAGCGGCGGCGGATCATAAACGCAAGGCTGCGCACCACGCGCCGCGGGGACTCCCCAGAAGCGGCGGCAAGGTCTTTGACCGGCATAAAATCCACCGCGCCCAAGGCCGCGCAATAGCGCAAAAACCGCCGCGCGTTGCGCGACAGCGTGCGCCCCCACACAAAGAAAGCCACAAACAGGGCCGTCAGGATGCCCAAAAAGCTGCAGGTCACCGCGTAGACGGCCGCGGAAAGGAAGCCGGTCAAAAAGAGGGAGAGCATCATCCCATCGAGCGCCAGAAGCGGCACCCCGCCGCACAGGCCGAGGACCGTAAAGACCAGGCCGGAGACTTTGCCGGGGCGGCCTGGGCGCGTCTCCAAAGGCGCTTCGGACACAGACGGCGCGGCCGGCGTTTCGGAGCCTTCTTCCGGCGCCGGGGGCGGCGTCTGCGGCGGGCGGTTTTCCTCCACGGCCCGGCGGAATCCCCGGGCTGCCTCTTCGACGGCGCGGCCGACATCCCGGCCCAGCCGCTCCCAATCCCCGTGCCGAAACGGGTCGTATCGTCTGCGCATCCCCGGTCCCTCCTTTCCAAAAACTTATGCTCCCATGATACCACATCGCCGGAAAAATGACAACGGCCTTTGCCTTTTCACATACTCTTCACCAAGGATTTACGAAATTTTCGTGTTCTATTAAAACTTCCGACACAATTTCCCGATATACTTAGAATTGTTCCAAGGGAGATGCGGGAAACCCGCAAGGGCATCCCAAAACGAGCTTTTTTGTTCATCTTCTTTTCCTTTTCTTTTTTGTGCGCCGCGGAAAGCGGCCTTTGCTTACAAGTTCCCGCAATTTGCGGGTTTAAAACTCTTTTTCATAACCAACTTCCTCTCTTTAAGCCGCGGGAAACCGCGGCACCGCTTACAAGCCTCCTGTTTTTTGAACAGGAATTTCTATATATCTTTTTTCATCTCTTTTTCATTTTTTCTCCTTTCTGTGCCGTGGGTTTCCACGGCAGTGCAAATGCCGCGAAGCGCTCCGGTACAAAGCGCGTCGCATAACATAGCAAAACGAAAAAGGGCGCCCCAAAAGCGAGCATGGCTTTGGGGCGCCCTTTTTCTATATTTTATATGGAGGATTCGGCCGGGGTGCAAACGGCCCGCCGGTCATTGCGAAAGCAGGACTTCCTCCGCTTCCGGGGCCGGCAGGCTCGCGACATCCCGCAGCTTCTGGTTAATCTGCCGCGTGCGCACGCCGATGAGTTTATCGAGCTCGTCGCCGGTCTGGGTGATGCGCTGCTGGGCTTTCGCGAGGACGTCGCCGAATTTTTCAAATTCCGTCTTGACGGCCGCGAGCACATTCCAGACCTCGCTCGAGCGCTTCTGGATGGCGAGCGTCTTGAAGCCGAGCTGGAGGCTGTTTAACAGCGCCGTAAACGTGCTCGGACCCGCAATGTTGACGCGGTACTGGCGCTGGAGCGTATCGACGAGGCCGCTTTCGACGACTTCGGCGTAAAGCCCCTCAAACGGCAGAAACAGGATGCCGAATTCCGTTGTAGCCGGCGGGTCGATGTATTTCTCGTGAATATCCTTCGCACAGCCCTTGATGCGCTGGCGCAAAGCGGCGCGGGCTTCCTCGATGGCCTTCGGGTCGCCGGACTCGTTCGCGTCGAGCAGGTGCTGGTAGAGGTCGGCCGGGAATTTGGCGTCGACGGGCAGATAGACGAAGCGGCCGTCCTCGCCGGGGAGCTTGATCGCGTACTCGACGCGGTTCTGGGAATTGCGTTTCGTCGCGACATTTTCGTCGTATTGGTCCTTGGAGAGGACTTCGGCCAAAATGGCGCCGAGCTGATATTCCCCCAAAATGCCGCGGGTCTTGACATTGGAAAGGATTTTCTTCAGATCGCCGACGCCGTTTGCGAGCGTCTTCATCTCCCCCAGCCCCTCATAGACCTGCTGCAGGCGGTCGGTGACAAGCCGGAAGGACGCGGAGATGCGGTCGTTTAACGTTTTCTGGAGTTTCTCATCGACGGTCGCGCGCATCGTCTCCAGCTGGGCGTTGGTATCCTGGCGCAAGGCGGCAAGGCTCGTCTGCAGGGTTTCCGTCATCGTCTTTAAGCTCTCGCGGCTTTGCTGCATGAAGGTGCGAAACTGGGTATCGAGCGCCTGCAGGCGGTCGGAAACGGCGCTTTCGAAAGAGGCCTGCGCCTGGCCAAGGGCCTTCGAGGATTCGAGCAGGCGCTTGTCCTGCATCGCAAACTGCGTTTCCTGCGCTTTTGTGAACACGGAAACCGTCTGCTGCGTCTGCGTGCGCTGCTGGGAGAGGCTGTCGGAAAGCGTCTGCTGCATCGCGGACAATTGCTGGGCGACCTCCGCCTTGAGGGCGGCGGACTCGCGCGAAAGGCTGCGCGTGAGCTCGCCCAGGCGCAGGTTCTGCTGGGAAGCCGTCTGCGCCTGCGCCGCGAGGAAGGCGTCGGCGAAAGACTTTACAGCGCGTTCGTTCTGCTCCTGCAAATCGCGCTGCATGCGAAGAAGCTGGCGGGAAAGCGCGGCTTCCTGGCGGCGGCCGCCGCGCAAAAGCTGCAGGAGGATATTCGCGACGGACACCGCCAGCACGCAGATCAGGATCATCATTTCCATGGAAAACTCTCCCTTCTTCTAGACAAAGCACCCTTGTAGTATACCATACCGCCCGCCTGGCGGCAAGGACGAAGAAAAGCCCGCAAAGGCCTTGGAAACCCTTGCGGACTTTTCGAAAAAGAAGATGCTTTACCTAAGCTTATGATTGAAAAAATTGCGCTTAAAGGATCTGCGCCAGCACGGCAGAACGGATTGCGTCCGCGATGACGCCGAGCAGAATCGGGATCACGCCCATGACCAAAATGCCGATCTCGTAGGGAAACATCTGAAAATGCTTCTTCCACGCTTTGTTCAGGCGGCTGTCGTCCTTCCGGCGCAAAAAGAGGAAAAACAGTGCCGCAATCAACAGGCCGATGCTGCCGGCAATCAGCAGCCCGGACACGCATCCCTGCGCCGCCGCCCAGCCCCTTGGCAGGTCCGTAAGCGTCACCATGCAGAGGATGCAGCCGATGACGGCCGCAACGGCGGAGTAGCAGACGGAAAACGTCACGCAGATGCGCAAGTCATGGGCCAAACGCTTCGGCCACGGGCGCTTGGGCGCCTGCGGCTGTTTCTCTTCTCTGCTCATTTTGCCTCCTCAGCGGCTGCCGCGGCCGCTTCCTTGCCTTTTTGGCAGAGATAGCACGCCACGTAATGGCCGGGCGAAACCTCCTCGAGCGGCGGGGCCGCCTTATGGCAGCACTCCATCGCATACGCGCAGCGGTTCTGGAACTTGCACCCCGGAGGCGGGTTGATCGGGCTCGGGACTTCGCCTTCGAGCACGATGCGCTGGCGGGTATCCTCGGTGTGCGGGTCGGCGATCGGGATCGCAGACATCAGCGCCTTCGTGTACGGATGCATCGGATGCTCATACAGCTCGTGGGAATCCGCAAGCTCCATGACGGCGCCCAGGTACATGACCGCGACGCGGTCGGAAATGTGCTTGACCATCGCGAGGTCATGCGCGATAAACAGATACGTCAGGCCCATGCGCTCCTGCAGGGAAATCAACAGGTTCGCGACCTGCGCCTGAATGGACACGTCCAATGCGGAAACCGGTTCGTCGCACATGATAAACTTCGGCTCGACCGCGAGCGCACGCGCAATGCCGATACGCTGGCGCTGGCCGCCGGAGAATTCGTGGATAAAGCGGTTCGCATGTTCCTGGTTTAAGCCGACCATATGCAGCAGTTCGCCGATGCGGTTGCGGCGGGCGTCCTTATCCATATACAGATGATGGATATCCATGCCTTCCCCAATGATTTCCGAAACGGTCATGCGGGGGTCCAAAGAAGCGTACGGGTCCTGGAAAATGACCTGGACTTCCTTATTAAACTCCTTTTTCTCCTTGCCTTTCAGGGAATGGACATCTTTGCCGCGGTAGGTGACGGTGCCGGAAGTCGGCGTATACATGCCGACAACGCAGCGGCCGCACGTCGTCTTGCCGCAGCCGGACTCGCCGACGAGGCCCAGTGTTTCGCCGGGCATAATCTCAAACGAGACATCGTCCACGGCCTTGACGGTTGCCTTGCGGCTGACCTTAAAATACTGCTTGAGGTGCTCCACTTTGACGAGCGGCTCTTTTGCCGCCGCGGATTTCTTCTCACTGCTCAAGCGGATCCCCTCCTTTGACCTTAAACTGGTTTGCCTCTTCCAGCACTTCCTGCGGGCAGTCGGGATCGTGCAGCCAGCACTTTGCCTTGTGCGAGGTGCTAAACGGCGTATAGGCCGGGTCTTCCTCGAGGCAGACGTTCATGCACAGCTCGCAGCGGTTCGCAAACGGGCAGCCCTTCGGCGGTGCGATCAGGTCCGGCGGCGTACCGCGGATCGTGCGCAGGACCTGCTTATTCTGCCAGTCCAGACGCGGCACGGCGCCGAGCAGTGCCCACGTGTACGGATGCTGGGGATTGTAGAAGATCTCTTCGCGCGTGCCGGACTCAACGATCTGGCCCGCGTACATGACGACGATGCGGTCGGCGAAACCGGCCACGACGCCGAAGTCATGGGTAATCAGGATAATGGAGGTGCCGTCTTCGTTGCGCAGGCGCTTGAGCAGTTCCATGATCTGCGCCTGAATCGTCACGTCGAGGGCCGTGGTCGGTTCGTCGGCGATGACGAGCTTCGGCTGGCAGGCGACGGCCATTGCGATCATCGCGCGCTGGCGCATGCCGCCGGAGAACTCGAACGGGTATTCCTTAAAACGCTGCTCCGGATTCGGGATACCGACCGCGCCGAGCAGGCGCGTCGCTTCCTTTGCAGCCTCGGATTTGGACATATTCGTATGGATGCGCAAATTCTCCATAATCTGCTTGCCGACGCGCATCGTCGGGTCGAGCGCGACAAGGGCATCCTGGAAGATCATGCCGCATTCGCCGCCGCGGTACTGGCGCATCTCCTTTTTGGAGAACGAAAGCACGTCGCGGCCGTCGAAGGTGATCTTACTGCCTTCCTTGATTTCGCCGGGCTTGCGGATCAGGGACATGATGGAACGGGCCGTCACGCTCTTGCCGCAGCCGGACTCGCCGATAATCGCGAGGATTTCGCCGCGGTCAACATGGAAAGAGATGTCGCGCACGGACTGCACTTCGCCGGCATACGTGTGATAGGAGACGCGCAGGTGCTCCACATTCAGCAGGGGGCCGTCTGCCGGCGCTGCGTTTGCAGAGGCTTCTGTGTTCGGTTTCGTTTGTTCTGACATAGAATCTGACGTCTCCTTTCTCATGTGCGCAGCTGCGGGTCAAGGGCGTCGCGCAAAGCGTCGCCGATGACGTTAAACGACAGCACAATCAAAGCCAGCAGCGCGCACGGAATGACGAGCTGATAGGGATAGAAAGTCATAGAGGACTGGCCGGTTGCGAGCATGGAGCCCAAGGAGAAATTCGGGGGCTGCAGGCCGATGCCCAAGAAGGACAGGGACGTCTCCGAGAAGATGACGTTCGGGATGGCCTGTGCCATTTCGAGGATCAACAGGCCCATCGTGTTCGGCAGAAGGTGCTTGACGATGTTGTGCATGCGGCCGCCGCCCAAAGCGGTTGCGGCCATGACGTATTCGCTCTCGCGGAGCTTGAAGACCTGGCCGCGCACGAGGCGTGCGGTGCCGGTCCAGGAAGAAATGCTCAAAGCGAGCAGCAGCTGCGGATAGCCGTTGCCGAAAACAACCAGCAGCAGCGTGACGAGAATCAGGTTCGGCACGCAGCTGAAGACCTCGACGATGCGCATCATGACCTCGTCGACGACGCCGCCGACGGAACCCATGATGGCGCCGTAAACGCAGCCGATGACGAGCTGGATAACGGCGGAGACGAGGGCGATGATCAGCGACGTGCGCAGAGCGACCCACGAGCGCGCGAACATGTCACGGCCCATGTTGTCGGTGCCAAACCAATACTCCGAGCACGGCGCGATGTTCTTTTCCATGCCGTTGATCGTAATATAATCCTTGCCGGAAATAGCCGGGCCGAAAATGGCGAGCACAATCAGGATAAGCAAAATGGCCGCAAAGAACATGGCCACCTTATTCTGGCGGAAGCGCCGCCATGCGTCGGACCAAAAGCCGATATTCTTGCGCACGACCTGTTCCGCGTTCAGCGTGGACTGGTCAACCAGTTCAAACCGCCGGCGCAGATCCGTCGTGGCGATAGGTTCGTTCGATGACACGGGATACTTCCTCCTTCCTTACCTTTTGTCGCCCGTGATCTTGATGCGCGGGTCGACGACGCCGTAGAGCACGTCGGATGCGAAGATCGCGACGACGGTGATGCAGCTGTAAAATACGGTAAAGCCCAAAACCATCGGGATATCACGCGAAGAGATGCACTCGACGTAGTAATTGCCGACGCCGGGGATGGAGAAGACGCGCTCGATAAACAGCGAGCCGGAGAGCACGCCCGCAATCGTCTGCGGCAAATACGTGATGATCGGGATAAAGGAGTTGCGCACGACGTGGTGGATGACGACTTCCGACTCGGACATGCCGATGGCGCGGGCCGTCGTCGTGCACTCCTGGTAGATCGAATCGAGCATGGCGATCTTCGTGGTGCGGGCGTAACCGGCAACATAGAACAATGCGCCGGAGATCGTGGGCAAGATCGTGTACTGCCACCCCCCGAACCAGAGTTCATCGCCGCTCGGCCAGCCGATGATGGGCAATCCCAAACCGGAACTGCCGGCAAACGTCAGCTGGAAGATCAGCGCGATAACGAGCGAAGGCACACTCGTCATAAACATACAGAATATCAGGATGCCATAGTCTACGGCGGTGCCTCGCCGCATGGCCGCAATGACACCTAGGACGATGCCGATGATGACACCGAAGACAATCTGCTGCGTGTTCAGACGGACCGTCACGGGCAGGCGTTCCGAGAGAATGGACTGGACCGTATCGCCGGCGTTGACGATGGACTCGCCGAAGTCGCCGTGCAGGGCATTGCCGAGGGTCACGACGTAGCGTTCCCCGACGGGCTTATCGTACCCATATTTTTGGATGATTCTTTGTTGTGAGGATTCAGGCAGCTTTGCAATCTTACCGGTCAACGCATTGCCTGGGATTGCCGCCAACATAAAGAAGGTTGCCGTGAATACAAGAAAGATCGTGATGATCATGTAAATGAATCGCCGGATGAGAAACTTTGCCATGAATCTCACCTCCTTCACTTCATTTTTCTGAAAAGACAAGAACTTGGACTTTACCCTTTCTTTTAATGAAAAGGCCTAGAATCCACGCAAGCGGATGCCCTCTGCCGGAAAGGCACCCGCTTGCGACAATATAGGTGTCAGCCGCGCAGCACTGCGCGCACCCGTTCATGGTTGACTAAAAATTACGCTTTTGTTTTCCAAAAGGACTTAGTGCGCCATGACCTGGACCTTGGAGTAATCCCACATGTAGCCCATCGTGCCGATCTGGACACCCTGGATGTAGGGCTGGATGAAGGACTTGACGTCCGTGAAGTACAGCGGCATGCAGATGAAGTCGTCATGGAGCATCTGGTCGAGCTGGCTGTACATATCGAGGCGCTTGTCGGAATCCGTCTCGGCCTGCGCATCTTTCAGCAGCTGGTCGTATTCCGGATTTGCATACTGTTCATAGTTCGAAGAGCCGCCGGTCTCCCAAATGCCGAAGTACGTCATCGGGTCGTTGTAGTCCGGAACCCAGCCGTTCATGGAGATATCCCACTTCGAGCCGTCTTCGACTTCTGCGCCGTACTGCTCCCAGCCGGAGAGGACGTTGAGTTCGACGTTGATGCCGAGGTTCTGTTCGATCTGCTGCTGGATGAATTCCTGGCTCTGCTTATTCAGCGAAGAGCCCGTGTCGTACGTCATGTAGGACAGCGTGTACTGGCTCAGGTCATCGGTCTGCAGGCCGAGTTCCTCGAGGCCCTGCTTGAACATTTCCTGGAGCTTTTCGGGCTGGTTGCGGTACTCGGCGATGTCGTCGGCCCACTTTGCGCCGCCCGAAGCTTCCGTGAACTGCTGGCCGTCCCAGGAGATAGCCGGCGGGATCAGGTCGTCAGCCGGCGTGTAGCGGCCATAAATCGTGGAGCAATACGCTTCGCCGTCGATCGAGAGGCCGACCGCGCGGCGGATGTTCACGTTGCTCATCAGGCCGGACGGGCCGCCGCCGAGGCTCATGGAGATCCAGAACTCGCCGCCGTCAGACGGATAGCTGATTTCCTGGCACTGGCCGGACTGCGCCATCTGCTCGTAGACGGCGATGTAGTCGGTTGCAGCGCCGAACTGCGAGAGCTGGCCTTCCTTAAACAGCTGGTCGAGGGTCGACTGCTCGTTGTTGTAGGTCATGTTGATTTCCTGGAGCGTGACATTGTCCGCATTCCAATAGCTCTCGTTCTTCTCGAACTTACCGGAGGCGGTGTTCGTCCATTCCGTAATCTTGAACGGGCCGTTGAACACGAGCTGCGTGTAATCGGTGCCGTAGTTATCGCCGTACTGCTCGACGATATCCTGGCGCAGCGGCAGGAACTCGGGGCTTGCGAGCTTTGCAAGGAACGTGGAGTCCGGCTCTGCGAGCGTGTACTCGACGGTCATGTCATCGAGCGCCTTGCAGCCGACCTGGCTGAAGTCGGTGATTTCGCCGCTGAGGTACTTGTCCGCGTTGACAAGGCCCTCGGCGAAGAACGCATACGGGGCAGCGAGGTCCGGATCGAGCAGGCGGGAAACGGCGTAGACGTAGTCGTCTGCCGTAACCGGTTCGCCGTCGCTCCAGGTGTTCTCGCGCAGCGTGAACGTGTAGGTCAGGCCGTCGTCGGAAACCGTGTAGTCCGTGCAGCCGGCCTTCTCAGCCGTTGCGTTGCCCTGGTCATCGAACGAATAGCGGAACAAGCCCTCCATCGTGTTGACCAGAACCGTTGCGGACTGGTTGTCGTTCATCTGGGTGGAGTCCAGCGTACGGATTTCCGGCTGCGTCAGGTACACGACCTGCTCGTCCGCCAGTTCGGTGGAAGTGGAAGCCGTACCGGAAGCTGCGCCGGACTCGGTTGCCGTGCCGGAGGAGGCCGTGTCGCCGCTGCCGCCGCAGCCTGCCAGCGATGTGCTGACGAGCAGGACAGCCGCCAGCGTGCAGGCCAGCAGTGCTCTCTTTCTCATTTTTCTCAAGCATCTCCTTAAGAATGAATTTTTACCGCCCCTTTGGAAGCGGTACAGAGAATTTCACGGCGGCACGTTACTGCGAAAAAGCGCCATATACAACAAAAGCGCTAATTTCATTACATGAAACAGCGCCATTGCCTAAAGTAAAATCCACATTTTGCTATCTCACTCAGTACATGTCATACCGTGAAATCATCTTGATGCATATTATAGCGTACTTTTTGCAGGCTGTCAACCGTTCAGGCGTCGCATTTGCGCAAAAAAATGTAAAAAGGCCGTACTTTCGGGGGCTTATATCCCCTATTTTCTTCTTTGAAAGGGTGTTTTATATTTTTCTTAAGAATATTTCCAGTTACAATCCTGCAAACACTTCTCCGCGTCATCACAAGAAACGGCCGCAGAGCCTCCGTTTGGAAGCCCTGCGGCCGTTTTTCAAGCGTCTTATTTATATAAAATTCTTACAAACCCAGAATGGAGGGGATTTTAGGAAAGCACCTCGGCGTTGACCGCTGTGTGCAGGCACAGGTCCCTGCCGTCGTAGTCGACGGTGATCGTCGAGCGGGGCGCGATGGTGCCCTTGACGATCTCGCGGGCCAAGAGGGTTTCGACCTTGCTTTGCAGGAAGCGCTTGAGCGGGCGCGCGCCGTAGACCGGGTCGTAGCCCTGGTCGACGATGTACTGGCGCGCCTTGTCGGTGAGCTCGACGGAGAGCTCGCGGTCGGCCAGACGGCTCGACAGGCTCTTCATCTGCAGGTCGACGATCTGGTTAATTTCGTCCTTCGTCAGCGGCTTATAGAATACAATCTCATCGAGGCGGTTTAAGAACTCGGGGCGGAACTGCTTTCTCAGCAGCGCCTGCACTGCCGAACGCGCGGACTCGCTGATCGTGCCGTCGGGCTGGATGCCCTCGAGGATCTGCTGCGAGCCGAGGTTCGAGGTCAAAATCAGGATTGTGTTCTTAAAATCGACCGTGCGGCCCTGGCTGTCCGTAATGCGGCCGTCGTCGAGGACCTGCAGCAGGATATTGAACACGTCCGGGTGGGCCTTTTCGACCTCATCGAACAGCACAACGCTGTAGGGCTTGCGGCGGACCGCTTCGGTCAGCTGGCCGCCCTCCTCGTAGCCGACGTATCCCGGAGGTGCGCCGATTAAGCGCGACACGCTGAATTTCTCCATGTATTCGCTCATATCGATGCGGACCATGCTGCGCTCGTCGTCGAACAGCGCCTGCGCCAATGCCTTGGCGAGCTCCGTCTTGCCGACGCCCGTCGGGCCGAGGAACAGAAACGAGCCGATCGGGCGGTTCGGGTCCTGGATGCCCGCACGCGAGCGCAGGATCGCGTCGGAGACCTTTTCGACGGCCTCGTCCTGGCCGATCACGCGCTCATGCAGCGTCTGCGGCAGGCGCAAAAGCTTCTCACGCTCGCCCTCCATCAGGCGGCTGACCGGGATGCCGGTCCAGCGGCCGACGATGCGGGCGATTTCCTCCTCGTCGACGCGGTCGCGCAAGAGGTGGTCCTCGTCGTTTTTCTCGGCGATTTCCTCCTGTGCGGCGAGCTGCTTTTTGAGCTCGGGGAGTTTGCCGTACTTTAACTCGGCGGCCTTATTGAGGTCGTAATTGCGCTCCGCCTGCTCGATTTCCGCGTTGCACTGCTCGATGTCGCTGCGCAGCTTCTGCACGGCCTCGATGGCCTTCTTTTCATTCTGCCACTGCGCCTTCATCTCATCGAAATGGGCGCGCAGATCGGCGAGCTCTTTCTGCAGGTCGACGAGGTGCTGCTGGCTTAGACGGTCGTCCTCTTTTTTGAGGGCGGCCTCCTCGATTTCAAGCTGCATGATTTTGCGGGAAACGTCGTCGAGCTCGCTGGGCATCGAGTCGATCTCCGTGCGCACGGTCGCGCACGCCTCATCGACGAGGTCGATCGCCTTATCCGGCAGGAAACGGTCGGTGATATAGCGGTCCGACAGCGTCGCGGCGGCAATCAGCGCCTGATCGGTGATCTTGACGCCGTGGAAGACCTCGTAGCGGTCCTTTAAGCCGCGCAGAATCGAGACCGTGTCCTCGACGGTCGGTTCATCGACCTGCACCGGCTGGAAGCGGCGCTCGAGGGCGGCATCTTTTTCAATATATTGGTGGTACTCGTTGAGCGTCGTCGCACCGATACAGTGCAGTTCGCCGCGCGCGAGCATCGGCTTTAAGAGGTTGCCCGCATCCATGCTGCCCTCGGTCTTGCCGGCACCGACGATCGTGTGCAGCTCATCGATGAACAGGATGATGCGGCCCTCGGATTTCTTGACTTCATTTAAGACGGCCTTTAACCGCTCCTCAAATTCGCCGCGGTACTTGGCGCCCGCGACGAGCGCGCCCATATCGAGCGAATACAGTTCGTGGTCTTTGAGCGTATTCGGCACGTCGCCGCGCACGATCCGCTGGGCGAGGCCTTCGACGATGGCCGTCTTGCCGACGCCGGGTTCGCCGATGAGGACCGGGTTATTCTTCGTCTTGCGCGAAAGGATGCGCACGACGTCACGGATTTCCGTGTCGCGGCCGATGACCGGGTCGAGCTTCTGGTCGCGCGCGGCCTTCGTCAGGTCGGTCGCGTACTTCGAAAGGGAGGCGTACGTCTCCTCGGGGTTGTCGCTCGTGACGCGCGTATTGCCGCGCACCTGCGTCAGGGCTTTCAAAAAGCCGTCTTCCGTGATCGCATACGTGCGGAACAGCGTTTTCAGCGCGCTGTCCGGCTTGCGCAAGAGGCCTAAAAACACGTGCTCGACGGAGATATACTCATCCTTCATGCGCTCGGCCGCCGACTCCGCTTCGGTCAGGGCGGCATCCACATCGCGGGACACGTACACCTGGCCGGGCTCACGGCCCGGGCCGGACACGCCGGGGACCTTTTGGATCTGCTCGTCCACGGCGGCGAGCAGCGACTGGGTATCGACACCCATCTGCTTGAGCAGCTGCGGGATCAGCCCGTTCTCCTGACTGAGCAGCGCGCTGAGCAGATGGACCTGCTCGATCTGCATATTATCATGTGCCAGGGCCAGACTCTGTGCCCGCCTCACGGCGTCCACCGTTTTTTGGGTAAAATTCTGTGCATTCATGGCGTTCACGCTCCTTCTAAGGGTCGGCAAAAGGAAAATCGCGGGGATCTGGGGGAACCCCCGTCCTTTCTTTTGCTTACGAGCTTAGTATACGCGAAGAATGTGAACAGGTTATGCTTTTTCTATGAACAAACTGTTAATTTTAGCACTCTACTTTTTTGAGTGCTAAAATTATTTTGCCCCTCTCCCCTGCTTTCCGCGTGCAAAACGCAGACGGGCGCCCGGCCCCTTGGAAAAAGGAAAGCCGGGCGCCCGGTGGAAACCGTCCCTGCGTCTGGATGCGGGTTTAATGCGCGCCGTACCGCACGCCGCGCACGAGCCCTGCCGCCAAAATCAAAAGCGCCGGGATGCCATACACATACGTCCAAACAAATTCCCGAATCCGTCCTCTTCTGCGAAGCATGAAAAGCCCTCCTTTGGCGCGGCCCCAATCAGCCGCGGCGAAACCTGCAAATCTTTCCCGAGCCGTTTTATTCGAGGTTTAAGTGATTCTTTAAAATGCAGCGCGCAATCACGAAATACAGCACGCAGAACGCGGCGAGGTAAATCATGACGGCCGCAAAGAATGTCCACAAAATCGTCCAATACGCCGCCGTTTCCGTCGCGATGAGCGGGGCGCCCGGGCCCCTGAAAAAGTCCGAGACGACGAACTGGAACATCGGGTCGCTCATGCCGAACAGGAAGAGCACCAGCGTGATGACGTGCAAGACGCAGAACGCGATGATCATGCCGACGCCAATCAGGCGGTGGTATTTCGGGCGCAGGCTCGCCACACTCAGCGCGGCGTACAGCAGAAGCAAAAAGCAGAGGTTCATGCCAAGCCCGCTCACGAGCGCGACGAACAGCATCGCGACCGTCATGCCGCCGTCGGAGAAATCCTGCCAGAGGAACTGGAAGCCGGAAAACAGGAACTGGAGGGTGCTGCCGCCGGCGACCAGCAGCGAAGACAGCAGCGCGACAAGCACACTCGACGCGGCCATCCAAAGAAGTCCCGCAATCGCCTTGCTGAGGAGCAGCTGCGCCGGCGTTACGGGCAGCGTGTGCATCAGGTAGCCTTCCCGCTTAAACAGGTTGTCGTAAAACCGGCGCATGCACAGGTAAATCGTCACGAATGGCAAAACCACGCAGCACACCCCGAACAGCACACCGAAAATCCCGCTGCAGACCCACACCGCATCCCGCAGCTTGATCGAAGAAACCTGCGGCCCCAGCGCCGCCAGCAGGCCCGTCACGACGGCCAGCGCCGTCATCACCAGGTAAATCGGCAAAAACAGGCGGGCGGTCGCTTTCAGTTCATATTTCAATAAATTTCTCAGCATTTGAATACCTCCCGGAAGAATGCGTCGACGCTCTCACCCTTCTGCTCGCGGATCTCATCGACGTTCGCCTGCAGGGCGATGCCGCCGTGGCTGATGAAAAGGACCTCGTCCAAAACGGACTCGACGTCCGCAATCAGGTGGGTGCTCAGAAGGACCGTCGCGTTTTCGCTGTAGTTTTGCAGGATCGTCTGCAAAATGTAGTCGCGCGCTGCGGGGTCGACGCCGCCGATCGGCTCATCGAGCAGGTACAGCCGGGCATTGCGGGCCATCACGAGGATGAGCTGGACCTTTTCCTTCGTGCCCTTGCTCATCGTGCGCAGGCGCTCATCGGACAGAATCTGCAGCCGCTGGAGCATATCATACGCCTTCGCCTTGTCGAAATCCGCGTAGAAATCCTCGAAAAACGAAAGCAGGTCGCGCACCGTCATCCAATCATTCAGATACGAGCGCTCCGGCAGGTAGGAGACGAGGGCCTTCGTCTGCACGCCGGGCACCATGCCCGCCACGCGGACCTCGCCGCTGCTCGGCGTCAACAAGCCGCTCAAGAGTTTAATCAGCGTCGATTTGCCCGAACCGTTCGGCCCCAAAAGCCCGACGATGTGGCCGGGCTCCACCGAAAGCGTGACATTTGCAAGTGCCTGGCGGCCGCCCGGATAGACCTTGGATAAATTCTTGCACTGAAAAATGGGTTCCATGTTTATGCGTCCTCCTTTGTCCGAAATTGCGCCGCATCTTCCGCTTCCAGCAGCTGCGCGGCCTCCTTCGCCGTATATCCCAGCGCCTCGATGCGCGTTAAAAAGTCCCGCACAAGGTTTTTGGCCAATGTCTTTTTGAGCTCCATAATCGTCTCCTCCTGCTCGGTCACAAACCGCCCGCTCGTCCGCTGGCTGCACACGAGGCCGTCCGCTTCCAGCTGCGAAAGCGCGCGCTGCATCGTGTTGGGATTCACGCTGGCATCCGCCGCGAGTTCCCGCACGCTGGGCAGCCGGCTGCCGGCCGGATAGCGCCCCGTAACGATGCGCAGCTGGATCTGCTCAACAAGCTGCGACCAGATCGGCCGCTGTGCGGATAATTCCCATGCCATGGCATCTCCTCCTTGTATGATTGTACTGTTGTACTAAGAGCTTAATACAATGATACATGGAAATCCCCGGTTTGTCAAGCGGTTTTCAAAACTTTTTTGCGAAGGATTTCAGAAACGCACGGCCCTTGCGCGCGGGGCGGCGGCGGCCTATAATAATGAGAAAGCATATGATTTGCATTCGAAGAAAAGGGGCAGGAACTTTGAAAAAGCGGAATTTTTTCTGGCGGGGGCTGTTTTACTGCGCGGGGCTTTTGGTGCTCGCGATGGGGCTCACGCTCAACACGAAGGCGGATTTGGGCGTCTCGCCGATCATCTCGGTGTCGTACTGTGTGGCGACGGTGACGCAGACGAATTTCGGGGACATGACGCTTGTGCTGTACGCGCTGTTCGTATTTGTGGAGCTGTTCCTCCATATGCGGCAGGGCAAGCGACAGATCCGCGAAGCCGACCCGGCGCTTTTGCCGTCGCGGCGGACGGCATACCGGCTGCGGCTCGTGATGGACGTCCTGCAATTCCCGCTGAGCCTTGTATTTACGCGCTTTCTAAACGCATTCGGCGCGATGCTGCCGGACTTTGCGGCGGACGGGCTGGCGGTCCGGATTGCCATTCTCGTGCTCGCAATCGTTTTGACGGGTATCGGCGCCGCGACGACGCTTCTGATGCGCGTGGTGCCGAATCCGGGCGACGGCATCGTGCAGGCCATTGCGGACTGCACGCACAAGCGCGTCGGGCTCGTCAAGAATGTGTTTGACTTATGCAACCTTGCACTCTCGGCGAGCCTGGGGCTCCTTCTGACCGGCGGCCTGGTCGGTGCAGGCGTCGGGTCGCTGCTCGCGATGCTGGGCGTCGGGCGGGTGATCGCCGTGTGGGGCCGCCTGACCGGGAAGCGGCTCACGCGCTTGGCGGGCCTTTCCGAGGAAGCGTAAAACACCTATTCAAAACAGACAAAATGAAAAACATACAAAAAGAAACAGCCCCTTCCGAACGAATCGGAAGGGGCTGTCCCTTTATAAGATCCCGTCCTATTAAATTTCAAAAAGTAGAAGCGACTCTATCTTGGATTTTTAATAGCAATTTGTTTTAAAATAACTTTCATGCATGGACGGGAAACTCACCTTTTTTATTCGCCGCGCGCAGCCTTGATGTCGGCAATCAGCAGCGGGACGACCTCAAACAGGTCGCCGACAATGCCGTAATCCGCCACGGAGAAGATCGAAGCGTCCGGGTCCTTGTTGATCGCGACGATCACGTCGGAACCCGTCATGCCGGCCAGGTGCTGGATGGCACCGGAAATGCCGCAGGCAATGTAGAGCTTCGGGCCAACCGTCTTGCCGGTCTGGCCGACCTGGTGCGCATGCGCAATCCAGCCGGCGTCAACCGCTGCACGGGAAGCACCGACTTCGCCGCCGAGCAGGTCTGCCAGTTCCTTGATCGTGGCAAAGCCTTCCGGCCCGCCGACACCGCGGCCGCCGGCCACGATGACGTCTGCCTCTTCGAGGTTAACGGACTCGCCGCCCTCTTCCTTGATGACCTGCAAGAGCTTCGTGCGGATGTCTTCCGGCGCGACATGGATGTCCTCGCGGATGACTTCTGCCTTATTTTCGCCGGGCTTGCCCTTCTTGAACACGCCGGGACGGACCGTGCCGATCTGCGGACGGTGATCCGGGCAGAGGATCTTCGCCATCAGGTTGCCGCCGAAAGCCGGACGGGTCCAGGCGACGTTGCCGGTCTCTTCGTCGATGTCGAGGCCCGTGCAGTCAGCGGTCAGGCCGGTGCCCAGACGGCTGGACACACGGGGGCCGAAGTCGCGGCCGTTCGGCGTTGCGCCGATGAGCATGCTCGTCGGGCCATACTTTTCAACGAGCGTGCACAGAGCCGTCGTGTAAGCGTCGGTCGTGAAGCGCTTGTACTCTTCGCCGTCGACAACGATGACCTGGTCCGCGCCGAGGGCGCCGACCGTCTCGATTGCCGGGTCAACGTTGCAGCCGATGACGACCGCAACCAGCTTGCCGCCCTGCTTCGTTGCGAGGTCGCGGCCGGGCGTCAGAAGTTCCTGGCCGACGTTTTTCGCCGTGCCGTCTTCGTTGGTTTCAATAAATACCCACAAATCCTTCGTCTTTGCTTCCATGTCCGTGTCTCCCCCTATCAAATCACATTTGCGCCGGCAAGGAGATCGCACAGCTTCTGCACGGATTCCTCAACGGTCTCTTCGTGGATCATGATGCCGCCCGTCTTCTTCTGCGGGACATACGTCTGCTTCACGCGCGTCGGGGAGCCCTTCAGACCTGCACGCGTCTGGTCGAGCTCAGGCAGATCTGCCGCGGTGATGGTCGTGATCGGCTGCTTCTTCGCCCACAGCTTGCGCTTCATGGTCGGATAGCGCGGATCCCAAGCGGGCTTCGTGAAGGTCACGAGGCACGGCATCTGCACACCGATCATCTCATAGCCTTCCTCGGCTTCTTTCTGGACCTTCAGGGAACCGTCCGGCTCTACCCATGCCTGCAGGCCATAGGTCACCTGCGGCAGGCCGAGGTGCTCGGCGATTTCCGGGCCGACCTGTGCGGTGTCGCCGTCAATTGCCTGCTTGCCGCAGAAAATGACGTCAAACTTGCAGCCTTCCATCTCTTCGACCTTCTTGATCGACTCGGAGATGATATAGCTCGTAGCCAGCGTATCGGAGCCGCCGAAAACGCGGTCAGAAACGAGATACGCCTTGTCCGCCGCGACGCCGAGGCACTCTTTCAGTGCCGCTTCCGCCTGCTGCGGGCCCATGGAAAGCACGACAATCTTCGCGTCCGGATCCTCGTCCTTAATCCGCGCAGCCGCTTCCAACGCATACCCGTCGAACGGGTTGACGATGGAGGGGACGCCCTCACGAATGAGGGTATTCTTAACCGGATCGATCTTGATTTCGGTCGTATCCGGCACCTGCTTGATGCATACAAGCATGTTCATTGTTGTTTGACCTCCCTAAATATCCTATCAATTTTCCGGAGGCTGGCCGTTTCCGAAGGCGGCAGACCCCGGCGTTCTCTTCCTCCTAATCATATACCGAAAGCCATTTGTTTGTCAATATTTAATCAAGCAGTTTTTCAGAAAAAGGCGCGGAAAATGTGGTCGAATTTTTCTAAATAATTACCAAAAGTTTGTCTATTACGTCATTAGTCAGACGAAAATCGGTCATTTCCCGCCCAGGATGTGTGAAAAGCGTGCGTTTTTTTCCTGTAAAACGGGCATGGAATCCGATAAAAAAGAAAAGGCGCCGGCGAAAAAATCATGCAGCAACGCGCGTTTCCCAAAAATCCTGCGGGCGATTCCTTTTATGAAAAGAAACACTGCAGCAAGAGCATCAGGATCACGCCCGGGATTCCCAGAAAGGCGGCCCCCGCGATCGAGAGCGGCGCCGCCGGCAGGCGCACCCCGGTCAAGCCCGACAAAAGGTTGACGGCAAACAGCGCCGCAAGGCCGCCGCAGACGGAAAGCGCCGCCCGCAAAAACGGACGCGAAGAGCCGCCCCAGCGCAGGACCGCCGCACAAAACGCAAAGGCGGCGCCAAGGATACACACAAAAAGCAAAAGCCCTCACCCCCTTGTCTCATGCTTACGGGGAAAAGGGCCAAAGTATGCGTGAAAAACGGGCGGGGACGCCTTAGCGGTCCGCGGGGGCGGGCATGAAGTCGATGCGGCCGCTGGAAACATCGGCGGCGGCGCAGCGCACGCGCATCGGGTCGCCGATGGTCAAGCGCTCCTTCGTGACCGCGTCGACCTGGGAGACCTGGCCGTCGAATTCATAGTGTTTCTCTTCAAAGGCGGCGACGGGGACGAAGCCCTCGACGGTGTTCGGCAGCTGGACGAACACGCCGCGCATCGTGACGCCGCTGATGACGCCGTCGTAGTCCTCGCCGAGGTGCTGGGCCATATATTCGGCCGCATAGCAGTCGTCGGCGCTGCGTTCGCTCTGCATCGCCTTGACCTCGCGGTCGCTGGACTGCTTGGCGCTGTGCGCGGCAAATTCCGAGAAGCGGTGCTCGAGTGTCTCGCGGCTCTCGCCGGAGAGGAACGCGCCCATGATGCGGTGGATGGACGTGTCCGGGTAGCGGCGGATCGGCGATGTGAAGTGGCAGTAGTCGGCGAGCGCCAAGCCGAAATGGCCCAAAGGCTTTGTATCGTAGCGGGCTTTCGCCATCGTGCGCAGAAGCTGGTGGGAGACGACCTTCTCCTTCGGCGTGCCGGCGGCCTGCGCCATGACCGCGGCGAAGTCCTTCGCCGAGACGTCGCCCGTATGCTTTAACGGGGCGGCGTTTAAGCCGATCGCGGAGACGAGCTCGCGCAGGGAATCGACGCGGTCGGGGTCCGGCTGCTCGTGGACACGGTAGACAAACGGCAGCTTGTTTTCGCGGCCGAGCATGGCGGCGGCGCGGTTGGCGGCAATCATGAGCTGTTCGATCATCTGCTCGGACGGGCCCGAATGGCGCGGCAGCACGTCGATGCAGCGGCCGTTTTCGTCCAAAACAAACTCGCTTTCGGAGCTGTCGATGTCGAAGTTGCCGGCAGCCTGCGCCTTCGCCTTCAAAAGGCCGGCGAGTTCGCGCGCGGCCTTGAGGCTTTCGAGCACGGGGGCATATTTTTCGAGGAGGTCCTCCCCGGCCGTGCCGGCAAAGATCTCGTTGACCTCGTCGTAGACGCCGCGGACCTTGCTCTCGATGACGGACTTGTGGAATTCATAGTGCGTCATATTGCCGGCGGCGTCGAAGTCCATCATGGCCGAGAAGGTCAGCTTGTCCTCGTGCGCATTTAACGAGCACACGCCGTTGCTGATCGCTTCCGGGAGCATCGGCACGACGCGGCCGGGCAGGTAGACGCTCGTCGCGCGCAGCATGGCCTCGTCGTCGAGTGCCGAACCGGGGCGCACATAGTGCGAGACATCCGCGATGTGGACGCCCAAGCGGTAGCCGCCGTTTACGCGCTCGACGCTGATCGCGTCGTCTAGGTCCTTCGCGCTCGCCGAGTCAATCGAGCAGACCGGCAGCGCGCGGTAATCCTCGCGCCCGGCAAAATCTTCCGGCAAAACGCCGCGCTTGCCGATGGCCTCGGCCTCTTTTAACACCTCTTCGGGGAACGGCACGCGCACGCCGTTGGCGTCGAGAATGGAATCGGCGCAGATGCGCGCGCAGTCGGCCCGGCCGTAGCGCTTCGTGACCGTCGCCACAAAGCGGGACGAATGCGGCACGCGGCGGACGTCCGTCTGCACCTTGTCGCCCAGGGAAGCGCCGCAGTGCTCGAAGTTCTCAATCGGGATTGGGAAGCGGATGGCGGCGTCGGCTTTGAGCTCGGGGCCGCGCTCGCCGGGCACGATCGTGCCGTTTACAAGGCTGCCCGCCCGCGCGGTAATCTCGAGCACCTCGCAGCTCGGGCCCTTTAAGCTCTGGCGGATGTTGCCGAGCACGACGCTGTCGCCCAAAAACGCGCCGTGCAGGCCCTCCGCGCGCAGGAACATGTCCTCCCCGCCGTCATCCGGCCTCGCAAACGCAAACCCGCGCGACAAGGAGACGATCGTGGCGGGAATCCGGGCGGACGAATCCGCGGCCAGGCGGACCTTGTGGCGGCTGTCGACACTGACGCGCTTTTCGCGGCGCAGCTGGTTTAAGGCCTGGTAAAAAATGCTGCTATATTTTTCCACAATGCCGAGCTTGCGCATCAGAAAGCGCGAAGAAACCTCTCCGTCCGCATGCTCGAGCGCATTTAAAATTTCCTGTTTGACGTCGTCGATCATCGAATCTCCCCTTTAACTCTTTGTTGCCATGCAGAAAAAAAGCCCCGCTGTGTGCGAGGCCTTCTTTGTCGCTTCATTTTGCCAGATACAGGATGATGTTTGTCGCGATGACAAGCGCGAAGAATCCAATCGCAATGATCTTGGTCCAACGCGCAAGAAAAGCATCCACCGAGCGCGAGGAATTCTGGCTCAAAAAGGTATCTGCGCCGCCGTTGATCACGCCGACATTCTTTTCATGGCCTTCCTGCAAGAGGACGACCACAACGATTGCCACGCAAAATACCAGCAAAATGATTCCCAAAACAATCTCCGGAATGGTCATAAACAGCGTTCCCTCCACCTGGGCCGGCTTTCCGCACGGCCGCAAAAATACGCTTTTTATAGTGTAACATTTCAAAGGAAAAAAAGCAAGTCCTTTTTCGAAAGAAAGGGCCTTTACAGCTTCATCTGCTCGCCCTGCATGGCTTCCGCCGGCGGCAGCGTGCCGATGGCCGGGATGGCGCGGCGGCAGCGCGCGGGGTCGGGCACCATGCCCTCCTTGTAGACGGCCGCGCGCAGAAGCCGCGCGTTTTTGCGCAGCGTCATGACCTGGACGCCCTGGGTCGAGCGCGTCGCCTTTTCGGGGATCGACGCCGTAGGGACCAAAAGCCGCCTCCCCTGCGTGCTCAAAAACAGGACCTCGGCGTCTTCGGGCAGGTAGAGGATGGACACGACCGGGCTTTTGTCGCTGTAGGCGCCCAAGAGCTTTTTGCGGTTTGTCTTCGTCTGGTAAGCGGAGAGCGGGACCTTCGCGGCTTTGCCGTTTTCAAAGCAGAACAGTACAAAGCCCTGATAATCCGGCGTTGCGACCATGGAAATGGCGGACTCGCCCTCGTCCATCGAGAGCTTTGCGGGGATAAAGTCGCCCAAAACGCTCGCCTTCGTGTCTGGGAAATCCGAAGCCTTCGCCTTGTAGACCTGCGCCTTGTCGGTAAAGAACAAAAGGTCCCAGGAATTGCGCGCGTCCTCGATGTGTTCGGCGACCGCGTCGCCCTCCTTGCACTTCTGCTCGCCGCTCATGCGCAGTGACTGGGGCGTAATCTTTTTAAAATAGCCCTCTTTCGTAAAGAACAGATGGACCGGATAGGCCTCTACTTCGGCTTCCTCGTCGAGATTTGCGAATTCGTCCTCATACAAGAGAATGCTGCGGCGCGGCTGGCCGTATTTTTTCGCGACGTCGCGCAGCTCGCGCACGATGATTTTGCGGATTTTCTTCTCGTCGTCGAGAATCGCGTTGAGTTCGGCGACGTCCTTCTGTAGCTCGGCGATCTCTTCGGTGCGCTTTAAGATATATTCGCGGTTTAAGTGGCGCAGCTTAATCTCGGCGACGTATTCGGCCTGGGTTTCGTCGATGCCAAAGCCTGCCATCAGGTTCGGCACGACCTCGGCTTCCTCTTCGGTCTCGCGCACGATGCGCACGGCCTTGTCGATGTCGAGCAAAATGGCCTGCAGGCCCTGGAGCAGGTGGAGCTTGTCGCACTTTTTCTGCAAATCGAACGCCGTGCGGCGGCGCACACACTGCGTGCGGAAGCGCGTCCACGCGTCCAAAAGGGCGCCGACGCCGAGCACCCGCGGCACGCCGTCGATTAAGACGTTAAAGTTGCACGAGAACGTGTCCTCGAGCGCCGTCATGCGGAACAGCTTTGCCATGAGCTTTTTCGGGTCCGTGCCGCGCTTTAAGTCAATCGTAATCTTTAACCCCGCCAAGCCCGTCTCGTCGCGGATGTCGGAGACTTCCTTGACGCGCCCGGATTTTACGAGGTCGATGACCTTTTCGACGATTGCCTCGACCGTCGTCGTGGGCGGGATCTGCGTGATATCGATGCAGTTTTCGCTTTTGTCGAAGGTCCAGCGGCAGCGCACGCGCACGCTGCCGCGGCCGGTTTCGTAGATCTGCTCGAGCTGTTTTTTGTCGTAGAGGATCTGCCCGCCGCCCGGGAAATCGGGGGCTTTCAGCGTACTCAATAGGTCATGGTTCGGGTGCTCGATGCGCAAAGCGGCCGTCTCGCAGACCTCGCGCAGGTTAAACGAGCAGATGTTGCTGGCCATGCCGACGGCGATGCCGGTGTTCGCGTTGACGAGGATACTCGGGAACGTGGCGGGGAGCAACGTCGGCTCCTGCATCGTGCTGTCGTAATTGTCGACAAAATCGACCGTGTCCTTGTCGATGTCGCGGAACAGCTCATTACAAAGCGGGTCGAGCTTTGCCTCCGTATAGCGCGAGGCGGCCCAGGCCATGTCGCGGCTGTAAAATTTGCCGAAGTTGCCTTTGCTGTCGACGTACGGGTGCAAAAGCGCCTCATACCCGCGCGAAAGGCGGACCATCGTGTCGTAGATCGCGGCGTCGCCGTGCGGGTTTAACCGCATCGTCTGGCCGACAATATTCGCACTCTTCGTGCGCGTGGGCCCTAAAAGGCCCATCTTATACATCGTATATAAGAGCTTGCGGTGGCTCGGTTTAAAGCCGTCAATCTCGGGGATTGCGCGGCTTAAAATCACGCTCATCGCATAGGGCATATAATTCTTTTCGAGCGTCTCCACAATCGGCTGGCGCACGACACTGCCGGCGCCTTCAATGACGCCGTGCGCGCGGCCGGAGGGCGCGGGACTCTCTTTTCTGCGTTTGGGCATATCTTAGAATGTTCACCTGCTTTAAAGGATCGGGATTTTTTCAGCTCACGTCGAGCTCGTCGGCATATTCGCGGCCATGTTCGGCGATAAATGCCTTGCGGCCGGAGAGGTTATCCCCCAGAAGGAGGTCAAAGACCTGGGCGGTCTGTTCGACATCGGAAGGCGTCACCTGGATGAGCCGGCGCGTTTTCGGGTTCATCGTCGTTAAGTTCATCATGTCCGGTTCGTTTTCGCCTAAGCCCTTGCTGCGCTGGATCGTATACTTTTTGCCGGAAAGCAGCTTTTGGAACTTCGCCTTCTCCGCCTCGTCGTAGGCAAAATACGTCTCGTCCTTGCAGCGGATCTCATAAAGCGGGCTCTCCGCGATGAAGACCTTGCCGGCGGAAATGAGTTCCGGCGTCAGGCGGTAGAGCATTGTCAAGAGCAGCGTGCGGATCTGGAAGCCGTCGACGTCCGCGTCCGTGCAGAGGATGACCTTGCTCCAGCGCAGGTTTTCCATTTCAAACGACGAGAGCTCCTTATTCGATTTGCTTTTAACCTGCACGCCGCAGCCGAGGACCTTAATCAGGTCCGTGATGACGTCGCTTTTAAAAATTTTATCGTAGTCGGCCTTTAGGCAGTTTAAGATTTTGCCGCGGATCGGCATGATCGCCTGGAAATCCGGGTCGCGGGCCTGCTTGCAGGCGCCCAGGGCGGAATCGCCCTCGACGATGAAGATCTCGCGGCGGGAGACGTCCTTTGTGCGGCAGTCGACGAATTTCGCGACGCGGCTGGTGATGTCCATGTTGGACGTGAGCTTTTTCTTTAAGTTCAGGCGCGTCTTCTCGGCGTCCTCGCGGCTGCGCTTATTGACGAGCACCTGCGCGGCGATGCGCTCGGCCTCCAGCGGATTTTCGAGGAAATAAATCTCGAGGTTGCGCCGGAGCATTTCGGTCAGCGCCTCCTGGATGCCCTTGTTCGTGATGGCCTTTTTCGTCTGGTTTTCGTAGGAGGTGCGGTTGGAAAACGAGGAGATGACCAAAATTAAACAGTCCTCGATGTCGGGGAACGTAATCTTGCTCTCGTTTTTATTGTATTTGCCGTTTTGCTTTAAATACGCATCGAGCTGGCTTACAAACGCGCTGCGGGCGGCCTTTTCCGGCGCACCGCCGTGCTCGAGGAAGCTCGAGTTGTGGTAATACTCCGTCAAATGGAAGCGGTTTGAAAACGCGAGGGCGACGTTCATCTTGACCTTATATTCGGGCTTATCCTCGCGGTCGCGGACCTTCTTTTCGGCCTGCCAGAACTGCACGCCCGTCATCGCGTCCTCGCCGGAAAGCTCGCGGACGTAGTCGGCGATGCCGTTTTCATAGCAGAACGTCTGCGTTTCAAAGCCCGAGGCCGTCTCATTTTTGAGTATAAACGTAAGCCCCGCGTTGACGACCGCCTGGCGGTGCAAGGTGGACGTGTAATACTCGAGCGGGACGTCGATGTCCGTAAAGACCGCGAGGTCCGGCTTCCAGTGAATCTTCGTGCCGCTTTTCTTTTTCGACGGCTCCTTGTGCAGGCCGCCGACATTTTCGCCGTGCTCGAAGTGAAGCGTATATTTCGTCTCGCCCGTGTGGATTTCGACGTCCATATATTCGCTCGCGTACTGCGTCGCGCACAGGCCTAGGCCGTTTAAGCCCAAACTATACTCGTAGCTGCCGGCGTCGTCGTTGTGGTATTTGCCGCCGGCGTACATTTCGCAGAATACGAGCTCCCAGTTGTAGCGGCCCTCCTTGTGGTTAAAATCCACCGGGCAGCCGCGGCCGTGGTCCTCGACCTCGACGGAGCCGTCGCGAAAGCGCGTGACCGTGATCTCCTTGCCGTAGCCCTCGCGCGCCTCGTCGATGGAGTTCGAGAGGATCTCGAAAATCGAGTGCTCGCAGCCCTCGATGCCGTCGGAGCCGAAGATCACGGCCGGGCGCAGGCGCACGCGGTCCGCGCCTTTGAGCATCGAGATGCTCTCGTTATTATACGTATTCTTCTTCGCCAATCGGACACTTCCTTCCTTCAAGAAACAGGGAAACAGGAAAGAAAGGGGAATGCCTGCACTCCCCTTTCCGTTTTGCTGCGTTTATTTGGTTTTGCATCCGGGAAAACCGCGCGATTTTACGCCTGCGGCACCGGCGCCGGGCTTTCCGGCAGCGGCTTTTGGGAATCCCCGCCGCCGTCTTCGAGGCGTTTTCCCTCCATCAGGTCCTGAAACGCCGCGCCGTCCATCTTTTCGTGATGGAATAGGTACTGCGCGACCGCCTCGAGCTGGTCCTTATGCGTGCGCAGGATTGTCTCCGTGCGGTCGTAGGCGGTGGTCATGATGTTCTTAATTTCCGCATCGATGGACGCGGCGGTCTCATCGGAATAGTCGCGGATGTGGCCCATGTCCCGGCCCAAAAACGGCTCGCTCTCGTCGCGGCCGTACGTAATCGGGCCCAACGCCTTCGACATGCCGTACTTTGTCACCATCGCGCGCGCGAGTTTCGTGGCGCGCTCGAGGTCGTTCGACGCGCCCGTGGAGATATCGTCGAGCATCAGCGCTTCCGCGACGCGGCCGCCGAGCAGCACGACGAGGTCCTCCTCCATTTCCTTCTTCGATTTATAGGAGCGGTCCTCCGTGGGCACCTGCATCGTATAGCCGCCGGCCATGCCGCGCGGGATGATGCTGATCTGGTGGACGGGGTCCTGGTTCGGGCAGTAGTACGTCGCCACGGCGTGGCCGCCTTCGTGGTACGCCGTCAGGCGCTTCTCCTTGTCGGTCATCACATGGCTCTTCTTTTCGGTGCCGACGACGACCTTGATTGTCGCCTCTTCCACCTCGTTCATCGTGATGGCCTTTAAGCCGCGGCGCGCGGCTAAGAGGGCGGCCTCGTTTAAGAGGTTTTCGAGGTCCGCGCCCGTAAAGCCCGCCGTGGAGCCGGCGATCGTCGAGAGGTCGACGTCGGGGGCCAGCGGTTTGCCGCGCGCGTGGACCTTCAAGATGGCCTCGCGGCCCTTGATGTCCGGGTATCCGACCATGACCTGGCGGTCAAAGCGGCCCGGGCGCATCAGGGCGGGGTCGAGGATATCCGGGCGGTTCGTCGCGGCGATCATGATGACGCCCTCGTTTGCGCCGAAGCCGTCCATCTCGACGAGCAGCTGGTTTAACGTCTGCTCGCGCTCGTCGTGGCCGCCGCCGAGGCCCGCGCCGCGCTGGCGGCCCACCGCGTCGATCTCATCGATGAACACGATGCAGGGGCTGTTGCGCTTGGCCTGGTCGAACAGGTCGCGCACGCGCGAGGCGCCGACGCCGACGAACATCTCGACGAAATCGGAGCCGGAAATTGAGAAGAACGGCACGCCCGCCTCGCCCGCGACCGCGCGCGCGAGCAGCGTTTTGCCGGTGCCGGGCGGGCCGACGAGCAGCACACCTTTCGGGATGCGCGCGCCGAGCTCGTTATACTTTCGCGGATTCTTCAAAAACTCGACGATCTCGGAGAGCTCTTCCTTCTCCTCGTCGGCGCCCGCGACGTCGGCAAACGTCGTCTTGCGCTTCTCGTCCTCGAGCTTTTTGACTTTGGCGCGGCCAAAATTCATCTGTTTGCCCGCGTCCCCCATGCCGGCGTTTAACTTGCGCATCATATAAAAATACGCCACAAACATGATGACGACGACCACTACCATCGGCAGCATCGAGAGAAGCCACGTGTTCTGCTGGGCACGCTGCAGATCCTGCACCATGGGGGTCTCGTGGTCGCGGTTGTACGCTTCCACATAGGGGTCAATCTTTTCCTGCATATACGTCGGACTCGGCGCGTAGTACGTGACCGTGCCGGGGATGTCGTCGACCTGCAGCTGCATTTCCCCGGTCCCGAAGTCCAGCGAATACGCGCTGACACGTTCATCTTCAAAATATCCGATGATATCCGAATACAGATACGTCCGCTCCGCCGGCCGCTGCATGAAGAGCACCGCAACGAAAATGAGCAGTGCCACCACCACGATAATGCCGGCTACCATATTGCGAACCGATTTCTTATTGTCCAACGGTCGTCATCTCCTTTATCCGCCGTAAACCTCCGGCTTGAGGACCCCGACAAAGGGCAGGTTGCGGTATCTCTGGTCATAATCGAGGCCATAGCCCACAATGAACGCGTCCGGCACCTGGGCGCCGACGTAATCGGCGTGGACTTCTGCAACGCGGCGTTCGGGCTTGTCGAACAGCGTGCAGATGCGCACGCTGGCGGGGTGGCGGGCCTTGAGCATCTCGATGATGTAGTGCAGCGTCATGCCGCTGTCGAGGATATCCTCGACGATCAGAAGGTCATAGCCTTCGAGGTTAATGTCCAAGTCCTTCGTAATCTTCACAACGCCCGACGTCTTCGTGCCGGCGCCGTAGCTCGAAACCGACATGAAATCGATGCGGCAGGGGATTTTAATCGCGCGCATCAGGTCCGCCATAAAGACGACGGAACCCTTTAAGACGCTGACGAGCAGAAGGTTCTTCCCCTGGTAGTCGAAGCTGACCTGCTCGCCGATGCGTTCGGTGATTTCGTGGAGCTGTTCGGCGCTGAAAAGCACCTTTTCAATATCCTTGTGCATTACGTTTTCCAATTTTCCGTGCACTCCTTTACCTCAATGACGGCGATCCGCCGTGTTTTTCGGCTGCAGGCCGCGCGCGCGGAGACGCCGCAGCCCTGTGCCCAAAGCAATCCGTCCCGGTCAGCCAAAACGAGCAGCCCATCCCGCAAAGCGGCAGGGATCCGCAGGTCGTTTTGCAGCCGGCGCAGGGGCTTCTCCCGGCGGCCGGGCTGGCAGAACCGGTCGCCCGGCCTGCGCGTGCGCACAACGGTATCAGGTGTTATTGTATCATAATCTATGGCGTTCGAAAAGGGGAAATCCGGCTTTTCCTGGCTTTTTGCGGAAAGGGGCCGCAAAAAAAGCGTGCGGCCGTCGGGCAGGGGCGTTTCCGGGAAAGCGAGCGGCACCTGGAAGGAAGGCGCAGAGAATCCGTCCGGCGCCTTTAAAAAGAGCAACACGCCCTGGGAAACCGAGGCCCGCACGGCCCCGGGCAGCACGCAGCTGCCGCCGGCGGATAAAATGGCGT
Organism: uncultured Clostridia bacterium; assembly: GCA_944385055.1. Classification (GTDB taxonomy): domain Bacteria; phylum Bacillota; class Clostridia; order Oscillospirales; family Acutalibacteraceae; genus Caproicibacterium. Next base: position 129,210 of record CALWVT010000002.1, on the reverse strand, counting down.
CGAGCGCGTCGAGGTGGCCCTGGGAAAGGGGGGCCGCGCCGTTTTCGCCGGCCGCCTTTTGCAGCGCGCGCATGCGGACGGCCCGTTTTGCCAAAAGGAGTGTTTTGCAGGAAAAGCCGTGCTTGAAGCGGGCCGCCTGCAGGGCCTCCTCCCCTAACTCCCAAAGGCAGGCCTCGTCCTCCGAAAAGGCCTTCGCGGCGCGGCCGGCGGCCTCCTCAAAGCGCGGGTCGAGCCGCTTCATCTGCGGGACGATGCACCGGCGCACACGGTTGCGCGCAAAGCGGAGGTCGGCGTTTGTGGAATCCTCGCAAAACGAAAGGCCCTGTTCGCGGCAGTAGGCCTCGACCTGCTCGCGCGTGACCGCGCGCAGCGGGCGGATGATGCGGCCGCGCACAAACGGGATGCCGGAAAGGCCCTTGGCGCCCGCGCCGCGCGCGAGGCGCAGAAGCATCGTCTCGGCGTTATCGGAGAGCGTGTGCGCCGTCGCGATGAGGGCGTCCGGATATTGTTTGCACACATCCGCAAAAAATGCGTAGCGCAGCCGCCTGCCGCACGCCTCCACTCCCTCGCCGGCCGCGCGGGCGAGGGCGGCCGTATCGACGCGCCGCTCGAAAAACGGGATTCCCCGCGCTTCGCAGAACGCGCGCGCAAACGCGGCGTCGCGGTCGGCTTCCGCGCCGCGCAGGCCATGGTGGAGGTGCGCGGCGGCGACGGTAATCCCGTAGGTCCCGGCGTTTTGAAACAGCCAGGATAACAGCGCGACGGAATCGGCGCCGCCGGAAAAGCCGACGACGACCGCCGCGCCGGGGCGCAGCATCCGGTAATGGCGCACGGTCCGCTCCACGACGCAGGACAGCGGCTCATTCATGGCGGACGACCTCCGGCGCCGTAAAGCGCATGTACTCGCCCTGCCAATGCAGCGGCACGCTGCGCGTCTCGCCGTGGCGGTTTTTCGCGACAATGCACTCCGCGCTGTTCTGGTCGTCGTCGGGCGACGGGCCGGGGGCATTGTCCTGGTTCGCGTAATAGCCCTCGCGGTAAAGGAACAAAACGATGTCGGCGTCCTGTTCGATCGAGCCTGAATCGCGCAGGTCGCTGAGCATCGGCTTGTGGGTGGTGCGCTTCTCGCTTTCACGCGAGAGCTGCGACAGGCACAGCACCGGCACATCGAGCTCTTTGGCCATAATCTTCAGATTCCGCGTGATAAACGAAATTTCCTGCACGCGGTTATCGGTGCGCATGCCGCTGGACATCAGCTGCAGATAATCGATGACGACGAGGTCGACGTCCTTTAAGCGGCGCAGCTTTGCCTTCATCTGCGGCACGGTGATCGCGCTGTCGTCGTCGAAATACAGCTGCGTCTGGCTCAAGACGTCACCGGCCTCGACGAGGCGCGGCCAGGCTTCGTCGGGGATCTCGCCGGTGCGCAGGCGCGTGCCGGAAATCTGCGCTTCCGTGGAGAGCAGGCGGGAAGCCAGCTGCTCGCGCGTCATTTCCAAAGAGAAGAACGCGACGCGCTTTTTCGACTGGACGGCCGCATTGCGCGCAAGGTTTAACGCGAAGCTCGTCTTCCCCATGCCGGGGCGCGCGGCCAACAAAATCAAGTCCGTGCGGTTTAACCCCGTAATCACGCGGTCGAGCTCGTGGATGCCGGTCGGGATCGGGCGGTAAGCGTCGCTGTCCGGCTGATTTAAAAGATCTAAGCGCTTAAACGTCTCCAGAATGGTCTGGTCGATGCGCTCGAGCCCCTGCATATTCTGCCCGCGGCGGATGTCGAAAATTTTCTGTTCGGCCGCGTCGAGGAGCGTCGAGGCATCCTGCGTGCCGGAAGAGGCCTCCTCCAAAATCTCCCGCGCCGTCAAAATCAGCGTGCGCGTGTCGTATTTGTCGCGCACGATGCGCGCGTAGGCGTCGGCGTTCGCGATGGACGGGACGATCTGCGCGAGCTGCAATAGGTATTCCTTGCCGCCGTTTTCGAGAAACGACGGGTCCTTTTGCAGGCGGGAAAGCAGCGTCACATAATCGATCGGCTCGCCGGCTGTAAACATCTGCAGCATCGCGCCGTAGATGGCCGCATGGCTGCTCTGATAAAAATACTCCGCGGAGGGCAGGATCTCCGCCACCGTGTCGAGGCACGAGGAATCGAGCAGCACGGCACCCAAGACCGACTGCTCCGCCTCCAGATTAAACGGCAGATTGACGCCTGAAAAAGCCTGCACGGGCGTATCCGGCATCGCGCCCTCCCCCTTTCTATCCTCTTTCGATCCTTTTTCTATCCTTTGTAAAGAAAGCCTAGCGGCTTTCGAAAACCGGCTTTGCGAAAAGTTTTGTGAAACGAAAGAAAGATGGCAAGCGCTTTCGCACCGCCATCTTCCAGGCTGTTTTAAGCCTCCGACACCACAACGGACATCTTGGCCGTCACACCGTTATAGAGCTTGACGGTGCACGGGAAGGTGCCGAACGCCTTAATTTCCAAAGCCAGCGTGACCTTGCGCTTATCGACGCTGACCCCAAACTGCTCGGAGATGGCCGCGGCGACCTCCTTGGGCGTTACGGAGCCGAAAAGCCGGCCCCCCTGGCCGGCACGGGCCTTGACCCGCACGCTTTTGCCCTCTAAGCGGGCCGCCGCCTCTTTGGCGGCCTTCGTGTCCTGCGCGATATGGAACGCCTTGGCTTCCTCGGCGTTTTTCAGCTCATTTAACGCCTGCGCGTCCGCGACCTTTGCCAGGCCGCGCGGCAGCAGGAAATTGCGCGCATAGCCGTCGCTGACATTGACGAGCTCCCCGCGCTTGCCGTGGGACTTTACGTCCTGCAACAATACTACTTTCATCTGAACCCCTCCTCATAAGGATGCTGACAAAACGGGCGCCTTCAGGATTGGGAATTGGGCTGCCCGACGCCGGAGGCGATGACCGCCACCAGCTTTTCCCGGACTTCCTCGACGGAAAGCCCGGAGAACTGCGCGCCGGCCATCGTCATATGGCCGCCGCCGCCTAGTTTTTCCATCACGAGCTGGACGTTCATATCGCCCATGCTGCGCGCGGAAATATTGACAAAGCCGCTGGCCGGATAGACGACGAAGCTCGCCCGGACGCCCTGGATGGATAACAGTTCGTCGGCGGCCTGCGCGGCGCTTAACCGCACATTCGGGAATTCGTGGTCGACGTGCGTAATCGCACAGCCGTCCTGAATCTGCGCGGCGGAAACAATCTTATACTTTGCTTTATAGGTGTCGATGCTGTCGGAAAACAGGCGTTTGACCTCGACGGTGTCCGCGCCGCGGCGGCGCAGGAACGCGGCGGCTTCAAACGTGCGCACGCCCGTCTTCATCACGAAATTCTTCGTATCGAGCATGATGCCGGCCAAAAGCGCCTCCGCGTCGGCGCGCGTCAGGGCATTTTCGCCGATATACTGCAAAAGCTCCGCGACGAGCTCCGAGGCGGAACTCGCATAGGGCTCATGGTAAAAGACGAGCGCGTTTTCGATGTGTTTGACCATCATGCGGTGGTGGTCGATGACGACGACGCGCGACACGGCCGAGAGGAGCTCCTGGCTCTCCACAACGTCGGGGTTGTGCGTATCCACGACGATGAGCAGCGTCTTCGAATCGACTTCCTCGAGCGCCTGCTGGGGCGAAATAAAAATATCGGTTTCGCCGGCCTCCTCCATGTGCTGGAACAGCGCCTTCGCGAGGCTGTTCTCCCGGTTGACCACGACGTGTGCGGGCACATGCAGCGCGCGCGTCGCGGCGGCCCACATGCCGATGGCCGAGCCGACGCAGTCGAGGTCGGAAAACTGGTGGCCCATAATCACGACGTGGCTGCTTTGATGGATATGGTCGCACAGTGTTGCCGCGATGACGCGCGTACGGACCTTATCGCGCTTTTCGACGCCTTTCGAAAGGCCGCCGAAGAATTCATAGGAATCGTCCTTCTGGTGGAGCGCCACCTGGTCGCCGCCGCGGCCGAGCGCCATATCGAGCGCCTTGCGGGCCCACTCCTCGGCCTGCTGCAGGTTTGACGCCCCGCGCGCGATGCCCATGGAGACCGTCGCGCTGCGGTGGTCGGCGGTCTGGATCTTGCGCACCGTATCCAAAATGGCAAACCGGTTCTCCATCGCGGCGCGCACATGGCGCTCGTCGGTCAGAAGCAGGTACCGCCCGCCGGACAATCGCTTTGAAAAGCCGCCCATCTCCTGCGCCCAGTTAAAGATTGCGCTTTCGACCTCCGAGGCAATGCGGCTGTCCTCGCTGCTCGACGAATCGCGCGCGAGCTCCTCGCGGTTATCGAAGAAAATCAGCCCCACGACCGGGCGGCTGTCCGTATACTCGCGGTTGATGGCCTTATAATACGTGTCGTCGACAAAATAAAGGAGCGTTTCCTTTTCCCCGACGCGGGCGCCGAAGACCGAATACTGGCGTTCGCCGACCGTGACGTCCGTGCCCATTGAGGCGATGATCTGCTCGATGGAATTCGGATAAATGAGCCGCTGCACGTTTTCGCCGCGCAGCTCGCGGTCCGGCGTCACGCGCTCCAAAAACACGTCGTTGGCCCAGACCACATCGCCCGCTTCGCCCACCAGAGCGACCGGCATCGTAAACGCGGCCAAAGCCTCGCGGTCCTGTGCGGTCAGCACGCGTTCGGCGGCCTTGACAGACGTGGACACATAGGCTTTAAACTGCGCGGTTGCGACAAAGACAATGATAAAAGAGACGGCTGCCACGCTCAATTCCACGGCAAACACCAGGCGGCTCGACTGCCAGGAAATGCAGGCCATCACAAGCATCGCGGCACACAGCACATAGAAGGCGGGTGTCGCCGACCAGACTTTCTTTTTCACCTTTCTTACCTCGTTCTCCAGCGGCGCATCAAAGCATTTTAAAATAGAATCGAAACAATCTGCGATTACGCGCTATTATACAATATTTCCGCGCAAACTGCAAACCGGCGGGCACGGACCCTTCTTACACTTCCATGATAATCGGCAGGATCATCGGGCTGCGGCGCGTGCGGTCGTACAGAAGGCGCGACAGGGAATCCTTGATGCTCGTCTTGAGCGTCCCCCAGTCGTGGATGCCGTTTTCCGCGCAGTGCTCGAGCACGGAATAGACCAGGTCCTTCGCGTCGTCGATGAGCGTTTCGCTCTCGCGCACGTAGACGAACCCGCGCGAGACGACGTCGGGGCCGGACACGACGTGGCCGTCCTCGGAAGAGATCGTGCTGACGACGACGATTAAGCCGTCTTCCGCCAGATGCTTGCGGTCGCGCAGCACGATGCTGCCGACGTCGCCGACGCCGAGGCCGTCGACGAGGACGTTCCCCGCGGGCACCGCGCCGGGCAGGCGCTTCATATGGTCCTCCGAAAGCTCGATGACATCCCCGATGTCCGCGATGCAGACGTCCTGCGTGCGCTTGCCCATCGCGTAGGCGAGCTTCGCGTGCTGCTGGAGCATCTTCTGCTCGCCGTGGACGGGGATAAAATACTTCGGCTTGACGATGCCCTGCATGAGCTTTAGCTCTTCCTGGCAGGCGTGGCCGGACACATGGACCTCATACATGGAGCCGTACTCGACTTCGCAGCCGCGCTTCATCAGTTCGTCGATGACATTGCCGACGCTCTTTTCGTTGCCGGGGATCGGGCGCGCGGAGATGATGATGAAATCGTCCGGGCCGACCTCCACCTTGCGGTGGTCGGCAAAGGCCATGCGCGAAAGGGCGCTCATCGGCTCGCCCTGGCTGCCGGTCGTAATCAGCACAAGCTGCTCTTTCGGGTAGCGTTTAATCAAATCGATATCGATCAAGACGCCGTCGGGCACCTTGAGGTAGCCGAGCTCGACGCCGATGGTCATCACATTGACCATGCTGCGGCCGGAGAGCGCGACCTTGCGGCCGTATTTCACGGCGCAGTCGATGATCTGCTGGACGCGGCTGATATTGCTCGCGAACGACGCGACGATGATGCGCTTATTCTGCGCGCGCTGGAACAGGCTTTCGAAGCTGTTGGCGATGCTGCGCTCCGTCTTCGTCGAGCCGGGGCGCTCCGCGTTCGTCGAATCCGCCATCAAGGCGAGGACGCCGTGGTTGCCGAGCTCCGCAAAGCGGCCCAAATCAATCATATCGCCCCATTCGGGCGTGCAATCAATCTTAAAGTCGCCGGTATGGACGATCACACCGGCCAGCGTATGGATGGCCACGCCGACCGCGTCGGGGATGGAGTGGTTGACGTGAATCAGTTCGACGGTCATGCAGCCGAAGCGCACGCTCTCGCCGGGGTTTGTCACGTGCATTTTGACTTTGTTTAAAAGGCCGTGCTCCTTGAGCTTGCCCTCCACGAGGCCGAGCGTCAGGCGCGTGCCGTAAATCGGCAGGTTCACTTTCTTCAAAAGATACGGCAGCGCGCCGATATGGTCCTCGTGGCCGTGGGTCAGGATGATGCCCTGGATGCGGTCCGCGTTTTTCTCCACATACGAAAAATCGGGCAGCACCAGGTCGACGCCGAGCATGTCGTCATCCGGGAACGCCATGCCGCAGTCGAGCAGGAACATGTCGCCGTTGCACTCAAAGAGCGTAATGTTCTTGCCGACCTCGTTTAACCCGCCCAGAAACGCGATGCGGACAACGGGCTTCGCACCGCCCTCTTTCCGGCGGCGCGAGCGGCGGGCAGGGGCCTCCGCATTGGCGGCGGGCTGCTTCGGCGGCACGGCGCGCTGGGCATTCTGGGGGCGGCGGCGCGGATGGTGCTTCTGCGGGGCAGGCGCTTCGCTTTGCGGCGACGTCGAAACGGTCTCCCCGCCAAAGAACTGATCGACCGGCTTCTGCCGGGCGCCGGTGCGGACTGCCTCTTCGGGCAATGCATTGCTATTCTTTTGTTCAGACACGAAATGAAACCTCCATTTGGCAACACTTTCCCCATGGACCTCCAAAGGAAGCGGCAAAAAGAGCGAGGGGTTCTTTTCCCGGACAGTGCAGACGTTCCCTGCCGGGCGGAAAGCCCCAAACCGCGCGTTTGGCAAAGCAAAGGAAAAGGCCGATATGATTTTAAAATGTTTGAATATTTACAGAAAGGACAAGCAGTCCTAAAAAGACGATTGTAAAGAAAAAGGGAAAAAGCCCTTTCATGCCGGCGCAGGGGGGCGCTTGCGGGGCCTGCCCTGCGCATTCCGAACGTTTTATTTTTTCTATTGTACCGTGCTTTTTTAGAGGTGTCAAGTTTTTAGCGGGTGCCAAACGGGCGGCGGATGTGGTATACTAATGAAAATACGCGGGAAACATGCCGGCGGAAAGCGAGGAAATTCGGATGAAGGAAGTTGAGATTTTTACGGATGGGGCCTGTTCGGGGAACCCCGGCCCCGGCGGCTGGGGGGCCGTGCTGCGCTATGGCAGCGCGCGCAAAGAGCTCTCCGGCGGGGAGGCGGAAACGACGAATAACCGCATGGAATTGACCGCCGTCATCCGCGCGCTGGAAGCCTTAAAGGAGCCGTGCGCCGTTCTCCTGACGACGGACAGCCGCTACGTGTGCGACGCGATCGTAAAAGGGTGGCTGGAAAGCTGGCGCCGCCGCGGCTGGAAAAAGGCAGACGGCAAGCCCGCGCTCAACCGCGATTTATGGGAGCAGCTGCTGCCGCTTTTAGAGCGCCACCGCGTGCGGTTCCAATGGGTCAAGGGCCACGCGGGGCATCCGGAAAATGAGCGCTGCGACGCGCTCGCCGTGGCGGCGGCGAAGGCTGCCGTCTAAAAAGCGCCGGGCGCCGTACATTTTCTGTACGGCGCCCGGCGGCTTTGTTTTTTTAAGGGCCCGGGAAAACGCACGGGGGTCCCCTGAGAATTTACGTATTGTGGTCGACCTGGTGGAAGGTCTTTAAGTTGCCGGTCTTTAACGAGCGGCGGTCGAGTTCGGCCTCGAGTTCCTCGAGCGTGATGCCTTCATTGACCATCATCACCATCAGATGGTACTGCAAATCGGCGATTTCCGCGATGGTATCCGCCTTCACGCCGTTTTTGGCGGCGATAATCGTCTCGCTGCACTCCTCGCCGACCTTTTTTAAGATTTTATCTAAGCCCTTTTCGAACAGATAGCACGTATAAGAGCCCTCTTTGTGCTCGCTGCGGCGGTGCAGGACGGTGTTGTAGAGCGCCTGGAATGTATTTTCCATATTACGGTTCCTCCCAAATTGGTTTAAAGAAGCAGCTGTGCGAACCCGTATGGCACGCCGCGCCCGTCTGCTCGACTGTTACAAGCAGCGTGTCGTCGTCGCAGTCCCCGTAAATCGAGAGGACCTTCTGCACGTGGCCGGAAGTCGCGCCTTTATTCCACAATTCCTGCCGCGAGCGCGACCAAAACCACGTATAGCCGGTCTCGAGCGTCTTTTTTAAGGATTCGCGGTTCATATACGCGAGCATGAGCACCTGGCCGGTGGACGCCTCCTGGACAATCGCGGGGAGCAGCTCGCCTTTTTGAAAATAGCGGTCGTAGGGAAAGGTTTTCGGGTCAGGTCGCATCGTCGGACGCCTCCTCTATCGATTCGATGGCTTCTTTTAACGGCACCGCGCCCGTGTAGAGCGCCTTGCCGCAAATGGCGCCGTAAAGGCCGAGCGCTTTTAAGGCGGCCAAATCCGCTAAGCTGCTCACGCCGCCGCTCGCGACGACGCGGCAGGAGACCGCGCGGTTTAACGCGTCGAGCTGGGAAAGGTTCGGCCCCGAAAGCGTGCCGTCGCGCGAAATATCCGTAAAAATCAGCGTCTTTGCGCCGAGGGCTTCCATCTGCTTTGCGAACGTGAGGAAATCGACCTCACTCGTCTCAAGCCACCCCTCGGTCGCGACTTTGCCGCCGCGCGCGTCGATGCCGATTGCAATCTTTTCCCCATACCTTTGCAGCGCTTCCTTCGTAAAGGCCGGGTCCTTTAACGCTGCCGACCCGAGGATTACGCGGCGGACGCCGTTTTGCAGGTACGCCTCCACGGTAGTTAGGTCGCGGATGCCGCCGCCGACCTCGACGGACAAACCCGTCTCCCGCGCGACGGAGAGGATGCTTTCCTGGTTGACGGGGTGGGAATCCTTCGCGCCGTCTAAATCCACCATATGCACCCATCTGGCCCCCGCCGCTTCAAACGCGCGCGCGGTATCCAGAATATTTTCGGCGACCTTGTGGGCGGTGGCGTAGTCGCCGCGCAGAAGGCGCACGCAGGCGCCGTCTTTGACATCGATTGCCGGGAAAATCAGCATAAAAGCCCTCCTTTAATCCAAAGCGCCCTTCGTCGAGAGCGTGCCGTCCTGCGGGGCGACCGCCGCGCGCAGCGCGTGGCCGAGCGCTTTGAAAATCCCCTCGATCTCGTGGTGGGCGTTTTTGCCGTACAGCACGCGGGCGTGCAGCGTAATCCCCGCGTGGAACGCGAACGCGCGCAGGAACTCCTCGGTCATGCACGTGTCAAATTCCCCGACGCGCGCCTGGGGAAAATCGGCGTCGAACACAAGAAACGGCCGCCCGCTGATGTCCAAACTCACAAAGCTCAGCGCCTCATCCATGGGCACATAGAAACTGCCGTAGCGAGCGATGCCGGATTTATCGCCGAGCGCCTTGGCGAGGGCCTCCCCGAGCACGATGCCGGTGTCCTCGACGGTGTGGTGGCAGTCGACGAAAAGGTCGCCGCTGGCCTTTACCGTGAGCGCAAACCCCGCATGGACCGCGAACGCCGTGAGCATATGGTCAAAAAAGCCGATGCCCGTCGAGACCTGCACGGCATCCGGCGTCCCGCCCTCGAGCGCGAGCGTGACGGAAATGTCCGTCTCCTTCGTTTTGCGGCTGACGCTTGCCTTACGCATGGGACGACTCCCCTTCCAGATAGAGGTCGAGCGCCGTCATGAACGCTTCGTTTTCCTTCGTCGTGCCGGCTGTCACGCGCACAAGCTGCGGGAAATACCGCACGGAAATGCCGCGCGACAAAAGGAAACCGGCAAAGCCCTTCGGGTCGGGCATGCGCAGCGTCAGAAAATTCGTGCAGCTCGGGTAGAGCTTGAGAAGCCCGGGGAACGTCTTCTCGCGCGCCGCGACCGCAACGCTCAGCGCGCGGCGGGAAGCGATCGTCTTGGCGATCTGGTTGCGCAGCGCCGATTCCTCGCGCAGGACGAGCGTCGCGATGCGCTGGGTTAGCGTGTTAATGTTATAGACGGATTTGACCGTCTGCAAAACTTGGGTCAAGCGCGGGTTCGTGACGGCAAAGCCGAGGCGCAGAGCGGCAAGGCCCATTTTTGAGCACGTCTTTAAGACGGCGAGGTTGTCATAAGCCCCGACCTCGCCCAGAACGGACTGGTCTTCCTCCCAGAAATCCATGTACGCCTCGTCGACGACGACGAGCGTATCCGGCAGCGCCTCGACGATGCGCAGCACGTCCTTTCGAGGAAGGCCCACGGAGGTGGGGTTGCAGGGGTTGCTAAACAGCACCAAGCGCGCGTTCGAAGCCTTCGCCTGCTCGATGAGGCTGCCGGCCGAAAGGGTCAGGTCCTCCCCTTTCTCGACGAGCACCACCGGCACCTCCGAAAGATGCGGATAAAACGTATACATCGAAAAATCGGGCTCCGTTGTCAAAAACGTCTCGCCCTTCATGAGGAACGCGGAAATAAACAGCCCGATCAATTCGTCCGAACCGTTGCCGGCCGTGACGCAGTCGGCGGAAAGGCCGTAAAAGGCCGCAAATGCTTCGCGCAGGTCCTTGGCGTAGGCGTCCGGATAGCGGTGGAACTGCACCCCTAAGACCTCCTTGGAGGCCCGGTCGACGAGGTCGGCCGGCAGGTTCATCGCGCACTCGTTTGCGTCCATATGGATGAGCTTCGGGTCCTCATCGGACGGGGTATAGGGCGGGAACGCGGCCAGTTTTTCATTGAGCGTGTATGCCATATCATTGCCTCACTTTGATGGAGTTGGCGTGGGCCGTAAGCCCCTCCGCCTCGGCGAGCGTGACGATCTTTTGCGCTGCCGGCGAAAGCGCCTCCTTCGTATAGTACAAAAAGCTGGATTTCTTCAAAAAGCTGTCGACGGAAAGCGGCGAGAAGAAGCGCGCCGTGCCGCCGGTGGGCAGCACGTGGTTCGGGCCGGCGTAGTAGTCGCCGAGCGGTTCGGGGGAATAATGGCCCAGAAAAACGCTGCCGGCGTTGTCGATGCGGCCTAAATAATCGAACGGCGCTTTCACGCAGAGCTCGAGGTGCTCGGGGGCGAGGGCGTTGGCAAATTCGACGGCTTCCGCCTCGCTGTCACACAGGATGACCGCGCCGAAATGGTCCAAAGACGACTCGATGATCTCTTTGCGGGAAAGGGTCTTGATCTGCTCGTAAAGCTCGCGCACGGTCTCGTCGGCGATCTGCGCGCTCGTCGTGAGCAGCACGGCGGACGCCATGCGGTCGTGTTCGGCCTGGCTCATCAGGTCGGCGGCCAAAAAGCGGGGATTCGCGCTGTCGTCGGCGACAATTAAAATTTCGCTGGGGCCCGCGACCATGTCGATATCGACCGTTCCGTAAAGCAGGCGCTTGGCCGTCGCGACGTAGAGGTTGCCGGGGCCGACGATCTTATCGACGCGCGGCACGGTTTCGGTGCCGTACGCGAGGGCCGCGACGCCCTGCGCGCCGCCGATCAAAAACACGCGGTCGACGCCGGCTTCCAAAGCCGCCGCGAGGATGTCCGGGTTCGGCCGGCCGGCCTTCCCGGGCGGGGTGACCATGATGATCTCCTCGACGCCCGCGATTTTGGCGGGGATCGCGTTCATCAAGACGCTGCTCGGGTAAGCGGCCGTGCCACCCGGCACATAGATGCCCACGCGCTTTAAGCCGCGCACGCGCTGGCCCATGCACACGCCGTCCGGGCGCATCTCGCACCAGCTCTGCTGCTTCTGGCGCGCGTGGAAATCGCGGATATTCCCCGCGGCTTCCTTTAACGCGGCCAAAAACGCCGGGTCGCACGTCTTCGAAAGCGTTTCCATTTCCGCGCGGGAAATCTCCGTCTTTTCCGGGCACACGCCGTCAAATTTCTGCGTATAGGCGCTGACGGCCTCGTCGCCGCGCGTACGGACATTTTCGAGGATTTCCCGGACGGCCTCGTCGACACTCTGATTTTTTTCCTCGCTGCGCGCACGGAATTTCTCGATAAACGCGCGCGCTTCCTCGCCGCCGTGGCGGACTACTGGGATCATTTCGTTTCCTCCTTTGCGTGCTCCATCTGGGAGACAAGCCGTTCAATTTCCTGTTTGCGCAGCTTTAAGCTCGCGGCGTTGCAGATGAGCCTCGCCGAAATCGGGCAGATGATGTCCAACACTTCCAGGCCGTTTTCCTTTAAGGTCGTGCCGGTCTCGACGATGTCGACGATGGCGTCGGAAAGGCCCAAAAGCGGCGCCAATTCGACGCTGCCCTCAATCTTAATGATGCGCACGTCCATATCCTTCTTTTCAAAATAGGCGCGGGCGACTTTCGGGTACTTGCTCGCGATTGTGCGCGTGTGATAGCCCGAAAAGAAGTCCTTCCCGACCGGGCCCGCGAGGGCAAAGCGGCATTTGCCGAAGCCGAGATCCAAAAGCTCGTAAAAGCCGCCGCGCGACTCCAAAATCGTGTCCTTGCCGACGACGCCCAAGTCGCACACGCCGTGTTCGACGTACGTAATCACGTCGGCGGCCTTGGCCAAAACGACCTCGAACGTGTCGCCGACCGGCAAAATGAGCTTGCGGCCCTTTTCGTGGACCGCGGTGCAGTCAAAGCCGATGCGCTCTAAAAGCGCGACCGTATCCTTTTCGAGGCGGCCCTTCGTCAGCGCGATGCGAAGCGGTTTCATAAAAGCACCTCCTGCTGGGTTTTGCCGACGATTACGAGCCGGCGGATGCCGCGGCTTTGAGCCTCCGCTTTTGCGTCTTCCAATGTTTCGGCGGCGGAAGTCTCGCACAGGACGCCCGCCTGCGCGCATTGGCGCGCGTACTGGAGCGCCTTGACCGCATAGCCCTTTTCGCTGTAGACCAAAACCTCCGGCGAAAGCAGGGCATAGCCCTTTCTCAGCGCGATGCGGGTCAAGGCGTCGACGTTGATGGCAAAACCCGTCGCGGGCATCGGGCGCCCGAAATGGGACAATAGGTTATCGTAGCGGCCGCCCATCAATACGGAATCGCCGTACCCCTCCGTATACGCCGTAAAGACGATGCCGGAATAGTAGTCGTTGCGCTGCACGAGCCCGAGGTCGACGATCACGCGCTCGCCGAGCCCTAAGTCCTGAATGGCGTGGTACACTTTATGCAGATACGACAGCGGCCCCGCCGTCGTTTCCTGCGGGCAGACGCTTTCCGCCTCGGCGAAGACCTCTTCCCCGCCGAACAGCCTCGGCAGCCGGCGCATCGCGTCGACGGCCTGCGACGGCGGGAGCCCGTCCAAAATTGCGTCGAGCGCCGCGTAATTTTTGCTTTCGATCGAGCTGCGGATGTCTTCGCGCACGTCCTCGTCGATGGGGAGCTGCGCGGCCAGCGCGCGGAAAAAGCCCGCGTGGCCCAATTCGAGCCGGAAATCCGGCACGCACGTGGAAAGCGCTTCGACCGCCGTCGTGAGGACTTCCAGATCCGCACGGATGCCGGCAGCGCCCATCAGCTCGATGCCGGCCTGCATGTTTTCGTCCTGCAGGCCCGCCAAACCGGGATTGCTGCGCCAGACCGGCTGCACGTAATAAAGCCGCAGGGGCAGCGCATGGCCCAAAAGGCGCGTCGCCGCCAGGCGGGCAATCGGCAGCGTCGAGTCCGGGCGCATCACGACGAGGCGCCCGTGGCGGTCGGTCAGTTTATACATGCTTTCCGGCGCGATGCCGGAGACCTCCGGGTCGCAGACCTCCATAAATTCGAGGCCGGATGTCATGACTTCCTTATAGCCGCGCAGTTCGAAGGCCTTTGCCAGGCGCGTTTCGACGTCGCCGCGCGCCAGGCACTCCTCAAACAGCAGGTCGCGCATCCCTTCCGGGACGCTTTTGTTTCGTTTTTTCATTTGCTTGGGGGTTCACCCTTCCCGTTTACTTTAGTGCGCTACTATAATACAATAGAAGGCCGCGCCCTGTCAACTCCCACAAAGAAAGAACCGGCAGTCCCGGCCTTCTTTTCTCAGAAGAAGCTCATCTGGCTGCTTTCGGGCAGGTCTTTTAAAGCGCCGGTCTGCGAAAGGCTCTCGACGACGGAGCGAGAGACCTTGCTGCGCGCGCGCAGGTCGTCGATGGAAATGTACGGGCCGCCCGACCTAGCCTTTTCGAGCGCCTGGGCGGCCGTATCGCCGACGCCGCCGATCGAGGAAAACGGCAGGCGCAGTTTGCCGTCCTCGACGAGGTACCGGCGCGCGTCCGATTTATAAAGGTCGACCGGCAGCACGCCGATGCCGCGCGCGAGCATTTCATTGACAATCTGCAGCGTCGTATAGGCGGCCTCTTCCTTGGCGGTGGCCTCCTTGCCCTTCTGCTGGATCTCATGCATCTTGGCGCGCACGGCGGCGCGGCCCTTGACGACGGTGGCCGCGTCGAAATCCTCGCCGCGCACGGTAAAGTAGGCGGCGTAGTATTCGACGGGCTTGTGGACCTTATACCACCCTAAGCGCAGCGCGGAAATCATATACGCCGCCGCGTGCGCTTTCGGGAACATGTACTTAATCTTATAGCACGAATCGAGGTACCAATCGGGGACGTTATGTTCCTTCATGGCCGCGACGTGCTCGGGGGTTAAAAGCTTTGTGGCCTTGCCCTTTCGGGTGATCTCCATGATCTTAAACGCCATTTTCGGCTCGAGGCCCTTCTGCAGCAGATACGTCATGATCGAGTCGCGCGTGCCGATGACCTCGGAAATCGTGCAGGTGCCGTTTTTAATCAGGTCCTGGGCGTTGCCGAGCCAGACGTCCGTGCCGTGGGAGAGGCCGGAAATCTGCAGAAGGTCCGTAAACGTGCGCGGCTGGGAATCGAGCAGCATTTGCCGCACGAACGGCGTGCCGAGTTCCGGCAGCGAGAACGTGCCGGTCTGGCTTTCGATGTCCTCCGCCGTGACGCCGAGCGCTTCCGGCGAATGGAACAGGCTCATGACCTTCGGGTCGCTCATCGAGACGGACATAACCGGGATGCCGGTGTACTCCTCGAGGTAGCGGTAGATCGTCGGCACATCGTGGCCGAGCTCGTCGAGCTTACAGATTGTGTCGTGGATGGAATGGAAGTCGAAGTGCGTCGTGATGTTGTCGTTATTCGGGTCATTGGCCGGGTGCTGCACGGGGCAGAAATCGTAGATTTCATAGCCGCGCGGCACGACGACCATGCCGCCCGGATGCTGGCCGGTCGTGCGCTTGATGCCCGTGCAGCCGCCGGCCAAGCGCAGCTCCTCGGCGCGGTTTAAGACGGTGCCGTGCGTCTCCTCGTACTTTTTGACGTAGCCGATGCCGGTCTTGTCCGCGACGGTCGCGATCGTGCCGGCCTTGAACACGTGGTCCTTGCCGAACAGCGTTTCCGTGTAGCGGTGGGCGCCGGACTGGTATTCGCCGGAGAAGTTTAGGTCGATATCCGGCGTCTTGTCGCCGTCAAAGCCCAGGAAAGTCTCAAACGGGATGTTGTGGCCGTCCTGGCGCAGCGGCGAGCCGCAGACCGGGCACGTCTTTTTCGGCAGGTCAAAGCCCGAGCCGACCGAACCGTCCGTGATAAACTCGCTGTACTGGCAGTACGGGCAGATGTAGTGGGGCATCAAGGGGTTGACTTCGGAGATGCCGGACATGCTCGCGACAAACGACGAGCCGACGGACCCACGCGAGCCGACGAGGTAGCCGTGCTCCTCGCTGTTCGCGACGAGCTTCTGCGCGGTCATGTACAAAACCGAGAAGCCGTGCTTATTGATCGAGCCGAGCTCGCGTTCCAAGCGCGCGCGGACGATTTCGGGCAGCGGGTCGCCGTAGACCTGCTTTGCGCGCTTCCAGCAGATTTCGTTTAGCTGCTTTTCCGCGCCGTCAATAAACGGCGGGAAGACGCCGCTCGGAATCGGCGTGATCTCCTCGCACATATCCGCGATGCGGTTGGGGTTCGTGACGACGACCTCATACGCCTTCTTGTCGCCGAGATACGAAAACTCGCGCAGCATCTCGGCGGTCGTGCGGAAATACAGCGGCGCCTGGTTGTCCGTGTCCGTATAGCCCTGCACGGTTTGCAGGATGCGGCGGTAGTCGCCGTCCTTCGGGTCGAGGAAATGGACGTCGCACGTCGCGACGACTGGCTTTTTGAGCTTTTCGCCGAGCTTTACGATCGTGCGGTTAAACGCGTGCAATTGCTCGACGTCGCTGACGGCGCCCGAGCGCACGAGGAAGAGGTTGTTGCCGTCGGGCTGGATTTCGAGGTAATCGTAAAAGCGCGCGATGTCCAGAAGCTGGTTCCAGGGTTTGCCGTCGAATACGGCGCGGTAGAGCTCGCCGGCCTCGCAGGCGCTGCCGATCAGAAGGCCCTCGCGGTGGCGCATGAGTTCCGTCTTCGGGATGCGCGGCTTCTTATAAAAATACTCGAGATGCGCCTTCGAAATGAGCTTGTACAGATTTTTGAGCCCTGTATTGTTCTTGACGAGGATAATCTGGTGGTACATCTTCATCTTTTTCGGGTCGCCGCCGGCGAGGCCCGTGTTGATGTCGGCGACGGTTTTGGCCCCCGTATCCTCGCGCAGGCGCTCGAGCAGCTGGATAAAAATGAGCGCGAGCATCTCGGCGTCGTCGCAGGCGCGGTGGTGGTTAAAATTGCCGAGCTTTAAGTATTTGGCGACCGTGTCGAGCTTCGCGTTCTTTAAATCCTTTAAAAGGGACCGGCACATCGGCACCGTGTCGATATAGACATTCTGAAACGGCATGCCGTGGCGGCCGGCGGCCATGCGCAAAAACGACGTGTCAAAATCCGCGTTGTGCGCGACCAAGACGGCGTCTGCGCCGCAGAACGCGAAAAACGCTGCCAGCGCTTCCGCCTCTTTCGGGGCATTCTTTACCATCTCGTCGGTGATGCCGGTCAGCTGCGTGATCTTTTCGGGGATCGGCCGCTCGGGGTCGACGAACGTGTCGAAGCGGTCGGTGACCTCGCCGTTTCGGATGCGCACGGCGCCGATCTCCGTGATGCGGTCCTGATTGGGGGAAAGGCCCGTCGTCTCGAGGTCAAACGCGATAAATTCGCCGTCGAGCGGCTGCCGGCTTTCGCCGGTCACGGCGGGGACGAGGTCATTGACAAAATACGCCTCGGTGCCGTACAGGACCTTAATCGGCTTGCCGGCTTTTTTGAGGCTCGCGGCCGTGTTCATCGCTTCCGGGAACGCCTGCGCGACGCCGTGGTCGGTAATCGCGACGGCCGGATGGCCCCATTCGGCGGCGCGGGTAATCAAATCCGCCGGCGCGTTGACGGCGTCCATCTGCGACATATTCGTATGTAAATGCAGCTCCACGCGCTTGGCCGGGGCGTTGTCCTGGACCTTTAGCTGCTCGACCGTCGCGATCGCGCGCGGGCGCAGGACGACCTCGCGGTCGTATTTGTCGTACTCGATATCGCCGCGGACCAAAACGGTCATGCCCTTTTTGAGCGTGTCGAGGGCGCGGCAGTTCTGCACATGCTCGATAATCTTCATCATAATCGAACCCGTGTAGTCCGTGATGCTCACAGAATAGATCTTCCGGCTCTTGTCGCGCGTGACGCGCGTTTCGCCCATATCGAAAATTTCGCCCCAGACGACGGCCGAACCCATCTCGACGTTGACACGGGACAGCGGCACGGGCTTCCCCTTCGGCACGCGGCCGTAAAGCTCCCGCGCCGTTTCGGGGAGGATCATCGGGTAGAGCGTATCGCCCTCGCGCACCTCGATGACGCGCGGTTTGGCCGCGTGGCGCATGGAGATTTCGTAGTCCTCTTGGCGCTCGGCGCGCTTTTGGCGGATCTGGCGCTGTGCCTCATGGGTCTGCAGTTCGCGGTAGTGGTCGCTTTCCCCGTCGATCTCCAAAACGCCCGTAAACCGCACGCGGACGTCGCGCGAAAATTCTTCGCGGATGAGCCCGGAGAGCACGCGGTCCGCGCGGCGCGCCTGCAAGAGCGCATAGCCGCCGTGCTTTAGCGTAATCGTGAGCGTATCGCCGTCGAGCGCTGCCTCGGAACCCGTCAGCGTGCCGTTAATGGACGCTTCGCGGCGCTTCAATTCCTGCACAAGGTCCGGATAATACGAGACGTCAAACAGCGCCTGCGGATAGTGCGGCTGAATCTGCGCGCTGGAAATCTGCAGCGCCTTGCACGCGGCGACCAAGTCCTGCGCGCGCAGCAGGTCCGCCCGTTTCAAAAGCTTCGGCGAAAAGAGGACAATCCGGATGATGCGCCGTTTCACATCGATCTGCATCGACTGCAGCTCGGCGCTGCACAGTTCCTGCGGCACGCCGGAAAGGTCGATATAGGATTGAAAGAATCCGCCAAATGTTTTCTCGATATTCATGAACCGCTCCTTATAAAAGGCGGCCCCGCCACAAGGCGCCGGGGCCGCTGTGCTGCCGGTTTTCGGGAACTTGGAATTTGGTACTGATAGGGGCCTTGGGAGGTCTCTGAAACGGGCCCTTAAAGCTGCTCGATCTGCGCAAGCAGCGCGTCGACGAGCGCCTCTTCCGGGACCTTGCGGACGATCTCGCCTTTCTGGAAGACGAGGCCGACGCCGTCGCCGCCGGCAATGCCGACGTCCGCCTCGCGGGCCTCACCGGGGCCGTTGACCGCGCAGCCCATGACCGCGACGGTAATCGGCTTTTTACAGCCGCGCAGGCGCTCTTCGACCTCCTTTTCAATCCGCAACAGGTCGATGCGCGTGCGCCCGCACGTCGGGCACGAGATAATCTGCGGGCCGGGCTTCCCGAGGTTTAACGCGCGCAGGATATCCTGCCCCGCCAAGACCTCGCGCACGGGGTCGGCCGTCAAAGAGACGCGGATCGTGTCGCCGATGCCGCGCTGCAGAAGCGAACCGATGCCGATTGCGTTTTTAATCACGCCCATGCGCTCGCTGCCGGCCTCCGTGACGCCTAAGTGCAGCGGGTAATCGCAGCGCGCGGCGCACAGTTCATAGGCGCGGATCATCGTGTCCACATTCGACGATTTAATCGAAAGCACGATGTCCGTAAAGCCGCATGCTTCCAAAAGCGACGCGTGGTGCAAAGCGCTCTCGACGAGGGCTTTGGGCGTCGGGCCGCCGAAGCGCGCGAGCAGTTCCTTTTCGACGGAGCCGGAATTGACGCCGATGCGGATCGGGATCCGGTGGGCCGTGCACGATTCTGCGACGGCCGCGACGCGGTCCTTACCGCCGATATTTCCCGGGTTAATGCGGATGGCGTCCGCGCCGGCGTCCGCGGCCATGAGCGCTAAGCGGTAATCGAAATGGATGTCGGCGACAAGCGGCACATCGACCGCTTTGCGGATGGCGGGGATTAAGGCGACGGCCGCGGCGTTTGGGATCGCAGCGCGCAGGATTTCGCAGCCGGCGTCCGCGAGCGCCTTTGCCTGCGCGACGCTGCCGGGGATGTCGTCGGCCGGCACATTTAACATCGATTGTACGGAAACGGGCGCCCCGCCGCCGACGGGGACGCGCCCGACCAGGACTTGTTTTGACTGGCGCATTTTTATCCTCCCATTATCCTCCCAAACCCGTCCCGGTTGCCAGGCGCAGCACGTCACTGATTGTGACGATGACCATAAAGCCGATTAACGCGGCCATAAAGCCCGTTTCCACAACCGTCTGGGTCTTGTAGCGCAGGGGTTTCCTGCGGATCAGTTCAATCAACAAAAACAGGATCTTGCCGCCGTCGAGCGCGGGGATCGGCAAGAGGTTCGCGATGCCCAGATTGACCGTAATGATCATGATCGCGTTGACGATATTGGACACGGCATCGCCAAAGCCGCTTTGGAGCCCCGCGCTCGCGCTCTGCGTGATGGCCTGCGCCATGCCGACGGGGCCGGCCACGTCGTTTAAGCCGAACTGGCCGGTGAGAAGCCCCTTGAGCGTCAGAATCACCATGCGCTCGACCGAATACGTATTCGCGAACGTCTTCTGCAAAAGGGCGCCCGGCGTGCGCTCGATCGGGTACACGTAAAAATCCATCTGGACCATTTTCCGCCCGTCGACCGTCTGGGACAAAAGCCGCAGATCGGGAAACGACAGCGTCTGCCCGCCGCGGTCGACCACCAGATCGACGTGGTCGGGGTCCGCCAAAGACAGCGCGACGGAGATATCCATATCCGTGTGGATGTTGTAGCCGTCGATCGAGACGAAGCGGTCGCCGGGCAGAAGGCCCGCCGCCTGCATCGGGGAATGTTCCGTAAACTTGCTGATGGTCGTGGAGGCGAAGGCCTCCTGCGGCGCGAGCAAAACGGCCATCAGCACAAGGCCGAACACGATGTTCATCACGCCGCCCATCACGAGGACCAAAAGCCGCTTCCAAGCCGGCTGGCGGCAAAACGAGCGCTCATCGTATTGGGGGGGCGCCGGCGCATCCGCACCGGCAGCCTCGTCCTGCCCGGGTGGTGCGGGCTCTTCGCCGCTCTCCCCTTCAAACGCGCAGAAGCCGCCGATGGGCAAAGCGCGGATGGAATACGCCGTCTCGCCGCGGTGGAACTGCAGAAGTTTCGGCCCCATGCCGATGGAAAACTCGAGCACGCGGATTTTGCACGCTTTGGCGGACAGGAAATGCCCGAGCTCATGGAGAAAAATGCACGCGCCGAAAAGCAAAACGCCGATCACGATCAACAGGATGATTTCGATGGCTTCGATGGGAACCCCTCCCTTTCGTCATACAATTATGCGTTGCGGTAAACGAACGCCCGCGCCGCCGCGTCGGCTTCCAAAATCGCGTCGAGCGTCGTGGCCGGCGCGTCGGGCTGGGCCTCGAGCGCCGCGAGCACGAGCTCCCCGATGCGCAGAAACGGGATTTTCCGGCGCAGGAACAGGTCGACCGCGGCCTCGTTGGCGCCGTTGACCGCCGCCGGCGCGAGGCCGCCGCGCTGCATCGCGGAAAGGCACGCCCAAAGGCACAGAAACGTTTTGACATCCGGCTTTGCAAACGTCAAAGGCCCGCACGCGGTGAGATCGAGCTCCTGCGAAAGCCCGGGCACCCGGTCGGGATACGTCAGCGCGTACTGGATCGGCAGGCGCATATCCGCGACCCCGAGCTGGGCTAAAATCGCGTTGTCGGCGAATTCGACGAGCGAATGGACGAGGCTTTCGCGGTGGATTAAGATTTCGACCTGCTCGAGCGGGACGTTAAAAAGCCAGCCGGCCTCCATGGCCTCGAGGCCCTTATTCATCAGCGTGGCCGAATCGATCGAGACCTTTTTGCCCATGTGCCAGTTCGGGTGCTGCAGGGCCTGTTCGGGCGTGACGGTTTGGAGCTCTGCGCGGCTTTTCCCGAAAAACGGGCCGCCGGACGCGGTAAGGATGACTTTCTTGAGCGCTTTGCGCGGCGTGCCCTGCAGGCACTGGAAGATCGCGCTGTGCTCGCTGTCGACGGGGATCAGCTCCACGCCGCGCAGGCGCACGGCATCCATGACGAGCGCGCCGCCCGCGACGAGCGTCTCCTTGTTGGCGAGCGCGATGTCCTTGCCGGCGGCCGCCGCCGCGAGCGTCGGCTTTAAGCCGACCATGCCGACGACGGCGTTGACGATGAGGTCGGCCGTCCGGTACGTCGCGGCCTCGCACAGCCCTTCCATGCCGGTGACGACCTTCGTGTTCGTGTCCGCGATGCGCACGCGCAGGTCGCGGGCGGCCTGGGCGTCATAAACCGCGGCGAGGTTCGGCCGGAACGCGCGGACCTGCTGCTCTAAGTCTTTGACGTTCGAGTGGGCCGCCAGCGCGCACACGCGCAGGCCGAGTGCCTGGGCGACTTCCAGCGTCTGCCGGCCGATTGAACCCGTCGAGCCCAAAAGGGAAATCCTTCGCTTTCTCAATTGCTTCGTCCCCTATCTTCAGGATTGCTGCCGTTTTCCAAAATATGCAGGCACCTCCCCGTTTCCGGCTGAAAAAGCCTTAAACGGAGGCACCTGCACGCTGACGGCAAAACGACTGCCTTTCCAAACTCTTTTGCTGAAACGGCCGCACCGCTTTCTACCCGACGATCGGGAAAACCTGCACCAATAGGTACACAAACGGCGCGACGAAAATGACGCTGTCAAACCGGTCCAGGATGCCGCCGTGGCCGGGGATAATCTCGGAAAAATCCTTGATGTGGCAGCTGCGCTTAATGAGTGAGAAGCTCAAATCCCCGAGCACCGACAAGGCCGCGCCGAACGCGCCGATCGCGGCGAGGACGCCGTAATGGACCGAAACGGTGCTGGCCCAGTAAATGTGCTGGAAGATAAACCCGAATAAAAGCATCATCGCGATGTTGACCAGCACGCCCGCGACGACCCCTTCGACGGTCTTTTTCGGGCTGATGTTCGGGCAGAGCTTATGTTTGCCGAAGCGGCTGCCAAATACGTATGCGCCGGCGTCCGCGGCCCATGCGGCAAAAATCGTGACGATGACGTAGAACATGCCGTGGCTGCCGCCGAGGTTGCGCAGGCCGACGAGCGTCTCGAGCGCGGTCGGGATTAAAATCGTCATGCTGTAAATCACGGCGACCTCGCGGAACGTGATCGCCTGGTGGTGGCGGATCATCGCGCTAAAGAGCACGACGGTATACAGGAAAAACGCGACGCCGCGCGCAAAGGAATCCGGCAGAAACGGCAAGACCGCCGCCAAAATGGCGCTTGGCACGGACAGGGCCAGTTTCTTTGTCAAGTGCAGCGCCGAGAAGAGCTCCCAGATGCCCATCACGCTGATGACGGCGAGGACGATGTTCAAAGCCGGCGGGAAAAAGCTGTTGCAGAAAACGACGGCCGCAAGCAAAAGCAAAATCGTGGCGGCGGACAATAAGCGCTGCCGGACGGACGTTTTCATCGTTTTAGACACCTCCAAACCTGCGGCTGCGGTGCGCAAAGGCGGCCAGCGCCTCGTCTAAGTCTTTCTCGGTAAAATCGGGCCACAATACGTCGAGCGGCATAAACTCCGCGTAGGCCGACTGCCACAGCAGGAAATTTGACAGCCGCTCTTCCCCGCTCGGGCGCAAAATGAGGTCCGGGTCCGGCTGGCCGGCCGTGTAGAGCTCCCCGGCAAAGGCCGCCTCGTCGATTTCCCCGGGCGATAGCAGGCCGGCCTTCGCCTTTTCGGCGAGTGCGCGGGCGGCGCGGACGATTTCGGCGCGGCCGCCGTAATTCATCGCGATGTTGAGCACCATGCCGGTGCGGTTCTCGCACAGCTCCCACGTTTCGGCGATGAGTTCCTGCAGGCTCTTCGGGAAGCGCGTCGTGTCGCCGATAAAGCGGACCTTGATGTCGTCGTCGCGGAAATCGCGCAGCGACTCCTCGAGGTATTCCTTAAAGAGCGTGATCAAGGCGCCGACCTCCTCGGGCGGGCGCGTCCAGTTTTCGGTGGAAAACGCATAAACGGTCAGATAGCGAATGCCGATGCGGCTGCAATAGCGCGCAATCTTTTTGAACACCGCGGCGCCGGCCGCGTGCCCTGCCGAACGCGGCAGCCCGCGCTGCTGCGCCCAGCGCCCGTTGCCATCCATGATGATCGCGAGATGGCGGGGCAGATATTCCGGCGCCGGCGCGCCGCTTTGTGCTGCTTTACTCATAATTTCCCCTAACGAAGCGTTGCTCCCCTTTCTTAAACGAACCGCAAAGAAAAGGGAGCAAACCGTGTTTCATAAACTGTCAGAAGCGGAAAGCTCCGAGACTCGCCCAAAGCGGGCGTTCACACGAAGGCGCCTCAGATTTCCATGATTTCTTTCTTCTTTTTGGCGGCCATCGCGTCCGCCTGCTTGCAGAACTGGTCGGTTAAGTCCTGCGTGCGCTTTTCGGCGACTTTCAGGTCGTCTTCCGTGATTTCGGACTTCTTCTTCATTGCCTTGAGCTTATCCATCGCGTCGCGGCGGATCGAGCGCACGGCGATTTTCGTCTCTTCGGCCATTTTGGCGATTTCCTTGGCGATTTCCTTGCGGCGGTCTTCCGTCAAAGCCGGGAAGATCAGGCGGATCGTCTTGCCGTCCGACTGCGGGTTGATGCCGATGTCGGAGGTCTGGATGGCCTTTTCGATTGCGCGGCAGGAGGACGGGTCCCAGGGCTGAATCATCAGCACGTGCGCCTCCGCGACGGAGACGGCCGCGAGCTGGTTAATCGGCGTTGCGGTGCCGTAATAATCGACCGTAACGCGGTTTAAGACGTTCGGGTTCGCGCGGCCGGCGCGCACTTCCACATACTGTTCGGCCAGAACGTCGATACTCTTCTGCATTTTGGCTTTTGCTTTGTCCAGGACTTCCTGCATGGATTACTCCTCCTTCACGAGCGTGCCGATCGGCTCGCCACAGATCACCTTTTCAATATTATCGGGGTCCTCGATGCTGAACACGCAGATCGGGATATGGTTGTCGCGGCACATCGAGGCGGCCGTGCTGTCCATGACCTTGAGATCTTTGCTCAAGACGTCGAGGAACGTCAAGGTATCGAATTTTTTCGCGTTCGGGTTCTTCTTCGGGTCGGAATCGTACACGCCGTCGACCATCGTGGCCTTGAGGATGATGTCGGCGTCGATTTCCGCAGCGCGCAGGGAAGCGGCCGTATCGGTCGAGAAGAACGGGTTGCCGGTGCCGCAGCCGAACACGACGACGCGGCCCTTTTCGAGGTGGCGCACGGCGCGGTTGCGGATGTAGGGTTCGGCGACCTCCTGCATGCTGATGGCGGTCTGCACGCGCACGGCGACACCGAGCTGTTCGAGCGCGTCGGCGACGCCCAAAGCGTTGATCGCGGTGGCGAGCATACCCATGTGGTCGGCGCGCGTGCGGTCCATTTTCCCGCTCGAGCGGCCGCGCCAGAAGTTGCCGCCGCCGACGACGACGGCCATCTGCACGCCCATCAGCGTGCAGGTCTTAATCGGGCGGCAGATGCGCAAGACGGTGTCGAAATCGATGCCGTGGCCCTCGGGGCCTGCGAGGGATTCCCCGCTGAGCTTGAGCAGAACGCGTTTATATTTTGGCTGCATATCCAGTACACTCCCCATCCTATCGTAGCGTAACATTTGTATCTATTGTACACGATGGAGAAAGCCTTGTAAAGTTCTTTCTTTGCGAAACGGGCGCTTTTCCGATACGAAAAGCCGCCGGGAGGGCAGGCTCCGGGCGGCTTTTCGGAATTCGTAAACTTTTTAAAAACGGGTTTTGCTCATTCGATATGATACAGATGATAGAAGTGGCCCTTCTGCGCCATGAGTTCCTCGAACGTGCCGTGCTCGGCGAGGACGCCGTCGCGCAGGACGAGGATTTCGTCGTAGGCGCGCAGGATGGGGGCGTTTAATTTGTGCGTAATCACGAGGGCGGTCAGGTCTTTTTTGGCGAGGATCGTGTTTTCAATCTGGGAAGCCGTCTCGGCGTCGAGGGACGCGGTGGCCTCGTCGATGACGAGGAATTCCATCTTATGCAAAAACGCGCGCGCAATCGCAATGCGCTGGCGTTCGCCGCCGGAGAGGTTGCGGCCGTTTTCCTCGATGCGGGAATCTAGGCCGTCGGGCAGCTTCGAGACGAACTCCGAAAGGCCGGCGTCTTTGACGGCGGCCTCGACCTCTTCTTCGGGGTACGGCTGGAACATCGTGATGTTCTGGCGCAGCGTATCGTCGAACGCGATGATGTTCTGGTGGATCATCGAAACCTTTTGGTAGAAGCTCTCCTTGTCGAGGTCGCGGGCCTCGTCGGCGCCGTAGCGGATGTGGCCGGCGTAATTTGCATAGTAGAGCATCAAAAGTTTTACAAGCGTCGACTTGCCGCAGCCGCTCTTGCCGACGATTGCGTACTTTTTGCCGCGCTCGAACGTAAACGAGAGGTCGTGCAGCACGTCTCGTTCGGGCTTGTAGCCGAAGGAGACATTTTCGACAGTGAGCGGGAACAGGACCTCGGCGGCTTTGCGCGGGCGCGCGTCCTCCTTGCCCTTTTCGAGCAGCTCCTGCACGCGGGCGATGGACGCCTTTGCGACGGAGCGCTGGGTCATGCGGTCGACGAAGTCGTTAACCGGGTTGACGAGGTAGTTCATCGACTGGATCGTGCCCATCATCGCGCCGAGCGTAATCTTGCCGTCGATGACAAGGAAAGCCGCAATCACGTAGTCTGTGTAAAACGAAAAATACGCTGCCACTTCGCAAAGGATAAACGCAAACACCTGTGTTTTCGTCACATTGTATTTGCCGTCTGCGACGTCGCGGTTAATCTTTGCAAAGCTCTGGAACACCTGCTTCGCGGCGTTGAAGCTCTTGATGACCTCAAAACCCGTGAACGCGTCCTTGATGGCCGCGTTGTATGCGTCCATGAGGCGGCTCGAATCGTCCTGGCGCTTTTTTAAGCGCTTATCCATAATGCGCGGCACGAACATCGGCAAAAGGTTTGTCAGCAGTGCAATCACCGCGAGCAGCGGCGAGAAATAGAACAGCGCAAAAACTGCAAGCACATACAGTGCGATGTCGTTGATGATATCGGGAATGCCGGCAAGATACTTTTCCTCAATGACCGTCATATCGTTATTCAGAACGGAGATGTACTTTGCAGACGTGTCCTCATTAAATGTATTGATATTCATGTGCAAGACTCTGGAAAACGTGTCTTCCCGCACGCGCCGGGAGCAAGCCTGCACAAACTTTTCCGCGGAAGTCCGGCACAGATAGTCACTGATCGTAAAGGCGGCGATGAAGAGGACACCTTCGAGAATGAGCCCCGGAATGGCGCCCGCATTTCCGGCGTAAACGGCGTCCATCAAGTGGCTCATATAGAAAGAGGAATAGACGGTTGCCGCAGAGGAAAGCAACACCATCAGCACGGCATACGTAAGAACGCCTTTTTCTTTACGAATGTAAGAATTCATGAAAACCCTCTCCTTCCGAAAACTTTCCGAAATGCGCACGCGGAGGTATAGTCCGCAAAAGCGTTCACAGACGGCCGCGCGGCCTTCTGCGGCGCTTATGATCTCTTCTGCATTGCAACATTCCCCCCCGCATACTATGCAATGCGCCTTTATAAACACAGTATACTGCACAATCCGCAGGAAAGAAAGAGCAATTCTTTACAAAGATAGCTGTAAATTTTTGTAATATTTTTGGGCATATATAGATTTGACATCCAAAAAGCCCCGGCCGTGGGGGTCACAGCCGGGGCAGGAGGGTTCTGAACTTTTTCTCAATAGGAACGGTAGGAACGGTTGCTCGGGAATTTCTCGATGAAGTCCTGTAAGGTCTTTACGCTCGAGTAGCCGGGGTCATGGACCGTAAACTGCGAGGCGGCCAAATCCGTGGGGGCGCCGTCTTCACCGAGCGTGACGCCCTTGCAGCCGGTCACGACGACGTAGTGGGTCGTCTGGCTGTTCGCGCCGCCGACGATCACGGGGATGCCGGCCTTGAGCTTTTCATACAGGAAGGACAGGTTTTCATCCGTCGCGTTCGAAAGGGACGCGTAGCCTTCCGGCCAATAGAGCAGGCCGGCCGATGTAAATTCGATGCGCTCGGCCATCACGTCGGGGGTCAGGGCCTCGCCGGTGCGGTAGCTTTCGGTCATCGCGATGCACGTCAAGGTGCAGCCGATGCTGCGGATGGAGCCGCCGCCCGCGCCGCCGATCCACACATCGCCCCAGCGGTCGTCGGTCTGCATGTATTTGGGGACATTCAATGTGATCGTGCTGCCGTCGGAGGAGGATGTCCCGCCGCCGAACACGAGGTAGTCGGCGCTGCAGTAGCCGGAAAGGCCGGAGTCGGTCTCGATCTTCGCCCAGCCGCCGGCGGTCTCGAGAACCGTGACGGTGTCGCCGTTTTGCAGCGAACCGACCGCGCTGTAGGACGTACCGGGGCCGGAGCGCACGTTTAAGCTGCCGCTGCTGACCTGGACGGTGGCGGTGCCGGACGTGGGCGTTTCAGGGGATTCGGGCGCTTGCGGCGTTTCGGGTTCTTCGGGTTCTTCGGGAGATACATCCGTCGAGATGTACTCGCCGCTGCAGTAGCCGACTTGTCCGGAGGACGTGCGCACCTGCAGCCAGCCGTTGCCCATATCCTTTAAAATCGTGACGGATTCGCCGTTTTGCAGCGTGCCGATCGCGCTGTAGGATGTGCCGGGGCCTGCACGCAGGTTTAAGCTGCTGCTGACTTTCACAACGCCGGGCGTGCCGGGGGCATCCGGATCCACCGTGGGCGTAGTAGAGGGCGGCGTGCCCGCGCCGTTGACATCGACCGCATCGACCGTAAACACGCGGTACTGCGTGTCGCCGACCGTCACATAGACGCCGACGGAGCCGGGCTTTAACGCCGTGACGCGGAAGTAATAGTCCGCGCGGCTCGCGGAAACCTCCTTATTCGCGACGAGGGTCGAGAAGACCGAGCCGTCGGAGGTATTGAACGTGACGTAAGCCTTCGGGTCATTCGGCGTGATGCGGAACGTGTAGCTCTTCCCCACCTGCACCTGGAAATCCATCGTGGTATCGGAAACGAACGGGCGGTCGCACACCTTTACATTAAAAAGCTTCGTGTCCGAGCCGTCGTTTGCATAGACGTCAAAGCTCGAGCCGACCGCCCCGCGCGCATAGATCGTGTAGACGGCCGAGCCGTTTGCGTACGGCTTCGGCACGGAAATCGTACCGGAATCGTTCGTTGCGTAGATCCGGGATGCGGAGGCGGACTGCAGCGTGATATCCATCACCGTGGACTGCTCCATCTGGATGGTTTTGACCGCCTGGGGCGCGATGGGGAGCTGTTCCCCGGTGGCGTTGATGGTGCAGACCATCCCCGCCGCAGAGGCCGGCAGCAGAGCCGCCGCCCCTCCGAAAAGCGCTGCCGCAAGTACCGCCGCGATCATGCGCTGTCTGCGTGCGCGTTTTTTTGGCATTTCCTGTCCTCCTTCTTGCAACCTCCCGCGCGGTGAAGTTACGCGCGCGTAAAAGAGGTTACAAAGTTGTAAGCATTGCTATTATACCATACTGCGCGCAGAAACGCGACAGGTTTTCACAAAAAATTTTCAATTTATTCATGATTGCGGCCCGGAAAACCGGCTGCCGCCACGAGATTTTGTGGTGGGGGCTGCAATTGAACGCAAAATAGGACAAGGAAAGCGGAAATATTTCCCATTTTAAAGGGATTTCCCGGGACGTGCAACGAACGGGCCGTGTCTTTCATAAGATAGGGAACAGAAAATCCCAGGAGGAAAAGGAGAGTGCGCCATGCTCGAGTCGCTGCTTTGTGGGGCCCTGTCGGGGCTTTTTTTCTTTATCCTGCACGTAACGGGGACGGGGTCTTTTCCGCGCGCGCTGCGGCCGGCGCAGGAGCAGGCGTGCCTAAAGAGGCTCATGGAAGGGGACGCGGCCGCGCGCGACGAGCTGATCGCACACAACCTGCGGCTTGTCGCGCACATCATCAAGAAATACTACGCGGGGGCTTCCGACCAAGAGGATTTGATTTCCATCGGCACGATCGGGCTGATTAAGGCCGTCAACACGTTTGACCCGAAAAAGGGGATCCGGCTTTCGAGCTATGCGGCGCGGTGCATTGAAAATGCGATGCGCACGCGGGGGCGGGGGTCGATCGCCTTCCGTTTCCTTTTTGGCTGTGCTATACTTAATAGAAAAAGAAAAGAAACGCGGGGAAACCGCAGAAAGGACGTGTGATACCATGCCCATGCTTGGTGCGATTTTGACGCCGCATCCGCCGGTGCTGCTGCCGGAGGTGGGCCGCGGCCGGGAGCGGGCCATCGCCGCCACCGGACAGGCCATGCAGGCGGCTGCCGCAGAGGTCGCGGCGTGGAAGCCGGATGTGCTGATCGTTTCGTCGCCCCACACCATTTTGTACGGGGATTATTTCCACATTTCCCCGGGAAAGGGGGCTTCCGGCGACATGGCCGCGTTCGGCGCGCCGCAGGTGCGTTTAACCATCCGGTATGACGCGCCGCTGCGCGAGGAGATCGTGCGCCGGGCCGAAAAAGCCGGGCTGCAGGCCGGCACGCGCGGCCAGCGGGACCCTTCCCTCGACCACGGCGTGGTGATCCCGCTGTCTTTCCTGCGCAAGGCGGGCGTTGACTGCCCGATCGTGCGCCTGGGGCTTTCCGGGTTTTCGGCGCTTTCGCACTACCGGCTCGGCCAATGCGCCGCCGAAGCCGTAAAGGCGCTCGGGCGCCGCGCCGTCTTCGTGGCAAGCGGTGATCTCTCCCACAAATTAAAAGAAGACGGGCCGTACGGCTTCGCGCCGGAGGGGCCTGTCTTCGACGAGGCGGTGACAGAAGCGATTCAGTCGGGCGATTTTCTAAAGCTTTTGACGATGGAGCCGTCTTTGTGCGAGCGGGCGGCGGAGTGCGGGCTGCGCTCGTTCCAGATCATGGCGGGGGCGCTGGACGGCCTGGCGGTGAAGCCGCGGCTTTTGAGCCACGAGGGCACCTTTGGCGTCGGGTACGCCGTGGCGCTGCTCCCGGTCACGGGGACGGACAGCCGCCGCCGCTTTGCGGCCGCGTGCGAGCAGGCGCAGCGCGAACGCCTCGCAAAGCGCCGGGCGCAGGAGGACCCGTGGGTGCGTTTGGCGCGGCTGGCGCTCGAGACGTATGTGCGCACGGGCCGCCGGCTGGAACGGCTGCCCGGCGATTTGCCCGGTGAACTGACCGGCCGGGCCGCGGGCACCTTCGTTTCGCTGCACCGGGACGGGCGCCTGCGCGGCTGCATCGGCACGATTGCCCCGACGGCGGAAAATACCGCGTGGGAGATTGTCCGAAACGCGGTGTCCGCCGGCACGCACGACCCGCGTTTCCCGCCGGTGCGCCCGGAAGAGCTCGACGAACTCGAATACAGCGTCGATGTGCTGGGGGCCCCGGAGCCGGTGGAATGGCCCGGCCAGCTCGACCCGAAGCGCTACGGCGTCATCGTCAGCTGCGGCGGGCGGCGCGGGTTACTATTGCCCGATCTCGACGGCGTGGACACGGCAGAGGCGCAGCTGCAAATTGCGCGCCGGAAAGGCGGCATCCGCGCCGACGAGCCCTATACGATCGAGCGGTTCCAGGTGGTGCGGCATCTATGAATGTGCAGTGTAAGCTCTGTTTCCATCGCTGCGTGCTGGACGAGGGGCAGGCGGGCCTTTGCCGGGCGCGGGCCAACCGGGGCGGGAAAATCGTCCCGCTCAACTACGGCAGGCTCACGGCGCTGGCCTTAGACCCGATTGAAAAGAAGCCGCTAAACCGTTTCCACCCCGGCAGCGTGATCTTATCGGTGGGCAGCTTCGGCTGCAATCTGCGCTGCCCGTTCTGCCAGAACGCCGAAATTGCCGGCGCGGGGGTGGAAATCCCGACGCGGTCCTATTCCCCGGAAGCACTCGTGCGGGAAGCCGTCCGCCTGCGGTGCCGGGGGAATCTCGGCGTGGCGTACACATACAATGAACCGCTTGTGGGCTATGAATACGTGCGCGACTGTGCCGGGCTCGTCCACAAGGCGGGCATGGCAAACGTTTTGGTCACGAACGGCACGATCGCAGAGGGCCCCTGGCGCGCGCTGCTGGGGCTGCTCGACGCGGTGAATATCGACCTGAAGGGGTTCACGGAAGGGTGGTACCGGCGCCTCGGCGGCGATTTAGAGGTAGTGAAGCGTTCCATTTCGCTGGCGGCCTCCGCCTGCCACGTGGAGGTGACAACGCTCATAGTACCCGGCGAAAACGACAGCGAAGAAGAGATGCGCGCGCTGTCCGGGTGGCTTGCCTCGCTGAGCCCCGAAATCCCGCTGCACGTCTCGCGCTTTTTCCCGCGCCACCATATGGCCGGCCGCGCGCCGACGCCGGTGGAGACGGTCTACCGCCTGGCCGCTGTGGCGAGGGAAAAGCTTTTGCATGTATATACGGGAAATTGCTGAGCCTAAAAAACAGGAAGGAGCCGCACCGGTCACGGGGAAAGCCCTTCCTGTTTTTTTATATTTCAAAGCGGATAGACGATCTTCCCGCGCTTTTTGCGCCAACGCCGCAAACTTCGCGGCGCCGCCCCCAGGATGCGTGACATAGGTGACGACATCCTGCACGCAGCCTTGGGCGGATGGATGCGGGACAATCCCGATGTCCAAAAAACGTACACACTGACATCATAAATCCTCCATAGTTACCCGTATATAGGTAATTAAAATTTCATCGCATCCACTTTTGAAAGTCAACCCGTATTCGGGTAAACCGCTCTCATTTTATTGGTATCATCATATTAACCCAAAAACGGGTTAGGATGAGAACGAGGGCGATGGCTGTGACGTACGCAGAACTCTATGTAAATAGAATCCGTTCATTATGCAAAAAGCGCGGAATTTCGATCAACAAGCTCGCCACCATGAGCAATGTCAAGCAATCGACGTTGGATAACATTGTCCGCGGGCTCACCAAAAATCCACGCGTGAAAACGCTGCATAAGATTGCGCTTGCGTTCAATATGACCTTGGCGGAATTTTTAGATTTTGAGGAATTAAACGCGTATTCATTTGAGGATGACCAAGAAGAATAACCCACTTCCCTATTAGAAAAAATGCGCTAAAAATGCAGAAAAACGATTTCAGGAGGAAAGCGATGGACACCATTACGGCCGTGCGAAATCGTATTCTAACGCTCTGTGGAGAACGTTCGATCAGCATCAATAAACTTGCGACGATTTGTGCGCTGCCGCCTTCCAGCATTAAAAATATCCTTTACGGAAAAAGCCGGAATCCAAAACTGCTGACCATTAAAATGATCTGCGATGGCCTAGATATGACCCTTGGCGCGTTCTTCTCGACACCCGAATTTGACGCGCTGGAGCAAGAAATCAAATAAAACAACGCGGGCCTCCCGGGTATAAAATCCCGGAAGGCCCGCGTTATTTTATTGGAAAAGCGCCTTGAAAATCCCTTCCGCAAACGCTTTGTGGCCCTGCTGCGTAAAATGGACGCCGTCGTAGGCTAAGGAAACGCCCCACGCGCCGGCATCGGCGAAGCGGACCCCAAGCCGCCCGGCAAGCGCCCGATAGCCTTGCGCCAGCGCCTTCGAATCGTCGATGAGCTTTGTGTCCGGTACCCAGGTGCCGCGGGCCATCGGCGGCGGCGCGATTAAGAAAATCTTTTCCCTTTCGAGCGGCACGCTTTTTAAAAAACGCTCCATGCGCGCCGTGGTTTCTGTTGGGCTTCGGCCCTGCAGCAGGTCGTTTGTGCCGAGCATACAAAGCAGCAGGTCGAGGCCCGGTGGAAAGGCCGGGGCCGTTTGGGGGATTTCCCGGCCGGGTTCCCCAAGGTTTTCGACCTTCCAGCCGGTTTTCCGGGCGAGCAGATCGACCCAGCGGCTGTCCGCGGCATAGCGGCCGCCGAAATAGGAGCGGGGATCGTACCCATACGTATTGGAATCGCCAAAGCAAAGGACTTTCATCGCCATTTCCCTCCCGCTGCGCGCAAAAAGCGCTTTGTCGGTGCGAACACTTGTCCTCCCGATTTTACCACATCCCGCTTTGCGGGGAAAGCCCGCTGCTTCCCCGCGCGCCTTTTCCGTTTCTCAAAACAGGACCGGGCCGCCCGAGAACGCGGCTGCGTCCGCCGGGCGGCCTGGTCTTGTGTTAACCGTTTTTCGGATCTTCGGGTTTCTGCGGCGCGGCGCCTTTCACGGCGTCGATGACCGCCTGCAAAAGCTCCCGCTTCTGTTCGGCGGGACAGCAGAGGCCGCGGATTGTTTCCAGAATGAACGCGGCGTGGACGCCGGCGACGCGGCGCGAAAGGGCCTCCCTGCCCGCCTGCGTTTGGGGATATCGAAAAACGGCCTCTATAGGTGCGCTGTTTCCCAATGGATGCACCTCCTCCCCTGCATGGTATGGGGAAGGGCGTGTCCAGAATGCCACCGCGCCCGCGGGGAGGCCGGCATGGATGAAACGCTGCCGAAATAAAATAGAACAGAACCATTCCATTTTCCTCTGCTGTAGCGTTCGAAAGGAGGCAGCGCATGGCAAAAAACGCGGACGCCGTCGCGATTTACTCGCGCAAATCCCGCTTTACGGGCAAGGGCGAGAGCGTCGGCAACCAGGTGGAGCTCTGCAAGGCTTATATCCGCACCACGATGGGAGATCCATACGCCGAACATGCCGTCGTGTACGAGGATGAGGGATTTTCCGGCGGGAACCTAAACCGGCCGGGCTTTCAGCGCATGATGCAGGCGGCGCGCGGCCATCGGTTTCGGGCCGTGGTTGTCTACCGGCTCGACCGGATCAGCCGCAGCATCGGCGATTTTTCGCGCCTGATCGAGGAGCTCGGGCGGCTGGGGATTGCGTTCCTCTCCATCCGGGAGCGCTTCGACACCGCGAGCCCGATGGGGCGGGCCATGATGTACATCGCGTCGGTGTTTTCGCAGCTCGAGCGCGAAACGATTGCGGAACGCATCCGGGACAACATGCACGAGCTGGCCAAAACGGGCCGGTGGCTCGGCGGCGTCACGCCGACCGGCTACACGTCGCAGGCCGTCCAAACCGTGACCGTGGACGGCAAGCGCAAGCGGGTCTGCCAATTGAAACTATTGCCGGAAGAGGCCGGCATGGTGCGGACCATTTACGAACTGTACCGCGAGACCGGCTCCCTGAGCAAAACCGAGGCCGAATTGCTGCGCCGGCACATCCGGACAAAGACCGGGCGGAATTTCACGCGGTTTTCGATCAAAGGGATCCTGCAAAACCCCGTGTATCTGATTGCCGACGAGGATGCCTACCGGTATTTCGCGGAAAAAGGCGCCGACCTCTGCGCGGGGCCGGAAGCATTCGACGGCGTGCGGGGGATTTTGGCCTACAACCGCACGCACCAGGAAAAGGGCCGGGCAACCGTGTATCTGCCCCCGCAGGAATGGATCGTGGCGGTCGGGCAGCACCCGGGCATCCTGCCGGGGAAGGTTTGGGTCAGCGTACAAAAACGGCTCGCGTGCAGCCGGTCCAAATCGTACCACAGCCCGCGCCGCAACGAGGCGCTTTTGACCGGGCTGCTGTGGTGCCGCTGCGGCGGCCGGATGTACCCGAAATTGTCCACGCGGGAAGCTCCGGACGGCAGCCCCGCCTTTATGTACGTCTGCAAACAAAAGCAGCGCAGCCGGCGTGCGGCGTGCAATGTCAAAAACGCAAACGGCAACCGGCTCGACGGCGCTGTCCTCGAACAGGTGCGGCGCCTCTGCGGCGACAAGCGCGCGCTGCTGGCCCTGTTAGAACAGGGCAAAAAGGGCTTTGCGGGCGGTCCGGGAGCCGGCGGGGAGGACTTCGAGGCGCTGCGCCGGGAGCAGGGCGAGCTCCGGCGCCGGGCGGACGCGCTCGTCGACGCGCTGGCCGATTTCGGCTCCAGCAGCGCCGCCGCCCACATAAAAGCGCGTCTGGAAGCGCTGGACGCGCAGAACGCGGCGCTCGAATCCCGCATGGAACAGCTCGCGGGAGATGCGGGCGCGCTTTGCGGCGCGGCGTTTGACCGGCTGTGCCGGCTGCTCGGGGACTTTGGCGGCTGCATCGGCGAAATGAACGTAGAACAGAAGCGGGAGGCCCTGCGCGCGCTCGTGCAAAAAGTGGTGTGGGACGGCTCTTGCGCCGAAGTCGTGCTGTGCGGCGCCGAAGACGGAGGCGCCGGGGCGCCCCCTCCCCTTCCTGCGAAAATCCAAGGCCCCGAAGGCGGCGCCCCCGCAAAGACGCGCCGGCGGGAGGATTGCAAATGAGATCCTGATGTCTTTTCGCAGCGCCAAAAAATCCGCGCAGGATGTGTCGATCAACGAGCCGATCGAGAGCGGCAAAGACGGCAGCGCGCTGACGCTCGTAGACGTTCTGGCCGACGACAGCAACCTAAGCGAGGAGCTCGACCGGAAAGTGAAATTGCAGGAGCTTTACACGCTTCTCAAAAAGCTGCCCGCGCGCGAGGAAGAGATCCTGCGCCTGCGGTACGGCCTGGGCGGGCGGCGGCCGCAGACGCAGCGGGAGGTGGCCGAAAAGCTCGGCATTTCGCGCAGCTACGTGTCGCGCATTGAGAAGAAGGCGCTCGAAGCGATGCGGCGCGCCTATGCGGGCTGGGAGGACGCGCGGTGACCCTTGCGGGGCGGGGCGCGTTGTGCTATAATAAAGGCCATTTCGAGAGGCCCGGCGGGGCGCCGGGCGCTTCCCATAAAGAAAGGATCTATGAAAGATGCGGATCGCAGTCCCTTATGAAAACGGAAACATCTTCCCCCACTTCGGCCACACCGAGCAGTTTAAGGTGTACGACGCTGCGGACGGGAAGGTCACGGCAAGCCTCGTCGTGAACACGAACGGCCGGGGCCACGGCGCGCTTGCCGGGCTGCTGCGCGAGATGCAGGTGGATGTGCTGCTGTGCGGCGGCATTGGCGCAGGCGCGCAGCAGGCGCTGGCCGAAGCGGGCATCCGGCTTTACGGCGGCGTGTCCGGCGGGGCCGACGCGGCCGTAGCGGCGCTTTTAGACGGCACGCTCGTCTATAACCCGAACGTGCAGTGCAGCCACCATGACCACGACCACGCCTGCGGCGGCCACTGCGGTGAAGACAAACAGGGCTGCAGCGGCAATGCCTGCAACTCTTAAAGCCATTAAGCCATCGGCAAAAAGCCCCTTCCCTGCTGCATATGCGGGGAAGGGGCAAATTTTTTTGAAACAGCGGCCGGGGGCCCTAATCAGAAGCGTTTACAGGGATCTCCGGCAATTTTACCGGAGCGCCGGCCCGCGC
Organism: uncultured Clostridia bacterium; assembly: GCA_944385055.1. GTDB lineage: Bacteria > Bacillota > Clostridia > Oscillospirales > Acutalibacteraceae > Caproicibacterium. Next base: position 92,452 of record CALWVT010000002.1, on the reverse strand, counting down.
CGTCAAATCAACGCAGCAAAAATCAGGACGAGGACGGCGCAAATGGGGCTCAAAACAGGCATTGCCTTGAAGCGGCTGCGCAAATCATCCGGAAGCTCCGGGCGTTTCAGCACAGCAGACATCACCACCGCCGAAAGGATAAAGAAAACGGCCACCGCGATGGCTCCAATCCACTTAATTACAAAGCCTATGCTTCCCCGCTCCTGCGGCGCGTAGTAGGCGACAGCCACGTATGCGCTGACGGCAAAGGACACCACGACGGCGGGAATGAGCAGCATAAGCACTTCTTTTGGCGTCCCCCACGGCGCAAGCAACCCCTTGCGGCAGCGGTGCACGGTCCATATCAAAAAGGCAAGGGTCACCGCCGGAAGCGCATAGACGAGACAAAAAAGGAATGTTCCCAAAATTCACTCTCCCCTTTTCCTCACTTTCTCACGGATACACGACTTCAAATTCTTCACAAACCACTTTCATATCAGAAGTGAATTTCAAGTCAGCTTCCGCTAAACATTCTGTAAAGAACTTCTCGTGTGCTTTCCTCCAAAATTCTAAAGACTGATCTCCCTCGCCTTCTTTGCGCGCATGTTCCGCAGTGACCGCATCAAATGGTGCAACATATACTTTCTTTGTCTGAATGATACAAACTGCTTCGTCCATAGAATTCAAAACGACGCTATACTCTCCAACTTTCGGCAATGGTTCCTTTTCTAATTCGTATAAAGGATAGGCAGAAGAAGTGCCCGTTTTTTCTCCATTCGCAACCAAAGAGGCAAGGGCATCGGCGTCTGCTCCAAAAGCCCATTCCTCGTATGGACAATCCTCTACATGATTTTCTGTCTGAAATTTTTTCCACATTTCCTTTCCCGTCATAAAAAGCCCTCCTTAAATCAAGTCGAGCACATCGCAGTGGAGAATCTGCGCCATACGCGAGAGGATCGCGGAATGCGGCTCCTCCTCGTTGTGCTCGAAGCGGTAGAGCGTCAATTGGCTGACGCCGAGGGCCTCGGCGAACGCCTCCTGGCTTAGGCCCTGTTTTTCTCGCATGTGCGTGATTTTCGGCTCGAGCTCCATCAGGTAGGCGCGGCCGTTCGTCGTGTCGACGAGCAGCGGCCGGCCGTTGTGGGCCTGTACGGCGCAGGGTTCGCCTTTTTGCGTGACGAGTTTGCCGCCGCGGTAAAAGTAGTGTGCGGGCACCTCATAGCTGCGGCCGCCGTCGTCTTCGCCGTTGGGGTCGGGTTCCAAAGAGAAGACGGGCTCGCCGTTTTCCTCGCGGTCATATAAATAAAGGGTGACGGTCTCCATGTTATGACGCCTCTTTCCGTATGGATCGCAGGGGGATTTCCCCTTTCTTTTTATTATAAAATGCGGGCCGGGAAATGTAAAGGCCGCACAAAAAGTTGAAACGGCGCGCAAGGACGCACAGAATCCCGCGCAATTCCTTGACAATCTCAGACAGACTGTGTAAAATAATTGGCAAGTGCCGATTTATCGCGTTGTCGCGTTGTGGGGATAAATTCCGCGGCGCGGCGCAAGAGAATCCGGCCATCGTTTGCTCCGGGCGCCGGCGGGCGTTCGGGCACATTTCCTGCGGGAAAGAACAAAAGGAGGACACAAACGTATGAAAAAGATGAAGAAGATTCTGGCCGGCGTCCTGGCGGCGGCGGCCGTCTGCACGATGCTTTCCGCGTGCGAAGGCGGCGCGGCGTCGTCCGGTGCGGCGTCCGCGGCGGCGTCCGGCGGCAATACGGCCGAAAAGACGTACACGATCGGCATTGCGCAGTACAACACGCACCCGGCGATGGACAACTCGTTAAAGGGCTTCCAGGAGGCGCTGACGGACGCGGGCTTCATTGAGGGCGAAAACGTGACGTACAACATCCAGAACGCGCAGGGCGACAACTCCACGTGCACGACGGTGGCGAGCACGATGGCGAACCAGCACCCGGACCTCGTGCTCGCGATTGCGACGCCGATGGCGCAGGCCGTCGTCAAGGCGGTCACGGACGTGCCGGTGCTCGTGACGGCGGTGACGGACCCGGCGGCTTCGAACCTCGTGGAGAGCAACGAAGCCCCTGGCGGGAACGTGACCGGCACGAGCGACCTGACACCGGTGGCCGAGCAGATCGCGCTGATTAAGGAAATCGTGCCCGACTGCGAGACGGTGGGCATCATGTACTGCTCGAGCGAGGCGAACTCGCAGCAGCAGGCGGAACTCGCCGAAGCGGCGTGCGAGGAAAACGGCTTGCAGTATGAGGTCTTCACGGTGACGGCGGCCAACGAGATCACGCAGGTCGCGCAGTCGATGGTCGGCAAGGTGCAGGCCGTGTATATCCCGACGGACAACATGCTCGCTTCCGGCATGAAGGTGGTGTCCGGCGTCACGACGCCGGCGGGCCTGCCGGTCATCGTCGGCGAGAGCGGCATGGTCTCGAACGGCGGCCTTCTGACGGTCGGCATCAACTACGAGGAACTCGGCCGCCAGACCGGCGAAATGGCCGTGAAAATCTTAAACGGCGAAGCTCAACCCGCGACGATGCCGATTGAATACCAGGAAAAGTACGATATCTCCTACAACAGTGAAGCGGCCGCAGAGCTCGGCATCACGCTGCCGGACGATATTTTGAGCGAAGGCACCGACATGGCCGGCGCCGCGGACGAGAGCGAGGCCGCCTGATGCTCCTCTCTTTTTGAAAACGCACAACGAACAGGAGGCAGCTTCATGTTTCTAGCTTTTACGGGGACGGTACACAGCGCGATTGCGCAGGGCGTCATCTGGTCGATTATGACGCTGGGCGTATACATCACGTTCCGCATCCTCGACTTTGCCGATCTGACCGTGGACAGCAGCTTTACGACCGGCGCGGCCGTATCCGCGATGCTCGTCGCACACGGCGGATGGAACCCGTTTCTGGCGCTGTTCGGCGCCCTGGCGGCCGGCATGGTCTGCGGGTTTATTACGGGCTTTTTGAATACGAAGATGAAGATTCCGGGCATTTTGGCTGGGATTTTAACGATGACGGCGCTTTACTCGATTAACATCCGCATCATGGGCGACAGCTCGATGGTGCCCTTAAACGGCGTAGACACGGCGGACGTGCTCGTGCGGGAGGTCATCCCGGGCATTTCGGCCGCGAACTGCCAGCTTTTGATCGGCGGCGTCGTAACCGCGATCGTGATCGCGTTTTTGTACTGGTTCTTCGGCACGGAGCTCGGCTGTGCGATCCGCGCGACGGGCAATAACCCGTATATGGTCCGGTCGCTTGGCGTACACACGGACAACACGACGATGGTCGCGCTCGTTTTGAGCAACGGCCTCGTAGCGCTGTCGGGCGGCATTTTCGCGCAGATGCAGGGGTCGGCCTCGGTGGATATGGGCACGGGCACGATCGTGATTGGGCTAGCGTCCGTCATCATCGGCGAAGTCGTGCTCGGGCGGCACGTGGGCTTCTTGCCGCGGCTTCTTTGCATGGTGCTCGGCTCGGTGATTTACCGCATTGTGATTGCCGTGGTGCTGTTCTTAGGGCTCAAGAGCACGGACATGAAGCTGATTACCGCGATCATCGTGGCGATTGCGCTGTTTTTGCCGACCGGCAAGCGCAAGGTGCAGGCGTGGAACGACCGCCGCAAGGCGATGCGCCAGCCGGTGCTCGTGCCGGACCGCGCGGTGGAAGATAGTATCGACGGCTCCGACAAGGACCCCGACGAAGCAAACCAGAAGGAATAAGGGGGTCTTTTTATGCTGCGGCTGCAAAAAGTCTGTAAAACGTTTAATAAAAACACCGTCAACGAAAAAAAGGCCTTAATCGACCTGAGCCTGCATCTAAAGCCGGGGGATTTTGTGACGGTCATCGGCGGCAACGGCGCGGGCAAGAGCACGCTGTTAAACCTGATTGCGGGCGTGTACCCGTGCGACGGGGGCAGCATCTGGCTCGACGGCAATGACATCACGCGCCTGCCGGAATATAAGCGCGCGCAGTACCTCGGGCGCGTGTTCCAGGACCCGATGCGCGGCACGGCTGGCGACATGAACATCGAGGAAAACCTCGCGATGGCGTACCGCCGCGGGAAGCCGCGCACGCTGCGCTGGGGCGTTACGAAGGAGGAGCGCGCGCTGTACCGCGAAAAGCTCAGCGTATTGGGGCTAGGGCTTGAGGACCGCATGACGAGCAAGGTGGGCCTGCTATCGGGCGGCCAGCGCCAGGCGCTGACGCTTTTGATGGCGACGCTGCAGAAGCCGAAGGTGCTCCTGCTCGACGAACACACGGCGGCGCTCGACCCGAAGACGGCCGAAACGGTCTTAACGCAGACGGATTTAATCATCCGGCGCGAACACCTGACCGCGATGATGGTCACGCACAACATGAGCCACGCGCTGCAGTTCGGCAACCGTTTGATCATGATGCACAACGGCCAAATCCTGTTTGACATTGGCGGCGAGGAAAAGAAGAAGCTCTCGGTTGAGGACCTGCTCGCGCGCTTCCGCGACGTGCAGGGCACGACGCTCGACAACGACCGGATGCTCTTATCGTAACGGCTTTTCCGATTTATAAATTTTTGATTTATGAATTTTTAAAAAGAAAAAAGGCGCCGGAGTTTTATCCACTCCGGCGCTTTTTTAACGCGGTTTTCCCGCTTTCGAAAACGCTTTATGAAGTTTCTTCCGCTTCCCCGCGCGGCATGTGTTCATAGGCGGCCTTGAGCATCTCGACACACTGCGCGACGGACCAATAGGCGCTGTTTAAGGAGAGGTCATAATTCGACTGCGCGCCCCACTCCTTGTCGGTATAATACGTAAAATACGTGCGGCGCTCCTTATCCTTGCGGCGCAATAACAGCGTCGCCTGCTGGGTGGAGAGCTTTTCCACGCGCTTCGAGCGCTGCAGGCGGTATTCGACCGGCGCATGGATGAACACGCGCAGCAGGTCGACATTGGGCTCGCCGAGCAGCACCACGTCGGAGCAGCGGCCCACGATGATGCAGTCCTCCTTTTGTGCCAAGCTGCGGATGACCTTGGTCTGCGCCAAAAAGAGCGTATCGCTCGTCGTAAGGCCAAAATAGGAGGCGGGCTGGCCTTCGCGGCTTCCGGTGCTCTCGTCCGCGTGTTCGAGGGACTCCGTGGCAAGGCCGCTCTCTTTGGCGGCGATTGTAATCAGCTCGCGGTCATAAAGCGGGATGCCGAGCGCTTTGGAGAGCGCCTCGCTGATCTCGTGGCCGCCGCTGCCAAACTGCCGGCTGATAGAAATAATCCGATGACGCATATGCGTAACGCCCCTTTCATGGTTGCTGAGCATATTATACAGGATTTCTTCGAAAAATGCACGCGCTTTTTTAATCTTTTTTGCTTTTTCCCAAAAAATCCACCGGACCCGACCGGAAAGGACGGCCGGAAAGCGGAAAATCCGGCGGCAAAAAGCCCTTTTGCGCGGCGCCTTTTTGAAAAGGGGCCAAATCCGCAAAAGGGCTTTTGGTTTTTGGGGGCTGGGAGTTTAAACCTTTTTAAGCGTCGTCGCCGAAGAAGCCGTCGACGTACGCCTCCATGGCCGCGTTGAGGAGGGCTTCCACGCTGTCGAAGTCCGTCTTCTCGAGAAACGACGTGTCCTCCCGTTTTTCGAGGGCGTCGATATCCGAAAGGTCCCCGCCGCAGGCCGCCGCGAAGTCGGCAAACGTCGGATACTGCGTATGCTTCTGCAGGAATGCGTCGGTCAGAAGGTCCTGAAGCGAGAAATTGCGCTCGAGGCCGCTCGTCATCGCCGTGAACTCCTCAAACTGCTCAAAGACGCCCTTTTCGCGCTCGGGCGCATTCTGTGTAGGCTGTGCCAAATGGATCATCCTTTCTTGCTGAAAGTAACGTAAAAGTTCCGTTGCGGTGCCCTTTTTACGGGACGGGCGCCTCTTTTTAGGATACCGGATTTTCTGGAAAAACGCAAGCCCCCAAAAAGGGCTCACTGTGCCGGGGGGTCCGGCTCCTCGTCGCCTTCGACGATCTCGTCGGCCAGGTGGAGGGCCAAATGGGCGACGCCGCGAAAATCCGGGCGCGTGTCGCGCAGGAGGACCGTGTCGTCGTCGGTGTTGCCCCAGACGGAAAAGCGGCCGTCGTCCTGCAGAATCATCTCGAGTTCCGCGTAGGGGATGTAGTCCTCGGCGCGGAAATCCTTCTTTTCGCTGAAAAACAGCTCGGCGGCGCGGAAGCGGTTCCCGCCGCGGAAATACAGGCGTTTCATCGTTTTGCCTCCTCTCGTTTCAGGCATGCTGCGCTTTGTACGCTTCGCCCCAGTTCCACATCGCGTCGAGGATCGGCTTTAAGCTGCGGCCGAGCGGCGTGAGGCTGTACTCGACGCGCGGCGGCACCTCGGCGTACACCTCGCGGTGGACTAAGCCGTTTGCCTCCATCGAGCGCAGCTGGGCCGTGAGCACCTTCTGGGAGACATGGCCGATCGAGCGGCGCAGTTCCCCGAAGCGCTTCTTGCCCGGCATCAGGTCGCGCAAAATCAGCACCTTCCATTTGTCGCCGATGAGCATCAGCGTCGTCTCCACCGGGCAGGCGGGGATTGTATGTTCTTCCGGCATTGTACCCCTCCTTTCCAATGGTTTCTTTTCGGTAACTACGGCACAAAAAAGTGCTTACTTTACAAAGCGGGATTACGGCTTTATTATAATCTTGCAAGGTAAAAATTGCAAGGCAAAAACGAACGGATTTGATTTTAGGAGGTTTTTCATCATGAACGAAGTCGTAAAATTTTTGCAGGAAAATCCCGTCCAATACCTCGCGACCGTCGGCCGCGACGGCAAGGCGAAGTGCCGGCCCTTCATGTTTGCCGGGGAGATGGACGGAAAACTGTGGTTCTGCACGAACAACCAGAAGGACGTCTACAAGGACATGCAGCAGAACCCCAACATTGAGGTTTCCGTTTCGAGCCCTTCCTATGCGTGGATTCGCTTAAACGGCGAGGCCGTGTTTGAAAATAACGGGGCCGTCAAGGAGATGTGCATGCAGAACCCCATCGTCAAGGGGCAGTACGGCGAGGCGTCGAACCCGATCTTCGTGGTGTTCTATCTAAAGAACGCCCACGCCGTGATCGCCGACTTCTCCGGCAACCCGCCGAAGGAATACGACCTGTAAGGTCGTGCGCAAACGGCTCCGCCGGCAGTGCTGCGGGGCCGTCCGTTTTACGGGGAGGTTTTCGTATGGAAGCAAAAACGTATTTCAAATACATCGCAGAGGAAATCCACTCCGCCGTATTTGCCACCGTAGACCGCGAGGGGCGGCCCGTCACCTGCGCGATCGACATCATGGATTGGGCGGAAGACGGGCTATACTTTCTGACCGCGAAGGGCAAGCGCTTTTATGAGCGGCTGAAAGGGAACGAAAACGTCGCCCTGACCGCCATGAAGGGCAGCGACACGCTCTCGAGCGTGGCCGTGTCCGTACAGGGGAAGGCCAAAGAGATCGGGCCGGGGAAGCTCTCCGACCTTTTCCGCAAAAACCCGTATATGGAGAAGATTTATCCCGACGCGCGCGCACGCAGCGCCCTCACCGTATTCAAAATTTACGAGGGGACAGGCGAATGGTTTGACCTCTCGAAGCGGCCGATTGAACGCGCGAGCTTTTCGTTTGGCGGCGCAAGGCCCGTGGACACCGGCTATTTTGTGACGGACCGATGCATCGGCTGCAAGCTGTGCTACTCGAAATGCCCGCAGAAATGCATCGATCTTACGCAGAAACCCGTCGTGATCGAGCAGGCGCACTGCCTGCACTGCGGGAACTGCTATGAAATCTGCCCGGCAAGGGCCATCGAACGGAGGGACGCGCGATGACACAGGAAGAACGGCTTTCGTTTCTCCTCCGCTTTCTGCTGGCGGAGGACCCGGCATATGCCGATATTCCGATTCCGGGCACGGTTTCGGAACAGCGGCGGCTTTTGCGGGGGCTTCTGAACGTGCGGCCGCCCAAGCCGATCCGCGCGGAATTTCTGGAAATCCAGGACGCCTATCTGCAGGAGCGCCTCAAAGAACGGGGCGTGCAGTCCGCGGCGGACCTTATCCCCCTGCAGCCGGGGCTTTCCGTGTGGCAGGGCGACATCACGACGCTTGCGGCCGACGCCATCGTCAACGCGGCGAACAGCCAGATGCTCGGCTGCTTTGTGCCGTGCCACGGCTGCATCGACAACGCGATCCACACGTACGCGGGGGTGCAGCTGCGCCTGGAATGTGCCGAAATCATGCGGCGGCAGGGGCACGCGGAGGAAACCGGGCAGGCGAAGCTCACGAAGGCGTATAACCTGCCGTGCCGGTACGTGCTGCACACGGTGGGCCCGATCGTCCAAGGGGCCGTCACCAAGCGGGACCGGGCGCTGCTCGAAAGCTGCTACCGCGCCTGCTTAGAGCTGGCATTGGAAAACGGCCTGCGCAGCGTCGCGTTCTGCTGCATCTCGACCGGGGAATTCCATTTTCCGAACGAAGACGCGGCAAGGATTGCCGTGCGGACCGTCCAATCGTTCCGGGCACAGCACCCGGATGCCCCGGAGGTGATTTTCAATGTTTTTCAAGACAAAGACGACGCAATCTACCGGAAGCTTCTGTGAAAAGCTGGAAACGCTGCGGCGGATGCTGCGGGAAGCGGACGCCGTGGTAATCGGCGCGGGGGCCGGGCTTTCCGCGTCGGCGGGCTTTTCCTATGGCGGGGAGACGTTTCACCGCTATTTTGCCGATTTTGAAGAGGCATACGGCTTTCACGACATGTACAGCGGCGGCTTCTACCCGTTCCCGAACCTCGAGGAGCACTGGGCCTTTTGGAGCCGGCAGATTTTCCTCAACCGCTACTGCGACCCGCCGAAGCCCGTATATGAAACGCTGCTCGGGCTTGTGAAAGACAAGGACTATTTTGTGCTCACGACAAACGTCGACCACTGCTTTCAGAAAGCGGGATTTTCGAAAGCGCGCCTCTTCTATACGCAGGGCGATTACGGGCTATGGCAGTGCGCAAAGCCGTGCCACGAGCAGACGTACGATAACGAAGCGCAGGTCCGCCGGATGGTCGAGGCCCAGGGCTTTCGGATCACGGAAGAAGGCTTAAAGATTCCGGACGGTGCCGCGCTCAAACGGGCCGTCCCCGCCGAACTTGTCCCCCACTGCCCTAGATGCGGCGCGCCGATGACGATGAACCTGCGGGTGGACGGCACGTTCGTCGAGGACCGCGGCTGGCACGCGGCGGCCGGGCGCTACCGGGCATTCCTCGACCGCCACCGCAAGGACCGGGTGCGGTACCTGGAACTCGGCGTCGGCATGAACACGCCGGGGATTATCAAATACCCGTTCTGGCAAAAGACGTACGAAAACCCGGACGCGCGGTACATCTGCCTTAACCTCTCCGAGGCGTACTGCCCGCCGGAAATCGAGCGGCAGTCGCTCTGCCTTGGCGGCGACATCGGGGAGATTCTGGCCGCGCTGTGAATCGCTGTGAATGGCTTTGAATTACTTTAAATCGCTGGGAATTATTTTGAATCGTTTTGAAAAAAACGCGGCCCGCCGAAAGACGCGGCGGCGTGTGGGATGTGAAGTCTCCACACGCCGCCGCGTTTTTTTAAAATTCGTCTTTTTCAAAAAGGCCCTTTCAGCCGAGGGCTTCGAGGATTTTCTCCATCGTGTTGGCGTCCGGCATCGGCGCGACCTGCGTGAGCGTGTCCGCCACGCCGGAAACGCCAAAGTGTTCGGCGTCCGACGGCGTGTCGTACAGCCCGGTGCGGAAGCCGTGCTTCTCCCAGGCAAGGCGCTGGACCTCCTCGTCGAGCAGGGCGTCGATCCCGGCCGTGCCCGCCTCGTCGAGGGCCAGGTAAACGTGCGAGGACCAGACCGTCGGCGTCGGGTAGAGCATCACGATATCGTCGGAAATCTGCTGCCACGTGTCGGGGTTCTCCACGGCAAACTCCAAAAGCTGGCTCTCGTAGCCGGCAATCAATGGCTTGGCGCCCATGCCGGTCTTTAGAAACTGGTCGAATAGGTCGGCTGAGGAGCTCTCCATATACCCGAGCTTCTGGAAAATCGCCTGCAGACGCGGCAGGACGGCGCCGATATTCCCCTCGTCCGCGACGCCGCCGCACAGCGTGTCGGCCAGAAGGCCGGCAAACATATTGCCGGAATTCGATTTGACGGGGTCGGTCGTGCCGACCGTGACGCTGCCGTAAAGCTGCGGCAGGCCGATGTCCGCCCAGGTCTTGCCGGACTCAATCGCCTCGGTGAGCTTCTGCATATCGACGTAATAGACCCCGTCCTGTTCGGAAGCGATCTGCGCCTGCACGAGCGCGTCGGCCACCGCGCTGCGCGTATACAGGACGATGGGGGTATTGAAAATGATTTCGCTTTTGACGGGGCTGCCGTGCGCCTGTTCATACCATTCGAGGGCCGTCTGGTTCGAGGGGAACAAAAAGTCCTGCCCTTCGGTGTCGCCGGTGACCATCTCGATCGAACCGGCCTTCGCGTAGTCGATGGAAAGGTGGTAGCGCTCCCGGAGGATGTCCCGGACCTCGGTGTCCTCGAGAAAGCCGATCTTTTCGCCGCCGACGTAACCCTGGATCTCGGTGACCTGCCGGCTCTGGCGGATGCCCACGTACGCGACGGCCGCGACGACGACGGCTGCCAGGATGCCAAGGCCAATGTATTTTGTCTTCATCTTCCACCCTCCATTTTTAAGGTACTGGTCAAAACCTCGATGTCCGCCTCTACATCGAGCAGCTCGCCCTGCATCAGGTGGGTAAACTGCCGCTCAAACGCGCGGTTTAAAACCGGCAGGGCGTCCGCGGTCTTGCGGAGGATCTCCTCAATCTGCGGCGTATGCAGGTCCGTGTCCTGGAACTCGACGTAGCGCTGCAGGATTTTGGCGGTCGCGTCGAGATAATACGTAAAGAAGCGGCGCGCCAGCCGGATTTTCTCCGGATTTTTCCGAAGATACAAAAGGATGCGCGTGCCGGTGCGGGATAACCCGCGGGCATTTTCCCGCACCGATGGCGTGCGAATGCGCCGCACCGCCCCGTCGATGGCCGTCAAATCCGCCTGGGCGTCATCCAAAAGCTTTCGCAGCAGTTCCCCGTCCGGCATCGATTCCAGCGTGACGGCAGCGCTTTTCCGGTCGGATTTTAAGGCAAAGAAAAGCCCGAAATAAACGCCAACGCCTAAGAGGATTGCGACCACGAGGTTCCAGTGAAGGCCCAAAAAGAGCAGCAAAAACACGCCGGCGGCCAAAAACGCCGCGCAAAGCATCCGTGTGGTTTCTTTCATCAGGTGTACCCCTTTACGGTGCGGAAGGCTTCCGTCAGATTTTCGCGGCCGTCGAACACGCGCGCGTTCGTATACTGCGCGAGCTCCTCGAGCTGGCTCTCGTCGGCGTCGCCGAACATGATTGAGAAGACGGGGATTTCCGCCCCCATCTCGTCGTAAGCCGCTTCGAAATCATACAAAGAGCCGCTCGACTGGCCGTCGGTCAGAAGGATGATGGCCGGTGTATATTGGGAAAGGTCGTAGCCCTTGAGGATTTCGAGGCCCGCCACGGCAGCCGTGTACATGTCGGTCCCGCCGCCGACCGGCTGCGCCTCCACTTCCGCGTAAAGGTTCTCGAGCTCGCTGCCGTTTCCCTCGGCGGTCATCGTCGCGATGACGCCGCCGTTAAACGGGATGAGGACGTTTACCTCCCGCTCGGATGCCTGCAGGAAATTCTTTTTCGCATTTTCCTGGATTAAAATCTGCCCCATCGCGTCGACGAGCTGGCGGTTCCCTTCGCCGCTCATGCTGCCGGAATAATCGAGGCAATAGACCGTCAGCGACGGCTTTTTCAATTCGGTCTGGTAAAGGTTGAGGCACTCGAACAGCACATCCGCCGCGGGCATTTTGATCGGCGACAGCACGCGGTCGGGCTGCAGGCCCCAGTCTTCGCGGAACACGTCCCGGTTTTCGTCCGAAATGCCCGTATAGCCCGAACGGCGGCCCGTGCGCTGGATTTCGTTCTGGGTGTCCGCGGACAATAGGTATTCCTGGAGCTTTAAAAAGAGCGCTTCCTTTCCGTCGTCGCCGTTGTCGACATACCCGAGCGGCGAATCCGCCAAAGAAAGGCCGTCGTACGGATAGACGACGTACAGCGGCTCCTCGCCGCGCGCCTCCAATTCCCGGTTCGCCTCAATCATCAGACACTCGTAGTTGACCATCGCGTCGTAGCCGCCCTCTAAAAACAGGTCCATAAGCCACTCCGAGCTGCCCGACGAGCGGTCGACGCCCGAAAGCAGCGCTTTCATCTGCGTCTTTAAGTCCTCGTTTTGCAGGTCCTCCGCCGTGATGACCTCCGGATTGCCGAGCAGCGCGTAGAGGAAACCGATGTAGGCGCTCGCGCCGGAATTCGACTGCGTGGCGCTCGTCATGCAAAAGCGCAGCCCCCCGCTTTCGATGGCCTGCAAAAGGTCCCGGACCGAGACCTCCTTCCCCACAAAGCCCAAACTTTCCGCGAGGCTTTTGCGGATGCCGAACACGACCGGGGTGATCGAAATCGACTCCGCGTGCTGGATGCGGTGCTCCGTGTCCCCGACCTGCAGCCACAGGCTGCTCGCGGGCCACACGGCGTCGTAGGGGATCTCCTCCTCCCCGAGCGCGTGCATGATATCGATCGAGCCCTGGTACGTCATCTCGATGCGCACGCCCTCTTTGTCCGCAAAGGTTTCCAAAATCGGCTCGAGCTCCGCGTTTTCCGAGCCGGACAAAATGCGCAGCACGTCCCGGCCGCTGCCCAAGACCGTGTCGGCCTGTGTATCACCGCCGCAGCCCGCAAACAGCGTCAAAACCATCCAAACCGCCAAAAACAGCGCGGCCATGCGTTTAAAGCGTTTCATAAACAAATGCCTCCTTTTTCCGGAATCTATACGTCTCCCAGTTTAATAGCATAGCAAATCCGGGGCGGAGGAGATAGACAGTTTTCGTAAAATTCTCGTTAAAATTGTGTTAGATTTTCGAAAAGCGCACAAAAAGGCGGCGGCGCCCCGGGAACCCCCGAAGCGCCACCGTGCGATCTTAAGAAGATAAGAGAACAAAAGGAGTAAGCGAAAATTAGAACAGGTGCACCGCCATCGTCAGGCCGCAGAACACGATGGAGACCATCGAGAGCAGCTTAATTAAGATGTTGATCGACGGGCCGGACGTATCCTTAAACGGATCGCCGACGGTGTCGCCGACGACCGCGGCCTTGTGGCAGTCGCTGCCCTTGCCGCCGAAGTTGCCGGCCTCGATGTACTTTTTGGCGTTGTCCCACGCGCCGCCGGAATTCGCCATCATGACGGCCAGGATAAAGCCGCAGGCCGTCGCGCCCGCGAGCATGCCGCACACGCCGTTGACGCCGAGGATGACGCCGACCAAGACCGGCGCGACGACGGCAATTAAGGCCGGTGCGAGCATTTCATGCTGGGCGGAACGCATGCACAAATCGACACATTTTTCATAGTCCGGCTCCGCCTTGCCCTGCAGGAGGCCCTTGATTTCCCGGAACTGCCGGCGCACCTCGACGACGATGCTCTGCGCGGCCTTGCCGACCGCGGACATCGTCAAGGCGGCGAATAGGAACGGCAGCGCCGCGCCGACAAGCAGGCCGACGAGGACGGCCGGGTTCGTAATCGACAGGTCAAACACGAAGTTCGCGTCGCGCACCTGCACCTCGCTGATGTAGGAGGCGATCAAAGCCAGCGCCGTCAGGGCCGCCGAACCGATTGCGAAGCCCTTGCCGGTCGCCGCGGTCGTGTTGCCGAGGCTGTCGAGCGCGTCCGTGCGCTCCCGCACCTCGTCGCCGAGCTCCGCCATTTCGGCGATGCCGCCGGCGTTGTCCGCCACGGGGCCGTAGGCGTCCGTCGCGAGCGTGATGCCCAGCGTTGCGAGCATGCCGACCGCCGAAAGGCCGATGCCGTAAAGGCCGTCCGAATAGGACGAAGCGCCGCCCGAGCAGAAGTAGCTGACGAGAATGGAGACGGCCACGATGATGACCGGGGCGAGCGTCGATTTCATGCCGAGGCTTAATCCGTCGATGATGACGGTTGCTGCGCCCGTTTTGCTCGATTCCGCGAGCTTTTTGAGCGGCTTATAGGAATCACTCGTGTAATATTCGGTAAAGACGCCGATGAAAACGCCCGCGACAAGGCCCGACAGCACGGCGCCGTACCGGCCGATCTGGTCAGGCCCTAAGCCGAACCAGACGAGCGGGAACGCGATGACCGCAATCAAAACGGCGGCAATCCACGTGCCGCGGCGCAAAGCCGACAAAAGGTTTTTCTGCGTGGCGCCCTCCTTCGTCTTGACGAACAAAGAGCCGATAATCGACGCGACGATGCCGACCGCCGCCATGGCCATCGGGATGGAGACGCCGGAGAAGCCGTGGCCGGCCGCGACGGCGAGTGCTGCCGTCGAGATGATCGAGCCGACGTACGACTCATACAAATCCGCGCCCATGCCCGCGACGTCGCCGACGTTATCGCCGACGTTGTCCGCGATGACGGCCGGGTTGCGCGGGTCGTCCTCGGGGATGCCGACTTCGACCTTGCCGACCAAATCCGCGCCCACGTCGGCCGCCTTCGTGAAGATGCCGCCGCCGACACGCGCGAACAGCGCCATGCTCGAGGCGCCCATGCCGAACGTCAGCATCGCGCTCGTGATGGCCTGCACCTGCGCGGCCTCTATCTCGGCGGCCGTCGCGCCGGCAGCCAAGGCCAGGTGCGACGGGTCGGAGTAAAACCAGCGCAGGAAGAAAAACCAGAACGAAATATCGAGAAGCCCTAAGCCGACCACGACGAAGCCCATGACGCCGCCGGCCGAAAACGCAATCTTTAAGCCGGAATTCAGGCTATTCTGCGCCGCGTGCGCGGTCCTTGCGTTGGCCGCTGTGGCAATCCGCATGCCGATGAAACCGGAAAGGCCCGAGAAGAAGCCGCCGGTCACGAACGCAAACGGCACAAAGTACGTCAAAAGCCCAAACCCCGCCATGATGAACAGGACCACAAACATCACGACGAAGAAAATGGCCACGCCCGCATACTGGCGCTTTAAATACGCATTGGCGCCGCGGCGGACGGCCTGTGAAATTTTCCGCATCCGCTCGGTGCCTTCGTCCGATTTCTTGACGCGGTGCGCCAGGAACACCGCATACAAAAGCGCAATGACCGAGCCGATCGGTGCGAGTACGGTGAGCATACGAATCTCCTGCCTTTCTGTTTTCCGGATGGATGCCGGAGGGATAAAGATTTCTTCTTCCGTCATTATAGCGCCTCTTTTATAGAATGTAAATAGATTTTCGATGATTTCTGAAATATTTTTCTTTTGTTTTTTCGTGTGAAAAAGTAAAATACCGGGGCTTTTCGAAAGGGGCCGCCGCCCGGGGGCTTGCTTTTCCGGCGGCAAACGCGTATACTGCAAAAGAAAACGACCATCACAAAAGGAGGCTTTCGAACATGGACCTGCCCCAAGACCCGGTGATTTTACTGAGCTTTGTCAACACGAAGCTGCGCGACGAATACGCATCGCTCGACGCTTTCTGCAGCGCATACGATGTAGAACCCGCGGCGCTGTGCGAAAAGCTCGCGGCGCTCAATTATCGATATGCAGAAACGCAAAATCAATTCGTATAAACGAAGCGGAAAAAAGCGGCCCCTCCCCGGCAAAACCGGAGCAGCGGGCCGCTTTCGCGTTTTTTATGATTTTTAGATTTTATTTTTATAAAGTATTTTTAGAATAGACGGGTTACTTGCAGACTTTCGACGTGCCGAAGAAAATGAGCGCGAGCATGCCGGGGCCGACGTGGGCGCCGATGATCGGGCCGATGGGCACGGTCAGAATCTTCTGGACGTAGGGGAAGCGCTGTTTGACCGCCTGCGCGAGCTCCTCGGCCTCCGCGGGCGTGTCGCCGTGGCCGATGACGATCGTGTCGTTTTCCGCCGGGAGCGCGAATTTCGCCATGCTGTCGAGCAAGAACTGCTGGGCGCGCTTTTTGCCGCGGCACTTCGCGATTGTCTGGAGCTTCCCCTCGTAGTCGACGACGAGGATCGGCTTAATCTGGAGCGCGGAGCCGACGACGGCGGTCGTCGCGGAAATCCGGCCGCCGCGGCGCAGGTGGTCGAGGTCATCGACCTTAAAGCAGTGGCAGACGCGCTGCTTATGCTCCTCGACCCATCCAGCGAGCGCCTCATAGTCCATGCCGTTTTGCCGGCGCAGGGCGGCTTGATAGACGAGCAAAAGCTGGCCGACGGACGCGCACAGCGTATCGATGCAGCGGATGCGCCGCTCGGGGTAGGCCCTTTGCAGCGCCTCCACGCAGCGCTGGGCCGCCTGGATTGTGCCGCTTAGGCCCGAGGTAAAGCACAAATATAAGACGTCCTTCCCCTCTTTTAACGGGGCTTCGAGATACGCGCGGTACGTCTCCTCGTTAATCTGGGAGGTGTGGGCAAATTTCCCCGCACGCATCGCATTGTAAAAAAAGGAGACGGAAAAGCGGTCGTCAAAATACGAAAACTCATACGGCGTCCCGTCTAAGTCGAGGGGCATCGGGATTACCCGGACGTCCAATTGTTCGGCCATCTCGCGGCCAAGCTCCGCGGTCGCATCCGTAAACAGCACATAATTTTCCATATTGGGTTCGCTCCTTTTGCGATTTCTGCCGGTTCTCTATGTCTATAGCATAACAGAAAAAGAGGCGTTTGACAAATGCTTTTTTGCCGCTTTCAAACGGTTTCGGAAAACACGACATCTAAAAGCTTTCGTCCACTTTTCCGACAAACTCCCGGCATTGTCTATTCATTCGGGGGCGCATTTGTACTATAGTGGAAGGGATCAGAATGTGAAATTCTGCGCCGCGGCGGGCGTATGTACACGCAACGGGCCGGCGGCATCCGTTTGGAGATTTTCATCGGGGGATTTTAGAAAGAGACCGGGGAAGGTGATGGCTTGAAATCGGAGGCGATGACGCGGACGCTGATCGGCACCGCGGTGGACAAAGGGCTCAACGACATCGCGCGGGACCCAAAGCGAAGCATCCGGCAGCTGATCGATCTGGGGACCTTTTTCGCGAAGGGACGGTTCCAGCGTTATTTTTTTGATATTTTTGGAGAGCTTCTGCACAACAACGAAAGCCCGTACTATGACCTGATTACGAACCTGGTGCGGCATGTGGACCGGAAGCTCTTAAAGACGTTCGGCATGAACTTAATCTACAACGGCTGGACGCAGGGGGCGAAAACGGTGCGCCGCATCGAGCACGAGACCGGGCGCAACGTGCCGTGGACACTTTTGTTTGCGCTCGAGGCGGGGCAGGAAGCGTGCCTTTCGCGCTGGCAGCAGATCATCGACTTTGCGCGGGGGCAGGGGCTTTACAGCTTCATGCTGTTCTGCCCGCCGGGGTTTGACCCGACGCTTCTGCGGCCGCTGCTGCAGAAAAACCGCAGCTGCGCGTTTTTACTGTTCCTCTCCCCTGCCGGCGTCAAGGAGGGGTTAGCGCCGCTTTTGCAGGAAGTGAAGAACACGTTCGTGCTGCTGGACATGCGGGCGCCGGGGTTTGCGCAGAAGGCGCAGGTGCTTGACGCCGCCCAGTGCCTTTACGGCGCCGTCTACCCGTACCGCGAGCAGGATGTGCCGGAGATCGAAAGCGGCCGGCCCGCGCAGGAGGCGAACGCCGCGCACGCGCCGTTTCTATTCCTGCAGGCGCACGAGCACTGCCCGCCGAAAGCGCAGGAGGACGTGTGCGCGTTCGTGCTGCACGCGCGCCGCGAACCGAAGACGCCGGTGCTCTACATCGACTTTTTCTCCGACCTCGCCTACATCGACGACATCATCTCGTCGGAGGCGGGCAAAGGGACGCTGGAAGCGCCGGACGGGCGGCCCGGGCCGTTCCCCCAATCGTGGCACATCCGGCCGCAGACGCTCTCGCAGTGGGAGGCGCTTTTGGGCGACCGGCTGCTGGAAGCGGAGGAATCGTAAAGGCGAAGGGAAGCGGGCGTTTGGGCCCGCTTTTTTATTTTTATTTTTTCAATCTGATTGAGACAAAGCAAAGGGAGCGCAGACAATCGATGCAGGGACTGTTATGTTTTGACTACGACCGCACGCTGTTGGACCATGCGACCGGGAAAATCCCGCAAAGCGCGTTGGAGGCCATCGAACGGGCGCGGCCGTTTTGGAAAATTGCAATTGCGACCGGGCGCGACATGCGCCTGCCCGACAGCCTTTACGGCATGGAAACGGTCAAGCCCGACGCCTTAATCCATATGAACGGCGCGCGCGTGCTCGCGGAGGGGTCGCTTTTGTGCCAATTTTCGTGGCCGAAGGACGTATTGGCGCGCGTCGTGGCCTTTGCGTCGGAAAGAGGGCTGTGCGTCGGCTGCCAGGTGGGCACGACGTACTATACGACGAACGAAAAAGCGCTGCGAAACGTCTTTCAAAAGGGGATTTACGCGCCGCCGGAGCGCATCCTGCCGGCGGAAGAACTGCTGAAAACGGAGATTTCGGCGCTCGTGCTCTTAGGGCCGGCCGAAGACGCCGCGCGGCTGCAACAGGCGTTCCCGGCCCTGTCGGTCCTCCCGTTCGCGCACAGCGAGGGCGCCGACATTGTGCCGTACCATCTCTCGAAGGCGGACGGCATGCGGCGGCTGTGTGACTATTACGGCTTTGTGCCGGAACAGGTGGTCGTGTTCGGGGACAGCTCGAACGATTTGGAGCTGTTTTCCGCGGCGGGGTGGAGCGTCGCGATGGGAAATGCAATCCCGGAAGTGAAAAAAGCCGCCGACTTCGTGACAAAGCCGATCGACGAAGACGGCATTGCGTATGCGATGGAGGTGCTCGGCCTTCTCGACGGGCAAACGCCCTCCCGCGCGCCCGGCAAACAGCCGAAAAAGGGCTGAAGGCCCCCAGGCGGGCGAGCATCGGGGCGTTTTCGTCCTCTTTTATCATGATGAAATCAAAAAACAAAAAGCGGCCGTCCGGGGCTATGGATCCGGACGGCCGTTTCCTTTATTTTCTTTATCATTTAGGGGGCGCCGCAGGCCGGCTCAATGGCCGGAGGGCTTTCTCCAAAGCAGGCCCGGTTCCTCGACTAAGTCGGCGTGAATCAATCTGCCCAACACGATGCCCGTCGGCAGGAGGGCAAGCCAGATGGCTTTCGCGCCCAGCGGCTCGCCGAACAGCGTCAAGGCCCAGCCGCCGGCGAAGAAGCACAAAATCATGCCCAGATGCGCCAAGCCGCGCCGCGCGTCGGCGGGGTTATGCTTGCGGATCGTCTTGGCCAGCGCGATGCCGACCTGGCGGATGTGGTTCGTGCAGAACGTCGTCGACATCGGCACCCCTTCCATCTGCCGGAACGTATTGTACTGCATCGAGGCGATGAAATTGATGAGCACCTGCACAACATGGTCCGGCACGGACAAGGGAATCCAGCCGATGCAGAAAAATGCGGCGGCCTCAAAAGCCATCAGGTACGTATCCCAGCGCAGAAAGCCGAGCTTTTTGACCGGGGACGGCAGCGCTTCCGACAGCACGGCGCCCAGGCAGTACGCCGAGATCGGGATCAGGTAATACGCCCCTTCCCCGAGCTTCCCTTCGCCGAAAGCAATCGCCATCAGCACGACATTCGCCGTCTGCGCGTTGCAGAAGATGCCGCCGCGCAGCGTAAACGTATAGGCCCCCATCATCCCGGCGCTGAGCATGAGCAGCGCGTAGATGCTGCGGCGCTCACAGGCGAGGTACTGCGTCTGCTGGGGTTCTTCCGATTTCATCATCCAATCACCTTTGCTTTTCGCCCGCTTTGGGACGTCCGCGCTTACTCTATACCGAATTTTGGGAGAAGTCAATCGGTCCGGCGAGACGGGACGGAAAAATCTCCCTTCAAAACAAAAAGTCCCGCCGCCGGCCTTCCTTTTTGGGACCGATGGCGGGACATTCGTTTTTTGCGTTTAAGCGCTTTAGCCCTCGAGGGTGAGCAGCGTGGGCTCATCATTTTGGACCGTCAGCGTGACGCCGGCCAGGCCCTGGTCGGCGTGGGCGATGATCTGTTCGGCGAGCGCATCCTCCACGCGGCGGCGGATCAGGTTGCGCAGGTCGCGCGCGCCGCTCTTCCCGCCGATCGCATGCTTCGCAAGCCATTCGACGGCCGCGTCGTCATACGTAAACAGGATCGAGCGCTCCTTGAGCGTGCCGACGTATTCGTCGAGCATCAGCCGCGCGATATCGCGGAAGTCCGCCTCCTCGAGCGAGCGGAACAAAACGATCTCATCGACGCGCGCCAAAAACTCGGGGCGCAGGAAATCGGACAGCGCCTTCATCACGCGGTCGCGCGTCGCGTCCTGCTGCGTCTTGCCGAATCCCAAAGCGGACTCCTTGTTCGTGCTGCCGGCGTTGCTCGTCATGACGAGGATTGTATTCTCGAAATTGACGTTGCGGCCCTGCGCGTCGGTGATGTGGCCCTCGTCGAGAATCTGCAGAAGGATGTTCATGACATCCGGGTGCGCCTTCTCGATCTCGTCGAACAGCAGCACGCTGTACGGCTGGCGGCGGACCTTCTCGGTGACCTGGCCGGCCTCATCGTAGCCGACGTAGCCGGGCGGCGAGCCGATGATGCGCGAAACGCTGTGCTTTTCCATGAATTCGCTCATGTCCAGGCGAATCAGCGTCTCCGGCTTATCGAACAGCTCTTCGGACAGGACTTTCACGAGTTCCGTCTTGCCGACGCCCGTCGGGCCGACGAAGATAAACGACGCCGGGCGGCGGCGGGGGCTGATCTGGACGCGGCTGCGGCGGATGGCCGCGGAAACGGCCGCGACGGCCTCCTTCTGGCCGATGATGCGGCGGTTTAGCGTCTCCTCGATATGGGAGAGCTTTTTGAGCTCGCTTTCCTGGATGCGGCTGGCCGGGATGCCGGTCCACAGCTCGATGACGTGGGCGAGGTCGGCCTCCTCGACCGGGGAACCGAGCGCCTGCGGGGCGAGGTCCGCCGCGCGCTGCTCCAAGCGGGAAATGTCCGTGCGCACGTGCGCGAGCTCCTCGTAGTCGGTGTCCGCGCCCTCGGCGGTCATGTCGTCCTCTTCGCGGCGCAAGCGGCCGAGCTCTGTGTTAATTTTGTCGTACTCGGTCATCGACGTGTTGCGCAAAGCGGCGCACGCGCACGCCTCGTCGAGCAGGTCGATGGCCTTGTCGGGCAGGTAGCGGTCGTTGATATACCGCTCGGCGAGCACGACGGTGCGCCGCGCGATGTCGTCGGAGACGCGCACGCGGTGGAAGTTTTCGTAATAGCTCTTAATGCCCTTGATGATCTCGGTCGCCTCTGTAATCGACGGCTCCTCAATCGTGACGGGCTGGAAGCGGCGCTCGAGCGCGGCGTCTTTCTCGATATACTTGCGGTACTCGGTAAACGTCGTCGCGCCGATGACCTGGATTTCGCCGCGGGAAAGCGCGGGCTTTAAGATATTGGCGGCGTTCATGCTGCCCTCGGCGTCGCCGGTGCCGACGAGGTTGTGGACCTCGTCGATAAAGAGGATGATGTTGCCCTCCTCTTTGACTTCGTCGAGCAGGCCCTTGATGCGGCTTTCAAACTGGCCGCGGAACTGCGTGCCGGCGACGAGCGCCGTCAAATCGAGCAGGTGGATTTCCTTTTTCTGCAGGCGCGCGGGCACCTTGCCCTCGGCGATGCGCAGCGCCAAGCCCTCGGCGACGGCCGTCTTGCCGACGCCGGGCTCGCCGATTAAACACGGGTTATTCTTCGTGCGGCGGGACAAGATCTGCACGACGCGGTCGAGCTCCTTGTCGCGGCCGATGATGCGGTCGATGCTGCCGCTGCGCGCGCGGGCGGTCAAGTCCGTGCAGTACGCGTTTAAGTGGCGGCGCTTCGAGCGCGGCTTTTCGCGGCGGCGGTCTTTTGTGCCCGTCTCCCCGCCGGACGGCTGCTGCGCGCCGTCCGACGCCTTCGGCGCGCCGAAAACGTTCTGCAGAAAGGCCGGGAACGTGGCAGCACCCCCCGGCACGAAGCCGCCGGTCTGGCCTTCCCCTTCCTCATCGCCCGGGTTCATCAGCTGGCCGAGCTCCGCCTCCATGGCCTCCATCTGCTCGTCGGTAATCCCCATCTTTTCGATCAAGTCGTTGACGGGCTTAATGCCCAGCTCCTTCGCGCAGGAGAGGCACAGCCCCTGCGGCTCGCCGTTTGTGTCTGCCGACGAGGAGACGAATACCACGGCCGGGCGTTTATGACATCTGGAACATAACATTCTCTTTCACTTCACTTTTCTCTGCCTGCAAGACAGGCGAATTTTTTCCATTGCAATGCGGGGCCCTCTCCCCCAGCGGAAGGCCCGCACCCTTATTATAGCATACCGCGCAAGTAGATTTTTGAATAAATCATAAAATCCTTGCACAAAACGCAAAGCGCGTCCGCTTTCCGCGAACGCGCACGCAGCGTTTATGTTCTGTGCTTGTCCATGACCTCGTCCAAATCCAGCTGGTCCTCGGGGGCCGTGCTCTTTAAGATGCGGAAAAATTCCCGCGCATACATGACGAGCGCGAACACCATCATCACGCACGTGACCGTGAGCAGCACGAGCACCGGCACGTCGTAATAGACGGACAGCAGGTCCATCAATAAAATCGAGACGAACGTGATGTAAAACAGCACGGTAGCCACTTTCCCGTACCAGCGCGCCGCGCACGGGCGCTTGCGCCGGCGCAGCAAAATCCCGCCCGCGGCGAGCATGATGCCCTCTTTGAAAATAAAGACGAGCAGAAACGGCAGGAGCACCGGGTGGCGGATGGCGAGGCTCACCGCGACGGCCGCCTGGGTCAGCTTATCGGAAATGGGGTCGAGCATCTGGCCTAACTGCGTGCGCTGGTTAAAATGGCGCGCGACAAACCCGTCGAGCGCGTCGGAAATGCCCGAAAGGATCAGCACGACGACGGCCGCCGTCATGTAATCCCTCAGATAGCAGATCATAAACGGAATAATCAACAAAATTCGCAGCACAGACAGCGCATTGGGGATATTCAGATTTTTACTCTTCTCCTTGGGCATGCAGATTGATTCCCTCCCTCAAGTGCTGTTCATAAAACGTGAACAGCGGGTTCGCACTTTCCACCTCTTCTCCCGCGCGGGCCGGAAGCTTTACAAGGCGTGAACTGGAAAAGCTGTGGAGATCCACGCTCTCCGGATACCGCTGCGCGAGCGCAGGCAGCAGCGCCTGCAAGAGCGCGCACAGCACGAGGACCAGCAGAAAGCCTTTCGCCGCGCCGACGACGCCGCCGAGGAGCCGGTTGAGAAAATGAAGCCCCGGCAATTGGAAGATAAGGTCCAAAAGCTTCCCGAGCAGGCGGACGACGGCCACAATCACGAAAAAGGCGATCAGCGTGCAGACGATCTGCCCGACGGCAAAGCCCAAAAGGTCCTCTCTCGAAACGAAGAGCCCGCACAAAAAGCCGCCGAGCGCCGGCGCGAACACGGCGCCGAGGATCAAGGCCGCAAGGCCGATTAACGCGCGCACGGCCCCCTGGAAAAACCCAAGGACGACGCACAGAAGCCCTGCCGCAATCAACACAATATCCAGAACGGTTCCTTCCATTGCGGGCCTCCTTCAAAGCAACATGAACTATGATAGCATAGAATCAACGATTTGACAACCTCATACAAAGTAAGGTCACGAAATGGGCACGCGCCGCACCTCCGAGACGCCGAGGACGTACGCCTCGCCCTCCGTGCGCAGCGCGATCGCGCGGGCATCCCCGCCGGCATCGGCTGTACCCAGCGCCGTACCGGACGAGCACGAATACGTCGAAATGGTGCCGCCGGCCAAGGCGGCCATCGCGTCGCCGAAGCAGGAGACGTCCGCAATCTCCCCCGGAAGTGTGGCGGACGCGGTCGGGGAGGCGTTTGCGTCGAGATGGACGAGCGTGGAATTCGTCGCGTTTTGGAAGTCGCCGAGCGCCAATACGGCCTTCCCGCCGTCGAAGGTATACGTCTGCAGGCTCTGGCCGGCGTAATCGTAGCGGCCGCGCTCGGTGCCGTCGGCGGAAAGGGCGACGGCCTGCGTGTCGCCGACCGCCAGAAGGTTTGAGCCGTCAAACGCCAGCGCCGAAAAATACGTGTCGGGGTACGCCGCAATCGGGGAAACGGCCGCGTCGGAATTAAAGTCGAGCACGTATAAGACGCTTTTTAACGAGCCCTCGGAAGCGCCGACGGCCGCCACGGCGGCCTTCGTGCCGTCCGGGGAAAGCGCGATGGCGGTCGGGTAATCGTCGGAAAACCAATAGCGGAACGCCACCGTGTTGTCCGAAAGGTAGGCGGTCAGCTGGCCGCAGTAGCCGCCGGCGGTGGTCACGAGCGCATAGCGGCCGTTTGACGCGACGTCGCCGCAGTAGATCGTGCCCTCCGCCTCGCCGGAGACGAGCGTGCGCAGCTGGTTTTCGACGCGGAAGCCCGTGCCGCCGCGGTTATACACGAGGACGCGGCTGCCGTTGACGCGCATGACGGGGTCGGCGAAGTTGTGCATACGGCTGAACAGCGTCTTGGCCGTGTCGTTCATGCACAAAATCGTCGTGTCGCTCGTCAAGTACAAATCGCGGTCGACGCTGCAGAAGTTCGCGGGCTTGACGCTTTCGCCGTTTAGCGAAGCGGGATAGCCGTCGCCGATGCCCATGCCGACGAACTGCGTCTGCACCCATTCCAAAAGGTTCTGCGGCTTTAAGGCCTCGCGGTTCATCCAGATTAAAAGGGCCGCGGCACAGCACAGCAGCACGGCGATGACGCGGTAGATGGCTTTCGGGTGGCGGCGGCGTTTCCCCCGCTTTTCGCGCCCGGCGCCGAGCGGCGGCAATTCCCCGGGCAGCAGATCGTCCCGGGGGTCGGGCGGATTGGACTTGGACTTTCTCATCAGAGCACCCCCTCGTCGTAAAAGACACGGTTTAGATACAGCCCCTGCGGCGGCGCGGTCGGCCCCGCGGCGGCACGGTCGCGCGCCTCGAAAATGCGCGGGAGGTCCGCGCCGGAAAGTTTCCCCTGCGCGACGTACAGAAGCGTCCCCACAAGGATGCGCACCATATTATAAAGGAAACCGTCGGCCGCGACCGTAAAGCGGACAAGGTCCCCGTCGCGCCGGACGGACGCGTGGGTCACGGTGCGGCAGAAATTGCGGCCCTGGCGCTTATCGAGCGTACAAAACGACGTAAAGTCGTGGTACCCCACAAACGCCTGCGCCGCGCGGTTGAGCTGTTCGGCATCCAACGGATACCAGTCGTGCAGCGCACGCGCGTATAAAAACGGGTCGCGCACGCGCGCGTTCCAAATGAGATACACGTACTCCTTGCCGCGGCAGTCGTAGCGCGCATGGAACGAAAGCGGCACTTCCCGGCACGACCACGCGGCGATATCCGGCGGCAGGAAATGGTTGACCGCGAACACGAGGCGTTCGCACGGGATTGTGCGGGAGGTCTTGACGGACGCGCAGAACTGGTTTGCGTGGACGCCCGCGTCCGTGCGCGAGCAGCCTTTGACGTCCACTTTCTCGTGGAGTACATTTTCGAGCGCCTCGGAAAAGACCTGCTGCACGGACACGGCGTTTTGCTGCATCTGCCAGCCGTGGTACGCCGCGCCGTTAAAGCGGAGGCTGAAAAGCAAATTGCGCAAAGGGTTCCCTCCTTACGAAAGCCGGTAAACCATATAAATGCGGTCTTCGTATAATTCTTCGGCCTGTGTGCGGCCAAACGCGTGCGCAATCTCGAGCACCTGGTCCATCACATTGCCGGTGGAAAATTTGGCGTAGAGCAGAAGCGGGGCATCGTCCGGGACTTCGGACGCCAAAGCAGGCAATTGTGATTTCTCTTCTTCCGGCAAAAAGCAAGCACCACTATAATGCAAAAATTCCGGGAAAAGGCAATATGTATGTTCAACATAAATTTTCGGGTAATAGACTAATGCGTATGCGCCCTCATATTGAGCAGCTTTTTCTTCTACATCGCGCGTTCCTGTATATCTTGTCTGCCAATCTTCCGGCAGAATGTTTTCAATATTTCCCCGTCCAAGCATGAAACTTGAAAGGCCAATTGCCAAAAGGAAAATACAAACGCCGCATGCAGCGCGTAGCTTTTGATTTTGAAACAATACACGGCATCCGAGATAAAAAAGCGCGCCAACCAAAAACAGTACAATCGGGAAAACCGGATAAACATACCGAGATACAGAATACGGCGCAACCAGCGCAACAAAAATAATGTACCCAATACATCCCACCGCAGCCATCAAAAGTTCAAATGCACGGCAGATTGTTTCGGGGGCTGGCTTTTTCCGTTTTAAAATTGCCCGCACCAGCACAAGGATTCCTAAGATACCGAGCAGAATAAAAATATATTTTTCAACCCGCATGGAATGAAAAAGCTGTGTACGGATTGCATCGAGGTAAGCCTCTAATACTTCTTTCCAGGTAGGGCCTCCTTGGGCAATTTTCTCCCACGCACCCTGGCCGCGGTAACTCGTAAACGCCTGCATGATGCTCGCGGGGAAAATGAGGATGCCGCCGCCGACGCCTAAGAAGACGCCGCATAGGGCGCGGCGAAGGTCCTGCTTCCGGTGCTGCAAAAGCAAATACGCGCCGAGGGTCAGCCCCAAAAAGAGCGTGTACAAGACAAAGTAGTAGTGCGTCAAAAGGCCGCCGGCCGTCGCAAACGCGATCGCCGCGACGTACCGCTTGCTGATGCAGGGCCCCTCCCCGTACAGCGCGTGCTCGGCGACGCGAAACGCCAAAAACGTAATCAGCACGAGGAAAAACAGCAGCAGCGCATACACGCGCAGGTACAGCCCCGCGGACACGGCCCCGGCGCTGAAACCCCACAGCGCGACGGGCAGAAGCGCCGCCCAGTCGCTGTGCAGCAGCCGGCGGCCCATCTGCCACAGAAGGATGCCGCTCAAAACGAACAGCGCCGCGTGCATGGCGACGATCGGGTAGATGCTGAACGTCCCCGGCACAAACGAACAGACGAGATGGAACAGCACAAAATACAGCGGGCCCAGCACATCGCTGCATTGATTCATGTAAACGAAGCCGAATTGAAACTGCTCGGACGGGTCGCACGTCAAAAAAGAGCGGAAATAATCCGCTGTGTGCCACGTGGCAAGGTAATCGGACTCGTTTTTCGGGTACGGCGCATTCGGCGCGCTGTTATTCGAAAGGAAATACGTAAAGAGCTCATCGACATGGTAACCCTGCCGCTGGGCAGCAAAGTAAAACAACAATACAACTTGGATTACGAGCATGGCCCCGAGGCACAGCCACACGAGTGAAAAATTTCCAAAATGCTTTTTCGGCGAATCTAAATATCTGGATCTCTGATTCATGGCGTCTCCTTCCCAAAGGGATGATTGAGCGCTTCCCTTTCCTTATAAATACGTTTGTTTTTTCCAATCCTCTCTATTTTCCACTGTGCCAATTCTATTCAAAACACGCGGGCGAAAAAGACGTTGCACAAAATGACGACAACGAGGGCGGCGATGCCGGCTAGTGCCGCGCCGGCGTCTAAGCGCGTCAGGTGCAGCACCTTCATCTTCGTGCGGCCCTCCCCGCCGTGGTAGCAGCGGCATTCCATGGCCATCGCGAGGTCGTACGCGCGGCGGAACGACGAGACGAACAGCGGGATTAACACCGGCACGAGCGCTTTGATGCGCTGCATGAGCCCGCCGGACTCCATGTCGGCGCCGCGCGCCTTCTGGGCGGCCATGATCTTGTCGGTCTCCTCCAACAAAGTCGGCACGAAGCGCAAAGCGATCGTCATCATCATCGCAATCTCGTGGACTTTGACGTGGAGCTTGCTCAATGGCTTTAAAAGCCGCTCCATCGCGTCGGTGAGATCGGTCGGCGACGTCGTGAACGTCAAGACGGAGCTAAACAGCACGAGCCCCGCGATGCGCACGGCGATAAAGATCGCGTTAAAAATGCCCTGCTGCGTGATTGTCAGAAAGCCCCACTGCCACAGCGGCTCGCCCGAGCCGTAAAAGAGGTTTAACACGGCCGTAAACAGCACAATAAACAGAATGCCTTTGATGCTCTTAAAGTAGAGCCGCACGGGCACGCCGGACGTCAGAAGCATCGCGGCCGTGCACAGGATTAGAAAGCCTAAGCCCCAGAAGTTGTGCACGACGAAGATGTACACGATGAACGCGACGGTCAAAATGAGTTTTAAGCGCGGGTCGAGCCGGTGAATCACGGATTTCCCCGGGAAATACTGGCCCAAAGCGATGTCTCTCGTCACAGGTCGTCCCCTCCTTTCGGCAAAAGCGGCAATAGCTGCGCGACGGCTTCCTCGAGCGTGAGCGTGGTTTCGACGGGATAGCCCTCGTCTTTCAAGATGGACATGATCTGCGTGATCTGCGGCACCTGCAGGCCGATCTGCGAAAGGCGGCCGGCCTGGGAGAAGACCTCCTTCGTGGTGCCGAACATCTCAACGTGCGCGTCGTTCATCACGAGGACGCGGTCGGCGACGCGCGCGACGTCCTCCATGCTGTGGGAGACGAAGAGCACCGTGTTGCCGCGCGTGCGGTGGTAGCTCGTAATGGAGCTTAAAAGCACATCGCGGCCGGCCGGGTCGAGGCCCGCCGCGGGCTCGTCTAAAATCAGCACGTCCGGGTCCATCGCGATGACGCCCGCAATCGCGGCGCGGCGCTTTTCGCCGCCGGAGAGCTCAAACGGGCTGCGCTCCAAAAGCTCGTCGGGCAGCCCGACAAAATGGGCGGCGTCGCGCGCGCGGCGCTCGATCTCCTCGTCGGGCAGGCCCATGTTGCGGGGGCCGAACATGATATCCTTCAAAACGGTCTCCTCAAAGAGCTGGTCTTCGGGGTATTGGAAGACCATGCCGACCTTAAAGCGGACGGCACGGATTTTTTTGGGGTTTTCCCAGATGTCGCGGCCGTTTAAAAGGACCTGGCCCGAGGTCGGGCGGATGAGGCCGTTTAACATCTGGATTAACGTGCTCTTGCCCGAGCCCGTGTGGCCGATCACGCCGATAAAATCGCCTTTCTCGATTTTGATACTGACGGAATCGACCGCGCGCTTTTCAAACGGCGTGTGGGGGCTGTAGACGCACGTGACATTTTTCGTTTCCAAAAGCGGGGTCATCGTCTCGCACTCCTTTCGGCCAGAAGCGGTTCGAGGGCGCTGATGCACTCCTCGACCGTCAAAGCGGTCTGCGGCAGCGGGCAGCCGGCGCCGCGCAGGCGGAACAGCAGCTCCGTCGCCTGCGGGACATCGAGCTTATGCTGCTTTAACAGCTCGACGTGCGAGAAGACCTCGCGCGGGGGGCCTTCGGTCAAAAGTTTCCCGCTGTCGAGCACGACGACGCGGCCGGCCGTGACGGCCTCCTCCATATAGTGCGTGATTAAGACGATCGTGATGCCCTTCTGCTCATTTAGGCGGTGGATCGTGTCCATGACTTCCTTGCGGCCGCGCGGGTCGAGCATCGCAGTGGGCTCGTCGAGCACGATGCATTCGGTCTGCATCGCGAGGATGCCGGCGATCGCGACGCGCTGTTTCTGGCCGCCGGAGAGCTTATACGGCGCCGCGGTGCGGTAGTCGTACATATCGACGGTCTTGAGCGCCTCATCGACGCGGCGGCGGATTTCGGCGGGCTCGACGCCGAGGTTTTCCGGGCCGAACGCGACGTCCTCCTCGACGATGGAGGCGACGAGCTGGTTGTCGGGGTTTTGCTGGACCATGCCGACGCGCCGGCGGATGTCGAGCGTGTGGGCGGGGTCCTTCGTGTCCATGCCGTCGACGAGGACGCGGCCGGCAGTCGGGGTGAGCATCGCGTTAAACATCTTGGCCATCGTGCTTTTGCCGGAGCCGTTGTGGCCCAACAAGGCGACGAACTCGCCTTTCTGAATCGAAAGGGACACGCCCTTTAACACCTGCGGCAGCGGGGCATCGGGCGCCTCTTCGTCCGGCTCCGCGTACGTAAACCAAACGTCCTGTGCGTTGATAAAATCCATATGGCATCTCCTTTTTTCTGCGTCGCGCGGCAAAGCCTGCCCGCGCAGGATCTCGAAGGGATTCGTGGGACTGTAACTCTTTAAAATTCAGCGATGGCGGTACTCCCGCACGGCAGCGAAAGGCCGGAGCTTTCGACCGGCAGGCCGATTTCGTCGGCCGTGACCGAAACGTCCCAGCGCTGCTTTAGGACGGTTTCCAAAAGATAGGCCATCACCGCCGGGGAAAGGCCCGTCGTGTAGGAGTTTAAAAGGAAGAAAAGCGGGCGCTCGCTTAAAATGGGCAGGCACGTTTCTAAAAGCGGATAGAGCTGCTCTTCGAGCTTCCAGACCTCGCCGCCCGGCCCGCGGCCATACGACGGCGGGTCCATAATCAACGCGTCGTACACGTGGCCGCGGCGCTGCTCGCGCTTGACAAATTTCCCGCAGTCATCGACGAGCCAGCGCACGGGGCGGTCCGAGAGGCCGCTTTTCTGCGCGTTTTCCTTGGCCCACTGGACCATGCCGCGGCTCGCGTCGACGTGGCAGACCTCGGCCCCGGCTTTCAGGCACGCGAGGGTCGCGGCGCCCGTATAGCCGAATAGGTTTAAGACCTTCGGCGCCTGCCCCGTCTGCGCTTTGCGCGCGGCGATTTTCTCCATCGCGAACTGCCAGTTGACGGCCTGCTCGGGGAAAAGGCCCGTGTGCTTAAAGCCCATCGCCTTTAAGCGGAACGTAAGCCCCTGCCACGAGATTTCCCAGACCGGCGGGAGCTTTTGAAACTGCTCCCAATGGCCGCCGCCGGACTTCGAGCGCACGTAGCGCGCGTGCGCCTGCCCCCAGCGCGGGTCGCGGCGCGGGGTCTCCCAGATAATCTGCGGGTCCGGGCGGATTAAGAGGATATCGCCCCAGCGCTCGAGGCGCTCGCCGGAGGAGGCGTCTAAAAGCGCGTAATCCCGCCAATCTGCGGTGCGCATCAGGTCAAACGCTCCCGCAGCACGTCGGCGACTTTGTTTGCGAGCGCGGCGATCGCATCGTGGTCGGAGCCTTCTACCATGACGCGCAGCAGCGGCTCTGTACCGGAGGGGCGCACGATGATGCGGCCGTCCTTGCCGAGCTGCTTTTTCGCGTCTTCGATTGCAGCCTTGACTGCGTCGTCTGTATAGAAGCGCAGTTTGCCTTCCGGCGCAACCTCGACGTTGACGAGCACCTGCGGGTAGCGCTTCATGAGCACAGCGAGGTTCGAGAGCTTCGTTTCGCGGCGCTTGACGAGCGACAAAAGCTGCGCAGCCGTCAGTTGGCCGTCGCCGGTCGTCGCGAAGTCAAGAAAAATTACATGGCCGGACTGTTCGCCGCCAAAATTGTAGCCTTCAAGCTGCATCTCCTCGAGCACGTAGCGGTCACCGACCTTCGTCGCCTCGAAGTGGAGGCCCGCCTCCTCGCAGAAGCGGATAAAGCCCAGATTCGTCATGATCGTACCGACGACCGTATTCTTTTCGAGCTTGCCGCGCGACTTCATATCCGCCGCGCAGATGGCCATCACGAAGTCGCCGTCGACGAGGTTGCCCTTGTCGTCGACCGCAAGGCAGCGGTCCGCGTCGCCGTCGAACGCGACGCCCGCGTCGAGGTGGTTTTCCTTGACGTAGGCCATCAAAGGCTCCATGTGGGTCGAGCCGCAGTTGTCGTTGACGTTGACGCCGTCGGGGTGATTCGAGAGCATGTGGCACTCGGCGCCGAGCTCCGTAAAGAGCGTCTCCGCTGTGCGGGAAGCCGAGCCGTTCGCGCAATCGATCGCGATCTTCATGCCGGTCAGCGCGAACGGGACGGTGCTCTTAATGTGGTCGACGTAGTCGCGCACGACATTCGGCGCGGTCGTGACGGAGCCGACGTCGCCGCCCGTGGGCGTGGGCGGGGTCAGCTTTTTGTCGAGGACAATCGCCTCGATCTGCTCCTCGAGCGCGTCGGGGAGCTTGTAACCGTCGCCAGAAAAGATTTTGATGCCGTTAAACTCGCAGGGGTTATGGCTCGCGGTTAGCATGACGCCGGCGTCGGCCTTGTACTTGCCGACGAGAAATGCGACGGCCGGTGTCGGCACAACGCCGAGGCGCACGACATTCGCGCCGACGCTGCAAAGGCCAGCTGCCAGCGCACACTCGAGCATGTCGGAGGAAAGGCGCGTGTCCTTGCCGATTAAAATTTTTGGATGGCGGTGGTTCGAATCGGTGAGCACCATCGCGGCGGCGCGGCCGATCTGCATTGCGAGCTCACACGTCAATTCGCTGTTCGCAACCCCGCGGACACCGTCTGTTCCAAAGAGTCTTCCCATTTTCGTTCAACTCCGTTTCGTAAAATAAAATTTGTCATTTGTCAATTGAATTCTAGTTTATGCAGAAATCCAGGGGAACGTCCGCTGGACGATCCCAGGGAGAAGGCAGTAGAGGTCTTCGACGCCGCACAGCGCTTCGAAGCGGTGCTTGATTTCGTACGTCGCCGCCCACTTTTTTGGCAAAAGCGGATTGACACCGTAGCGCAGCACGACATCGACCCAGCGCTGTTCGAGGAGGCTAAAGCCTTCCGGCAGCGCGAGCGCGTCGCAAAGCTGCAAGAGGCGGTCGTAGTCGTCGTAAGTGACTTCCTTTAAAAGGGCAGCGGTTTTCTGATACTTTTTGCTGCCGTCGACGCCGCCGACGTCCCAGCTGCCGGAGCACGCCTCGATATCCTGCAGCGGAAACGAGTGCGTCAAGCAGACGCGGGCGAGGTCGTCCCAGCCGTGTTCCTTTGCGAAGGCCCAGCCGTCGTAGATATGGCGGCTGCCGGTCACGCCGAAGCGCCGGCCGATGTCGTGCAGAAGGCCCAAGATACAGGCGGCCTCGGGGTCGAGCGTCTTTGTTTTCGCAGCGATCGCCTGCGCGGCCTTTCCCGCGTAGCGGCAGTGCCGCACCCAGGGGCCGGGATTTTTCCGCCCGCCCTCCTCCAAAAGGGCGAGCGCCTGGGCTTTCGTAGGGATGCGCAAAAGCCCCCCTCCTTTCATAACTCCTTTAGAAGAGCGTCTGCTGCTGCGGGTCCGCCTGCGGCTCGGGGTACGGGACATCCAAATGGAGGTAAGCCGCCTTTGTGGCAACGCGGCCGCGCGGCGTGCGCTGCAAAAACCCGATCTGCATCAGGTACGGCTCGTAGACGTCCTCGAGCGTGACGGCCTCCTCCCCGATGGCCGCGGCCAACGTCTCCAGGCCGACGGGGCCGCCGTTATAGTAGCGGATCATCGTCAGAAGCATCCGGCGGTCGTTCGCGTCGAGGCCGAGTTCATCGACCTCCATGCGGTCGAGCGCCTTTTTCGCGGCCTCGTACGTAATCTTGCCGTCGCTTGCGACCTGCGCGAAGTCGCGCACGCGCTTTAACATGCGGTTCGCGATGCGGGGCGTGCCGCGGCTGCGGCTCGCGATTTCGAGCGCGCCTTCCGCACTAATCTCGACGCCGAGGATGCCCGCCGAGCGCGTGACGATGCGGGCGAGGTCGCGCGGCGCGTAGAGCTCTAACCGCTCGACGATGCCGAAGCGGTCGCGCAGCGGCGCGGAAAGCTGGCCCGCGCGCGTCGTCGCGCCGACGAGCGTAAAATGCGGCAGCGGCAGATGGTAGCTTGCGGCCATCTGGCCTTTGCCCGTGATGATATCGAGCGAAAAGTCCTCCATCGCGGGGTAGAGGATTTCCTCGACCGTGCGCGGCAGGCGGTGGACCTCATCGATAAACAAAACGTCGCCGGGGTTTAGGTTCGTCAAAATGGCCGCGAGGTCGCCGGGGCGCTCGATGGCCGGGCCGGATGTGATGCGCAGATGGACGCCTAATTCATTCGCAATAATGCCCGCGAGCGTCGTCTTGCCGAGCCCCGGCGGCCCATAGAGCAGCACGTGGTCGAGCGTCTCCTGCCGCTTTAAGGCCGCCCGGATATAGACCGACATATTCTCCTTGACTTTTTCCTGGCCGATGTAGTCGGAAAGCTGTTTCGGGCGCAGCGGGTTTTCGACCTCCGCGTCGTCGGGCGTATATTCCGGGGCGACCATGCGGGTTTCGAGGTCAAAATCTTCCTCGGTATATTCCGGCATCGCACGCGCCTCCTTTCTGCATTGGATAGGTGGGAATTATTTAAAAAATGAAACGGCCGTATCGTATAAAGAAATCCAGTACCGCTGGGTGACCCCGCCGCCCGCGCGCGGGACCTCGTCGTCGAGCGTGCCGCCGCACTTTAAAATCGTGCGCGCGCTCGCAAGATTTTCCCGGCTGCACGTGATTAAAACATGGCGAAGGCCGGCCTCTTTTGCCTTTTCAAGCGTCAGGGATAGGCACTGCGCGGCCAAACCCCGGCGCCTAAAATCCGGCCGCGTGCCGTAGGCGATGTGGCCGCCGAATTCCAATAAAGAGGGCGTCAAGACCGTGCGCAGGTTTGACATCGCAAGAATCGGGCCCGCCGGGTTTTCCATCAGGCAGAAGTCCTTCCCCGGCGACCAGCCTCGAGAAGCGGCGAAGACGGGGTCCTCGAGCGCGCGCCGTTTCGAAAGCCACGCTTCAAACGGCTCGCCGTCTTCTAAAAAGCAGCCGGACGGGACGATCGGTTCTTTTCCCCACGCCTTTTGCCAATCGCGAAACGCCGGCTCCATCGATTCTGTCAACGCATAAAGGGCAAGCGGCATCGCACGCGCCTCCTTTCATTTTGATTGAATCTTCGATTCCAGGGTTCCTTTATTGGGAGCCGAAGAATTTTAATGCCCCGCGGATGAGTTCCTCGACGGGCAGGGAACTGTCGAGCCGCGCGACGGCCGAGGCGGCCTCGGTTGTCGAATAGCCCAATACCGTCAACGCATTGACGGCGGCCTCGGCGTTGCCCGCAGCGCTCGGGACACCGGCAGGGACGGGCAGGCCGCCGCTCTCTTTTTGGAGGGACTTTACCTTATCCTTCATTTCCAAGACGATGCGCGAGCCGAGCTTCGGGCCGACGCCATTTGCGCGCGTAAACGCCTTGCTGTCGCCCGTCGCGGCGGCGGCGGCGACCTGTTCGGGCGTTAAAACCGAGAGGATCGATAACCCGACCTTCGGGCCGACGCCGGAAATCGCGGTCAACAGCTTAAAGCAGCTGCGCTCCGCGAGGCTGTAAAAGCCGTAGAGATCGACGCCGTCCTCGCGGACATTGAGCTGCGTAAACAGCGTAACCTCCTCGCCGAGCGGCGGCAGGGCCTTTTGCGTCTGCTGTGTGGTGCGGCACAAAAAGCCGATGCCCGCGCACGAGACGACCGCCGCGCCCGGCTCGAGATGGATGAGTTTTCCGGTAAGACTGTAAAACACCGCGCTCTCCCCTTTCTAAAACGTTTCAAACCGGGCGCCGCCCGAAAGGCCGCCTAAAACCGCGTCGGCAGGCGGTAGACGCCGAGCGCTTCGCGGCGCAGCACACTCGCGCTCGCCTGCGCGTGCGTAATCGCGAGGGCCAGGGCGTCGGCCGTGTCATCCGGGCGCGGGACTTCCTTTAAATGCAGGAGCCTGCGGGTCATCTCCATGACCTGCGGCTTTTTCGCGCCGCCGTAGCCCGTGACGGCCTGTTTGACCTGCATGGGCGTGTACTCGTAGATCGGGCACTTTGCCTGCCGGCACGCGAGCAGCAGCACGCCGCGCGCGTGGGCGACGCCGATGGCCGTCGTCTTATTCTTCGAAAAGTAGAGCTTCTCGACGGCGGCGGCCTGCGGCTTCCAGCGGGTGAGGACCTCCCCGATCTGCGTGTAGATCTGCTCTAAGCGCGCGTCGAACGGCACGCCCGCGCGCGTCTCGATCGCACCGCTCGCGAGCGGCACGAAGCGGCCGCCCTCCGCGCGCAAGACCCCCCAGCCGACGATTGCGTAGCCGGGATCGATTCCTAAAATGCGCATGGGGCCCTCCTTCCCGCGGCGCGCCCTGCCGAAAAGGGCGCCGGAAAATAAACATATACTGCTGTATTATACCACACAGGCGCGGGGAAAGCAAAGGGGCGCACCTGGCCCGTTTTACGAGGCCGGTGCGCCCGTGAATTTTCTTTTGACCGCGTGTTTGCAAGTTCTTAATCGTATTTTTCAATCTCTACGCTGGCAATTGCAGATGGATTTGGTTCACCTGTGACGAGATCTTGCGGTGCCGGGATTAACATCATAAATCCGTCTTTTCCATATCGTTGTTCATAGCCCTGCGCATATTCTTTCTCAACAGAAATATGCTGCACTTGTCCGATCACCATTGCTGTGATTCCGGCGCCACTTAAATCCTGTATTTCTTTCAACGTACATTCCATATTGAGAAACGCTTCCTGAATAACTGGCGCATGAATCGTTTTTGCATGAGAAAGCGTAAAATGGCCGACCGCAAATTCGTCCGTTTCCAAATCGTTGCATTGAATGGTATTTACCAATTGATCGTAAGCGCTGATCGGCAAAAAATTGATACAAAAACATTTTTCTCTTTGAATGTTACCATAAGTATGCGTATGCTGATATAAATTTCCCATCACAGCAAAGAACGCCGTTTTATCTCCGTGAAAACAGCTCCACGAATGAAAACAAACATTTGGTTTTCCGTTTTCTTTCCATGTGGTAATGGCAAATAAAACCGTTGGAATTCCCGCGGTTACTTCAAAATGCGAAAACAATTCAAATTCTTCTGGATAAGAAGGCTTAAAATACTGCGGAAATTCTCTTCCAATCTCGATTTTCATCGTAACGCCTCCCGTAAAAACGCATGGCTGCGTTTTTTTCATTTTACCATACGGCTTCCGCAAAATCTATATAGAGTGTTTCAGGCAAAACGCAGGCAGGCGTGCTCTCAAATATAGAAAGCAGCGTGTTGACTTTTATCGAAAAAAGGCATAGAATAAAAGTTCACTTTTATAAAGCTTGTGAAAACATGCAGACGCCTGACGATGAAAAGGAAATGAAAAAGAAATGGGAATCGAATGGAAAGGAAGCGGTTTTTGTGAAAAGCCGAACCAGGCGGAACACGGTGTGCCTTGTGGGCGCGCGCATGATTTCGGACGTGGGCAACTGGATCGACCGCATTGCGGTGCTGACGCTCGCGGCGCAGGCGACGGGCGCCGCGTCCTCGACGAGCTTCGTCTCGATTCTGACATTGTTGCCGTACATCCTGTTTTCGCCGCTGGCCGGGAAGGTGGCCGACCGGTTCGATCAAAAGAAAATCCTGATTTTCGGCGACCTCTTGCGCGCCGTGTTCGTGTTCTGCATCCCGTTGTTTCCGGACGGGATGCTGTTTTTTCTGTTCCTCGTGTCGCTGGTCTCGACGTTTACGGACGTGTGCAGCGACAGCATTGTGCCGTTCCTCGTGGAGGAGACGCAGCTAAAGCACGTCAACAGCATCGATTCCTCGATGTCCTCGCTGATTATGGTGGTGGGGCCCTCGCTTTCGGGGGTATTGCTCGCGTTTTTGTCCGTGGAGGTCTGCTTTTACATCGACAGCGCGAGTTTTTTGCTCTCCGCTTTGCTGCTTTTGGGGCTTTCCTATCACCGGACGCCGGCACCGGCGTCGCGGCTTTCCAAGGAGCCGGAACAAAAAGACACGTTTTTCGAGACGCTGCGCTACGTGCGCGCGCAGCCGAAGCTTTTGAGCGTGACGGTCACGATCGCCGCGGTGGGGCTCGCCGCCGGCATGCTCAACTCGCTGTTAATTTTATACGTCTACGATTACATGCACCAGAATTCGGCGGGCTATGGCGCAATCCTTTCGGCGAAGGGCGTCGCGATGCTGCTGGCGAGCGCGGTGCTTTATAAGCTGCTCGAAAAGGTCTCGTGCGAGCGGCTGTTTAACGTCTCGCTTTTGGGGCTGGGGCTCTCGCTGCTTTTGTTCCCGCTGAACACCGTGTTCGCAATCGGCATGCTGATCCAGGCGGCCAACGGCGTCTTCAACGCGGGCTATGCCGTCGCGCGCGTCACGCTCGTGCAGACGACGGCCGCGCCCGAACGGCTCGGGCGCGTGTTCAGCGTGAACTCGCTATTGTCGAATATCCTGTCGATTACGTCGTTGGGCGTATTCGGCCTGCTCGCCGACGAAATCGGCGTGCGGACGGTTTTGCTCATCGGCGGGGGCATTGTGACGGCGGCCGCCGGGCTCTCGTTTTTCCTATTCCGCAAAAAAGAGGCGTAAAAAAAGCTCCCTCTGTGCGGGGAGCCTTTTTCATTAGGGCGTTTCGGCTTCTGCCTCGAGGCCGTGCAAAAGGTGCAGGGCCATGGACCTTGTGATCTCATAAATCGAGAGGAACACGTAGTTTGCGTGCGCCTCCTCCATCGCCCGGCGCTGCTTGTCGCTGACCGTCGTGTAGGGGTAGACGCCAAATAGGAACGGGAAAAACGCATAGAGAAAACCCTGCCGGCCGTCGGCCGTCATGCGCGGGAAAAACTTCTCTAAGCACGCGGCGACGGCCCGCATCGAGGCGGCGTAGACCCTTTTAAACGCGACGAGGTTTTCCGGGCGGCTGCTGTCCTCTAAATCGTAGTGGTTCATCGCCAAAATCTTTAAAAAGAGCCGGCGCTTCTCGAGCGAACGCGCGAGGGCGGAAGCGAACGACTCGGCCGTCATCGCCTCGTTTTCACAGCGAATCGCCTGCAGGTCCGCGATCCACGCCTCGTACTCGTTTTGCAAAAGGGCCAGGAAAATTTCCTGTTTCGTCCGGAAATAATTATAAATCGACGTGCGGGTCATCGAGGTCTTCTCGCCGATGTCCTTTAACGTGATATCCCGAAAATCCTTCGTCTCGTAAAGCGCCGCGCAGGCATGGAGGATTTCCGCTTTGCGGCGGCTTGTCCATTCTTCGGAGCCTTTTGGCATGGGCCCCCTCCTTTCCGGTTTGGGGCAGGGCCCCTTGCTGGCTTTTTTGAAAGCGCCGGCTTACAGGTCGATGCGCTCGTAGCCGCGGGTGCCGAAGCCGAGGTCCGCGGCGGCCTCGATCGTGTGGATGCCGTTGCGGCTGTTGACGCGCTCGAGGAAATGATCGCGGCCCGGGTCATCGGAATGGACGATCAGGTCCATGCAGGCTTGGTCGATCGCAACGGGATCTAACGACGCGAGCATGCCGATATCCTGCATGCAGGGGTCCTCGGCGACCTCGCAGCAGTCGCAGTCGACGGAGAGGTTTTTCATGACATTGATATACGCGATTTTCCCCTGAAAATGCGCAACGATGCTCGAGGCGGCGTCGGCCATCGCCTCGGGGAAGACGACGCTACTCGCGTGCTGCTGCCACGTTTTGAAGCGGTCGTCCGTCTTGCCGGCGGAGTGGATCAAGGCCTTGCCCGCGCGGGACGCGCAGCCGATCGCGAGCTGCTTGAGCGCGCCGCCGTAGCCGCCCATCGGGTGGCCCTTAAAGTGCGCGAGCACGAGCATGGAGTCGTAATTTAACAAATGGCGGCCGACGCGGTTTTCCTTGAGGATTTTGCCGTTCGGGATTGGAAAGACGGCGTCCGGCCCCTCGGCATCCATCAGGTCGACGTCGAAATACTTCGTCCAGCCGTGCTCCTCGAGGAGCTTTCTGTGCGATTCGGTGTGGTCGCGCACGCCGCCGGCCGCGTCGCCGTAGGCGGTGTTGCACTCGACGACCGTGCCGTGGACCTCCTCGACCATCGGGCGCCAGAATTCGGGGCGCAAAAAGTTCTGGTTGCCCTTTTCGCCCGTGTGCACCTTGACCGCAACGCGGCCGGGAAGCGAAACCCCGAGCGCGTGGTAGAGCCGCACGACGTTTTCGGGCGTGATTTCCCGCATAAAATAGACCTTTGCTTTCATCGTTTTTAGAAACCTCCTGTTCGGGTTTTTCAGATCGTTTACAAAGCCTAGAACCTTCAACATTTCTGCATTCTGACACGATGTCAGTTTCTTTCCGATTTTAAGATACCACCATTCTGACACGGTGTCAACACCGGATTTTCCAGTTTCTCGCCGGGAAAATCCCGCGCCGGCGGAAATTTCTGCGGCAAAAGCCTTGTAATTTTTCTGGTTTCGTGTATACTATCTTAAAAAGAGTGCGTAAAAGTGCAAAACTTTTTATGAGGAAGGGCCATGTTATGCTGGAAAAAGTGGACTTAAAGAAAACCCTGTCAAAAGACGCGTACAAGAAGGCCTTAAAGCCTTTGCAGGAATCCTTAGCCTCGATGGACATGCCGATGAAAGAGGTCGGCCTGCCGGTCATCATCCTGTTTGAGGGCTGGGGCACCGCGGGGAAAGGGCGCGTGATTTCGAAGCTCATCCACAATTTTGACCCGCGCTGGTATTCGGTTGTCAACACG
This sequence comes from uncultured Clostridia bacterium, assembly GCA_944385055.1. GTDB lineage: Bacteria > Bacillota > Clostridia > Oscillospirales > Acutalibacteraceae > Caproicibacterium. The sequence goes on along the minus strand of CALWVT010000002.1, from coordinate 52,186 downwards.
CAGCCGCCGACGGCACTCGAGCTGCGCGAGCCGACGATGTGGCGCCACTGGCTCACGCTGCCGGAAGCCGGGCAGATGTCCGTGATGGACCGGTCGTGGTACCAGGAAGTGAGCATCCTGCGGCTGGAGAAGGAGATCGACGACATCACGAACCTGCGCCGCATGAACGAAATCAATAACTTCGAGCGGGGCTTAGTCGACAACGGGTACTTAATCATCAAGTTTTTCCTGCACATCTCGCAGAAGGAGCAGAAGGCGCGCTTAGAAAAGCTCGACGGCGACAAGAACACCGAGTGGCGCGTGACGCCCGACGACTGGCGCCGCTGCCGGCAATACGACCGCTACAGCCGCATTTTTGACGAGATGCTGGAATTTACGAACACGTCGTGGGCGCCGTGGCACGTGATTTCGGGCATGGACGACAACCTGCGCACGATTGAGGTGTTCCGCATCGTCGACGAGATGGTGCGAAACGCTTTGCAGCTGCGGCGCGAGCAGCACGCGGCGCCGAAGGCGGCGTCGAACGTGATCCTGCCGGGCGACTACCCGTTTGTGAAGATGCCGCTGTTAAAGGACGTCGACCTCTCGAAGAAGCTCGATCCGGAAAAGTACAAAAAGCAGCTGAAAAAGGAGCAGGAGCGCCTGTCGCGCCTGCACAACACGATTTACCGCAAGAAGGTGCCGGTCATCGTCGTGTACGAGGGCTGGGACGCGGCCGGCAAGGGCGGCAACATCCGGCGCGTGGCCGACGCGCTCGACCCGCGCGGGTACGAGGTGGTGCCGATTGCGTCGCCGAGCCGCGAGGAGAAAAACCGGCATTACCTGTGGCGCTTCTGGCGCAAGCTGCCGAAATCCGGGCACGTGGCGATTTTCGACCGCTCGTGGTACGGCCGCGTGATGGTCGAGCGCATTGAGGGCTTCTGCGAGCCGGAGGACTGGCAGCGCGCGTACCGGGAAATCAACGACTTCGAGCGCCAGCTGTACGACTGGGGCGCGGTCATCGTGAAATTCTGGATCCACATCGACCCCGACGAGCAGCTGCGCCGCTTTGAGGACCGGCAGAACACGCCGAGCAAGCAGTGGAAGATTACCGACGAGGACTGGCGCAACCGCAAGCGCTGGCCGGACTATGAGGTTTCGGTCAACGACATGTTCCGCTACACGTCCACGACGTTTGCGCCGTGGCACATCCTGTGCGGCAACGACAAGCGCTACGCGCGCGTGCAGGCCTTGAAAATCTTAAACGACGCGATTGAGGAGCGCCTGAAATCGAAGAAATAAAGAAAGAAATAGAAATATAAAGAAATAGAAATAGAATGAAAAAACGAGGGCAAACGGAGAATCGGTTCCGCTTGCCCTCGTTTGATTTTGATACCCTATGATTCACTGGATGCATCCTTCGTCATTTATCCCGATAATGAGAGCCGCACTGAACGATCTTTATGACGTCATTCTCGATTCGATAAACAATCCGGTTCGCATCGTCTATCCTTCTGCTCCAATAGGCCGACAGATCTCCTCTCAGCCGCTCCGGTTTTCCGATTCCCTCATAACCGTTTCGGTCGATGTCCCTGAGCAGCTGCAGGATTCGCTTAAGCGTCTTGCGGTCCTGCTTGGTCCAATACTCGAAATCCTCCCACGCCTCATCTGTCCATGCCTTAATCATCCAAAGGTACCTCATGAATGGTGCCGCCTGTGGATTCCATCTGCGCAATGGACTTTCTCAATCGCGCCATGTTCTCATCGGAGTAGAAGGGGTCTATCGAGACATCAAACGGCAGGCGCTTCTCGCGGGTCATTTTCTTGGCGAGCATCGTGATGGCAGTCGTCATGGTAAGTCCAAGTTCCTTGCAGACCTCGTCAAACTCTTGCTTCAGGGAATCGTCCATGCGGACGCTGACAATGGTTTGTGCCATGAGGATTCCCTCCTTTCGCCCATATTATAATACACCGTATAAACGCTGTCAATACGGCTTTGGCGCGGATGCGCGGCCTTGGCGCCCCGCTACGGGAGGCGGATGCCTTCCTTGCGGTTTTTCCAGTTGCGTACAAGGCGCACCGGGCTCGACACGACGAGCATCCCGATGGCGAGCGCCGCGGCGATTGCGAACGTATAAAGCCCCGTGCGGATGAACGCGTCGATGTCGCCCAAGACGGCGTACTCCATCGTGTGGTAGATGCCGCCGCCGGGGACCATCGGCAGCATGGAGACGAGCAGAAAACCCGTGACCGGCGTCTTATTGACGCGCGCCATCACCTCCGCATAGACGGTGATCGCGACGCTGCCCGCGAAGTATTGCAGAAGCTCGTACCCCGTAAACGAAAAGAGCAGGTAAAAAAGCCAGCCGATTGCGCCGCCGAGGCTTGCGAGCACCATTTTGCGCCCGCGCAGGTTGACGCGCAGGCAGTACCCCAAGCAGGCCGCGAAGCTGTAAAGGCAGGGCAGGAAAATATCCATCGTTTCTAAACAGCGCCTCCCTTTAAAAAAGCTGCGTCAAAAACAGCACGATGCCGACGCCCAGCGCAATCGCGCCCGCGACGATCATGCTCTCCATAAACCGCAGCGCGCCCGACAGGTAATCGCCGGACAACAGGTCGCGGATAAAGCTCGTGATTGCGATGCCCGGCACGAGGTTCATCACGGCGCCGATGATCGCGATGTCGCGCTGGAAGCCCGGCAGAAGGTACGACCCGCCGATGCACAGCACGCCGATGCACAGGCTCTGCAGCAGCGTCGAGAAGAACAGGTTTGGCCGAAACGGGTTTAAAAGCTCCTGGATTGCGAAAATGGCGAGGCCCGTCAGGCCGCTGACGGCCGCCTCCTCGAGCCCCCCGCCGAAAAACAGCGCGAACGCGAACGCGACGCCCGCAAGGCCCGCCGCCTGCAGGGGGCGGCTGAAGACTTTCCCCATTTCGATGCGCTTTAACGCGCGCTCGAGGCGCCACAGCGGGATATACTGCGCGCAGGCGCGGCGGCACAGGTCGTTGAGGCGGTCGATCTTATCGAGGTCAAACGTGCGGATCTGCACGCGGCTGATGCGCGTGACGGGCTCCCCGCCGGGTTTAAAGACCGTGACATTGATGCAGGTGGTCAGCGCAAAGACCTGGCTTTCCTGCGCGCCGTACGCGGCGAACAGCCGCACCATGCTCTCCTCCGCGCGGTAGATCTCCGCGCCGTATTGAATCAACAGGCTGCCGAGTTCGGCGCCCACTTTGGCAAGCTCGTTATAATCCATACCTTCGTACTCCGATCCTTCTGTTGTGCGTGCCCCGCATCCGCCGGGGGGTTTTAAGCGCGGCCCCGTCAGGCATCCATCAAAGTTTAAAGATTGATAAGATTTATAAAAATCTTTATAAATGGAGGCGGCGGCGCAATTCCTCTTTGGCGTTGCGCCCGCGGAACAGAAACAGCGCCGCGAGCGTCACGACGCACAGCCCGATGCTCAATAAGCTCGGCAGCGGCACTTCGACGAGGCCCGTGAAAAGCAGCACGAGCTGCACAATCCCCAATAAAGCGTCCAGGCAGATATACACGATGAAGCTGCCCGACGGCACGCGGTACAGCCGCGCGAAAATCGACAGCGTGACCATAACGCCCATGCACACAATCGGCAGCACGTATTCGATGCTCCACGCGTGCCAGCCGGTGCCGAGGTCCCAGACGACCGCCAAGGCGCTGACGAGGAAGACCTCCCACACGAGCGTTTTCGGGATGTTGCGGCCTTTATAGATGGCAAGGCTGAATGTCAGCCAGAAGCAGGCGACGCCGGCAAAGACGAATAAGCTCCACGGCATGCCCTGTAAAAGGAAATTGATGGTCCCGCACACGACGCAGCCCGCCACGCTCGCGAGTGCGAGAATCGACAGCCAGAGCTTGCGGCGCTTGTGGTGGCTTTCGAGCGCGGGGAACGCGCTTTCCTCCGCCTCGCCGGTCAAGACGGCGTTGCACAGCGGGCAGTGGCTGTAGGTGCCGCGGACAGAAATTTTACAGTTTTCGCAGTATTTCACGGACGCCCCTCCCCTTCCTGCAGGTTCGTATCGATTTCCACCGGCACGCCGAGGCGCGTCAGTGCGCGGAAAAAGTCCTTCTGCACTTCCATATCCTGAAATGCGCTCGAAAACCCCATCGTGATGCGGCCGTTGTACGTGACCGTGCACAGCTGGAGCTTTTCGGTGCTGACGAAGATCGAGAACTGGCGGATATACTCCGCAAGGGCTTCGGGCATATGGACGATGCCGATATTCGAGAGCGCGCCGGTTTCGCGGCGGCTGTTCGCGCGGTAGCCGAGCTTCATCGCGAGGTCCTTTAAGGGCAGCGGGGTGATGCGCGCAAACGGGTTGCGGATTAAACCGATATACTGGTTGACGCGCCGCTGCATCTGGTCGGGGGTTAACCCCGTTTGGAACTGTTCCTGTACGGCCTTTAAAATCTCTTCGAGCGAGCGGCCGCCCTGGGAAAACGAATAGGAGACATCCATGACCCCGAAGAAGTTGCGCGCGCTCGCGCTTTCGAAGTGGTTTCGCAGATTGATCGGCACGGCGAGCGTGACGGGCTGCGCATAGTCGCGCGCCTGCATGCGCGCCCCGATGCAATGGATAAACAGCGCGCACAGAAACGCGGTCAGGCTCGCGTTGTGGGCGCGGCTGATCGCGAGCAGCGCCTCCACGGGCGCCGCCCCCACGACGACCGAAAGCGCGAAATCCGGCGTGCGGCTGCCGCGCAGATGGTACGCCGGCGGGAGCTTCGGCGGCTTTTTCTTGTGTTCGGCCGTCGCGTAGTGCTCGAAGCCGTCGTCCATGCTCTGCGGCAGGCTCGCGTCGTAATCGAGCTGGGGCAAATCCGCGAGCGCCTCCGGGTGGCTTTTTTTCAAATAGCAGAACACGAGCATGCGCAGAAAGTGCATCGCACCGGTGCCGTCGGAAATCGCGTGGTAGACTTCGAGGTTGATGCAGCGGCTGTACCACGTGACCGAAAACAGAAGGCCCGTGACCTCCTTGTCGTAAAGCGGGCTGCACGGCGGGCGTGTATCCGGCTGCACGGCCGCCTGCAGGGCGCTGTCCTCCAGATAATACCAGAAAAGCCCGCGCTTTAAGACCATGCGGAATCCCGGGAAGAAATCGACCGTCTCCTCGACCGCGGCCTGCAAAAGCGCGGGGTCGACGGGTTCATTTAATTCACAGACGAAGCGGAACACTTTCGTGTCGCGGCGGCCGCTCGTGCACGGGAAGATTTTGGCCGCTGTGTCCAATTGGGCCCAGCGGGATTTTGCTTCACGCAAAGGGCTCGCCTCCTTTCAGCGTAAACGGTACCACAAAACCGGCCCATAAAAAGGGCGAATGGGCCCGAGGCGGTTTGCGGGACGAAATCAAAGCGCCTGTTCCCCGTCGAGCGCGTCCGCGGCCGACCGGCGCGCCAAAAAGGCGCGGATCAAGCCGTACGTCCGGCGGACAAGCGCCGCGCCGCCCGGGGCGGGCGGCATCGCGGAGAGGTATCCGTGCAGCGCGTCGGGCAGGCGGTGGCATTCGGCGGCGTTGCCGGCCAAAGACAGGCGCCTCGCATACGCCTCCCCCTCGTCGCGCAGGGGGTCGAGCTCCGCGGTGACCACGAGCGTCGGGGGCTGGTTTCGCAGGTCGCCGGCAATCAGCGGGGCAAAGTACGGGTTCTGCCGGTCTTCCGGCGTGCGCTCATACAATTCGATGTACTCCTCGACGCGCCGGGCGGTCAAAAGGTTGTCGCGGCCATTTTCGCGCACGGAGGCAAACGGCGTCGTGTTCGGGTTATGGTCCGGGTAGGTGCTCGGATACAGCAAAATCTGCGCGTCCGCCTGGCGCCCGCCGCGGTCGCGGGCCAGCAGGGAGCAGGCCGCCGCGAGGTTCCCGCCGGCGGAATCGCCGATGAGGATGACCTCCATTTTTAAAAGCCCCGCCACGCGCAGCGCCTCCTGCATCGCGGCGTAGCAGTCCTCGAGCCCTTCCGGGAAGCGGTGTTCGGGCGCTAAGCCGTAGTCGACGCTCGCGACCTTGGCGCCCATGGCGTTCGACAAACGGACGCACACGTCGCTGTAGGAGTCGATATCCCCCGTCACCCAGCCGCCGCCGTGGAAAAACAGGAAGAGCCGCGCGGGGGTTTCCGTGTGGTCGGGTGTAAAGATGCGCACCGGCACCGTGTGGCCTGCGCGGGAAATCTTGTGGTCCCACGGCTTATACAGCGGGTTTAACCGCGGCCAATGGGTGACGCGCGTGACGCTGCGCACGATTTTATACGTTTTCTGGATGTGCAGATCGGGTCTGGAAAGCGCCGTCAGAGCAAGGCGCAAAGGCTTTGACAGAGACATCCGGTCATTCCTCCTCTTAAAATCCATGGGTAGCGGGGCGGGTGTTTCGGGGCGGATTCAGTGTTTTTTCGGCGGGCGGCGCAGGCCCTTGGGCACATACTTTTCGAGGTCCGGGCGAAACGCGCGGGCCGGCGGCGTGCGGCGCGCCCCCCGCTCCGGCGCCGGGCGCTTCTGTTCGGGGGCGGCCTTTTTCGGGGATGGCCGCTTTGCGCGGGGCGGCTGCGCGGCCGGTTTTTGAGAAGCCGGCTTTTGGGAAATCGGGGGCTGCGGCGCTTTTTTGCGCGCGGGCGCCCCGGCTTTCTCGCGGGCGGCGCGGCGGGCGCGGGCGGCCTCGGCGCGGGCCTGCTTTTCTAAGCGCAGGGCCTCTTTTTGCTCCTTCGTCATCGGCGTGCAGTTCTGCATCGGGTAGGGGTGCTGCGTGACCTCGGGGATTTCCCGGCGGATCAGGCGCTCGATCGCGAGGAAATCGGCCTTCTCGTCGATCGTGCAGAACGACAGCGCGGCCCCGCTGCGGCCGGCGCGCGCGGTGCGGCCGATGCGGTGGACGTACGTTTCGGGCACCTCGGGGATATCGTAATTGATTACATGCGTTAAGCCCTCGATGTCGAGGCCGCGCGCCGCGATATCCGTCGCGACGAGCACGCGCAGCTGGTGGTTTTTAAACTGGGAAAGCGCTTTCTGGCGCGCGTTCTGGCTTTTGTTGCCGTGGATGGCCGCGGCGCGCACGCCCGCGCGGGTCAAGTCCCGCACGACGCGGTCGGCGCCGTGCTTCGTGCGCGTAAAGACGAGCGCCGAGCCGATGCGCGGGTCCTCGAGCACCCACTGAAGCAGCTTCGGTTTCTGCTCGCGGTCGACGAAATAGACCGTCTGCTCGACCTTTTCGACGGTCGTGGCCGGCGGCGCGGCGCGCACATGGACCGGGTTTTGCAGAATCTCGTCGACGAGGGCCTTAATCGGCTCGGGGATCGTCGCGCTGAACATGAGGTTCTGCCGCTTCTCTGGGAGTTTCTCGAGCACGCGGCGAACATCGGGCAGAAAGCCCATATCGAGCATGCGGTCCGCCTCGTCGAGGACGAAAATTTCAATCCGCGACAAATCGACGAAGCCCTGGTGATACAGGTCGTTGAGCCGCCCAGGCGTCGCGACGAGGATATCGACGCCGGATTCCAAAGACGCGACCTGCGGCCCCTGCTTGACGCCGCCGAAGAGCACGCACGTGTGAAGGGAAAGGCCCTTTCCCAAGGCGCAGAAGTTTTCGAAAATCTGCAGCGCGAGCTCCCGCGTCGGCGTCAAGACGAGGGCGCGCGGCGCTTTCCCCCGCCGGGGCTCCTGCGCAAGCAGCGACAAGACCGGCACGGCAAACGCCGCGGTCTTGCCGGTTCCCGTCTGCGCGCAGCCGAACAGGTCGCGCCGCGCGAGCACCTGCGGGATGGATTTCTCCTGGATCGGCGTCGGGGCCTGATAGCCCTCGGCCTGTATATTCTGCAGCAGCCGCGGCTGCAGGGGCATCTGTTCAAATCCCATACATTCTCCCTTTTCTCCTCTGTATTGACAAATTTCAAAAAGCAAAAAATCTTTCCGTATCTTTTTTCTATCTTTTTCATGATTTGTTCATGAAACGAAAGGCCGGCGCCGTTTTCCGCCGGGAAGCCGCCCGCGAATCGGGCGAAACTCTCTTTTATTGTACCGTCCCGAAAGAAGATTGTAAAGCCCCGCCGGCGGCCGGGGGCAATCGGGCGGCGAAGGCTCTCTTCCCAATCCCCGCGCGCTGTGGTAGAATAGAAGCGCAAGACACGCGCATGTGCGCGCAGGAACAGCAAAGAGGGCGTCGATTCCATGAACATCTATGATATTTCCAAAAAGGCGGGCGTTTCCATCGCCACCGTATCCCGTGTGCTCAACGGCAGCGACAAAGTCAGCGCGGCCACGCGGGCGCGCGTGCTGGCCGTCATTGAACAGGCGGGGTATATGCCAAACGCCTTTGCGCGCAGCTTGGGGCTTAATTCCATGCAGACGGTGGGCATGCTGTGCGCGGACGCCTCGGACGTATATCTCGCGCAGGCGGTGCAGTATCTCGAGCGGGAGCTGCGCGAAAACGGCTACACGGCGATGCTCTGCTGCACGGGGTACGCGTTAAAGGACAAGCAGGCTTATTTGGAGCTGCTGCTGCGGCGCAATGTGGACGCGCTGTTTTTGGTCGGTTCCCAGTTTATTGAATCGACGAAAGAGGGAAACGCCTATCTATTGCAGGCGGCGCAGAAGGTGCCGGTTTTCCTTTTAAATGGCTCTTTAAATGGGGAAAACGTATATGGCATTTTGTGTGACGACGAGCAGGCGACGTATGAATTGACGCAGAAGGTGTTAAAGGCCGGCGCGTGCAGCCCGGTGTATCTGTACCGGTATTTCAGCGACAGCAGCGCGCGCAAATGCGCGGGGTTTTCGCGCGCCTGTGAGGAGGCGGGGCTTTCCGGCGGGCGGTGTTTCGCGTGCCCGGGTTCGTTTGACGAGGCGCGGGCGTTTTTGGAGCAGTGCCCGGTGGCGGACTTTGATGCCGTTCTGGCGGCAGACGACGGCCTTGCGGTTGGGGCCGTCAAGTATGCGCTCGCGCACGAAAAGCGCCTGCCGGAGGATTTACAGGTTGCGGGGTACAACAACTCCCTGCTTTCGACGTGCAGCACGCCGGAGCTGACGACGGTTGACAACCGTGTGGAGTTTTTATGTGCGACGGCGGTATCGCTTCTGATGCAGGTGCTGCAGCAAAAAGATGTGCCGCAGAAGAGCACCTACTCGGCGACGATTGTCCCGCGGGGGACGACTTTATTTTGATTTTGGTTTGAATGAAAAAGTGCAGGGGTGGCGTTTTTTTGAACGCTCCCTGCACTTTTTTGTTGTTTTTTGGGCTCTTTGATCTATTTTACGTTTCTTGAAATTTCTCGATTTCCCTTCGACGCGCTTTATCCTCTTTACCCTTTTCTAAATTTCTAATTGATTCCTTCGACGCGCTCGGGCCGCGCCGGGCCCCTACTTTCTGCCCCTGCAGAAAGTAGGCAAAGACAGGCGCAAGGGAGTTTCACCCCCTTGCGAATCCCCGGACCAAAGTGGGGTGCTGGACGCCCCCCTTTGGAAACCCCCAAGTCCTCGCTGGCGCGGTCGCCCTGGCCGAACTCCTCGCCGCTTGCGCGGCTGGAGCTTCGGTGCCGTTGGGGAAAGCGCGAGCGCATGCGCGCTCGCCACGGCCGCCGCACCTCCACCGCTTCGGGTTTGGGGGCTTCGCCCCCTTGCCCCCTATGCTCCCCATTGGGGAACGTCCGCCGGTCATGCGCGCCTATTGGGGGCTCCACGCCCCCTTGCCCCCTGCGTTCCCCAAAGGGGAAGCTCGCCGATCATGCGCGAAGGCGCATGGGACCGCGTCCGAAACGGCTTTTGCGGCAACGCCTCCGCAAATCTCCCGGAAGCTCCTGCCGCGTAAGCGGCTAGGAGTTCCGTCAAACCCCGATTTTATAGCCTCTTTTGGCGCGCGGTTGTGGCCGCAGGCCACTCTAGCGCGCCAAAGAAAACTTTAAAATTGGGGGTCAGGGGGGGAATTCCAAAGGGGGCGCAGCCCTCTTTGGCCAGTCTTTGCCTACTTTCTGCTGGCCAGAAAGTAGGGGCCCCCGCGCGGCCCGAGCGCGTCGAAGGAGAAAGTAAAAATTTTTAAGAAGACGTAAAAAGGATAACCCAAAACCCAAAAGCTACAAATCAAATTTGAAAGAAGAAATCTTCATAAAGAAGAAAGCATATAAAAGTAAGAAATGCACAGCAAAAAAAGAAAAAACTTTAGTACGCGGCAAGCGGGAAGTGAAAATACCGCACCGCGTTATTATAAGACACACCCTTTACAATCTTTTGAAGCAGCCGCATGTCCTTCGGGAACTCGCCGTTTTCGACCCAGCCGCCGATGAGATTGCAGAAAATGCGGCGGAAATATTCGTGGCGCGGATAGGACAGGAAACTCCTCGAATCCGTGAGCATGCCGACGAAATTGCCGAGCAGGCCGAGATTGCCGAGCGACGTCAGCTGGTTTGTCATGCCGACCTTGTTGTCGTTAAACCACCACGCGGAACCCTGCTGGATCTTCCCGATGGCGTCCGAATTCTGGAAGCAGCCGATAATCGTGCCGATGGCCGCGTCGTCGGCGGGGTTTAAGCTGTAAAGGATCGTCTTCGGCAGGGTTCCCGTCCGCTCGAGGGAATCGAGGAAATCGGCGAGCTCCGCGGAGGGCGTGTACGTGCTGATGCAGTCAAAGCCGGTGTCGGGGCCTAATTTCTCGTACATGCGCGTGTTATTGTCGCGCTTGGGCGCATAGTGCAGCTGCATGACCCAGCCGCGCTTGTGGTATTCCCCGGCGGCGAACTGCATGAACACGGTCTGGTAGCGGCGCACTTCGTCCATCGAGAGCGTTTCGCCGGAGAGCTTCTTCCGGAAGATCGCGGCGGCCTCCTCCTCGCTCGCGGGCGCGTACATCACGTAATCGAGGCTGTGGTCGCTGACTAAACAGCCCATTTCCGCGAAGAAATCCATGCGCTTTTGCAGGGCCTTCTTTAAGTCGTCGTAGGTTTTAATCTCCATGCCGGCCGCCGCGCCGAGGGTCTCAAGATACGGCGCGAAATCGGCCTTCTCGATGTGGAGCACCTTGTCCGGGCGCCACGCGGGCAGGACCAGAACGGAGAACGTCGGGTCGTCGCGGATGACGGCGTGCCAGTGCAGGTCGTCGGCCGGGTCGTCGGTCGTGCACAGGAGCTTGACGTTCGAGCGCTCGATGAGACTGCGCGCGCGCATGTCGGGGCTTCTGAGCTTTTCATTGCACAGGTTCCAAACCTCTTCGGCGGTCTCGCCGGTCAAGACGCCGTGGTAATCGAAATAGCGCTGCAGCTCCAAATGGCTCCAGTGGAACAGCGGGTTTCCGATCGCCATCTCGAGCGTCTCGGCCCATTTCTGGAATTTCTCGCGGTCGGGCGCATCGCCGGTGATGCAGCGCTCCTCGACGCCGTTTGAGCGCATCTGGCGCCATTTGTAGTGGTCGCCGCCGAGCCACACCTGCGTGATATTGTCAAACGAGCGGTTTTCCGCGATTTCCTTCGGGCTAATGTGGCAGTGGTAGTCGATAATCGGGGCCTTTTCGGCAAACTCGTGGAAGAGCTCGCGGGCGGTCGGCGTGTCGAGCAAAAAGTCCTTATCCATAAACGGTTTCATGGGGATTCCTCCTATTGGAAATGATCAGCAAAATTCTCGCGCTTCCGATTCCAAAAAAAGAGAAAGCGGCGCAGGCAAGGGTTTTCCCTGAAAACGCTGCTGCACCGCCTCTCACGAAGATTTGGAAGAAGGAAACAAGTAAAACATTAACCGCGGATTTCGCGCACCTGCGCGGCCGCGTCGCTTGCAAGCTTTTCAATCGCGGCGAAGTCGCCGTTTGCCAACGCGTCGCCCGGGACAATCCACGTGCCGCCGCAGGCGACGACGTTCTTGCAGCCTAAAAAGTCCGCAAGGTTATCGGGCTTGACGCCGCCGGTGGGCATGAAGTGCATCGAGGCGTACGGGCCCGCGAACGCGTTGAGCATCGGCACGCCGCCGGCCGCCTTGGCCGGGAAGAATTTCACGAAGCGAAGCCCCTTGCGCATGCACAGCTCGACTTCCGTCGGCGTCATCGTGCCCGGGATGACCGGCACGTCGTGGGAGAGGCACCAGTCGATCGTGTCGAGGTTTAAGCCGGGGCTGATGATCGCGCGCGCACCGGCCTTGACGGCGCGTTCGGCCGTCTCGGGGTCGAGCACGGTGCCGGCGCACACGTAGATTTCCGGCACTTCGGCGGCCATGCGGCGGATGGATTCCTCGGCGGCGTCGGTGCGGAACGTGACCTCCGCGGCGGGCAGGCCGCCTTTGACGAGCGCCTTCGCGAGCGGGACGGCCGTATCGGCGTCTTTGATGGCGATGACCGGCACGACGCCGATCTTGCGGAACAGTTCTTCTAAGTTTTCCATGACGGGTTTGTCCCTCCTGTAACTTGGGCCTGTAAATTGGGATAAAAAGAGAATACGAATGGAGAAATGATAAATAGGATATACGAAAGAAAACTCAGGCGTTTACGTGCGCTTCGAGCGTCTTCGCGACGGCGCCCGGGCCCTTGCACATCTCGCAGAACGCCGAGACGACTTTCTTGTCCATGCCCAACGCGTGCAGGTCGACGCCGAAGATCTGCGCGTTCGACAAAAGCGGCAGGAGCTTCTCGCAGGCGGCGGCTTCGTCGAGTGGAGCGCCGAGCTTTACGTCCTTGACGTACGCGGACGCCGTCTCGTAAAGCGGGTCGGGGCTCGGCGTGAAGGCGTTGCCTGCGTCGTCGATGCCCATCAAATACCGCAGCCAGCCCGCGAACACGAGCGGGATGCCGACGAGGGAGTCGACCTTTTCGGGGTCTGTGGCCAAATAATTTTTAATCGTCTCGCCGTAGCGAATCGAGAGCTTCTGGGAGGTATCCGTCGCGATGCGCTGCGGGGTATCGGGCATAAACGGGTTCGGGATGCGGACGTTTAGGACCTCATCGATAAACTGCTTCGGCGAGAGCACGCCCGGGTCGATGACGACCGGCAGGCCCTCGGTGTAGCCGATGCGCTCGACGAGCTTGCGCAGAAGCGGGTTTTTCATCTCTTCGGAGATGCGCGTATAGCCCAATAGGCAGCCGAACACGGCCAAGGCGGTGTGCAGCGGGTTTAAGCACGTGCAAACCTTCATGCGCTCGCAGTTATTGACCGTGTCGCGGTCGCAGAACAGGAAGCCGCCCTTTTCGAGGGCCGGGCGGCCGTTCGGGAACGCGTCCTCGATGACGAGGTACTGGCACTCCTCGGCGTTGACGAACGGGGCCGTGTACGTGTGCTTCGCGGTGACGACGGGCGCGCACGGCGTGACGCCATCTTTCTCGAGCATCTCGCGGATGGAGTCGTCCGGGCGCGGGGTAATCTTATCGATCATCGTCCACGGGAACGAGACCTTCGCGGGGTCGTTGACGTACGAAAGGAAGCCGGGCTTTACGACGCCGTTTTTCTCCCAATTCTCGGCAAAGGCCTTGACGGCCGCGTAGAGCTTGTCGCCGTTGTGGGAGCAGTTGTCCATGCTGACCATCGCGACCGGCTTGGCGCCCGATTCATAGCGGTGGTATAAAAGCGCCGTGACCTTCCCCATGTAGCTTTCCGCCTTTTCGGGGCCGGCCGCAAAATCGGCCGCGACGGCCGGGGCCGTCTCGCCGCGCGCGTTCTGGAGGCTGTAGCCCTTTTCCGTAATCGTGAAGCTCACAATCTGCAAAGAATCCTTCTCGAAGATTTCCTTTAAGCGCGCAAAGCCCGCGCAGCCGACGGATTCGGCCGAGAGCGCTTCCGCGACGGAGGCGACGACGGATTTCTCGACGGAGCCGTCGGCTTTGAGCGTGACGAGGACGCTCAAGTTATCGCACGGGTCATAGACCGACGAGAGGATTTCCTCGTCGAAGCCCTCGGAGACGACGATGCCGCGGTCGAGCGTGCCGGCATTTAAAAGGTTCTGCGCGACGTTTGCCTGGAACGCGCGGAAGATGTTCCCGGCGCCAAAATGGACCCAGAACGGGTTTTCCTTCGTGCGCGTGATCATCGCGGCACGGTCGTACTGCGGCAGCGCATAGCCGGCTGCCTCCCACGCGCTGCGGTCCGAAAGGCCCGCGTTGGACAATTGTAACATGGTGTTTTGCTCCCTTCTTCAATTTCATGAAGTGCTGTACGGCGATCCGGTTGGGTGTTTTCCGGAAGGATTTTCCTTCCGCCGTGTATGTAAGTGTTTACATCTTGGTTATGATTATAGGCCCATTCTTTTCAGAAGTCAATGGGTTTTGACGCAAAATTTCGCCAAAAGCACTCCCCTTTACGCGTTTTCTTTTTGTGATGTGCCGCCAGAATCTAGGGTTCACCCTGGATTTTTTCAAAATCCGTTTTGTAAGTGCTTTCATTTCCATATCCTTTCCTGCGGATTTGCACCGCCGCCGGAGCGGCTTGCGAGGCTTCGTTTTCAAGCGTCCAAATCTTCCTGGTATGGCCCTATTTTTAACAAAAGAAATCCAGTTTGCACGGGAAAGTCTTCCCTTTCGCAGAAATTCCCCAAAATTTTAGAATTTTTTGCCGTGCAGCCTTGACAAAAACAAACGGGGGGGTACTATGATATTAGGAAAGCTGACTGTACCTTTTGCGTTTCATGCCCATCACACATAAACGCCCCGCCCTATGGGGCCGCAGAAGAAAGGAGTTCGAACCATGCGGAATTTCAAAAAGAAAGCGCTGTGCCTGCTGCTCGCCGCCGGGGCCGCAGCGGCCGCGGTCCTGCCGGCCGCCGGCGCGGACAGCCAGACGAAAGCCACCGACCCGGCCGCGGCGCCGGCCGTCGTGCGCGCCGTGCCGTGTGCAGCCTGCGGGAAAGGCCGCGTCTCCTCGCGGATTGTGTTCCTCTCGGACTGGGGTTCGACGGGAAATCCGCGGCCGTGCGACTCCTTCCCGGAGGGCGAAGACATGTTGGAATCGCGGCAGGGCATCTCCAACTACCGCTGCCCGGCGTGCGGGGAAAGCTACAATACGTACTTCGTCGAATACCGCTGGGCCTGCCATGGGTTTAAATAAGACAAATTTTTAGAAAAACTTTCGCGATTTTTGCAGGAATTGCTTGACAACTGCCGCAAAAGCTCGTATCCTAAAAGAGGAAAGGGCTGGAGAAGGTCCTCGGATTCTCCCCTTTTTTCATATTGCAAACACATCCAAATCACACATCGAACTCACCAGAAAGGGGGCGTCTCTTCGATCACTCGGGAGGCGCCCCCGCGCTTTTTCTAAAAGGAGGGAACATTTATGAAAAAGAATGGAAGGACATGGAAAACGTATGTGGCGGCCCTGACGGCGGCGGCCCTATTGGCGGCCGGGCTTTCGGCGTGCGGCGAAGAGGGCACGTCCTCCACCCCTGCCCCGTCGCCGAGCGGGGAAGCGCTCGTTTTGCAGACGGATTCTGACCTCTCGCTGTTTCTGCACAATGCCGTCGACCTTTGGAACCAGGGCGGCGCGTCCCTCTCGGACGACTTCATGCCGGTGGAAGTCGAAAAGCTCCCGACAGACAGCGAGGCGCGCGCCGCGGCGCTGCAGCAGACGCGCACAGAGCTTATGGCAGGTTCCGGCGCCGACCTGTTTATCTTCACGATGCCGAGCCCGATGGGAAGCGAGGAGCCGGCGGAGTCCTTGTTCTCCGACCCGAA
Source organism: uncultured Clostridia bacterium (assembly GCA_944385055.1). Classification (GTDB taxonomy): domain Bacteria; phylum Bacillota; class Clostridia; order Oscillospirales; family Acutalibacteraceae; genus Caproicibacterium. The sequence continues at coordinate 36,562 of CALWVT010000002.1, read as the reverse complement.
CCAGACGCTTCGCAGCGGCGTGTTCGCGGACTTAAGCGATTACACAAAAGACGACCCCGCGTTTGCCGCGTGCGTGCCGGAGGTCATGGCGGCCGGCGCCGTGGACGGCAGGCAGGTCGCGCTGCCGCTGTCGTACAGCTGGGCGTTTTACTACGCGACGCAGGAAAACTTAGACCTGTGCGGGATTGCGGACGCGGACCTTTCGCAGGGGCCGGCGGAGGTCGCCGAAACGCTCGAGGGGAACGCAAAGGGCGTCGGGAACGCGCCGTTTTTCGCGACGTACATCCTCCCCGCGCTGCCGCAGCCGGTCGATTACGACGCGGGCTCTGTTTTGGTGACGGAAGACGAGATCGCCTCGCTGCTTACCACATTCCGCTCGCTGGCCGTCGCGTCGAGCGCCGCGACCGAGGAGAGCGGGACGACCATGACGACGCCGTTTCTTACGTATACGCCGGCAAATGCGCAGTCGGACCTCGCAGAGGGGCAGACGCCGCGGTGTTTCCCGTACCTTTCGACGGACGGCACCGTGAGCGCGGTGGTGAACACGTTCGCCGCCGTGCGCGGGAACTGTGCACATCTAGAGAGCGCCTACGCATTTTTGAGCTTCCTGCTCTCCGACGAGCGGCAGAAGGAGATAGACCCCGGTATGGAATGGGCGATACCGGTGGATACGAACGCGCAGGAGGCCGCGGCCTATGCGGCCATCGGCGTGCAGGAATGGGATGTTGAGAGCGGCAACGTGACCGACGCGGAGAAGGCCGCCGCGCAATCGTACCTCGACTCCGGGAAGCCGCTCGGGAGCGTGCGGATCTTGACCGACGCGGACTGGCAGATTGCGAACATGGTCCCGCCCTACGGCCCGCCGGACGAGATCGACGCCGAAGAAACGGCCGCGAACATCTACGCGGCGCTGGAGGCGAACGCCAGTGCGTAAACGCGAGGCCCGCATGGGCTTTTTCCTGGCCCTGCCGATTCTGTGCGGCGTGGCGGTGTTTTACGCGGCGCCGCTGTGCGTGACCGTCTGGTTTTCGTTTACGTTCGGCGCCGGCGGCAGCACGTTCGTCGGGCTTTCGAATTACAGCGCCGTGCTGCAAAACCCGCGGTTTTTACTCGCGGCGGGAAACACCGCGAAGTTTTTGGGGCTAGCGCTGCCGGCGGTGCTGTTACTGTCGCTCTTCCTCTCGCTGCTTTTGCGGCGGCTGACGTTTGGCAGCCGGTTTTTAAAGCTCGCGTTTTTATACCCGATGATGGTGCCGGCCGCGTCGTCCGTGATGGTGCTCGACATTTTCCTGTCCGATACGGGGATTTTCAACGACATCCTTTTGCACCTCGGGCTCCCCATGCAGGAATGGCTCCAAAGCGGCTGGGCGTTCTGGATTTTAATCCTTCTATATTTATGGAAAAACACGGGCTACAGCATGATTTTGCTGTCAGCGGGCTTACAGATGATCCCGGACGAGCTCTACAGCGCGGCATCCTTAGACGGCGCCGGCGCATGGCAGAAGCTGCGCTGCATCACGCTGCCGCTTTTGCTGCCGTCGTTATTCTTCGCGTTCGTGATTTCCCTGCTCAACGCGTTTAAGTGCTTCCGCGAGGCGTTTTTGCTCGGCGGCGACCACCCGGACGACAGCATTTATTTATTGCAGCATTTCATGAACAACAATTTCCAAAATCTCAACTACCCGCGCCTGGCCGTCGCGGCGGTCGTCGTGTTTGCGGTAATCTTCGCCGTGACGGGGACGCTGTACGGGTTGTGGCAGCGCGCGCAGAAACGGGGGGACAGCCTTGACTAGAATGACCAGAATGACGCGAATGACCAGAACCATGACCCGGAAAAGGGAACGCGCGCTGTTCGGCGTGCTCGTGGCGCTGGGCCTTCTCGTGCTGTTCCCGGTGCTCTACACCGTTTGCAACTCGTTTATGTCCCCCGAGGAGGTCGAGGCGGTGTACGGGGGCGGGCAGGCGACGTTCCGGCTTTTCCCGCACACGTTCTCGCTTGCCGCGTATTACGACGTGTTTCTCGCGTCGCCGAATTACCTTTTCAAATTCTGGACGAGCCTGCTTTTATGCGCGGCCATCACGATCGGGCAGGTGTTCGTGAGCATTTTCGGCGGGCTCGCGTTTTCGAAATTCCATTTTCCGGGCGGGCGCGTGCTCTTCTGCCTATTGCTTTTGTTCATGCTCCTGCCCACGCAGGTGACGCTTCTGCCGAATTACCTGATTTTAGACCGGCTGCACCTGCTCAATACTTGGTGGGCGCTGTTACTGCCGGCGGTGTTCTCGCCGTTCGGCACGTTTTTGATGGCGATTGTGTTCCAAAATGTGCCGCGCGTGCTGATTGAGTCCGCGTACCTAGACGGCGCGGGGGTATGGTCGGTATTGTTCCGCGTGATGGCGCCGGCCGCGAAGCCGGGCTGGGTCGCGGTGGCCGTTTTGACGTTCGTCGATGCGTGGAACCTCGTCGAGCAGCCGATGGTGTTTCTGTCGGACCCGAAGCAGTATCCGCTGTCGATCTTCCTCGCGACGGTCAGCGAGCAGAACTTTTCGCTGCAATTTGTGTGCGGCATTTTAAGCCTGCTGCCCGTGAGTCTATTGTTCCTCTTTTGGAGCGAGGAGCTCTCGGAGGGCATCGCATTTTCCGGATTAAAATGAAGGAGGGCGATTCGATGAACCATCGATCGGGAAAATCCGCCGTTTCCGGCGTCTGCGCCGCGTGCGTGATGGCGCTTTTATGCTGCACGGTGCTCTCGTCGCGCATCGAGGTCTGGATGCTGCCGCAGGTGCGCACGCAGCGCGTGACGCAATCCGTGAAGGTCGACGAGGAGGGCTTGTGCGCGCTGCCGCTTGCGAGTTTACAGACGGATGAATCGGGGCTGCCGTTTGTGTACGGCGTCGAGGAAGTCGACGGCATCTGGGGGAAGGAGCTGCGGGTCGAGCCCGTCGCGCTGCCGATGCTCCAGACCTACACGACCGAGACGGAAGTGCGCACATCGCCGGAGGGGCTTTATAACCAGCGCGTGGTCGTCGCGTCGACGAAGCCGTTAAAGCCGGGCGACCGCGTGCAGGAGGCGGCATCATGAAGGCGCGGGGGAAGATTTTGTGCATCGTGTGCTTCTGCCTCGCGGCCGCGGGGCTGTGGGGCTGTTTTTCGACGGCGAAAGCCGGCGCCGGGGCCCTGCCGCGCGGGAGTTTGCTTTTGGCGGACCCGCCCATCTCCCTTTCCGCCGCGGAGATCGGCGCGGCGGCCGAAAAGGGCTGCTTTGCGGGGGCGGCCCTTCCCGTAAAAACCGAGGACGGGCAGACGCTTTCGGCGACGGTGGCGGCGCCGCGCACACTCGGCGCGCTGGGCGCCGCGTTTGCAAGCGGAACGGACTTTTCGGGGGCGCCAAACGAGGCGGTCCTCGACCCCGGCCTCGCCTTGGCGCTGTGCGGCACGCAGGACGCCGCGGGCCAGACCCTGACGCTCGACGGGCGGGCATACACCGTGTGCGGCGTCCTCAAAGAGGGGGAAGGTTTCCTCTCCCGGCGCGCCCAGGGCGGGGCCCCGGCGCTTTATTTGAGCGCGCCGCCCAGCGGAACTTCCGCGCCGCTTGCGGTCACATGGATGTACGCCGCGTCCGACACGCCGCTTTTGGAGAGCGAGGCGGCCGCGGCCGCCGGGGCGGCGCTCGGGCAGCCGTTTGCGGGCAGCGTTTTGGGCCTCGGCGACGGTGCAGTCCTTTTGTGGCAGGTGCCGAAGCTCTCGCTCCTGCTCGCGGCGGCGGTGCCGTTTCTTCTGTTGTGCATCTGGGTGACCCGCGAATGGGCGCGCCTTGCGGGGCCGCGGCGGTCCGTGCCGCGCGCGGCGATCGGGGCGGCGGCGTTTGCGGGGGCGCTTTTCCTTTTGTGGCTGCTGCTTTCCGCAATCGACCTGCCGGGTTCCCTTCTGCCGCCCGACCTCTTCTTTGACGGCGCGCATTACCGGGCGGTGTTCAAAACCTTTGCCGCGTCCCTTTCGGGCCCCGCCGGCCGCGTTTTCCCGTGGCGGCTTCTGGCGGTCAGCGGAAAGTGGAGCGCCGTTTGGGGAATCCTCGGGGCGGCGTTCTGCTGGGTTGGGAGCGGGGCGGCGTTTGCGGGGATTTTGAGACGGAAAAAAACATAGAAACCCAAAAACCGGCCGTCCCTCTTTGCGAAGGGGCGGCCGGTTTTCGTTTATCTAATATCGAAAATATAATCCCTTTATTCCGCTTCCAAAATCTCGCAGACCGCGCCGTACACCGCGGCGGGGACGCCGTCGAGCGTGCGCATCGAGGACAGCGCCGTCTCGGGCTGCGTCTCGACCATCTGCTGGATCTTCGACTTTGCCGGATACGACATCTGCGCGCGGTTTAAGATCGTGCGCACTTCCCCGGCGACGTCGTTCTGCGCCTTCGGAAGGCCCTGCGGGAACGCGAACACCACCTGCGCGCCGGCCGGCACATCGGACACCGCCACCGTCAGGCAGTGGCGCTCCTCGTCGTAGACCGTCCGGGGCTCGACCGCCGCGCCGGCGACGGTCACCTCGACGGCGGCCGGCTCAGCCGCGCAGAAATGGACGCGCCAGCTGCGCGTTTTGGGCAGCACGGACACATTCCCCGCGGCCGGCTCGATGACGAACCGTTCGCCGTCCGTCAGGCGCAGCGCGGTGGACGCCCAGTTTTCGTCGCGGTCTTCCGGCGTATCGCCCGCGTCCTCCCACAGCGTGAACGCGCCGTCCGCGCCCGTGAATACGAAGACCTCGAGCGCTGCCGGGTTTTCCAGCGCGTTCGACAAGGTCGCGCGGTCCTGCATCGGCACGATGGCGCCCGCGTGCGCGAACACCGGCATTTCCTCGAGCGTGCGCCACAATTCCACGCGGCGGCCGCCCTTATAGCGGCGGCCCGTCGCGAAGTCTACCCACTCGCCTTCCGGCAGCCACGTCGCCGCGCGCGCCATGAGCAGGGCGGGGTCGCGCTTTTCGGTCACCGGCACGCACAGAAGCTCCGTGCCGAAATAGTATGCATTCGGGAATTCGTAGGCGTCGTGGTTTTCGGGCTCTGCCCAATAAAGCGGGCGCATCAGCGGCTGGCCCTCGCGGCTTGCCAGGCGGTTCATCGTATAGAGATACGGCACGAGCGCGTGGCGCAGGCGCAAAAAGTCCTCCATGGTCTCGCACGCTTCCTGCGAGAAATTCCACGGCTCCTTGCTGTTAAACGGGTCGAGCGTGCTGTGCAGGCGGTTAATCGGCGAGAATACGCCGAACTGCACCCAGCGCGTCGCGAGTTCGTCGTCGCGCACGCCCATCATGTGGCCGCCGATGTCGTGGCTCCACCAGCCGTAGCCGATGTTGCTGGCCGTGACCGTGAAGTATGGCTGGAACTTTAAACTCTCCCACGAGACGATTGTGTCGCCGGAGAAGCCGATCGGGTAGCGGTGGCTGCCCGGGCCGGCGTAGCGGGAGAACGTCATCGGGCGGCGTCCGCGGCGGCGGCTGTCGAGGAAATGGAAATGGTTGAGCATCCAAAGCGGGTCAAGCCCGGGCACCTTCGAGTACGAGCCCTGCTGCCAGTCGAGCCACCAGAAATCGACGCCCTCGTCCTCGAGCGGGTGATGGAGGCATGTAAAATAGGCGTCCATGAATTTCGGGTCGGCGACATCGAACGGAATCGGGGCCTCCGTTTTGGGGTCGACGCCCATCGCCTCGGCCATTTTAGGATATGCCGCCTCATATGCGCGCACGCCGTCGGCCGGATGGACGTTGAGCGTCACGTGCAGGCCGCGGTCGTGCAGGCCCTGCAAAAATGCGGGCGGGTCCGGGAAGAAATCGCGGTTCCACGTGTAGCCCGTCCAGCCGGTGCCGTACTTCGGGTCGATATCGACCAAGTGCCAGTCCATGTCGAGGACGGCGACCGCAAACGGCACCTTCTCCGCGTCGAAGCGGTCCATCAATGCGTTATACGTCTCGGCGGTATATTTATGGTAGCGGCTCCACCAGTTGCCGAGCGCCCAGCGCGGCAGAAGCGGCGTCTTGCCGCACAGGCGGTAGAAATCGCGCACGCAGCCGGCGTAGTCGTGGCCGTAGCCGAAAAAGTACAGGTCTTCGATCCCCTCCGCGCGCGGCTGGACCCACATGCCGAACGGGTTTTCCGGCTGCTCGCAGAGCACCATCGAGCGGCTGTCGTCGAGCACCGAATAGCCGTACATCGAATTGATGCCGTGGTCGAGCTCGATTTCGCCGTCGGCCTCGTCGAGCGTGCGCGCGGTGCCCTTTAAGTCGTAAAGCTCCTTGCCGTAGCGCCAGGTACCGCCCCAGCCGAAGCCGCCGAGCGTCTGGATCATAAGGCCGTTGGGCGAAAAGGGGCCCTTGTCATAGCTTAGATGCAGGTGCTCGGTGAAAAGCTCCAGCGTATCCCCGCGCTGCGTGACGTGGAAGTCCGGCACGGGGAAATGGCGGTTCCAGACCATCTGCGTGGGGCGGTCCTCAAAGCGGCCGGACGGGTCATACTCCAGGCGCAAAAGCGACGGCGTCAGGACGCTGATGCGCCAGCAGTCGCCCTGCACGACGGCTTCGGGGGCGCAGAGCGGGTGGGTATCGATCGCAAAATTTTCGCGGTTCACATGGTTCAAGCGGAACGCATCCTTTCCTTTATGAAAATACTTCGGGTTTTCAAAACGGCACAGCCGCCCGCGCCTCCGTTTCGGCATCGTGGAGCGGGGCCCCGGCCTGCGTTAACGATAACGTTATCGCTAACGGTACTATAGCATCCTCCCTCCGAAATGTCAATCCTTTTCTTTGGGGTTTCGAGAAGATTTTCTGGGGAGGGTGGCAAAGCAGGCGTCGATCTACAGTGTCATGGCCCTTGCCATGCCAAAAGAAAGGGCGCAGAGGTTACGCCTCCACGCCTTCCCTTAACGCGCTTCGTCTACAAGCGCCTGCATATCATCCTCGCTGGATACGCCCAGTGCATCAGCAGCGCCCGCAAAGGCTGCCTGCGCTTTTCGGATAGCCGCAGCGGAGGCGTTACTGATCGTGATCTCTCCATTCTGCTTTTGGAGGAACAAAATTTTATCGCCGGATTTCAGTCCAAGCAGCCGCCTAATTTCTACCGGCACCGTGATTTGACCGTTCGCAGAAAGTTTCGCCAAATTCATCCCCGTCACCCTTTCGATTCTTGAGAATTCAAGTTTTCTCTCTGCTTATAGTATATCCCATCTGCCGGAGAAAGTAAATGTGTTTCGGCATCCACTTCCTCTGCCGTATAGGTTTTTCCGGATTTCATGGATTCGACGCCTTTCATAAGCTCCGCGTCTAACTGCGCACGGGTCATCCCGCCGATGGCGGTCGGCTTTTCAACGGGGAGGCGGAGTTCAAAAGGCATCCCTTTTTTCAGGACGATCTGGCTGTAGAACATTTGGATGGCACTGGACGGAGAAATGCCGAGCTCGGCAAGGATTCCTTCGGCATTTTCTTTTAACTGCGTATCCATACGGGCGTAAACGGCGGATGTCTTCGCCATATCGATCACACTCCTTTTCTATATACTACCCGCTTTTGCTGTTAAATGCAAGCGATTGCAAGCAATTTTTAAATTCTTTGATTCATTGGGGTCTCTTCCGAGAAGGCGTTTGCCGCCGGGTCCCACAGAAAAATCTGGATTTCCCCGCGGCGTGCGCGCCGACGCGCCTCTTCCACCAATTTCTGCGCGTTGCTCGCCGGATGGCACACATACGCAATCAAAGCCTGCACATGATCCATCATAAAACGATTGGCCGCAGCGATGGCAAACCGGCGCGGCACTGTTTCGAGTCCCTCGGGATAGACGGTGCCGTCAAAGCCTTTCGGGCATCCCGCTTGTCCCTTTTCCGGGAGATACGGGAGCAAAAGAGAAAGCGTGAGGCCGGGGTGCTTTTTCTTTGCGTGCAAAAGCGCGCGGGCCGCCAAACGGTCAAAATTTCCGTATTTCCCGACGATAAACTCCGTCACGCCATATTCCAGAATCTGCGTCTCGATGGCCTTTTGCAAGGGCGTCAAAATCGATTCTGGGGCTTCCCGATGACCAATCAAAAAGCAGCGCTTTTTACACATCTTTTTTCTCTCCATTACTTTTATATATCGTTAAAAGTATACGATAAAAATGATTAAAAAGCAACGATTCGTCGAAGTATAATTTACGAAGAATCCAAGGAATCGAGGGAAAGTGGATGAAAGATCTTCTCGCTGCTATCACTGCATACCGCGAAGCCCGCGGCTGGACGGAATATCAGCTCGCGGAGCGTTCCGGTCTGCCGCAGTCCACGATTTCCTCGTGGTACCGCAAACGGATGGTGCCGACAATCCCGTCCTTAGAGAAGCTCTGCAACGCGTTCGGCATCACGCTGTCGCAGCTGTTTGCCGTTGGGGACGAACCGGTCGCGCTGACGGCATCGCAAAAGGCGCTTTTGGAGCGCTGGTCGCATTTAAACGAAACGCAGCAGGCCGCTGTGTTCGCGCTGCTCGACTGCATGGGAACGCTATGAGGAAACGGGACCGCCTTTCATGAATTTGCTGCGAAAAGCCCGTGCAAAGTATTGCCTTTTTCGTGCAAAAGGCATATACTAAAAGCAGCAATCAAAAGGGGTTGATACGATGGATGAAAAGTTCACGAACATCAGCATCCGCATGGATAGGGAATTAAAGGCAAAGGCCGAAAAACTGTTCGCGGAGCTCGGCATGAACATCTCTACGGCGTTCAACGTCTTCGTGCGCCAGTCGCTGCGGGAGGGCGGCCTGCCGTTTCAAGTGAAGCTCGAGCGGCCGAACAAGGAGACGGCTGCCGCCATGCTGGAAGCGGAACGGATTGCCAAGGACCCGCATGTGCAGCACGACGGCAACGCGGAGGAAGCACTTCAGGAATGAAAACGATAAAGCGCAGCATCGAGGACCATGTGCTCGCGGCCCATTTGAGGAATGAACGGTCTGCCGCCGCAGGGGGGAACCCTGTACGGCGGCCTTTTCATGCGCAAAACCGGTGCTGGAAAAATTGGAAGATCGGCCGAGCTGCCGCCATGCAAGGCGTGAGATTTTAGAAGAATCCTAGAAAATTGGGGGAATTGACAGCTCTAAATACTGCGCGGTACAATAGAGGAAACGAACGCGAACCTTTCTTTGTGGAAAAGGAGATGGATGCCCATGAAACGAACGCACACAAAAAAGAAATGGCTCCTCCCCGTCGTGGCTGCGGCGGCGGCCGTCGCGGGCTTTTTTGCCGTCTGCGGCGGGAACTCGCCGGTGCAGATTGCGCGGGTGCTTTCGGCGACGGCGCAGGGTGAGGGACTTGTCTCGTCGCTTGTGCTGGACACGGCGGCGGCGCCGCAGGAGGACCTGCCGGAAGACGCGTTCGGCGAGCGCGTCTACCCCGCCTCGGTCACAGCGGACGGGCAGGCGTACCACATGCTCGCCGTCTACGCCGACCCGCAGAGCGCGATGGACACGCTGCTGGAAATGCCAAAAGCGGGCGCGATGCTCGGGAAAATCTCCGCGACGGTCGGCCGCGGGGGTTTAAGCGCCGGGAACTGGAAGACGTACGCCGCGGCGGTCAAGCCCTTCGGCGTGGTGCCCGACGCATGGGGCGGGCAGTCGGAAATTGAAACGTACACGACGCTGCAGGGCTTTTTTGACCTCTACGAAAACACGCAGCAGGACAAAGACGCCCTCGCGTATTTAAAGGCGGCACAGCATCTTTTAGACCTCGGCCTGCCGCAGGTCTCGCTCGCGCCGGCCGCGGGGACGCTTGTCGAAGCGTAATCCGAAAGCCAAAACCAAAAGCCTTCTCTTTGGGGATTTCCGGGATGCGGAAACCGAGAGAGAAGGCTTTTCTTTTTCCGGGCGTTCGCGGGGCCGGCTTAGCCGGAAACGGCCGGCTGCGCGCCGGCGAGGCGCTTATGAAATGTTTCGACCATCGACGAGAGCGGGATGCCCTCCATCGTCCGGCGGACGGCCTCCTCAATTTGATGGTAGGGTCCTTCGAGCACGCCGCGGATGTTCTGCGCGACCGGGCACGGGCGCCCCTCGCACGGATGGATGCCGATTAAGTCCGAAAGGCCGTCCGGCTCCACCGCGTGGTAGATGTCGTACAGCGTGATGTCCGCCGGCGCGCGGCACAGCTTCGCGCCGCCGGTGCCGCGCGCGATTTGAATCAGCCCGGCCTTTTTTAAGGCGCTTAACACCGTGCGGATGACGACCGGGTTGCAGCCGGTGCTCTGCGCGAGCAGCGCGCTCGTCACGCGGGCCTTCCCCGCGGCCTCGTGGATAAAGAGCAGGCAGTGGACGGCGATGGAACATTTCCTGCTGATCTGCATCGGGCTCCTCCTTTCGAAAGTTCAAAAAAATGAGATGTCAATCTTGACTTTACATCAATGGGATGGTACACTGTTCTCGGATGTCAACGCAAGGGTTACACCTTTATTGTACCGGCCCGGCCGGGAAATTGCAAGGGAAACCGCGAAAGCGGTTCCGAAAGGCTGGCTGCCCGTACCCGCTGCGCTGCGTTCCGAATCACCATTCTTTTGGGAGGAATCGACATGGAGCTTTATGAAATCACGTTCAGCCCGACGGGCGGGACGAAAAAAGCGGCGGACCTGCTGGCGTCCGCCCTGGCGGACGGGGACCCGGCGATTTCCCGCCAATCGATTGACCTGACGGACCGCCGGGCCGGCTGGAGCGGCGCTTCAATCCCGAAAGACGGCCTCGCCGTGATTGCCGTGCCGTCTTACGGCGGGCGCGTGCCGCAGACGGCGGTCGAGCGCCTGCGCACGATCAAGGGCAGCGGCGCAAAGGCCGTGCTTCTGTGCGTCTACGGCAACCGCGCGTATGAGGACACGCTCGTCGAGCTCGAGGACGCCGCGAAGGCCGCGGGCTTTACGGTTCTCGCCGCGGCGGCCGCGATTGCGGAGCATTCGATCGCGCACCAGTTCGCGGCGGGCCGGCCGGACGCGCAGGACGCGAAGACGCTCACATCGTTCGCCGAAGCCATCCGGAAAAAGCTCGCCGCGGGCGACACGGCCGCGCCGCACATCCCGGGGAACCGCCCGTACAAAAAAGGCGGCGGGGCCGGCATGGTGCCGAAGCCGACGAAGGACTGTGTCGGCTGCGGCCTGTGCGCGAAGGCATGCCCGGTGGGCGCCATCGACGAACAGGACCCGAAGCGCGTCGACGCGAAGCAATGCATCTCGTGCATGCGCTGCACGGTGATCTGCCCGCACGCGGCGCGGAAAGTCAACGGCGCGATGCTCGCCGCCGTCGGCCTGGCGCTCAAAAAAGCCTGCTCCGTGCGCAAGGAATGCGAACTGTACCTGTAACGCGGCGCGCTTTTTGACCGGCCATCTCTCTTTTATTTTATCTGAAAACGCAAAAGCAAGAAAAACGCCCGCACGCCTCCGGTTTTCGGAAAGCGTGCGGGCATTGTTTTAAAAAAGCCGCGGTTAGACGGCGTCTTTGAGCTCCACGATTTCAATCTGCCTCGTCATCAGCGCCGAATACTGAATCGTGTGGCATTTCGGCACGCCGCCCTCGTGCGACTCGACCTGGAAGATGTGCGGGTACACGCGCTTTAGAAGCACCGGCTCATTTTCGAGCAGGGCCTTCCCGTGCGGGACGAAAACATTGATGTGGATGTGCGGGTTCGATTCATATAAGCCCTTAATTTTCCGTTTGATTGTCTCGATTGACATGATTCTAACCTCCGATCTGAAATCGGCAGCCGGTTCGGAAAATGGCAGCGGCTGTCCGCATACTGTCTTGCAGCATACGCGCAAAAAGCTGAAAAGACTTCCTATACGAATAGTATAGCACAAATCGGAGAAAAAAGCACGGAAAATTTTATATCTTCCAATGATAAAAGAAACTTCCTGCCGCGCTCTCACGGGGCGAAGCGCGTCAAGACCGCGGCGGCCGCGGCGAGGAGTGCGAGAAAGCCCACATTGTAAAGCGTAAACGACCGGAAATAGGCGCCTTTTTTCTGCGGGAACGCGCGGGTAAACAGCTGGAACGAAATGAGGCTTGCGAGCGAGGCGATCAGCGTGCCGAGGCCGCCCAAATTGACGCCGGTCAAAAGCGCGGGGATCTCCCGCGAAAAATCGGCGAGCAGAATGGCCGCGGGCACGTTGCTGATGACCTGGCTTGTGAGGATGCCGGCCCACAGCTCCCGCCCGCTCACGAGCGCGGTCAAGAGCGCGTCGACGGCCGGGATGCGCTTTAAGTTCCCGATAAAAATGAAAAAGCACAGGAAGGTGAGCAGCAAAAAATAATCCACGGACCGGTAGAGCTTCCGGTTTACGAGAAACACGACCACCGCGACGCACACGAGCACCGGCCCATACGGCAGCACCCGGAACACGACGAGCAGGCACAAGAAAAGCAGGACGAGAAACGGCACCAGCGCGGGGAACAGCGGTTTTGCGTCCTCCTCGGGGCGCGGCGCCGCCGGAATCGCGCCCACGGCGGGCGCTGCGCGCTGCGGGAAGACTGCGAGCAGGATAAGCCCCAACAGCGAAAGCCCGGCATACGGCAGCACGGCCCACAAAAACGAGGGCGCATCGAGCTCGAAGGCGGAATAAAGGTAGAGATTCTGCGGGTTCCCGATTGGTGTGGCCATGCTGCCGAGGTTTGCGGCGATCGTCTCGAGCACGACGAGGCGGGTCAAAGCCGCCTCCTGCCCGATCATGCGGAACACGAGAATCGTAAACGGCACGAACGTCAAAAGTGTGACGTCGTTCGTAATCAGCATGCTGCAGAAAAAGCACAACAGCACGAACACCAGCGAAAGCCGTCGAAGGCTGCGGGCCCGTCTTAGCAGGACGCGGCCGAGCCTTGCGAAGACGCCGAGCGACTGGAACCCCGCAACGACAATCATCAGACAAAACAGCAGCGCGAGCGTCCGGTAATCCGGGTACGTAAGGTACGTCGGGTCCGGCCGCACGAGCAGCATCGAAAATAGCGCCAGCAGCAAAGAGACGCAGAAGACCGTTTCCTTTTTGAAAAACGCTTGGAGGGCGGGCATGGGGCAGCGCTTCCTTTCCTAAAATTCCAACTCCAAAATTCCAAAAGAAAAGGGCCGGAACATTGCGCTCAACAGCCGTCCCGGCCTTTTTTGCGCGCAGCCGTTTTGGCGCGCGGGTTTTATTGTAGCACGCTTTTTCGGGGCGCGCAAGCGGGGGGATTTACACCTCCACAATCAAAACCCCGCTGCGGCCGGCGGGGGCTTCTTTGACGATTTGGCCGCCCCGAAAATACGCCGCGCCGCCGGCCGCGCCGTCGGTCAGGCCGGGCGTCGCGCAATAGGGATTGACAAACAGCACGCGCTCCCCGCAAAGGGCGGCCTGCCGCGCGTACTCGTATTTGACGGTCTGATTCCATTCGTCCGCGGGAAAATCGCACCACACCGGCCACAGGACGAGGTCCGCGTGTAAGCTGCGCATCTCTGCGGGCCGGCCTTCCGTCCAAAGGTCCCCGCAAAGGGCGACGGAAACTTTCTTGCCCTGGAAGCAAAACGTGCCAAAGTGCGCGCCCTCCCGGTAGTGTGCGTCCGTGCGCTGATATTCCTTCCAGCCGACGCTGACGCGGCGGTAATGGTAGAGGATTTCCCCGGACGGGCCGGCGACCATCTGGCTGCTGTAAAGCGATTCCCCCGCCTTTTCGATGTACCCGAACGAAACGGCGATTTGGCAGCGCTTGGCCGCGTCGCGAAGCTCCCGGATCGCGTCGTCCTGCTGCGAGACGGCCATTTGGCGGTCTGTCTCATATTGCCAGCAAAGGCTGTTAAAGCCCTGCAAAACGGATTCCCCAAACAGTACGAGGTCCGCCTTCCCGCTGCACCGCTCGATGTCGCGCAGCATGGCGGCTTTGTTTTTTTCGATTTCCCGATCGATGACCGGCGCGGACGCCAGCGCGATTTTCATCCTGCCACTCCCTTTTTTGCATATGTATTTTATGTTTATTTATATATATATTTTATGTTTATTTATATATATTAGAATATTAGAAATAGAAAGCGCCGCATTTCCCGCACCAGCGGCATCCATTGCAGGCATTCCTGCGCCGGCAGGCGGCGCACCGCTTTTGAATGGGCACGTCCTTTTCCACGGCGGGATACTGCAAACCCGACCGCAGCGCCTGGACATGCTGATACGCCTTACAGATCGAATAGGCCCGGCCGTCCTTGACGAAGACGTTCCCCGTCCCGAAGAAGGAAAAGGGGACGCCGAATTGGACGCACTGGTCGTAAAGGTGTTTGACCCATTCGTAGTGCAGGGGCCGTTTGCCGTCATAGTTTTCCCCGTCGGCAAAGACCGTCTCCAACTGGCCGGAGGCGAGGTAGCGCGTCAAATCGACCGCGCCGAGAAACGGGGCCACCATCACGCCCTTGTGTTTGGCCGGAATCTCCAATAAAACCGGCAGCCGCTCGTCCGCGCGCGCCTGGTTTTCCGCCGTCACGTTTAGGGAAACGTTGTCCCATCCGTTTAACCAATCCCACGGCAGGCACGCGCGGATGCGGTGCGCGCGCTTCGTCAAGAGCCAGAAATGGACATCCGGGCGCAGGCGCATCATATTCCAAGCCTCGTCGCGCCAGGCGTCCGCCTCCTCCAAAAAGAAGTCGCTCGTCATGCACACGCGCAGGGACGCGCCGCTCGGGACCTTAAAATTCCCCTGCCGGTCCTTTTTGAGCGGCAGGTTAAAATTCGTCTTCACCTTGTAGATTTCCCCGCCGTCTTTTCCGTGCGCGCGGTCCAAATAATATAGATAGCAGTGGTCGCAGCCTTCGCTGTACTTCCTGCAGCCGTGCCAGGGATTCCAAATATCCGCGCTCATGTTTTCCCGAGGTCGTCCTTCTCGTGCTTAAAGCCCCAGAGCATGATCTCGTAAAAGATCGGCATCAGGTCGCGGCCGCGCTCGGTAAACGAATACTCCACGTGCGGCGGGATCTCGTTAAACTGCACGCGGTTGAGGAAGCCGTCGCGCTCGAGCTCGCGCAGGGAATTGGTCAGCATCGTGTTCGTGATGCCTGAAAGCTCCTTTTTTAAGGTGCTGAACCGCACCGTGTC
Organism: uncultured Clostridia bacterium; assembly: GCA_944385055.1. Classification (GTDB taxonomy): domain Bacteria; phylum Bacillota; class Clostridia; order Oscillospirales; family Acutalibacteraceae; genus Caproicibacterium. The sequence goes on along the minus strand of CALWVT010000002.1, from coordinate 21,487 downwards.
GTGGATGCACAGCTCATAGAGAATCTGCGTCTTCCACTTCCCCTGCAGCATGCGCAAAAGCGGCGTGACGGGGCAGTTGCCCAAATCGGTCACGATGCCCTTCTTCACGTCCCGCAGGTATTCCTCATACGTCATCTGCTTTTTGTCCATCCGAAAGCCCTCCATTCTGCTCGCCGGGAATCCTCTGTGTCTGCCGCGCCTGCGCCCAGCCGCGCACGCGCCGTTTCATGCCGTCGATATCCAAAACGCCGAACGCAAAGCCCTTCCGGACGAGTTCGGGCGGCACGTATTCGTCGTATTTTTCGAAGACCGGGACCTCGTTCGGATAGAGCAGCTCCATCGGGTCGAAGGCTTTCCCGGCCTCCTCGGCGGTGATCTCGTAAAACGCCTGTTCGCCGACGTCCATCGCAAACTGCAGATAGTACGGCCGCGCGGAATTGAGGCCGCGCAGCCCCAAACGCTCCTTGCAGCGGCGCTTTAAAAAGCGCTCGAGCGCCAAAAAGGCGTAGCTGCCAAGCCACGGGAACAGCGCCCACAGGTTCCCGCCGAGGTGGACAAGCGGCCGGGTTTCCATGCCGGCTTCGCGGAAGGTCTCCCTCGCGTCGGACAACCGGTACACCGCGTGGGGCATCAAATACGGGTACTGCGCCCCCTCCTGCAGGACGCCGTACATGCGCTCTAAAATGCGCGTGTGGATGTCGCCCGCCACGTCGCCGAAATAGGCCGGGATTTTGCCCTTGACGAGCGTGCAGAAGACCTCCCGCCGCTTGTGGTCGACCTCGTCGACGGCCCAGACGCGGCCGGCAATCGCAATCTTCTCCCCGACCGGCGGCGGCTTGACGATCGTGCCGAGCTCTTCGGAGCCGCAATGCACGGAATATTCGATGTTTTCCTGAAACACGGCGTAGAATTTATAGTTGTTGACAACCCGCTCCCCGGAAAGGCCCAAAATTAAGCCCCCGTTTTCCGTGCGGCTTAAATGGTCCGTTTCGAGCAGGTGGCGCAGTAAAACGCGGTAGTCCTCCTTAGAAATCCTAGAAAAGCACGAAAGCGTCAGCACGCGCGACGCGAGGGCCGCGGGCGTCATCTCGCCGCCGGAAGCCAGGGTGCTCATCGTCTGGTGGTATAAAAGGCTGTACGGCAGCCTGCCCTCCCGCGGGGGCTCGACGAAGCGCTCCTCGAGGTAGAGCTGGATCAAAGCGATGCCCTGGATGAAATACCACGGAATCCGCTCGGGCAGCATGGCCCGCGGCTCGGGGTGGTCTTCGCGCATCACGAACCACATCTCCGACGGGTTCCCCCGCCGGCCCGTGCGCCCCATGCGCTGCAAAAAGCCCGACACCGTAAACGGCGCGTCAATCTGGAACGCGCGCTCGAGTTTGCCGATGTCGATGCCGAGTTCGAGCGTCGCGGTCGCGCACACGGAAAGCCGGGAGTCATCGTCCTTCATTTCCTCTTCCGCGCTCTCGCGGTACGACGCGGAGAGGTTCCCGTGGTGGATTAAAAACCGGTCCGGCTCGTGGTTTGCCTCGCAGTATTGGCGCAGGCTCTGGCAGACCGCCTCGCACTCCTCGCGGGAGTTCGTGAAGATCAGGCACTTTTTGCCGCGCGTATGGGCGAAAATGTAGCCAATCCCCGGGTCGGCCGCCTTGGGGGGCGTGTCGGTGGGCGTTTCCGCCATGGGTGCCGAAAGGACGTCCGGCTTGCCCTCGCCGGCCTGCGGCGGCGTATTATAGAAATGTTCCATCGACAGCCGCCACACCTCTTTGCCGCCGTCAAACCGCGGGACCCGGGTCCTGCGGCGGCTGCCGCAGGCGAGCAGGCGCCCCGCCGCCTTGGGGTCCCCGAGCGTCGCGGAAAGGCCGATCCGCCGCGGGTCGCAGCCCGAAAGGCGGCACAGCCGCTCAATTAAACAGAACGTCTGCAGGCCGCGGTCGCCGCGCAGAAACGAATGGAGCTCGTCGATGATAAGAAACCGCAAATCGCAGAAAAGCGACGGGATTTCCATGGATTTATTGACGAGTAAGGATTCGAGCGATTCGGGCGTAATCTGCAAGACCCCCGCGGGCTTTTTTAGGAGCTTCCGCTTTGGCCCCTGCGGCGCGTCGCCGTGCCAGCGGGTCACGGGGATTGCCGCCTCCTCGCACACTTCCGAAAGGCGGCCGAACTGGTCGTTAATCAGCGCCTTTAACGGCGCAATGTACAAGGCCCCGACGCTTTTCGGCGGGTCCTCGCCGAGCAGCGTCAGAATCGGGAAAAACGCCGCCTCCGTCTTCCCCGACGCCGTCGAAGCGCACAGAAGCACGTGGTCGTCGGTGCCGAAAATCGCTTCGCCCGCGGCGTTCTGCACGCCCCGCAGCGCCTGCCAGCCGGAGCGGTAAATGTAGTCCTGGATAAACGGTGCGTACCGGTCAAATACATTCATATCGTAAACTCCGCAAACGCGGCGTCGGTGTCGTCGGGCACCGCCGCGGATTTGGCAAACGGGAAATCGCCCGCAGAAAGAAGGCCCTCCATCGAAAGGGACGGGTCCTGATACAGTAAATCCAACAGCTCAATAAAGTCCCGGATCACCTCGCGCGGCGTGAGGTTCTGGTCGGCGCCGACGCGGCCGTACTCGATCTCCAGAAACCGCGCGAGGTCCTCGGTCGAAAGCCGCGGCGAATAGCCGTAAAGGCCCGCGTGCAGGGACAAGAGCTTTTCGCACAGCACGAGCATCTCTTCGGGCGTCAGCGGGTCTAAGTGGATGACCGGCGCCAAAAGGTCCCGCGCGCCCGGGCGCGAAAAGCGGCCTTCCGCCAGCCGCGAGCGCAGCGCCTCGTAGCTGTAAAGCCCGCGGCGGCGGTCCTCGACCGCCTGGGGCGTCGCGCCCATGAGGATGCCGAAATACCGGGCCTTGCCCTGCAGGGCGTCGTTATACATCGTCAAAATCTTTTCGTAATTATACTGGCGCGTCAAAGCGTTCGGGATTTTATAGAGGTTAACGAGTTCGTCGATCATGACCATCATGCCCGTATAGCCCGCCAGGCGGAAAAAGACGGCGAAGAGCTTTAAATACTCGTACCAGTCGTCGTCCGTAATCAGCAGGTTTACCCCGAGCTCCTCTTTGACCTCGCGCTTTCCCGTATATTCGCCGCGGAACCACCGCACGACCTTCGCCTTTTTCTCGTCGTCGCCGTCGAGATACGCATGGTAATACATCGACAATAGTTTCGCGAACGCGAAGCCGTGCACGAGCTCGCTGACGGCGGACGTGACGGCCACAATCTTTTGGTCGACGCACTGCGTCAGCGCCGGGTCGCCGGGGGCAAGGCCCGTTTCGGAGACGGCCTGCGCCTGCACGGAGCTAATCCAGCGGTCGAGCACGAGCGGCAGTGCGCCCCCTTCCGGCTTCGTCTTCGTCGCGAGGTTGCGGATTAACTCGCGGTACGTCGCCAAGCCCTGGCCCCGCGTCCCCTGCAGGCGCCGCTCGGGCGAGAGGTCCGCGTCGGCGACGATAAACCCCTTTTCCATCACATAATTGCGGATCGTCTGCAAGAGGAAGCTCTTGCCGGCGCCGTAGCGGCCGACGAGGAAGCGGAACGACGCGCCGCCGTCCGCGATGATGTCGACGTCGTGGAGCAGCGCCTCAATCTCGCGCTTGCGCCCGACCGTGATGTACGGCAGGCCGATCCTCGGGACCACGCCGCCCTTTAACGAATTGAGGATCGTCTGCGCGATCCGCTTCGGCACTTTTTTCTGTTCCGTCATGGGTGTTCGCCTCCAAGCAGTTGCAAAACATCGTCCTTGTAATCCGCCACGAGCGCAATCGTCTCGCCGTCGCAGTCTAGGATGCTGTCGCCGATTTCGTCGAAAAACGCCTCGTTGATTGTGTCGGCCGCGACGGTGGGCAGCACGTGCCGCGCCTTGCAGCGCGCTTCGACGGATTTCCCGGAAAGCAGGTCATCGAGAATCTCCCGCAAAAAGCCGTCGAGCGCCGCGGCCGGCCCCCCGGTGTTTTCCGGGGGATTTTTTGGATTTTCCGGAGCATTTTTTGGGTTCGATTCCGTAGCATTTCTCGGGCTATTTTCCGTGAGATTTTCCGGGGGATTTCCCGTATATTCCGGAAGATTTTTCGTCATCGTTTTCGTGGCATTTCCCGGGCTATTTTCCGTGATATTTTCCGTATCTTCCGGATGATTTTTCGTCATCGATTCCGTGGCATTTCCCGTGCTATTTTCCGTGATATTTCCCGTATCTTCCGGAAGATTTCTTGTCATCGATTTCGTGGCATTTCCCGGGCTATTTTCCGTGGGATTTTCCGTGGGATTCCCTGTATATTCCGGAAGATTTTCCGTCGTCGATTTTGGAGCATTTTCCGAGCTATTTTTCGTGATATTTACCGGGTGATTTCCCATATATTCCGAAAGATTTTCCGTCATCGATTTCGTGGCATTTCCCGCGATATTTCCCGTGAGCGTTCCCGTCGTATTTTTTGCATGTTCCAGAACCGGCGGGGCGTCCATTTCCGCCTCGGTTAAGAGGCTGTCGCGCGTTTGGGCCGCGTCCGCCCGGATTTTCTCGAGCGCGGACAGCTCGATCGTGAACTTCGGCCTGGCCGCCTCCTGCTGCGCGCGGCGCTCCTCCTGCAGGGCCGCCTCCAGAAACGGCGCGGCCCACGCCTCCTCGGGGTTTTCGCGCAGATAGTGGCCGGCCTTCAGCGCCCGGCGCAGGCGGCGGTCCGTCTCGCGCAAAAACGCGCGCAGCTTTTCGTGGTCAAAGTGCAGCGGCTCATACCGCACCTCCCACCAATCGCCGCCGCGGCAGCGGTAGGAGCGGGCGCGGTCGAGCGTGTAGTCCGCGTCGGGATGCGGGTGCAGCTCGAAATAGATGGCTTTCGGCAGCGGCGTCCAGTGGTACGACGCCTGTTTCCCGAAGCACGCGGCAAAGAGCGCGCCGCCCCCCTGCCGCCAGGCCGCCGCGAACAGGCGGCGCGCGCGGGAAGCGTCCTTTTTAAACGCCGGCGACTGCTCCAATCGCTTCCCCGCCACGGCGCCCAGCGCGTCGAGCACCGCGCCGTCTTCGGCCGTTTCCGGGGCGGCGAGGACCGCGAGCGCCTCATCGCGCGCGAGCGCGTCGGGCTCCAAATACGGGCGCGCCGTCTCGGGCGGGAAGTTTGACAGCACCGCATACCCGCACATCCACCGGTAAAGCTGCCGGCGCAAAAAAGCGTTTCCAAGCCCCGCGTCGAGATAGCCTTTTTCGAACGCCTGCATTTTCTCAAAACCGTCTTCCGGCGAGCGCGTGCCGATGCCGTTTAAAAGCTCGTATAGATACAGAAACGCAAACGTAGCCGGGGCCTCGGAAAAGTCCCCTTTCCGCACGCGCGTGCGCCACGAAAAATACCCGCGCAATTGTCGGATATTGAAGTCGTGATACGTCGGATAATAGCGGGTAATCATCTCCTCCCACGGCGCGTCATCCTCGTACGTTTCCATGAATTTTCCCTGGCGGTAAAAGTTCCAGCATTTCATCCGAAACGACCCGTCCGCGTAGCGGTAATACTTCTGCATTTCGCGGATTTTCGGGGGGATTTCCGACGCGGGCAGCGGGGTATCGCGCGCTGAGCGCGGCGGGCCGTCGAGGACCCAGTCGGACGAAAATTCCCGGTCGGACGCGGGCAGGGTAACGGGCTTCCCATCCAGCTCGAACGTATACCCGCGCCCCTCGCCGGAGCGGACCGCGCGGTCGAACAGCCGGCAGACGACCTGTGAGATCGTCTTCGGGCCAAACGAGACGCCGACCCAGTTTTGCCCCTTCATGCGAAACGGCGGCGACAAAAACGGCCACGGCTGCGTGCGCAGGACCTCTTGGCCGCATTTTAAGTCGCAGCGCTCGATGAACGCGCCGGCCTCCTCGTCCCACTGGCGCATCAAAAGGGCGACCCATTTGTTCGTGTGGGGGTCCGCCAGCACGGAAAACTGCGGGAAATCCGCCCACTTGTGCTGCTCGGGGATATGGAATTTTTGCTCGGCATATCGAATAAGCTGCCAAAGCTCCAAGGCGCGCCGTCTCCTTTCGGTGCGGGCGCCGGTAAATGGCCGCCCGCGAAAAAATCTTAGTATAAAAATTATACAAGATTCCCCTTAAAAATCAAGTACGCACAAAATCCTTACACAGTTTCTTTTGGAAACTAACGCAAAAAATCCTGCGTACTTGCGTCCATTCCCCCCAATCGTCTATACTAGTAGGGTCAAAAAGCATGGAAAGGAGCTTTCCCCTATGATTTCCCTTACGATCCGGCAGAAGACGGTGGATATTTTCCCGGCGAATGAACCGAACAGCCCGGCCATTTATCTAAACACCTACGGCCACGAGGGCCGCGATGTCTACGAGCGCCTGCAGGCGGGCGGCTGCCGGGACTTTTCGCTCATTGCGGTCAGTGACCTTTCCTGGGACCACGACATGGCGCCGTGGGAGATCCCGCCGATCTCCAAAAACGACACGCCGTGCACGGGCGGCGCGGACGATTATCTGGCGCTTCTGCTCGAAAGCATCCTGCCCGAAGCGGAAAAGCATCTGCCGGGCGCCCCGTCGTGGCGCGGGCTTGCGGGGTATTCGCTCGCGGGGCTGTTTGCCGTCTACGCAATCTACAAGACCGACGTGTTCTCCCGCATCGCGAGCATGTCGGGGTCTTTGTGGTTCCCGGATTTCCAGGCGTTCGTCTTCTCGCACACGCCGCTGAAAGCCCCCGACTGCATGTATTTTTCGCTCGGGAGCAAAGAGGACAAGACGCGCAATCCATTTTTGCAGCCCGTGCGGCAGAATACGCAGGCAATCGAAGCGTTTTTTAAAAGCCGGGGCATCGAGACGGTCTTCGAAATAAACCCCGGAAACCACTTCCAGCACGCGCTCGAGCGCAGCGCCGCCGGCCTTTTGTGGATTTTAAACCGATGAAAGAAGGTGCCCCTATGGACACGATTTACGCACAATTCCAGGCGGCCGCGGCCGCCAATTGGGATGCCCCCGCCATCCTCGAGGACGGCCGCACGATGACGTTCGGGGAACTCGCCGGCTTAGTGGACCGCATCGCCGCGAGTTTCCCGGAAACGGTGTCGAACATCGGCATCGTGATGCGCCACCGCGCGGAGATGATCGCCGCGATCCTGGCCGTCCTCCAATGCGGCGGCTGCTACATCCCCGCCGAGCCGGACTTCCCGTCCGGCCGCATCCACGACATGATGGCGGAGGCAGACGTGGACTTTATCCTGACCGAGCAGGCGTTTGCCGAAAAACTCGCGGGCTTCCCGCTGCGCTGCACGGACTGCGAGATCTGCGGCGTGGAGGCGCCGTCTCAAAAGCGGGAGGCCGTTTTCGACCCGGAACGCCCGGCGTACGTGCTGTATACGTCCGGCACGACGGGCCGCCCGAAGGGCGTCTGTGTGAAAAACCGCAACGTCTGCCACTACGTGCGGGCGTTTGCGGCAGAATTCCACCCGGGCCCGGGCGACGTGATGCTGCAAAACTCGGTGTGCTCGTTTGATATCTTCGTCGAGGAGGTGTTCGCGAGCCTTCTCTCCGGCGCGGCGCTCGCGATCCCGCCGGCAGAGGAGCGGGCGGACCTCTCCTCCTTGATGGCGTTTGTGGAGCGCCACGGGGTCACGATGCTCAGCGGCTTCCCGTACCTTCTAGCCGAGATGAACCATCTGCCGGAAATCCCGTCCTCTTTGCGGCTTTTAATCAGCGGCGGCGACGTGCTGCGGGGCGTTTACGTGGACCATCTGCTCGCGCAGGCGGAAGTCTACAACACGTACGGCCCGTCGGAGACGACCGTGTGCGCGTCGTACTACCGCTGCAACGGCGGCACCGTGCTAGACGACGGCACGTACCCGATCGGGCGCCCGGTTTTGGGGACCCAGATCGAAATCCTCGACGCGGCCGGCCGCGCGGTGCCGGACGGCCGGACCGGCGAGCTGTGCATTTTGGGCGGCGGGGTTTCGATGGGCTACATCGGCGGCCACGAATCGGAAAACGCGGCGTTCGAGACGCTGCCCGACGGCCGCGTGCGCTACCACAGCGGCGATTTGGGCTACCGGCTGCCCGACGGCAACCTCGCGTTTCTGCACCGCAAGGACACGCAGATCATGATTTACGGCAAGCGCGTGGAGGTGTCCGAGGTCGAGTCGCGGCTGTACCGCTGTGCGGGCGTGCGGCAGGCCGTCGTGCGCGCGTGCAGGGACGAGGCGGGCCTCTCCTACATGACGGCCTACGTCGTGCCGGCCGGGGCGGGGCTCAAGGTGTCCGCACTCCGGCGCGCGCTTTCGGAAAATCTGCCCGCGTTTATGATCCCCGAATTTTTCGTCGAGATGGACCACCTCCCTTTAAACGCCAACGGGAAACCGGACCTTCAAAAGCTGCCGGTCGTGCTCAAGGAGGGCGCGCGGCTATGAACCTGCAAATCGAACCGGCCACGCCCCGGGACCTCGGCACCCTGCTGCAGTGGCGCATGGAGGTGCTCCACGCGGTGTTTTCAATCCCCATCGACACGCCGCTCGACGCGCTGCGCGAGGCAAACCGCCGGTATTACGAGACAGAACTCCCCCGCGGCGGGCACCTCGCCTGCTTTGCGCGGCTCGACGGCGTGCGGGCCGGCTGCGGCGGCGTGTGCTTCTACCCCGAGATGCCCTCGCCGGATAACCCGACCGGGCGATGCGCGTATCTGATGAACATCTACACAAAGCCGGCATTCCGCGGGCGGGGCGTCGGCCGCGCGGTCGTCGGGTGGCTCGTAAACGAGGCCAAGCGGCGGGGCATTTCGAAAATCTACCTCGAAACGTCCGACGCGGGCCGGGCGCTCTACCGCGCGCTCGGCTTTGTGGACATGCCGGACATGCTGAAACTGCCGCAGGCGAAAACGCCGGGAGGGACGCAGCCGTGAAGACGAAAGAGGAAAGTTTATTCGAAGACGCGCCCGTCGGCCGCGCGGTGCTGTCGCTCGTCGTGCCGACAGTCATAAGCCAGCTGATTACGGTCGTCTACAACATGGCCGACACGTTCTTCATCGGCCAGATCGACGACGACGCCACCGTGCGGTACGGGCAGCTGTTCCAGCGGATTATCTGCCTGACCGGGCCCTGCATTTCCGTGACGATGCTGGCAATCACCGCGTTTCAATCCGTCGGCCAAAAGGGAAAGCCGGCGGTGCTGTCGCTTCTGCGCAAAGGCGGGCTCGATATCCCGCTGATGTTCCTCCTAAACCACCTCGCCGGGGTCAACGGCATCGTTTGGGCAACGCCGGCCGCCGACCTCGGGGCGATGGCGGCCGCGGTCGCGCTGTTTCTCCCGTTCTGGCGAAAGCTCTCGCGTTTCGAGCGGGAAAGCCCAGAAGCCTAGGCGCCGCCGCGGAGCGGATTTCCCGCTTGACGAATGCCGGGCGCAGCCGTTACAATAGGGGCATGCTTTAAGTTTCCGGGAGGTACACGATGCGCAAGCTCCAGACAGAACAAAAACAGACGAACACGATGCGCAAGCACATGCTCCTATTTACGGGCGCCATCGAGGCGGTCGTCGGCATCCTTTTGCTTCTAAATCCCGTCGAATTTACATCCGGCATCCTGATCGTCTCGGGCATTGCCCTAATCGTGTTCGGCATCGTGCAGCTCGTGCAGTATTTCCGGCTCGACCCGCCGCAGGCCGCGGCCGGCAGCCTTCTGACGCAGGGGCTTTTGCTGCTTCTGGCCGGCGCGTTCTGCGCGTTCCATTCGTCGTGGTTTTTAGAGACGTTCCCCGTGCTCGCGACGCTGTACGGCGCCGCCATCCTGGTCGTTGGCGTCGGAAAAATCCAGTTCGCGGCGGACCGGTTCCGCCTGCACGCGGCCGGGTGGAAGGGGGCGGCGCTCAGCGCGGCGGCGTCGATCCTCTGCGCGGCCGTTTTGATTGGGAACCCGTTTCCCACCACCGTGGCGCTGTGGCTGTTTGCCGGCATCGCGCTGCTCGTTTTGGGCGGCTTTGATCTTTTTCTCTCGCTGTACCGGCCGAAAACGCCGTAAAAAACGCGCGGGCGCTTTTGCGAAAAGTCTGCAAAAAAGGCCCTGAAACGGGCGTTTTCGCGGGCAATCCGATGCTTTTTTGCGCGATTTCCCGCATGTGGAAAACCCTGTTGAAATGCTGTGAAAAGCTGTGGAAAACCGGCCTCCGCGGGGATTTCCCGCGCCCTGCCCGCGCGTTTTTTGCGGATGCTGGGTATCTATTTGCGGGATATAGAATGAAAATATTTTCCAAATTTAATATGTAAATGGGTGAATCTGTCGACACAAACGCGATTTCTGTCGGCAGATTCGCCTTTTTTGTATACAGAATTCGACAAAGTAAAGTAAAGAAAAGTAAAGAAAAGAAAAGAAAAGAAAAGAAAAGAAACGACTACTGCGCACGGCCCCGCCGCGGTTTTGGCGCGGGCCGCAAAAGGGGGCGCCTGCCTTTCCGGGCGGCACGGCCCAAAATCCATTCCCCTTCGTTTCTGTTCGAAGCGCGGAAAAACAACACCCGCGAGAAGACGATTCCCTTTCCTTCCCCGGCGCGGCTTTTTTGTGCGGACGCACCATGGAAACATTCTGCCGGTTTCCGGCGTATGATTCTCAGAAAGAATTATAATCCCAAATTTCCCTGTTAGAATAGAGAGTAGGACCCTGGGATTTTTGTTTGATGCAATGAAAAATCCCGGGCTCTTTTCAAAAAGGAGGGGATTTGTGCCATGGAAACAACGCACAAAACGGCGCGGAACCTGCCGTCTATCTGGGCGCTCGCGCTCGCACCGGCGGCGGCCGCGGGATTTCTGCTTTTGCTTTTCGCCCTCGACCACCTCTACCCGTTCGGCGACGGCACGCTCGCGTGGGGCGACGCGAACCACCAGGTGCTGCCGCTTTTGATGGATTTCCAGGAGATCCTTGCGGGAAACGACTCGATGCTGTGGAACCAGGCAAACGCCGGCGGCATGAGCTTTTGGGGCGTGTTCTTTTTCTTCCTCGCAAGCCCTTTGCACGTGCCGTTCGCGCTGCTCGTGCCGAAGGCCGCGTTTTATTTTGCGTTTAACCTGCTGACACTCTCAAAGCTCGCGCTCGCCGCTTTATCGGCCGCGGCGCTGTTTCGGCGCTGCTTCCGAAACCTCTCCCTCCCCCAGGTCGTGTGCCTTGCGGACTCGTACGCGTTTTGCGGCTTCGCGCTGCTCTACGCGCAGAACACCGTGTGGCTCGACGTGCTCGCGTGGTTCCCCGTGCTGCTTTTGGGCGCGCGGGCGCTGTGGCGTGAGGGGCGGGCGGTGCTGTTCACGCTCGCGCTCGCGGCGATGGTCGTGCTGAATTTTTACCTGTCCGCGATGGTGTTTTTCTGGCTCGTGCTCGCGGCCGGCGCGTTCCTCTGGGTCGCGACGCCGAAAGCGGCGCAGGGGCCGCGGCTCGTGCTGCTGGGGCTTTCCGTCGCGGTTGCGCTGCTTTTGACGGGGGTTGTGTGGCTGCCGTCTTTGTTCCAATACCTCCACTCCGGCCGGACGGGGAGCCTCGTCGAAAATTTACAGCGGCTAAATCTTTTCACGCGGCTGAATACGACGCTGCCCGTGTGGCTGTGTACGGCGCTCTCGGCCGCGGCAATCCCGCTGTATCTCTTATCCGGCCGCAAGACGCGCACGGCGACGGCGCTTTTCTGCGTGGACCTTCTGCTGTTAGTGCCCGTGTGGATTGACCCGGTCGACGCGATGTGGCACCTCGGCAGCTACCAGGCGTTCCCCGTGCGGTTCGGGTACATGCTGACGATGATGGGGCTCTTGCTCGCCGCGCAGCACCTAAACGAGAGCGGGCGCGCGCCGCGGCTCGAAAAAAGCCGCCGCGTGCCGTGGGTTGTGTCGGTCCTTCTGTGCGCCGCCGTCTCGGTGGAAGCGTGCGTGCTGCTTTCCACCAACCGCGCGGTACTCAGCCGGTACTATGGGAATTTCTGGAGCGATAACCCGGCGCTTTTGCTCTCTTTGTGGGTGATCCTGCCGCTGCTTGCCCTCTATTTCCTCGTGCTGTTCTTCTACCGCAGGCGGCAGCTTTCGCGGCGCCTCGTGAGCATTTTCCTGTGCGTGCTCGTTCTCTCGGAAGTCGGGTTCCAGGCGCGCTCGTTTTTAACCCCCGCGACGCTTTCGGGGGACAATTTCTCGCAGGCGCTCGACCTCTCCGGCCGCATCGAGCAGGACACGCCCTACCGCGTGAAGACGGAAAATCTCTACTTTGACCCGAACCTTCTGGGCGGCCTCGGCTATGCGACGGTCGGGCACTACACGTCCTTGACGGACGCGGGCTACATGCACGCGATGCAGGCGCTCGGCTACTCGACGACGTGGATGGAAATCCGCTCTTCCGGCGGGACGCTTCTGTCCGACGCGCTGCTTTCGCAGCAGTACAGCGTCATCACACCCGACCAGAACGGCGGCCGCGACGTCGTCTACGAAAACGGCACGTACCAGATCGTCCGCCAGCCCTACGCGCTGCCGTACGGCTTTTTCGCGAAGGGCATCGGGGACAGCCTCTCGCTTTCCGGCGACCGGTTCGAGCAGCAGCAGGCCGCCGTCCGCGCGCTGTTCGGGGAGACCGGGCCGCTCTTTGACCGCTTCTCCCCCACAACCGTCGAGGGCGGGACGTTCGCGCCCGCGGCGGACGGCAGCGTTTCGGTCTCGAAGGGGGAACGGCTGACGTACGAAATCCCGGCCGGGCCGCGCGCGACGCTTTACTTCGACTGCCACGCGCCGATTACGAGCAGCATCGCGGGGAAATCGCCGCAAAACGTGTGCCGCGTCACGGTCAACGGGAAGGTCCTCGCGCAGAGCTACCCGACGTCGGGGCAAAACGGCATCCTGGCGCTCGGCACGTTCGAACAGACGCCGGTGAAAGTCGAGGTCGACGTGCTGTGCGACGCGGCGTTGACGTCGTTCGGCGTCGCGGCCCTGCCCCACGCGCGGCTAAGCTCCGTGCTCGCACCGGCCGGCGGCGTTTCGGCCTCGATTGCCGGGAACACCGTCACGGCCACCGTGAACGCGCCGCAGGACGGCTGGCTCGTGCTGCCGACAGGCAAAAGCGGGGACATCACGGCGACGGTCAATGGCGAATCCGTGGACACCGCGGCGGCGCTCGGGGAATTTTTGGCCGTGCCGGTCAAGGCCGGGGAAAACACGGTCGCGGTCACGGTCGTGCCGCAGGGGCTGTTTGCCGGGCTCCTCTTGAGCGCGCTCGGCGTTTTGGCGCTCGTCCTCTTTGCCGCGGCGCTTTCCCGGCGGCGCGGCCGGGTGGCGGTGTGCCTCGCACCCGCGGCGAAGGTCGTGTTCGGCATCGTATTTTTCGGGCTTCTATTTTTGCTTTACGGGTTCCCGTTTCTTGCGCGGGCGCTGTAAATGCGGCGCGTCTGCCGCGCCGGGGACGCTTTCCGCGGGGGAAGTACCGCACGTCCGGGTGCGTACTTGACAGCCCGCTTCCGTTTCGCTATGATGGAATTAGAGGGGTTTTCGAACATCCTGCCGGAAAGCCGGATTTTATATATATTATTAAAAATATAATTGCGAAAGGGAGGGCCTGCAAATGGCAAAAGCATTTGGTGTGAAGCCGTACCTGTTCCCGATGCCGACGTACATGATCGGCACCTACAACGAGGACGGCACGGTCGATGTGATGATGATGGCGTGGGGCGGCATCTGCGCGGAGGACATGGTCGCGTTAAACCTTGAGGCCGACCACAAGACGGTCGCGAACCTCCGAACGAGAAAGGCGTTCACGCTCGCGGTGCCGGGCACGGACACGCTGCGGGAGTCCGACTTTTTCGGCATTGCGAGTTCGAATAAAATGGCGGACAAATTTGCGCGTTCGGGCCTGCACGCGGTCAAGAGCACGCGCGTCGACGCGCCCATCATCACCGAATACCCGCTCACGCTCGAGTGCGAGGTGGTGGAAATGCAGGACCAGCCGTACGGCCTGCGCGTGCTCGGCAAAATCGTCAACGTATTGGCCGACGAAAAGGTCCTCGACGACGCGGGCAAGATCGACGCGGGGAAGCTCCACGCGTTCGCGTTCGACCAGATGCAGAACGGCTACTACGCGATCGGCGAAAAGGCCGGCAAGGCCTGGCACAGCGGCGCGGATTTCATGAAGTAAGCGAGCGGGAAAAAATTAAAAAAGAGCCTTCCCGGACTTTCACAAGGGTCCGGGGAGGCTTTTTGGATTGCAAAAATTTTACGGCCGGCGGCCGCGTAGGCCTTCACCTCGAAAGCCACCCCACCGTCTCGACATGCGCGGTGCGGGGGAATAAATCGAACGGCGTGGCCTCGCGCAGGGTGTAGCCGCAGGCGGAAAACGTCTTTAAGTCGCGCGCGAGCGTGGCCGGGTCGCAGGAGACGTAGACGACGCGCCGGGGCGCCAGTTCGGCGACCGTGTGCACGAGCGCTTCGCCGCAGCCCTTTCTTGGCGGGTCGAGCACGACGACGTCCGGCCGAACCCCCTGTGCCTTTAGGCGCGCGGCGGCTTTCGGCGCGTCCGCGCAGAAAAATTCCGCGTTTTCGATGCCGTTGCGTTTTGCGTTCTCGCGCGCGTCGGCGACCGCCTGCTCGACGACCTCGACGCCGATTACCCGCCCGGCCTTGTGCGCCATCGAGAGGCCGATCGTGCCGGTGCCACAGTAGAGGTCGAAAAGCGTCTCATTGCCCGAAAGCGCGGCGTATTCGGCGGCCTTTTCGTACAGGCGCTCGGCGCCGTCGCGGTTGACCTGGTAAAAGCTGTGCGGGGAAATCGAAAAGCGCAGGCCGCACAGCGTATCCGTCAAGTGGTCTTCCCCCCACACCGTGCGGGAGGAAGGGCCCAAAATCACGTTCGTGCGCTTTGTGTTCGTGTTGAGGACGACGCTTTGAAGGCCCGGGACCGCTTCGCGCAGCAGTTCGGCGAGCCGCGCCTCGTTTTGGACGCCGCTGCCGTTTATGACAAGGCACACCATCACGCCGCCGTCCCCCATCGCCGCGCGCAGGTACAGATGGCGCAGACGGCCCTTGCCGGTCCCCTCGTCGTAGACGGACTCCCCGGTTTCCCGGTGCCAACGTTTTACGGCCCGCACGGCGTCGCGGAAGACTTCCGGCTGCAGCAGACAGTCCTCGCACGGCACGATGCGGTGGCTGTGCGGCGCAAAAAAGCCCGCAGAAAGGCAGCCGTTTTCGTCGAGCCCCAACGGGAACTGCGCCTTATTGCGGTAGCGGTCGGGCGACGCGGCCGGGTGGATCGGCTGCACCAAGTCCGGGTCGCATCCGCCGATGCGTTCGAGCGCGTCGCGCACGCGCTGCTCCTTTGCCCGGCACTCCGCTTCATAGCGCAGGTGCCGGAACGCGCAGCCGCCGCATTTCCCAAACTGCGGGCAGTCGGGGGCGATGCGGTCCGGCGAGGGGGTTCGGATCTCTTCGATTTTCCCGTAGGCGTACGTCTTCTCCGTCTTTAAAATGCGCACGTTTAAGGTATCCCCCAAAGCGGCGCCGGGCACGAAGACGGCGGCGCCCAGAAGCCTGCCGACCCCGCGCCCCTCGGCCGTGTAGCCGGTGATTGAAAGCGTGTGCACCTCATTTTTCCGAAACGGCAGCGTCGTTCGCATGAAACGGTTTCCTCCTTTTTGCGGGTCCCGGCGCGGATGGCTGCGCCGTTTTCTGTCCAATTTCTTCTTTTTATTATACCGGCGGCCGTGCGGTTTGTCTATTGACCCGGACGGAAAATCTCCATATAATAGAAACGATCGCTTGCTTGAGGTCAGGCGGAAAGGAGTTTTTGCTCATGAAAGTGGAAAAAGACGCATGTACGATTGCGGCGCTGTACACGCTCGGCCACACGGCCGCTGCGGACCTATTGCGCCGGTTTACGTATCCGTGGGAAGCGCTGCCGGAAATCCGGGACTTCGTGCGCGCACTTGGCGCAAAGCTCTCGCGCGACGACTATGAACAGCGTGGGGAAGACATTTGGGTCGCGAAGAGCGCGAAGCTGTACCCGAATATCTATCTTGCCGGGCCGTGCATCATCGGGCCGCATACGGAAGTGCGCCCGGGTGCGTTCGTGCGCGGCAGCGCGCTCGTCGGCGCCGACTGTGTCGTGGGGAATTCGACGGAGCTTAAAAATGTGATCCTGTTTGATCACGTGCAGGTGCCGCACTATAACTACGTGGGCGATTCCATTTTGGGCTATTTCGCGCACATGGGTGCGGGGTCGATTACGAGCAACGTCAGGGCGGACAAAAAGCCCGTCGTCGTCCACGCGGCCGAGCCGATTGAGACGGGGCTTAAAAAATTCGGCGCGATGCTCGGCGACCACGTTGAGGTCGGCTGCAACGCCGTCTTAAACCCGGGCACGGTCGTCGGCAAAGACGCGACCATCTATCCGACGAGCTGCGTGCGCGGCGTCGTGCCGGGTGGATCTATCTACAAATGCACGGGAGAACTTGTGAAAAAGGTGTGATTTCCGATGTATAAGGCCTGTATTTTTGATTTGGACGGGACACTTGCGAACACGCTTCGCTCGATTGCGAAGTTTGCAAACCACGCGCTGCGCGACTGCGGCTACCCGGAAATCCCGGTGGAGATGTACAGCCGTTTGGTCGGCAACGGCCGCGTGCGGCTTTTAAACAACATGCTCCACACCGTCGCGCCGGAAGGCTTCGCGGAAAGCGAGGTCGAGCGCGTCGGCCAATTGTACGACGCCTACTACGCGGCCGACCCCGGCGCGGAGGTCACCGATTATCCGGGCATCCGGGAGCTGCTTTCGGACCTGCACGAGGCGGGGCTTCAAATCGGCGTGCTCTCGAATAAGCCCGACGACATGGCGCACGCGGTCTTAAAGCGCTTCCCTTCCGGGACGTTTGACGCGGCGCACGGCCAGCGCGCAGGCGTGCCGCGGAAGCCCGCGCCCGACGGCGCTTTGCTCCTTGCGAAGGAGCTCGGGGTCATGCCCGCCGACTGCCTTTACATCGGCGACACGAACACGGACATGCAGACGGGGGCTGCCGCCGGCATGGACACCGTCGGGGTCTTGTGGGGCTTCCGCGACCGGGCCGAGCTCGAGGCCGCCCACGCCCGCGCGATTGCCGAGGCGCCGCGGGACGTGCTGCGCTTTGCGCTGCACGGCATCCGATGAACGCGCAGAAGAAAGGGGCCCGGCTCGGGCTTCGCATCTTTAAGACGGGCCTTGCGGCGACGGTGTCGCTGCTTTTGTGCGACCTGGCCCATTTTGAGCAGCCGCTCGTGGCGGTCGTCGCGGCGGTATTGAGCATGGAGCGCAACATGGACGATTCCCTGCGCGGCGCGATGGAGCGCTTAGCGGGGACGGTGCTCGGACTTCTATGCGGGGCCATCCTCTTCCGCCTGTCGCCGCACAACGCGGGGCTGTGCGGGGCGGGCATCATCGCGGTGATGTACGTCTGCAAGCTCTTAAAAATCCCGCAGGGCATGGTGATGAGCGCGTTCTGCATGGGGGTGATGCTGCTGCACGACCCGGCGGACGGCACGTTCGCGACGGCGGTCAACGCTTTACTGGCGGCCGCTGTGGGCATCATGCTCGCGGTGCTCATTAATTTTATCCTCCTGCCGCCAAACTACGCGCCGATGATCTTCCAAAACGACCGGCTCGTGCTCAAGCGGCTGCAGGCAGCACTCGAGGCGTGTGAAACCCGCCTCTCCCCGCCCGACTTTTTGCAGGTGCGCCAGGCGCTGCAAGCGCTCGAAAACGACATCCGGCTTTATACGACCGAATGGAAGCCGCTGCGCAACGCGGACGGCTCCGTGTTTGCCGTCGCGCAGCGCACCGCGCGCTACCGCGAGGCGCTCGCGGACTTAGAAGCCGCCGACCGCCTCGACCGCACATTGGATGAAAAGACGCAGGTCGTGTTTTCGTACCACATCACGCGCGCGAAGGATACCCTCCGGGTACTCGCGGACGAGGCCGCAGACGGGCCTCCGGATGCCGCTTCCTAAAATTTTCAGCAATCATAAAAAGCGATAAAAAAGGCGTGCCGCTTTTCTGCTCTCCACAGCGATGCAGAAAGGCGGCACGGCCTTTTTCTTTTCAAATCAAAAACATCTGAAAATATCTGAAAAATATCTTCCGAAAAGATCTTTTTGAAACTGTGATTTTCTCTGAAATAGATGCCCGGGGGCGCGTCATTCCCCCTTCTGCGCGGCGGCCGCGAGCAGGTCCTTCGCGATGACGCCGGCGCTCTGGGAGCCGTATTCCGGCGTGTGCTCGACGACGACGGCGACGGCGTAGGGCGTGCTCTCGTCGAGCGAGAACGCGACCATCCAGCCGTTGTTGTTGTGTTCGCCGCCGAGTTCGCCCGTGCCGGTCTTCGCGCAGACCTGGCTGATACCGGGGAACGTGCTGTCGCCGTAATAGCCCTCGACGTTGTAGCGCATGTAATCGCGCAGGCGGTTCGCGGTGGATTCCGAGAGCAGGCGCTCGTCGTCCTCGGTCTGCCCGAAGGTCCCGCCGACGCCGAGGTCGCCGGTCGCGTTCTGGATGAAGTGGAGCTTTTCCGGCACGCCGCCGTTCGCAATCGCGCCCATCAGGCGGACCATGTAGGCGGGATTGACGAGGTCCTTGTCCTGGCCGACGCCGGACCACGCGAGGCGGTCCTCCGATGCCCCGGCGACGTCGTAATTCCCGGCCGCGACCTGAATGGAATCGATTTCAAACGGGTCCAATAGCCCCATGCTCTGCACGGTCGAGGTCATCTTGTCCGCGCCGATCTGGACGGCAAGCTCCGCGAACGCGACGTTGCACGAATGCGCGAGCGCGTCGCGGAACGACAGCGTGCCGTGGGCGGAGACGTCGGTGACTTCGTTGCCGTTAAACGTCTCCGAGCCCGTGCAGTGGAACGTCATGGAATCGAGGTCGGGGAGGTTCTCAATCGCGGCCGCGGTCGTGAACAGCTTAAACACCGAGCCCGGCGTCAATTGGCCCGAAAGGACCTTATTGACGTAGACACCCGTGTAATCGTCGTTTGTCTCGATATCACTCGGCGGGTTCGCGGGGTCGAACGTCGGCATACTGACCATGCACAAAATCTCGCCGGTCTTCCAGTTTGTGAGGATCGCGGCGCCGTCGCGGCCCGCAAAGTCCTCGTAGGCGAGCTGGTTTAAGTCCGCGTCGATTGTCAATTGGATGTCGCCGCCGCTTTTCTCGGTGTGCAGGTCCGCAAGGCCCGTTAAGAGGTTATAGCCCGTTAATTGGCTTTTAAACGCGCTCTGGACCCCCGTGGAGATGTTCCCGCCCTCGTCGCCGACGACGTGTAAGGTCGCCTCGCGCATTTCCTCGCTTTCCGCGTACGTGCGCTGGCCGTTTTCGACATTTAACAGCACGGTGCCGTTGCGGTCCGTGACCTTGCCGTTGACAAGCGCCGTCGTGCCGGCCGTCAGGTGGTTATTGTACGGCTGCATCGCCCAGTCGGCGCCGTCGACGACGTATTCATAAAGGAAGAAGACAAGTCCGGCCGCAAATGCCAGCACGAACGCGAGCAAAAACGCCGAACGCTTTCCGATGGTCCGCATGGGTTATCGCCGCCTCCTTTCCCGCTGCGTCAGGTACGTGCGCTCGTCGCTGGCCTTGATAAACGCCAAGGCGCCCCACACGCACATCATGCTCGTGCCGCCCGCGCTGATAAACGGCAGCGTCACGCCGGTTAACGGCAGCACGTCCGTCGCGCCGAAGATATTTAAGCACGCCTGCACGAGCAGCATGCCGGCCGCGGCATTGGCCGTAATCGAATAAAACGTCGAGCGCGACCGCGTCGCCTCGCCGCGCGCCATGAAGATGAGGATCGCGAACACCGCGACGATGGCCACGGCCAGCACAAGGCCCAATTCCTCGATCACGACGCCGAAGACGAGGTCGCTGTTGTAGCCCGTGATATGGACTTGGCCAGAGAGCGGCGCCGTGCCCGCGCCTAAACCCCCGTTCCCGATGCCGACGCCGAATAACCCGCCGCTTGCCGCGTAGGTCAGCACGTGCGTCTGCTGGAACCCGCCGTCGTACGGCTGCTCCCAGACGTGGCGCCAGATATCAAAGCGGGCCTTGACGTGGTCGAACATCGATAAGATTGCGAACACGCCGACCGCCGCGAGCGCGACGAACAGAACGACCGTGCGCATCGAGCCCGAGCGCAAAAACGCGATGATTAAGAACGTCAAGAAGAAGATCGCGGCGGCGCCGATATCGCGCTCGAGCGCGAGCACGCCCATGATTGCCGCCATCAGCAGCACGTAGCCGATGAGGTTGCGCTTCGTCTGCAAATGGTCGAGCGTCGCGGCGCCCGCGAAGATAAAGCACAGTTTCGTCAGCTCGCTCGGCTGCAGGGAGAGCCCGCCGACCGAAATCCAGTTCGTCGCGCCGCCGCTCGAGCTGCCAATCCCCGGCACCATCGGCAAAAGCAACAGCAAAAGCCCCAATACGGCCACCGGTGTGCGGAATTTATTGACGCGGTCCAAATCCTTCATAAACCAGATTAAGAAGCTGTAGACGACTAACCCCGCGACCATCATGAGGATCTGCGTATAGACCGTGTCGAGGCTCCAATGGTACAGCGTAAACGGCCCGGGCAAATCCTGCGGCGTATCCTCGGTCAGGCGCTCGCGCATGCCGCACTCGAGCGCGATGCCGATGCCGGAGAGCAGAAACCCGATCGTCTCGAGCTCAAAATTCGCGCGGCCGATGGCCTTGGAAATCGCGAAAAAGACCCATTCGATGAGCAAAACGAGCGCGCACGGCAGCACGGGCAGAAGCGAAAACGTGTTGTCCGCAAACAGCGCCTGCACGAACAATAACAGCTGGATGACCGTCGCGAGCGTCAGCAGGGCCCCCTGCGACGGGACGCGGCGCGGCGCGCGGCGGTTCTGGCCCGCGGGCGTATCGGTTGCGCGGCGGAACACAAGGCTCGTCCCGCCAAAGCGCAGCACGTCGCCGGGCAGGACCTTTTTCTGCTTATGAATCTTATGCCCGTTTAGAAGCGTGCCGCTTTTGGAGCCGGTATCGACGACGTACCAGCCCGACTGGCGGCGCATGAGCACCGCGTGGTCGCGGCTGACGGACGTATCGGGCAGGACGATGTCGCAGCTTTTGCTGCGGCCGAGGCTGTTTTCCCAATACAGCACGGGCAGCGTGCGCCCGCGCCGGCGGTCTTCGAGGCAGACGACCGGTTCCTCGCGGCGGCGTCCGGCCCGCACGGACTGCCAGCACCAGAGGATCAGCACGACCGTCAGCGCGGCGGCGGCGCCCCGCAGCACGAAGAAGACCGGCTGCAAAACGGGCATCCAGGCGGAAATATCCATCCGCAAAGCCACCTCCTTTGGTTTTCCTTATTTTTTGGGAGAAGGCGGGGCCCTATTTTGTGTCCCGCCTTGTCTTTTTCAGTATACCTTTTTTTGCGCCGCCTGTAAAGCGCGCAAAAAAAGCCGCCGGTAAGGCGGTTTCTTTTGCTTTTT
>CALWVT010000001.1 GCA_944385055.1 uncultured Clostridia bacterium | reverse complement strand
ATCCACGCGAGCTGGCTGTGCGCGGGCACGTGGCTCTGCAGGAAAAACGGGCTCTTTTTCGGGTCGATGCCGAGCGCCAATAAAAGCGCGTACGCCTCGAGCGTGTTGCGCCGCAGGTCGGCGGGCTTTTGGCGCACCGTGATCGTGTGCAGGTCGGCCAGCGCGAAGATGCACTCGTATTCGTCCTGCAGATCGACCCAGTGGCGCAAAGCGCCGATATAATTTCCCAAAGACAGCGGGCCGCTCGGCTGAATTGCGCTGAAAATGCGCTTCTTGCGCGTTTCGATTGTTTGTTCCATGAAAATCTCTCCTTATAATTTACCCTCTCAAGAGCTTTAGAATTTTATCATTCAGCGAATGGCATCCTTCATTGAGCGCACGTAATCGGCAATGTAGGGCGGCGCCTCTTTCCCGTGTTTTTCGAGCAGCTTCACAATTGCCGAGCCAACAATGACGCCGTCTGCGAGGCCGGCCATCTTTTTCGCCTGTGCGGGCGTGGAGATGCCAAAGCCGATTGCGCAGGGAATTGTTGTGTTTTGCCGAACCGCCGCAACGATCGCGGAGAGATCCGTCTGGATTTCACTGCGCATGCCGGTGACGCCAAGACTTGAGACGATATAAAGAAAGCCTTCCGCATCTTTTGCAATTTTTGCAATGCGGTTTTCGGAAGTCGGCGCAATCAAGGAGATGAGTTCAATACCGTATTGCTGGCATGCCGGCAGAAAGTCTCCCTTTTCTTCGTATGGGACATCCGGCAGGATTAAACCGTCTATGCCGATCTCCCTGCAAGCCGCGGCAAATCGTTCCGTACCATAAGAGAACACAACGTTCGCATACGTCATAAACACGAGCGGTACGGAAACATCTTTGCGCAGCTCTTTTACGAAAGCAAAAATTTTATCGGTGGTCACACCGCCGCGCAAAGCGCGCAGATTTGCCCCTTGGATTACGGGCCCTTCCGCCGTCGGATCCGAGAACGGGATGCCAAGCTCGATGAGGTCGGCACCCCCGTTTACAGCAGCGCGGACAGCTGCGGCGGTCGTTTCCAGGTCGGGGTCACCGCAGGTGAGAAAGGCAATGAAGGCTTTACCGTTTGAAAAGGCTTTTTGTATGTTACTCATGGAGATCCTCCCCTCGATAGCGGGCAATGGCGGCACAATCCTTGTCGCCTCTGCCGGAGATCGTAATGACTAAAATTTGATCTTTGCGCATGGTCGGCGCTAGCTTCATCGCATATGCCACGGCGTGCGCTGATTCGATGGCCGGGATAATGCCCTCTGTCCTTGCCAGGTATTCAAATGCACACACAGCTTCCTCATCGGTAATGGCGACGTATTCCGCGCGGCCAATATCGTGCAGATAGGCGTGTTCCGGTCCGATGCCCGGATAGTCAAGGCCTGCGGAAATGGAGTATACCGGTGCGATCTGGCCATATTGGTCCTGGCAGAAATAGGACTTCATGCCGTGGAAAATACCGAGTTTTCCGGTCGCGATTGTCGCCGCTGTTTCGAAGGTATCGACACCGCGGCCTGCGGCCTCACAGCCGATCAGGCGCACCCCTTTATCCTCGATAAAATGATAGAAACTGCCGATGGCATTGGAGCCGCCGCCAACACAGGCGAGCACCGCATCGGGCAGGCGGCCTTCCTTTTCCAAAATCTGTGCCTTGATTTCCTTCGAGATCACCGCCTGAAAGTCCCGGACGATGGTGGGGAACGGATGCGGCCCCATGACGGAGCCGAGGCAGTAGTGCGTATCCGCAATGCGCGAGGTCCATTCGCGCATGGCTTCTGAAACGGCGTCTTTCAGTGTCGCCGTCCCGGTCGTCACGGGAATCACTTCCGCGCCGAGCAGACGCATGCGGTAAACGTTGAGTGTCTGGCGGCGAGTGTCTTCTTCCCCCATAAAGACGACACAGGACATGTTCATCAGTGCGGCGGCCGTAGCGGTTGCAACGCCGTGCTGGCCGGCGCCGGTCTCTGCGATGAGGCGGGTTTTGCCCATCTTTTTGGCAAGCAGTGCCTGGCCCAAAACGTTATTGATTTTGTGGGCGCCGGTGTGGTTGAGGTCTTCACGCTTTAGGTAAATTTTAGCACCGCCTAAGTCACGGGTCATTTTTTGAGCGTAGTAGAGCCTGGAGGGTCTGCCGGCGTATTCGTTGAGAAGCGTCGTCAGTTCCCGGTTAAAGTCGGGGTCATTTTTATACTGCTCATATGCTTTTTCAAGTTCGATAACGGCGTTCATCAAGGTTTCCGGGATATACTGCCCGCCATGTATGCCAAAACGCCCTTTGCGTGTTTCAGATGTGGTCATATTGTACCTGCCTTTCTGACGGCGCAGACGAATGCCGCCATTTTTTGAGGATCTTTTTGCCCGTCGGTTTCGATGCCGGAACTGACGTCGACGCCATACGGGTGCAATTGCCGGACTGCCGCTGCTGCGTTTTCAATGGTAAGGCCGCCGGCTAAAAAATACGGTCTTTGAAACGTTTGCAGAAGGCGCCAATCAAACGTTGTGCCGGTGCCGCCGGTACCGGAATCGAGCAGAATGTAATCCGCGCTGCTCCTTTCTGCCGCGATGACGTCTTCTGGTGTATCTATGCGAAACGCCTGCAGAATGGGCTTTTGCGTCAGTGTGCGCAGTTTCGCAAGATAGGCCTCCGATTCTTTTCCGTGCAGTTGGATGATATCGAACAGATCTTCCCTCGCAAGCGCGGCGATTTTTTCGGGTTCTTCTTGGACGAAAACGCCTACCGCTTGAATGGAAGGGGAAAGCAGACGCTTGAGCTGCGCCGCATTTCGGGGCGAAACGAACCGGCGGCTTTTTTCTGCAAATACGAAGCCGATATAGTCGGGGCGCAGCGCATTGACGGCTTCAATATCGCAGGGTCGGGAAAGGCCGCAGAGCTTGATCTTCGTCATGACGGCTTCCGAAGCGAGTGGAGCATCGCTTTTTTATCCGGCGCGCGCATCAAGGCCTCCCCAATCAAAACAGCATCTACGTGCAGCTGCCGAAGTATCTCGATGTCTTTTGGACAGCGCACGCCGCTTTCGGAAACGAAAAGGACATCCGGCGGGACGCAGCTTCGGAGGCTGCGGCTGTTTTGCACGTCCACCGAAAAATCCTTTAAGTTGCGGTTATTGACGCCGATCACCCGTGCACCGGCACGAACCGCTGTGTCAATTTCTGCTGCATCGTGCGCTTCCACAAGTGCGGAAAGGCCGAGCGCATCGCAAATCGCAAGGTAGTCCTCCAATTGCGCGGCAGAAAGGATCGAACAGATCAAAAGCACGGCGGATGCGCCCAGGAGTTTTGCCTCATAGAGCATGTATTCGTCTACGGTAAAATCCTTGCGCAGGCAGGGGATGGAGACCGCCTGTGCGATTTCGCGCAGATAGGCGTCGCTGCCAAGGAACCATTTCGGTTCGGTCAACACGGAAATCGCGTCGGCGCCGGCCGCTTCGTATGCTTTTGCAATTTCCACATACGGGAAGTCGGGCGCCAGGAGCCCTTTGGAGGGGGAGGCCTTTTTACATTCACAGATAAAGGAAATCCCCGGCTTCTTTAAGGCGTTTTCAAACGCAAAATCGCCTTTCGGAAGCGCGAAAGCCTGCCGCTTGATTTCCTCTAAGGGCGCAGCCGTTTTGGCGCGTGCCACGCGCTCACATGCGAACTGCGCGAGTTCATCGAGAATCGTCATACCGCCACCTCCGGTGCATTGCTGACGGCGATGAGCTGTTCGAGCGTTTCCATCGCTTTGCCGGAATCGATCAGTTCACCGGCAAGGGCTACGCCTTCCCGCATGCTCGCCGCTTTTCCGCCAATATAGAGCGAAGCGCCCGCATTTAAGAGGACGGCGTTGCGCTTCGGCCCCGGTTCCCCGCTTAAAACCGCCCGCGTGATCTGCGCGTTTTCTGCGGGGGATCCCCCTTCCAGGTCGGCCTTTGCGCAGCGCGGAAAGCCGAAGTCTTCCGGGGCGAGGACATAAGGCTTGCACCAGCCGTCCTTGATCTCACAGACGGAAGTCGGTGCGCTTGCGGAGATTTCATCGAGCTTATCCTGTCCGTAGACGACCATGCCGCGGCGGACACCCAATTGAATCAGCACTTGCGCCAGTGGTTCAATGAGATAATCGTCATAAACGCCGAGAAGCTGCAGGGAAGGGGAGGCGGGGTTTGTCAGCGGCCCTAAAATATTGAATACCGTGCGAAATCCCAGCTCTTTCCGGATTGCCCCTACATATTTCATCGAGGCGTGATAGGCTTGTGCGAAGAAAAAGCACATCCCGACTTTCTGCAAAAGTTCCCGGCATTTTGCGGGGCTTTGCTGGATGTTGACGCCCAGTGCTTCGAGACAGTCCGCCGTTCCGCATTTGGAAGAAGCGGCGCGGTTGCCATGCTTTGCGACTTTCATGCCGCCGGCAGCCGCTACGAGCGCAGAAGTCGTGGAAATATTAAAACTGTGTGCGTTGTCGCCGCCGGTGCCAACGATTTCAAATACGTCAAACGCGGTCGGCACTTTTGTAGCGTGCGCCCGCATAGCGGCGGCACAGCCCGCAATTTCCTCAATGGTTTCGGCGCGCGCGCTCTTTGTGGAGAGGGCGGCAAGAAATGCGGCGTTCTGTGTCGGGGAGGTTTCCCCGCTCATGATTTCGTTCATCACGGTGTAGGCTTCGTCGTAGGTGAGGTCTTCTTTATTGACAATTTTCTCAATGGCTTCTTTAATCATCGTGCATCGCTCCTTTGATAAAGTTTCGCAGCATCGTTTTTCCGTCCGGCGTCAAAATGGATTCCGGATGAAACTGCACGCCGAAAATCGGGTAGGTTTTGTGCTGGACTGCCATCACTTCTCCGTCGTCTGTCTGGGCGGTTACGCGAAGGCAGGAAGGGATGGTTTTCGGGTCAACGGCAAGCGAATGGTAGCGGGCAACCGGTGTCCGCTCCGGGCATCCTGCAAATAAGGGACAGGTCCGGTCAAGGGTTGCGATGGACGGTTTCCCGTGCATCAGGCGCTTTGCGTACGTAACGGTTGCGCCAAACGCCGCGCAAATGGCCTGGTGGCCGAGACAAACGCCGAGCGTCGGAATTTCAGGCCCGAGCGCTTTTACGACGTCCATCGTGACACCGGCGCCTTCCGGTCTGCCGGGACCAGGAGAGAGCAGAATGCGCGTGGGCCGCAGGGCTTGAATTTCATCGACTGTGTATTCGTCGTTGCGGATAACCTGAATGTCGGGATCAATTTCACCGACGAGCTGGTAGAGATTGTAGGAAAAACTGTCGTAATTATCAAGTAGCAGAATCATCAGTCCACCTCCTGTGCAAGCTCTAAGGCCGTTAAGGATGCCCGGGCCTTATTCAGACATTCCGTAAATTCCTTTTCCGGCACGGAGTCCGCAACGATGCCGGCGCCGCTGCGCACGAAGACACGGCCGTTTTTCTTATAGGCGATGCGGATGGCGATGCAGGTGTCTAGGTTGCCGGAAAAATCGAGATAGCCGATCGCGCCGCCGTAGATCCCGCGTTTATTGTCTTCCAGTTCTGCGATGAGCTGGCAAGCGCGTATTTTGGGTGCGCCGGAGAGCGTCCCGGCAGGAAGAACGGCTTCAACGGCGTCGAGTGCGTCGCAATCCTCCCGCAGCTCGCCGCGTACTGTGGAACCGATGTGCATCACGTGTGAGTAGCGCTCGATGGTATGCAGCTTTTCAACCTTTACGGAGCCGAAACGGCTGACTTTGCCGAGGTCATTGCGTCCGAGGTCGACGAGCATGTTGTGTTCGGCGAGTTCCTTTTCATCCTGCAAAAGTTCCTGCTCCAAACGCCGGTCCTCTTCCTCGGTTTTGCCGCGCGGCCGCGTGCCCGCGAGCGGAAACGTATGCAGGACGCCGTCTTCGAGTTTTACGAGTGTTTCGGGGGACGCGCCCGCGACCTCTACATCCGTGCCTGCAAAATAGAACATATAAGGGGAAGGGTTTAAGGTCCGCAGTACGCGGTAGGTGTTGAAAAGGCTCCCTTCAAATGGCGCGCTCAGGCAGTTCGAGAGCACAATCTGGAAGATGTCACCTTCATGGATAAATTGTTTTGCGCGCTCGACCATTTGACAGAACCGTTCCTTTTCAAACAACGGTTTCATTTCCCCACAGAGGTGTCCGGCGGGTTCCCGCTTTTTTTCGCCGCTTTTTAAAAGCTGCGCGAGCTGTTTGAGTTCCATGACCGCCTTATTGTAGCCCACTTCGAGGTCGTTTAACGACATATTGACAATGAGCACAATCTTTTGCCGGACGTTGTCAAACGCGATGACTTTATCAAAGAGCATCAGGTCGACGTCTTTGAAGTTTTCGCGGTCGGTGACGCTGCGCCGGACAGACGGCTCGCTGTAGCCAAGATAGTCGTAAGAGAAATACCCGACAAGGCCGCCTGTAAACGGCGGCAGGCCGGGCAGCCGCGGGCTCTTGTAGTCTGAAAGGATCTGCCGCAGGTAAGAAGAGGGGTTTGAAGTTTCAAAATGGAGATTCCCCACTTGCATCTGGCCGTCCCGGCACGTGATTTCGAGTTTCGGGTCAAAGCCTAAAAAGGTGTAGCGCCCCCACGTTTCGTTTGCCAGCGCCGACTCCAGCATGTAACAGTGTGTCGACACGTTTTTTAAAACGCGCATAGCCTCGATGGGCGTTGTAAAATCGGAAAGAATTTCGCAGCTTACGGGCAGCACGCGGTATTGGCCGCTTTCTGCGATGCGCCTAACTTCCTGCAGGCTCGGTGAAACATGCATGACATTGCCTCCTAACTTAAAAACACCTTCGGCGTTTCCTGCCAAAGGCGTTTCTTGAGAAAACAAAAACGCCCTTGACAGTCCACTTTTGACTGCCAAGGACGAATAAAAAGCTTTATCCGCGGTGCCACCTTGGATTCATGGGAATTCCCATGCCCTTTGCGGGATACCAACATATCCCCGGCAACTGACGTATGCCCACACGTTGCAGAATACTAAGAGCCCTCACAAAAGCTCCGTTGACTGCACCCTCCGCGGTCCATTTGACAACTTGTTTCTCGCCTGACTCGCAGCACCACAGGCTCTCTGTAGAGGCATGATTGCCGTTATCTCCGCTTCAACGGTTTCGGGTATATGAAATTTTTTATATTCTAGCATGGTGGTGTGGCGATGTCAATAGGAAATTCGGTTTTTCTTTGCACTTTTTGCATGGAAAATAAAACTCCAGATTTTGTAGGATAAATTATTTTTGAAAAGAATCAACCATATGCTTTTGCGAGTACTATGTCAATTTTAAAATTTATGCTTTCCAATTTTCCTCAAAAATTTTTATTTTGAAGGAACAAACAAAACCGTTCCCTCGTTTTCATAACGAAGGAATTCCTCTTTTGGAATCGAAAGAAGGATTCATTTTACCTTTTGCAGAAAGAAGGGAATTTGATGAAACAAAAATATAGAGGAGTGCTCGCCGCTTGCGGCCTTTGTCTATTTTTGCTGGCCGGTTGTACAAACCAACAGACTATGGAAGGCGTTACGAGCAGCAACAATGAGAGCATGCCGCCCGCAGAAGACATGATTAACGGAATTCAAATTTATCCGATGGGACAGTATCAGACAGATGCCTCAAAACTCTTCAGCTATGAGATTATGTCTGCGGAAGTATTTCCAACCCTCGCGGCGGCCGGCTTAAAAGCTGCGGATTTATATTTGGGCAGCAATTATATGTCTCTCAACGGGGAGTCGCAGGAAATCAAACTCGACGGAGAAAATTTGCCGCAGGGATTTGCAGTGCTGTATTTGCAAGGGGAAGCCCGGGCAGAAAAAGAGGCTTCTGCACAGGATATTACCCCACAGGTCAATGTCATGACACTGACAACGAAAGCTTCTCTCGAGGGGACCGAGGATCAAAGTTTTGAGCCGGTGTATAACAGCAAAGCCCCCGAGGAGAACCGCGAGACCGCGTATTTTCATTTGCCGTACCTCGAAAAGGGTGAAAGCGAGTCGTTCGAGACGGCGTTTCTCGTCCCCGAAGACCTTATGACGGATGGCAACCTGTACATCACGCTCTATGAAACGAACGGCGTCACGACGCGCGCGATTGCACTGACGCTCGATCAAGGCGGTGAGGCGTCATGAAGAATGTGTTGGCTCTTGAGATGCGAAAGGCGTTTCGGAATCGCAGCTTTCTCGCGGTCGTCCTCATAGGCTGTGTACTGGGCCTTTTAAGTGCTTGGATGTGCCTGATGCAGTATGGACAGGATACATATTATTTCCAGATTGAAGCGGACTCGGGATATATTTCAAATCCGATGCTTGAAGTCGAGAGCTTTTACACGTATTGGATCGTTATGGACGGCTTTACGCTGTTTAGCTCGCTGTTTTTCTATCTGCTGCCGCTGCTTTCAACGCTGCCGTACGCGTGGAGCTACTGCCAGGAGCGAAACCGCGCCTATGAGCGGAACCTCGTTGTGCGCTGCGGGCGTTTTAGGTATTACTTTGGAAAGTACATCGCCGCGTTTTTGTCCGGCGGCCTTGCGGTGCTGCTGCCGGTTTTGCTCAATATTCTGGTGATGGCGATGTCTATCCCGGCCCGCACGCCGCAGGCGGATTACATGATCTATTACGGCGTTTCGTACGGCGACCTGTTTTCTGCTGTGTTTTACACATACCCGGCGCTGTATGTGCTGCTGCGCGTCCTTTTAATCTTCCTGTTTGGCGGCCTGCTCGCGGTGTTCGGCATGTCCGTCGCCTACTTCACGCGCAATCGCGTGGCGGTCCTTGTCACGCCGTTTTTCTGCTGCGTGGCGCTGCAGGTTTTGGGACAAGCGCTCTATTCCTATATGGCGGATTCGGCGCTCTTATCTCCCATCAATTTTTTAGGGCAGAGCGGGGATTTCAGCCGCCCGCTGTGGCCGGCTCTGTTGGAAGGCGGGATTCTGTTAGCCGGCACGCTGCTGTTGACTTGGATGCGGGGGCGAAAACATGAAATTTATTAAACTGGTCCGATACGATCTGCGCCACGGCCTGCTCAAGCGGTGGAAATGGTACGTCGGCGCCGTGCTGATGGCGGTTGCCTTTTGGCTTTTATTTTGTACGAAAGTGGCGTCCTACAACCGCGGCGCCCTCATCACGGGGGACGGCTCAGCGATTACGCCGAGTTTTGGCGATACAGTCTTCTTTGTCTTTGCCGGTATGAGCGAATATATTCCGGATCCACACCAAAGTTTTTCGTTCCCACTGATTTGGATGCTATTGTATCTTGTCCTGTTTTGGATGACGCTCGAATACGCGCACAACGATTTGACAAAGACCGGCCAGCAGTTTTTGATTCGCACGAACGGCCGGATGCTCTGGTGGCTTTCGAAGTGTGTGTGGAATTTTTGCGCGGTTTTATCGTTCTTTGCCGTCATCTGGCTGACGCTGCTCCTTTTATGCCTCCTTTCCGGCAGTCCGATTTCCCTGACGCTGCACGCGCCGCTTTTGGAGTTTACGGTGCCGGCCGCTGTCTCCGGGCCGGGATATGTGGCGCCGCTTCTCTTTTCGGTGTTCTGCCTGGCGCCGCTCGTGCTGTTTGCCTTGAGCATGCTGCAGATGGCCTTCACGCTGTGGCTGAAACCCATCGTGAGTTTTCTGATTTCTGTCGTCATTCTTGTGGCGTCAGCCTATAAGCTTTCGCCGCTGCTGCTCGGAAATTACGCGATGCCCGTGCGAAATGTGATCTATAGCGGCACCGGCGTCACGAACGCGGCGGGTGTCCTGCTTTCGGCCGCCGTGATCGCGGCCGCCGTACTTTTTGGCGCTGTTCGGTTTCGAAAGTATGACGTGCTGCCAATCGAAGAATAAAGGGGGATTCAAGTTGGAAACGATCGAATGCAAAGACGTCACCAAAATTATTAAGAAAAACAAAGTGATCGATCATCTTTCTTTAACGCTGCATGCGGGCCAGATTTACGGCCTGCAGGGCATTAACGGTTCCGGAAAGACGATGCTGATGCGTTTGATTTCGGGACTGATTTACCCGACGAGCGGCAGTATTTTCATCGATGGGGAAGAGCTCGGAAAACGGCTGGCCTTTCCGAAAAGCCTGGGACTTCTGCTTGAAAATCCTGCGTTTCTGGATCCATACACTGGGTTTCAGAACCTACATCAATTGGCCTCCATCAAACGGCTCGTGAACGATGACCATCTGCGGGAAGTCCTGCGCGAAGTGGGCCTCAATCCGGACGACCGGCGTCCCTACCGCAAATATTCTTTGGGGATGAAGCAGCGTTTGGGGATTGCCGCGGCATATATGGAAAATCCGGATCTGGTGATTTTGGACGAACCGACAAACGCACTGGACACGGATGGGATCGAACTCGTCAAAAAGATTTTGCAGGCACAGAAAGCCCGCGGCGCTTTGGTCCTCATTTCCTGCCATGATTTAGAGATTTTGCGCCATATGTCGGACGAAATCTTTGTCCTCGAAGATGGCCACGTAAAGGCCCATCTTTTCGCCCCGTTTGAGGAGGAAGCATCATGAAAAAACAGAAAAAGCGTTTGCTTGTGGGGATCCTTCTCTTGGCGGCCGCTGTGCTCTGCGGTGGGCGCATCTATGCGGTCAACGCCTCTGCGCAGAAGGCGCCGCCTTCCGTCTATTACGCGAAGGGGGAAGAGGCCGGTATTGGGAAAAATATTTTCTTCCTTTATGGAGATTCCGAACGCATGGATGGCTATGTGGTAACGCTGACGGACGCAGAACTTTTGCCGCTTGATACGTTCCTTGCAAAGTATAATTTGCACAAGGAGGACGCCATGCCGCAGGAGCTGCAAAGCGAGAAGGATGGTACCATGCCGGTGATCGACTATATCTATGAAGTAGACGTGCACGTGGAAAATCAGGCAAATCCCTACGTCGGGGAGGCCGGCATCGATTTGCAGCAATGGGCGCTGCTCGCAACCAATTACACGACGCAGTGCCAATGGGAGCTTTTTAATGTACTCAACCCATCGTTGCAGGGCAGTACGACGTTTTCGTTAAACCTCGGCACGTCGCGGGATTTTGTGCTGCCGTATGCGGTTTCCAGCGAAACGATTTCTCCGGAATCGCTGCTGCAAAAGTCCCCCGCCGTGATTCTTTCGCAATACCCTGTCCGAAATCTGCTGGCCTTGACTGCGTGAGCTTTGGCGGTATGAAAACGATTGAATGAACATTCATTTGAAAATATAATAGTTTCGGAAATTTATTTGACACAGTAAAATATTAAAAACAATCAAAAGATTAAGGAAATGATTTATGGGAGTTCATATATGAATTTAGAAAAAATCGTGTCAAGATTGCATTACCGAACTGAAATTGAGCAAGCCGTTCTACAGAAAATTCGTAAAGATGAGAAGCTGATTGAAGAAATTGCAGGAACCGCATATCATGGGGAAATTTTCATTTTGCTTTATGTAAGCGTATGCCGTTAACACGTTTGGCTGTTGTTACATATCTTCTGGTGCATCAGTACGACGCCTACAAATCCAAAGAGATTCCGGATGAGATTATTTTTGATACGTTCAGAGATGTTTCTTTACGGGCAAACCTGTACTACGAAAAAACGGCAAGGCAGGTATCTCAAAAGAGGACGTTATATGGTTTCGTCACATCATGCAAGTCGGCATCTTTCAAATTGGCACGTTGCAGTTTCAACCTTTTGAAATGCTGTACTTGGATGAGGAAACCATTGGTAAACCGTATATGACATTTGCAAAGGGGCAAAAAGAAATATTACCCAATGGGACGCCTGTGCTGAACTGTCATATCCAACAAGGTGCAGATCTGAGTCCTCAATCGGTTGAAACATCTTTTCAAGAGGCAAAACGCTTTTTCTCAAAATACTTTCCGACAATAGAGTATAAAGCCTTTCTATGCTATAGCTGGCTGCTCTATCCTCCTATGCAAAAGCAATTTTCAGATCAATCAAACATCAAACAGTTCGCTAACCATTTCTCGATTATTGGGTTTTGCCATGATCCAGAACAGGCAATTGAGAATCTTTTCGGACACGGAACAAGAAAAAGAAAAGAACTCTCTCACCATGCAACCTTTCTTCAAAAGTTAGCGGTTGAACATTTGGAGTTATTTGGCTTCGCTTGCGGCGTTATTTTATTTTAAATAAAGGTGACTCTTATGATAGCCGAAACGGAAAAACGCTTGATGTCCGGTTTGCGAAAACGCCTGATTTTGTGGGTGCTGCTTTTCGGCAGTGTGTTGGCGTTGGGACTACGTTTCTGCCTGCTTCCTTATCAAAGCAGTGATTACGTGTATTTTCTGCAGGATTGGTATGGACAGCTGGCAGCAAATGGAGGACTCAATGCATTGCACCAACCGCTTCAAGGCTGCAATTATACGTTGGCCTATTTGACGTTGCTGGCTCCTTTTGCGGGAGCCGGCATTCCTGCGCTGCCCGCTGTAAAAGGGGTTTCCATTGCGTTTGACTTTTTATTGGCAGGCGCTGTGGCGCGCTTATTGCGGATTTCATGTGGTGCAGGCCGCATGGGACAGGTCTTGGGTGCGCTTTTGACACTCTTTCTGCCAACGGTCTTCTTTAATAGCAGTATGTGGGGGCAGTGCGACGCGATTTATACAGCGCTTTGTTTGTTTGCGTTGTCAGCACTTCTTGAGCGCAAAGGCCTTTTAGCTTGTATATTACTTGGAATTGGGGTTGCATTCAAAATGCAGGCATTCTTTTTTCTGCCGGTATTTTTGGTTCTTGCCCTTCTAGACCGCCGGATGCGCCTCTGGCATTTCGCGGCGATTCCCGTGGTGGTATGGCTTTCTGGACTGCCTGCCATTCTTACAGGGGCACCCTGGTGGCTGCCGTTTTATATGTGTGCAGCACAACTAAAGAGCGCAGGCAATGCGCTTTTTCATAATTGTCCGAACCTTCCTTGCCTGTTTTCCAACGAGACCGCGAATCTATTATATCCGGCTTTTTTGCTCCTTGGATTTGCAGTCCTTTTTATTGGAGCCGCCGTCGTTCTGCATCGTGGAGATCTGAGAAATCGGACGACCATGTTGTTTGCGGCCTGGTGTATCCTGACATGCGTCTGCTTTTTGCCTTCCATGCATGATCGCTATCTGTATGCGGGAGATCTGCTCCTTTGGATATACGCGTTCAGCACGCGCAGCCGCGGCGACGGGCTCTGTGCTTTCGTAGAGACCGGTATTTCCCTGTGCTCTTATCTGCCGATGCTGGGAAGCACGATGCCGGTTTCGTTCTCGGTTTTGGCTATGATACGTCTAGTGTGCTTTGCATACCTTGCAAGGAAGCTGTGGATTGCTAGTTTGCGATGAAATTTTTATTTATCAAAGATGACTTTGACGTCGTCGGCGCGCCGCAAATAAAAAATCCTTCAGCAAAGGCTTGCTTTTTTCCCGCACTTGTGATATGATAATAAACGTTGCGAAATCCGGGTGTGGCGCAGTTGGTAGCGCGCTTGACTGGGGGTCAAGAGGCCGTGAGTTCAAGTCTCGCCACTCGGACCAAATAAAAACCGCGCAGGGCAGCAAAATAGCTTGCCTGCGCGGTTCTTCGTTTATAGCGGTTCTTTGCAAGGGAGAAATATATCGAATGGAATATTTTGAAAATGCGCTGCGATTAGAGGACTATCGGAAACTGCGCGAAAGCGTCGGATGGCTGAATTTTAATGAGGAACAGACAGCGCGTGCGCTGTGCCGGAGCTTATATACAATTCTTGTGGTTTCAGAAGGACAGGCTGTCGGGATGGGACGGCTCATCGGCGATGGCGTGTACGATACGATTGTGGATGTCGTTGTGGCCCCGGATTATCAGAAAGCAGGAATTGGAACGCAAATCATGAATCGACTGCTTGCGTACATTGAGGAGAATACGCCGGCCGGCGGGCGAACCAGTGTCCAGCTCATTGCGGAAAAGGGCAAAGAGGGCTTCTACAAAACCTTAGGCTTTCAAGAGATTCCAAACGCGCATTGCGGATCCGGCATGCGGAAAATTTTTCGAAAATAAGAAAGCGTGCGTATTCTACGATAGGCGCATAAAAATGGCACAGCGTTTTTACACTCTGTGCCATTTTTGTTTTGATTATAGCATTCCCGGGCGCGGCTCCTTTGCGTCGTAGTAAAACAGGACGTCCGCCTTATTTTCCTGGGAGGTGCCTTTGTACGTATACGTGTCAAGGCCGCCAATTACAAAGCCGTTTTTGAGGTAAAATAGGCATGCGCCCAAGTTATTGTCCTGTCCCTGCGTGTAGAGGCCGCGGTAGCCGAGCTCTTGCGCGAGAGCTTTGGCGCGGTCTAACAGTGCCATGCCGATACGTTTTCTGCGGTAAGCGGCATTGACTTTTAGGTCATACAGATACAGAAAATGGGACTGGCTGTGCCGCAAAATTGCGAGGCCGACACACGTCTCCCCATCATATGCGCCGAGTAAAATGCTGTTTTTACATAATTCGTCGTAATGATATGCTTCATCGGGAAAGCACATCTCCGTGCAATTTTCCTTTGGAAAGCGTTTGACTTGATACGTCCACGCCCCATTTTGATAAGCAGGCAGCAAAAGGCCAAACAGCGGAAATGGCTCATTTTTTAACTGCAGGTCCGCTTCGTGGGCTTTATCGATTGTCCGTATGGTGAGCATCCTGAGTTCCCTTTACAGCAGATCTTTTAATGCCATGACTTTGGCGATGTTTCCCTTTACGCGGATTTTGCCGCCCAAGAAGGCGCGGAATGGGTCGAGCTCGTGCTTGAGCAGCTTACGCAGATTTTCCCCGGAAACGAGAATGCGCACGTCCCGCGCGTCGTTTGCACACGGCTCCATTGTCAGGGCACCGTCCTGATAGGCCACATAGAAAGAGCCTTCCTCCGCACCGGTGATGTCGATCTGAAAAATAAACGGGTCTTTTCCTTTGAGACGGTTCACGTCTTGGCGCATGACCTTTTCCCGCATCGTCTCGTACAGTTCTGTAAATGCCATATTTTCACATCCTTTTTCGACATTGTATCATGTTTTTATCTGCAGCACAAGACGTGATCCAAAGGTGGACGAAAATCTTCAAATGCTTTCAAAAAAACGAAAAGCCAGCAGGCATCTGCACGCTGGCTTCCCCTCGTTTAACCGCGCATCATGACTTGCCAAAAACGCTCGACATCTTCTGCGCTGCGGAATTGGATTCCGCTCTGATGGATCATTTCCTGTAGATTCACAGGGAGCGTCTGAATCGCCTGCTCGATGGCCTTTTTGTCCTCCATGAAATTCACCTCCTGGCACTAGCATTTGCAAAAATGGCTTCAATACACGCAAAACCCATTGCATCGGCTTTTCTTTTTCGATATAATAAAAAGGATTTCTGCGCCGCGGCGCAAAGGGGAACCACCAAGGAAAGAGGTAGACGAGGATGAAAGAGGTCAGAACGCGTTTTGCGCCGAGTCCCACAGGGTTTATGCATGTGGGCAATCTGCGCACGGCTCTGTATGAATACCTGATTGCAAAGTCGCAGGGGGGAAAGTTTGTCCTGCGCATTGAAGACACGGACCAGGAGCGACTGGTCGAAGGCGCCACGGATGTTATTTACCGTACGCTCGAAGAAGTGGGCTTGACGCATGATGAGGGTCCGGATGTCGGCGGCCCGTATGGCCCGTATGTACAGAGTGCACGCAAAGACCTTTATTTGCCTTATGCGAAGCAGCTTATAGAAGAGGGAAAGGCATATTACTGCTTTTGCTCGAAAGAGCGCCTGGAGTCTTTGCACGATGCGAACGGGATCGGCGGTTATGACCGCCATTGCCGGGATTTGCCCGAAGAAGAGGTGAAACGCCTGCTGGAAAGCGGTACGCCATGGGTCATCCGTCAGAAAATGCCCCTGGAGGGGAGCACCACGTTTACGGATGCGGTGTTTGGCGAGATCACGATTGAAAACTGTGAGCTGGAAGACCAGATCCTCATTAAATCGGACGGCTATCCGACCTATAATTTTGCCAATGTCATCGACGACCACCTGATGCATATCACGCATGTTGTGCGTGGATGCGAGTATTTGACCAGTACACCAAAATACAATCTGCTCTATGAAGCGTTCGGCTGGGACGTGCCCACCTATGTCCATCTGCCGCTGATCATGGGCCGCAATGAGGACGGCTCCGTCAGTAAGCTTTCGAAGCGCCACGGTGCGACCGGGTTTGCGGATCTGGTAGAGGCAGGGTATTTGCCGGAAGCCATTGTCAACTATATCGCGCTGCTCGGTTGGGCGCCGAAAGATTCCACGCAGGAACTCTTTACACTCGACGAGCTCACAAAGGCGTTCCGCATTGACGGTATTAGCAAGAGTCCGGCTGTGTTTGACTATGAAAAGCTGACCTGGATGAACGGGGAATACCTCAAAAAGATGCCGCAGGACGTTTACATTCGCCACGCAATGCCGTATTTTAAAGAGGTTTTCGGAGAAGCGGAAAAGGACTGGACGGTGCTGGCGGAAATGCTGCAGCCGCGCGTGTTAAAATTGCCGGAAATCCCGGGGCTGCTCGGTTTCTTCAAAGCACTTCCGGAGTACGGGAGCGACCTTTTTGTCAATAAGAAGAGCAAGGCCACCCTGGAGAATGCGCCGGTCATGCTCAAAGCCGCTATTGAAGATCTTTCCCAGGTTGAGGATTGGCGGGTGCCGGTTTTGCACGACAACCTTTTGCAGCTGGCGCAGACGCTCGGCGTCAAGAACGGCACGCTTTTATGGCCGGTGCGCATTGCAGCGGCAGGGCAGAAGGTTACCCCCGGCGGCGCCATGGAGATTTTAGCGCTTTTGGGGAAAGAGGAATCTCTGCGCCGCTTGCAGCTGGGGCTCCAAAAACTCGAAACGGCGGCACAGTGAGGAGGAAGAAAGATGGATCCGATGCAGAAGAATCCCTCGCAGGAGGAGAGCAGCAATTTCATTCAAACGTTTATCGAGCAGGACATCGCGGAAAACGGGCGGTTTGCCGGCCAGCGTGTACACACACGTTTCCCGCCGGAGCCAAACGGTTACCTGCACATCGGCCATGCAAAGGCGATTTGTGTAGACTTTGGAATGGCGGAAAAGTTTAACGGTTTGTGCAATCTGCGCATGGATGACACAAACCCCACAAAAGAGGATACCGAGTATGTCGACGCGATCAAGGAAGATATCGCGTGGCTGGGTTTTTCTTGGGATGACCGTTTTTATTATGCGTCCGATTATTTTCCGAAAATGTATGAGCTCGCGGTCGGGCTCATCCGAAAAGGGTTGGCGTATGTCTGTGAACTGACGCCGGAGCAGATGCGTGAAAACCGCGGCGATTTGACCCATCCGGCTAAGAGTCCGTACCGCGACCGCCCGGTGGAGGAGAGCTTGGACCTTTTTGCACGCATGAAAGCCGGGGAATTCCCGGATGGCGCGATGACGCTGCGCGCGAAGATCGATTTAAATTCCGGAAACTTCAATATGCGTGATCCGGTGATTTACCGCATCAATCATATGGCGCATCATCGCACGGGAACGACGTGGTGCATCTACCCGATGTACGATTTTGCGCACCCGATCGAGGACGCGCTGGAAGGTGTCACGCATTCGCTGTGCACGCTTGAATTTGAAGACCATCGGCCGCTGTATGACTGGGTAATTGCCCATGTCGATTTGCCTGCGAAGCCCCGCCAGATCGAGTTCGCGCGCTTAGGCATCAATAACACTGTCATGAGCAAGCGCAAACTGCGCCGCCTCGTGGAAGAAGGCTTTGTAAAAGGCTGGGATGATCCGCGGATGCCCACCCTGTGCGGCCTGCGCCGCCGCGGCTTTACGCCTGCGTCCATTCGGAATTTCTGTGAACGCATTGGTGTTTCCAAGGTCAATTCCACCGTCGAATACGGCTTTTTGGAGCATTGCCTGCGGGAAGATTTGAATGCCAATGCCCGCCGCACAATGGCTGTGCTGCACCCGCTCAAACTGGTTTTGACGAATTACCCGGAAGGGCAGCACGAAACGTTTGCAGTGGAAAATAATCCGGAACGCCCGGAGGACGGTATGCGTCAGGTCACGTTCTCACGGGAACTGTGGATTGAGCGCGAAGACTTTTTGGAAGAACCGGTTAAAGGATACCGCCGTTTGTTCCCCGGCAATGAGGTGCGTTTGAAGACCGCCTATATCGTTCGCTGCACAGGCTGTGAAAAAGACGAAAACGGTGTGGTCACAACGGTCTATGCAACCTATGATCCGGAAACCCGTGGCGGCGATACGCCCGATGGCCGTAAAGTGCGCGGCACCATTCATTGGGTGGATGCTTCAAGTTGTGTCGATGCGGAAGTCCGGCTGTATGACAGCCTGTTCACCGTGGCGGAGCCGGACCAGGAAGAGGATTTCCTTTCGGTTCTGAATCCGAATTCTCTGGAGGTCCTGCAGGGCTGCAAAGTCGAACCGGATTTGTGCACGATGCAGAAGCCGGCTTCCTTTCAGTTTATGCGGCAGGGCTATTTCTGCTTTGATCTGGATTCTACCCCGGAACACTTGGTGTTTAACCGCTCTGTTTCGCTGAAGGATAGTTTCAATACAAAGAAAAAAGGTTAAATCCTTTCTAATTTGCTAAAAAAGCTGGCTTGCCAAAATGGAGCCAGCTTTTTCTTTGCGAAAATAAAAAAATTCGCACGGAACTATGGAAATTTTAAAACAAGTATGGTATACTAAATTCATAAAAGTTTCCATCATTATATCTGAAAACAATGCAAAAAATTGAATTGCTAAAATTTTAACGAAATCCTTGCAATGGCACAGGCTTTGTGCTATATTGAAAAGGAAGAAAAGCACACAAGATTTTCGCAGCAGCAAATGCTTGCTTTGTGTTTTTCTATATGCGATGCTATCCCATTACTCTATTTCACAGACAAAATTGTTAAGGAGGAAACAAAATGTCTAAGAAAATTGTTCTCGCAGGTGCTTGCCGTACCGCAATTGGCAAGATGGGCGGAACGCTGTCCACGACCCCCGCTGCAACGCTGGGCTCCATTGTTATCAAAGAAGCACTCAAGCGCGCTGGCGTAAAGCCGGAGCAGGTTGACGAAGTCTTCATGGGCTGCGTGCTCCAGGCTGGCCAGGGCCAGAACGTCGCGCGTCAGGCAGCTGTCAACGCGGGCATCCCGGTGGAAGTTCCGGCAACGACCATGAACAACCTGTGCGGTTCCGGCCTGAAGTGCGTCAACCTCGCAGCAGACCTGATCCTGGCTGGCGAAGCGGACATCATCGTGGCAGGCGGCACGGAGAACATGTCTATGGCGCCGTACCTCATTCCGCAGGGCCGTTATGGCTATCGCATGAATGACGGCGTGCTCGTCGACTCCATGATTAAGGATGCTCTGACGGATGCGTTCCATCATTATCATATGGGCATCACGGCGGAAAATGTTGCCGAGCAGTGGCATCTGACCCGCGAGATGCAGGACGAGTTCGCTGCGAACAGCCAGCAGAAGTGCGAAGCTGCGCAGAAGGCGGGCAAGTTCAAGGATGAGATCGTTCCGGTTGAAGTCAAGAAGAAGAAGGAAACCATCATCTTCGATACGGATGAAGGTCCGCGTCAGGGCGTCACGGCGGAAGGTATTGCGAAGCTGCGCCCGGCCTTCAAGAAAGACGGCGGCACGGTTACGGCTGCGAACGCTTCCGGCATCAACGACGGTGCGGCTGCGATCATCGTGATGAGCGAAGAAAAGGCGAAAGAGCTCGGCGTGAAGCCGATGGCGACGTGGGTTGCCGGTGCTTCTGCTGGTGTTGATCCGTCCATCATGGGCACGGGCCCGATCGCTTCCACGCGCAAGGTCCTCAAGAAGACGGGCCTGACGGTCAATGATCTCGACCTCATTGAGGCGAACGAAGCATTTGCGGCACAGTCTTTGGCTGTCTGCCATGACCTCGAATTCGATATGTCCAAGGTCAACGTCAACGGCGGCGCAATCGCTCTGGGCCACCCGGTCGGCTGCTCCGGTGCACGTATCCTGGTCACGCTGCTGTATGAGATGCAGCG
Source organism: uncultured Clostridia bacterium (assembly GCA_944385055.1). Lineage (GTDB taxonomy): Bacteria > Bacillota > Clostridia > Oscillospirales > Acutalibacteraceae > Caproicibacterium. The sequence goes on along the minus strand of CALWVT010000001.1, from coordinate 540,762 downwards.
CCGTGGCTCGAACCGCGGCCTCGCAACGCTGTGCGTTGGCGGCGGCATGGGCTGCTCCACGATCGTTGAGAAATACGAGGGCTAATCCTTCCTTTTAAGATTTCAGATCTCTGGAGGTTATTTCCGATGTCTTTTGTAAATTATGAAGTGCAGGGCCAGGTCGGGATTGTCACGATCAATCGCGAAAAGGCTTTGAACGCACTCAACAGTGCAGTACTTGACGACCTGAAGGCTGTCATTGACGGTGTCGATTTGGATACGGTCCGCTGCCTGATCATTACGGGTGCCGGCCAGAAGTCGTTTGTTGCGGGCGCTGATATCGGCGAAATGAGCACGCTGACTAAGGCAGAAGGCGAAGCTTTCGGCAAGAAGGGCAACGATCTGTTCCGTCAGATTGAGACGCTGCCGATCCCGGTTATCGCTGCGGTCAACGGTTTTGCACTTGGCGGCGGCTGCGAGCTTTCCATGAGCTGCGACATCCGTCTGTGCTCTGAGAATGCGCGCTTTGGCCAGCCGGAAACGGGCCTCGGCATTACGCCTGGCTTTGGCGGCACACAGCGCCTGATGCGTATTATCCCGGTCGGCATGGCCAAGGAAATGATCTACGCCGGCACACAGATTAAGGCGCCGCGCGCGCTGGAACTGGGCCTGGTCAATGCGGTCTATCCGGTGGAAGAGCTGATGCCTGCTGCGCTCAAGCTCGCCAACAAGATTGCGGCCAATGCTCCGATTGCGGTTCGTGCGAGCAAGAAAGCCATGAACGAAGGCCTGCAGGTTGATATCGATAAGGCGATTGCCATCGAAGAAGCAAACTTTGGTTCCTGCTTTGAATCTGCAGATCAGCGCGAAGGCATGGCAGCGTTCCTCGAGAAGCGCAACCATGAGCCGTTCCAGAATAAATAAGTAAAAACGCAGTTTCAATCATTTCTGCGATTTCTTTTGAATGGAGGACTGACACAACATGAAGGTTGGTATTATTGGCGCCGGCACGATGGGTTCCGGCATTGCGCAGGCATTTGCGCAGACGGAAGGCTTTGAAGTCTGCTTAAGCGACGTTAAGGCTGAGTGGGCAGCCGGCGGCAAGGCAAAGATCGAGAAGCAGCTCTCGAAGCGCGTTGCGAAGGGCAAGATGGAGCAGTCCGCTGCGGACGCGATCCTTGCGAAGATCACGACGGGCACCAACGAGATCGTGAAGGATTGCGATCTGGTTGTCGAAGCAGCGCTTGAGAAGATGGATGTCAAGCAGGGCATCTTCAAGGAGCTGCAGGGCATCTGCAAGCCGGATACGATTTTCGCTTCCAACACCTCTTCTCTGTCCATCACGGAGATCTCCAAGGGCCTCGACCGCGCGGTCGTTGGCATGCACTTCTTCAATCCCGCACCGGTCATGAAGCTCGTCGAAGTCATCGCTGGCGAGACGACCGCTCCGGAAACGGTTGAGAAGGTCATTGAAATTGCAAAGGCCATCGGCAAGACGCCGGTGCAGGTCAAGGAAGCTGCTGGCTTCGTTGTCAACCGCATCTTGGTTCCGATGATTAACGAGGCTGTCGGCATTTATGCGGCTGGCACGGCTTCCGTGGAAGACATCGACACGGCTATGAAGCTGGGCGCCAACCATCCGATGGGCCCGCTGGCTTTGGGCGACTTGATCGGTCTGGACATCGTCCTGGCAATTATGGAAGTTCTGCAGGCAGAGACCGGCGATCCGAAGTATCGTCCGGAACCGTTGCTGCGCAAGATGGTGCGCGCTGGCAAACTCGGCCAGAAGACGGGCATCGGCTTCTACGATTATCGCAAATAAGTTTGGTTCCCCATCTTACACTTTGAAAGTGTAGGGGACAAGCTCCCTTCCAAATCACATAAGGAAAGCGGCTATGGGTGCAGATCGGTTTCTGTCCCATAGCCGCTTTTCTGTTTTCTGAAAATTGTTTTAAAATGGGGATGACAGCGTTTAAAACGGCGCTTCCTCTTCGGATGCCGGATCTTTCGTGATTTGGACCGGTATACCATTGACTTCGACGCCCTCTTCAATGCGGACCAGCAAATACCGAGCGCCGTCCAAAATACGCGTCTGGATCAAATCGCTGCGTGCGGGATTAACTTTAATGGAGACATTCGGCGTTGCCAGCTGAAATTGTTTTGTATCGATCACATTCTGTGCGCAAAGCCCCGTTTCTTCCCCAAAAGCTTCCTCATATTTTTCGCAGAAAGCTTCTACATGTTTTTCGGTGGCGCCGCATTCAGTAAGCAGTTCCCGAACATCCTCTTTTTGTAGGACAAGCGGTTCCGGGATTTTTGCCTCTTTGTGCGCCTCCACCTGCGCACTGACGGTTTCGTGTATGGCTTGTACCAATTCAAAGCTGCAATCTTCGCCCAGAGACTCCTGCAGCAGGGTGTCAAACGTTTCCTTTTGCGTATCAGCAGGCATCGGCAGCGGCCGATGGAACAGGGCATCTACAAGATCTTCGTAATTTTCGGAGGTGTTCTTTGTATAATACAGCGCATGATAGAGGTCTGCGCAGCGGTCCGTAAATGCCGGAAACAGAAATCCGATCGCAGGGGGCGAGAGAACCCAGTCTATGGTCCGGTTATAAAATTTATTTTCGGCAATGTAATAGCTCAAGGCCGGCTTTGTCGTTTTGACCGGACAGATGCTGCACAACAGATACGTGTAAACAATGTCTGAGGCGTCTTCCAGTGGCAGATCATCTTTGCCGCGGTAGGGGACATCGTACGTATCCTGCGCCAAAAGGATCATATAGGCGGTTTCAAGATGCAAAGACGTTGTCACACGGGAAAAGAAGGTTTGTACCGCCTCCGCGTCCTGCAGGGAGGAATCCCGCAGTCTCATGAGCAGCTCATGTTCCTCACTTTTGACCACCTGCTGGGTTTCAAAGGAAATATCCAGCAGGTTTTTATTGAGCGCTCCGGATAATGTGCGCCGCAGGATCGAGAGCAGTTCCTCCGTTTCCTGCTGCGGCATCAAGGCAAGCGGCTGGTCAAATTGTGAAACGATTTCTCCATGGTCATTGACAAAACAGCCGACGATGTGTGTGATGGCGTTTTTTTCCGGCTTCAAGCGCCGGCGGAGTTCTGCAATTTCTTTTTCGTTCATAAAAGGCTCCTTTCCGTTCTTTTGGAATAAAAAAGCACCGCCCCGCGCAGGAGCGGTGCACAAAAGGCTTTCTTACAGGGCGCGGTAGGCGCTGTCGAGCCAATCCTTTGTTTCTTTTGCAATGTCTTTCAGGCAGCCGTCCTCAAAGGGAGAACGCATGCCTGCGCTCGCGACCAGATCCAAAAAGGTTTTGGTGCCGCCCAGCTTGACAAAGGCGAGATATTTTTCCCAGGCCGCTTTTGCGTCTTTACGGTGTGCAGAGAAAAATTGCAGTGACATCGTTTGGGCAAGGCAGTACTCAATATAATAGAACGGGCACTCGTAAATGTGCAGCTGCCTTTGCCAGCCGGCGCCGCGGCTGTAAAACGGCAGATCTGCAAAATCAAGATAGGGGCGGTAAACCCCTTCTAAGCGCAGCCAAGCCGCATTGCGTTCGGCAGGTGTCATATTCGGCGCGGAATAGACGAGCTCCTGGAAATGGTCCACCAGGCAGCCGTAGGGGATGAAGATGAGCGCACTTTCCGTGTGGGAAATCTCATACGGTGCCGTCTTGTCTTTAAAGAAGAGATGGTGCCAGGGAGCCGTTAAAAATTCCATCGACATCGAATGCGTTTCGCAGCCTTCCATCGACGGCGAACGCAGCGCTGCCACGGGAATCGTGCGGTCCGCAATGTAGGACGCAAATGCATGGCCGGCTTCGTGGGTGAGCACGTCAACATCCCCGGAAGTGCCGTTGAAATTCGAGAAGATAAACGAGCAGTGGTATTTTGGCAGATCCGTGCAGTAACCGCCGGGCGCTTTGCCTTCTTTTGCAAGGACGTCGAACAGTTCCATCGAGAACATCTGGTCAATGAAGGCTGCCGTTTCCGGGGACATTTCACGGTACATCTGCTGGCCGGCTTGCATGAGCTCATCTGGGGTGCCCTGCGGTACGGCGTTGCCGTCAGGGAAGAAGAGCCCGTCGTCGGCAAGCGTGATGTGGGAAAGACCGAGCCGTTTGGCTTGTGCCTCTTTGATTTCCTTTACAACCGGCACAATATCGCGCACGACGAGGCTGCGGAATGCAGCGACATCCCGCGGAGTATAGCAATTGCGGCCCTGACGGATATAGCCCAGCTGCACATAGGATTCATAGCCGAGCGCTTTTGCCTGTGCGGTGCGATTTTTCACCATCGCATCGTAGATTTCGTCGAACTCCTTCCGATGGGCATCGAAGAAGCTGCCCTCCGCCTCAAACGCAGCGCGGCGCGTCTTTGCGTCGGTGCTCTCTTTATAGGGGCCAAGCTGAGCAATGTTGCGCTCTTTTCCGTCAAACTGAACCTTTGCACTCGCATAGAGTTTTTGATACTGCGTTTCCAGGGCGTTTTCCTCTTGCACCAACTTGGTGACCTTTGGAGAAAAGCCCTTTTGTGCCAGTTCAAGATTGGAAAACAGAAGGCTGCCGAGCTTCTCTTCGAGCTGCGGACGGAATTTGGAGGCCAGCAGCTTTTCCTGGAATGCGTGTGCAGCCTCTTGCAAAAGGGGCTCCTGCTCATCGCAGTACGCGCGTTCTGCTTCGTAGTAAGGGTCACGCGTGTTGACGCTGTTGCGGATACTGCACAGTGTCATATTGGTTTCGAAATCACTTTCCAGCGCTTCGAGTTCCTTGTAGAGATCCAGCTGCTCCGCGGCGGTCGATGCGTTTTCAAACCGGGCCGTTGCATCCGCATAGGCGGCCAGGATTTTTGGAACATCGGGACGGGTATACGGCATTTTGGAAAATTTCACGGAAAATCCTCCTTTTTAAAGTCTAAAAGTATACGTTCATTGTACCGTTTTCCAGGAAGGATTGCAAGCGCGATTTTTCTGTCGTCTGCCCTTGACAAGACATTCGGATTGGGTATACAATCTAACTTGTTTGACAAACTTTTTGCAAAGGAGATGGACAGGGCGATGAAGGATAGGAAAGCTTTACGGGATCGGTATAATCGAATTTCAAAAAAAGCAGGCGCTTTTTCGCGTTTGTCCGTCCTTTTTCCGACAGCAATATAGAGTCGAATCTTGAGGATTGCTGTTGATAATTTGTACGGGCAATGGGGTCGGTTGTGCATGGCGTTTCTGCGTATGTTTGCAGAAACGCCTTTTTCTGTTTTTCGTCGGTTTGAATCCTATTTTTGCGGCTGATTTTTGAAAAGGAAACGGCTGCAAAAACAAGAAGAAACCCACAGAAACCAGACGGTAAAGCGGCCATTTTAAATTCCCTATTGTTCCGGAAAAGAGAGGAGAATCTGCAATGAACCAAAACGAAGAAAAGCAGAAGCATGCCGGCCGGGAAAAAATGCATCTTTTGCTTCAGTTTTTAAAGCCGGTTTTGCCGTTTTTTGCGGCGGCATTGGTGTTTTCCATGCTCAATACGGTGTTTAATTCCTTGACCCCACAGGTCGTCAAAATGACCGTAGACTCCATTTTGGGGGAGGAACCGCTTCCTATTCCGCAGCAGGTCCTTTCCGGTTTGGGCCTTTCCGCAATTTTCGAACAGCCGATATCGGCGCTGCTGCTGGCGGCCTGTGCCGTTTTAATTGTGGCGGCGCTTTCCGGCATATGCAGTTACCTTTCCCGTATGGGCATTGCGAAAGGTTCAGAAGGATTTGTCAAAGCGCTGCGCGACCGGCTCTTTTCGCATATTCAAAAGCTGCCGTTTGCCTGGCACAGCCAGCATCAGACCGGTGAGATTATCCAGCGCTGCACCTCGGACGTTGAGGTTGTGCGGAATTTTGTTTGCAACCAGCTCGTGGAAGTGTTCCGTACCGTTTTTTTGGTGGCGCTGTCAATGGGCATTATGTTTTCGATGAATGTGCGCATCTCGCTGATTGCGCTGGGATTTATCCCCCTGATCGTGCTGTATTCGGCCTTCTTTTATTCCCGCATTGCCAAGCGCTTTCGCACGGCCGATGAAGCAGAGGGGGTGCTTTCCAGCACCGTACAGGAGAATTTGACCGGCGTGCGTGTCGTGCGCGCCTTCGGCAGGGAATCGTTTGAAATCAAACGATTTGACGAGAAAAACGAGCGCTTTGCAAATTTGTGGATCCATTTGGGAAAACTTTTGAGCGCTTACTGGGGCATCGGGGATTTGATGACGGGTTTGCAGATCTTGGCGGTCATTGTCTTTGGTGTCTTGGAAACGGTCAATGGCACATTGACGCTCGGCGGTTTCTTAGCGATCGTATCCTACAATTCGACGCTTATTTGGCCCGTGCGCGGCCTCGGGCGCATTCTGTCCGAAATGAGCAAGGCCGGTGTTTCGATTGACCGCATTGCCTATATTTTAAAAGCCGAAGAAGAACAGGATCCGCCGGAAGCGCTTGAGCCCCCAATGGACCGCGACATCCGCTTTGAACATGTGCACTTCGCATATGAAGGCGTACAGCCTGTTTTGCAGGATATCGATTTTACCATCCCCGCGGGTTCGACGTTTGCCATCCTTGGTGCCACGGGCTCCGGGAAAAGCACGCTGGTTCATTTATTAGACCGTCTGTATGACCTGCCGCCCGAAAGCGGGCGCATCACAATCGGCGGCATCGATATTTCCAAGATCCGCCGCGACTATTTGCGCCGGAATATCGGGCTCGTGCTGCAGGAACCGTTCCTTTTTTCCCGCACAATCCAGGAAAATATCCGTGCGCCGCGGCCAGGTGCCCCTTTGGAGGAGGCTCGCCGTGCCGCGCGGATTGCTTGTGTGGATGATGCAATTGAGGAATTCCCGGAAGGCTACGATACCATCGTTGGGGAACGCGGGGTAACGCTTTCCGGCGGACAAAAACAGCGTGTCGCCATTGCGCGGATGCTGATGCAGAAAGCGCCGATCATGGTTTTTGACGATTCCCTTTCCGCTGTGGACGCGGAGACGGATGCGCAGATCCGTGCGGCGCTGCACCGGCAGCTCGGCCGTTCAACGGTCATTTTGATTTCCCACCGCATCACGACCCTGATGCAGGCAGATCAGATCCTGGTCCTCGACAACGGCCGCATCGCCGACCGGGGAACGCACGAGGAACTCATTGCGCGGCCAGGCATTTACCGAACCATTTACGAGATTCAGATGAGCAGCGACGACCGTGCCTTGTTAGAGGAAGGAGGGGATTCCCGTGGCGTATGAGGAGAAAGAGTATACCAAATCGTTTGAATGGAAAACCTGGCGGAAGATCTTCCCGTTTTTAAAGCCGTATAAGGCGACCATGTGGCGGATCTTGATTTTCAATCTTTTGTGTGCGGGCGTCGATATCCTGCTGCCGCTTTTCCAGCGCTACGCGATCGACAACTTCATCGAGAAGAACAGCACGGAGGGCCTTGTGCGCTTTGCGCTTTTTTATGCGGCCGTCATTATCTTCCAGTCGATCAGCGCCATCATTTTTACGCGCGGTTCGACGAGGCTGGAGATGGGCCTTGGGCGCGACATGAAGCGCGCTTGCTTTGTGCATTTGCAGACGCTTTCGTTTTCTTATTACAATGTCACGCCCGTCGGCTACTTGCTTGCGCGCGTGATGAGCGATACAAACCGCATCGCTGCACTTGTCGCGTGGAATTTCTTCGACATTCTGTGGGCGGTCACGTATGTGATCGGCGTGTTTGTGGCCATGCTGCTGCTGAATGTACAGCTTGCCCTGGTCGTGATGCTTGTCGTGCCGGCTATCGCGTTTTTGACGATCTATTTCCAAAACCGCATCCTGCATTGGAACCGCCGCGTGCGGAAGATCAATTCGAAGATTACGAGCGCCTATAACGAGGGCATTATGGGCGCGAAAACCTCGAAAACGCTCGTGATTGAAGAAGATAACGCGCGCGATTTTGAGGCCGTCACGCAGCAAATGCGCACGTCTTCGATCAAAGCCGCACGCCTGAGCGCCGTGTATATCCCGCTTGTGCTGCTGTTCAGCGCCATGGCGACGGCTATCGTGCTGCTGCGCGGCGGCAGCATGGTCTTGGAAGGCATTTTGTGGATTGGCACACTCTCGGCATTTACGAGTTACGCCGTCAATATTTTTGAGCCGATCCAGCAGACGGCGCGCAACATCGCGGAATTGATTTCCATGCAGGCGAATATCGAGCGTGTGTGCGGCCTGTTGGAGGAAAAGCCGCAGGTATTCGATTCCCCGGAAGTCATCGCGCGCTACGGCGATACCTTCCATCCGAAGTATGAAAATTGGGAGCCGCTCAAAGGCGAGATCACGTTTGAAGACGTCTCGTTCCGTTACCCGGACGGTGGGGAAGACGTTTTGCAGCATTTTTCGCTGCACATTCCTGCCGGTACGACTGTCGCCATCGTCGGCGAGACCGGCGCGGGGAAGAGTACGCTCGTCAATTTGGCCTGCCGCTTCTTTGAACCGACGTCCGGCCGCATTTTGATCGACGGCCGCGATTACCGCGAACGCAGCCAGCTTTGGCTGCACTCGAACATCGGCTACGTGCTGCAAAGCCCGCACCTGTTTTCCGGCACCGTCATGGAAAATATCCGTTACGGCCGCCTGGACGCGACCGATGAGGAGGTCATGGCGGCGGCGCACGCCGTTTCGGCGGATACGGTTGTCGAAAAGCTCGAGGGCGGCTACCAGTGTCCGGTCGGCGAGGGCGGCGACCGCCTTTCCACCGGCGAAAAGCAGATGATTTCATTTGCGCGCGCCGTTTTGGCTGACCCGCGCATCTTCGTGCTCGATGAAGCGACATCTTCCATCGACACGCAGACCGAGCAGCTCATCCAGAATGCCATCGCGAAGATCTTACAGGGACGCACGTCGTTCTTGATTGCGCACCGCCTTTCGACGATCCGCCACGCGGACATCATCCTCGTCGTGCGCGACGGGCAGATTGTCGAGCAGGGGACGCATTTGGAGCTTCTGCGCAAGCACGGCTATTATCATCAGCTCTACTGCAAGCAGTTTGAGGAGGAAGCCGCCGCGCGTGCCCTGCACGGAGAAGCCCTGTAAAAACAAAGAAAAAGCCGGCCCACACAGCCTTTGAAAGTGCTGTGCGAGCCGGCCTTTTGTGTTTCGTTATTTCCGGGGGAATCCCATTAAATCGCGCAGGACTTCGCCGGCCAGAATGAGCCCGGCGACCGGCGGCACGAACGATGTGCTGCCGGGTACGGCGCGGCGGCGGTGGGTGTCCGGGTCCTCTTGCGGCGGAAGGGCAGGCGTCATCGGCGGCTCTTTGGAATAGACAACCTTTAAATGTTCAACGCCGCGCTTTTTGAGTTCCCGGCGCATGACCCGCGCGAGCGGGCAGACGGAGGTCTCGGTGATGTCCGCCACCTCGAGCGCCGTGGGGTCGAGCTTATTGCCGGTGCCCATCGAGCTGACGATCAGCGTGCCGCAGGCTTTGGCGCGCACGGCAAGTTCCAGCTTCGCGGAAACCGTGTCCACCGCGTCCACGATGTAGTCGTAGTCGGAAAGCGGCAGCTCCCCGGCCGTCTCGGGCGTGTAAAACAGGCAGTGCGTGCGCACCACGGCGTTTGGGTTAATCTCGAGCACACGGTCGCGCACGGCATCCACTTTGCGCATGCCCACCGTGCGCCGCGTGGCGTGCAGCTGGCGGTTTAGGTTCGAAACCGTAAAGCAGTCGCTGTCAATCAGGTCCAGCGCGCCCACGCCGCCGCGCACGAGCGCTTCCACCGCATAGCCGCCAACGCCCCCCAGGCCAAACACGGCCACACGGCATGCGGCGAGCTTTTCCACGGCATGCTCCCCAACCAACAGCGCGGTGCGCGATAACGATTCCTCCATGCGTTCTCCTCCTCTGATGTCGTGTTATTAAGCGTAAAGCAGAATTCGCGTTCTGTCAAGCACAAACGCGCAAATTTTCTTGCAAACGCCCGCAAAACGCCGTATACTGGCTTTTAGAAGGGAAGGGTTTCCATGGAGATTGCGTTTGAAGATTTGGTGCTGCTCAACGCGGAGCTTCACCGCCGCGGGCTGCGCTACCGCGTTTCGTTTCAGGATGACACGACGGCCTGCATCGAGCCGCCGGGCGCGTGCTGCCTGACGCCTGCTTTGGAGGAAGCCGCGTACAGCTGTATCGACGCCTATTTTCAAAAGAAAGGCTTGCGGCCCGTTTATACGGCAAACCGGCTCAAATTTACGCTGAAAAAGGCCGAATAAAGAAAAATTTTTTTGCCCGCGTTAACATAGGTTACTTGAAAGTGTGCGCAAAACGTGCTATAGTGAAAATGCAAATACATTTTCTGCCGCTTTTTCCCGGCTTGGCCAGGAGATACGGGCGGCAGGCATCAAAAATGAATAAGGGAGGTCCAGAGAATGGACAACAAGAAGAGACGTACGCTTGCAGCCGTTCTGGCGGCCGCAATGGTCGCAGCGACGGCCAGTGTGCCGGCGTTTGCGACGGAAGATGGAAAGGTACCCCAGACAAGTGTTCTCGGGGGGGGCAGGTAAAAGCTTCCGTTTATGAAGCAACACAAAATGAAGATGAGTCTACTGCTTCGCCAGTGATTATGATCAATAATCAATCTTATGACTCTTTAGAGGATGCTGCGACATATATAAATTCGAAGGATAATTCCAGTTCGGAACCTGTAATTATTAATATCACGGGAAGCGGAGTTATAAACTTAACGAGCGCAATTTCATTTTCTAAACCTGTGGAGTTAGTGGGTAGTGATTGTCAAGTAACCATTCAGGGTTGCATTATTTTTAATCAAGGCGCTAGTAATAGTTCTGTTACAGGATTGAAATTTGAATGCGGAAAAGCTTTTAGCGGTGATCAAAGTATTCGAGTAGAGAGCGTTTCTAATGTTACAATTTCTGGAAATGAATTTGTGATTTCAGATGATGTAAGTGTAGGCGGCGAAGACAGACAGTTTACATCAATTTGGCTTTCTTGTAATGGCAATGTTGCTACCTCAAATACGATTATTGAAAACAACGAGTTTTCGTTTACAAATTGCCCGAATGGCCATTCAAATGTAGCAATTGCATTACAGACAATTAACGCTTCAAAGCATCCTGGTAATACAACAATTAAAGGAAATACTTTCGCAAGCACGTCTGTACCTATTACTGATTCGGAAAAAGGCGGCAATGCTATCGGTATTATGGTTATGGGCGCTGAAGGCACGTTTACGATTGGTGGGGAAAATAATGACGATGCCAATACTTTTACAGAAACTTTAAAGGACGGTACGTCTAATTTTCAAGGAGTTACCTTAGGTGGAGATGTAGAGAATGCACGGATTCAAAACAATAGTTTTGATTGTTATATCGGTGTGCATATGCTTCGTCAGTCGTGGGGTGGTCAATTTGCTGGTCCAATTAAGGACGTAACTATTACTAATAACCAGTTTGACGGAAAATATGGAATCTATACGAACAGCACGTCGACTGGTGAAGGCGATGCAACACAAATTAGCTCTCCATTTGATGAAGATAGTAAAATTACCGTATCTGATAACAGTGGTAGTGCTGAAAATACAAATGCAGCAGGATATTATGTTAATAGCGAAACAACGTTAAAGCAAGCGTTAACGAATGCCCCTGCTGGCACTGTTATTAAATTGGTAAAAAATATCACGTGCGAAGCCCCTATCTCCATTACTAAGAGTGATATCACCATTGATGGCCAAGGATGTACGTTGACTTACAATGGTGGATCACCTGACAATCTTACCAACGGCGCATTTATTGATGTAAAAGGTCAGGATTTAAATCCGAAAGATGGTCCCAGTAATGTTGTTTTAAAAGACCTCATTGTTAACGCGCCCAATATTAAGCATGGCATTCAATACTACTGCACAGAGGGCGGTTCCATTGAAGGGGTTACAGTTAACGGCGGCGCATGGACTTCCATTCAGGCCAACGGTGCACAGGGACTCACAATTGATGGCTGCACGACCAATCCCGCAGGGGAGAAGGTTTATGCCAATATTGAGTTTTCCATGGGGGATAATGTTGATAAGATTCCTCAGATTGTCGTAAAGAATATGACTGCCGACGACTATAATGAAGACCTCCCACTTGTCTATATGGATTACGCTACAATTGAGCGTGCACAGAAAAAGTTGAACCAGACAGACATTACTTTTTCAGAGCAAGAGGTTCGGGAGAAACTTAAAGGAAATATTGATGTTCAACTTTCTGGTGTAGAATGGGTAGATAAAGTTAATGACGATGGTAATACCTATCAAGAATTAACTTATGTTCAACCTTCTGTTACCCCTCCGTCGACCGGCGGATCCTCCACCACGCAGAAGCCGCTTGAGGGCATCTCGCTGGGCATGACGAGCGCACAGGTCGGCCCGGGCGACACGCTGCAGATGAACGTCACGTACACGCCGTCGGACACGACCGCAAGCAAGCGCGTGACGTGGACTTCCTCCGACGAGGACGTCGTGACCGTCGACAGAAACGGCAAGGTCACGGCCACCGGCAAGAGCGGCAAGGCGACGATCACCGCGACGGTCGGCGGCAAGACCGCGACCTGCACGATTACGATTAACCCGTTTAAGGTAGACGTCGAAGACTTAAACGGCGCCGTCACGTCCTGCAAGGCCGACGGCTCCACGGTCATCAAGGTTCCGCAGTCGATGTCCTATAACTTTGACATTTCCTCCGGCATCACGCTCGATTCGTTCGACTACACGGTCGGCAACGACAAGGTCGGCGGCACGAACACGATCGCGCGCTGGAACGGCACGTCCGGCAAGTACCAGATCTACGCGGCCGGCGCGGTCGGCTCGCAGACGGGCGTTTACGTCAACGGCGTCAAGCTCTTTACGATTGAAGTGACCGAGCGCCCGTTCACGTCCGACACCACGCTCGACATGTCCCTGAAAGTCGGCACGCCTTATATGTTCCGCATTACCCCGGACGACAAGGACGCGTCGTTTACATTCCTGACGGCGGACGGCAAAGCGCTCTCCACGTCCTATAAAGCAGAGCTCTATCCGGACGAAAAGGGCGATTACTACTGCACCGTGACCCCGCTGCAGGCAAACCGCGACATCGGCGTTTACTGCGTGATTGGCGGCAACACGTACAAGGTTTTCACCGTTCACACGATTGCATAATTTGCGCAAAATTTGCTCATATCCTTTCGCGAAAGGGCACCCTGCGGGGCGCCCTTTTGCCTTGTCAAAAGCGTGTTTTGCGTGCTATGATAAAAGCAGATTGAAAAAGGGGGACGTTTTATGCATCAGAAAAAACCGGTCATCGGCTTAACGCCGCTTTACGACGCGGGGAAAGCGAGCTATTGGATGCTGCCGGGGTATATGAAAGGGCTGGAAGAGGCCGGCGCCGTGCCGGTGATGCTGCCTTTGACCGACTCCCCGCAGGAGATTGACCGCTTTTTTGACTTCTGCGATGGCATCGTCCTGACCGGCGGCCAGGATGTGACGCCCGCGTGCTATGGCGCCGAACCGTTCCCCGCCGAGGGGGAGACGTGCGCTTTGCGCGACCGCATGGATACGTGCGTGCTGCGCGGCGCCGTGGAGCGCGACCTGCCGGTGCTCGGCATCTGCCGCGGCATTCAAATCATGAACGTCGCTTACGGCGGCACGCTTTGGCAGGACCTTCCGCAGCAGTGCCCGTCGGATGTCTGCCACCGTATGCAGCCGCCTTACGACGGCGCTGCCCACGAGGTGCGCGTCGTTTCCGGCACCCCGCTGCACGAGCTGCTGGGCTGCGACACGTTTTCTGTCAACAGCTGCCACCACCAGGCGGTGCGCCGGCTGGCTCCCGCATTTTCCCGCATGGCCTCCGCGCCCGACGGCCTGACGGAAGCCATCTATATGCCGGGCCGCCGTTTCGTTTGGGGTGTGCAGTGGCACCCGGAATTTTCCTATCAAAAAAGCGCGGAAAGCCGCAAACTGTTCGCGGCCCTCGCCGCCGCGGCGCGAGGCTGAATTTCATACATTTTAAAAAACGCAGGAACCTTTCTAAAAATAAGGCTCCTGCGTTTTTTGCATATTCTTAATTTTATTTTTAAAAGTGAACGCCATGCGCACGGATGTCGGCTTCCAGCGCGGCGCTGTCGCCGGTAAACAGGAACGATGTCACGCCCAAACCGCGCGCGGCCGCAATGTTGTCCGCGTTGTCGTCGATGAAATAGCACGCCTGCGGGCACAGGTGATAGCGCGCGAAAAGCGTTTGGAAGATCGCGGGGTCCGGCTTTACAAGCTGGACATCTGCCGAATATACGGCGCCGTCCATGACCTGGAATGCGGGGATGCGGTGGCTGTAGACATGCAGCCGCACGCCGGTGTTGCTCAGGATATACAGGCCATATCCGGCTTTGTGCAGCCGCACCGCCAGCGCGTTTGTTTCGGGAATCGGGCGGACATAGCTTTGCCACCCGTAAAACAGCGCTCGGGCCGGCTTGCGCAATCGTTCCGGCAGCTGCACGAGCATTTTGGGAAGCGCCTCTTCTTCGGTGAGCCGGCCGGCATCCAGCGCCTGCCACAATTCCCCTTCGAACAGCACGTGCGTCGCAAGGGCCGCATCATCCGGATTCGGGAAAAACGCTTTCGTGTAGGCGTCGGGGTTATAGTCGATCAAGACATTGCCCATATCGAAAATGAACGTTTGAATCGCCATGGAAACCTCCTTTGCAAAACACAGCGAAACCTGCATGTTTATTATACGGGACGAAGAAAGAAAAGGCAAGCGGCAGGTTCTAGCCCGGCAGGTTGTCTCATAGGATGTACAGACTCCGGGAAAGGTGGGGAAGTACATGAGACAAGACGAACAAAATGCAGCCTGCTTCCGGCAGGCAGCCCAGGCGCTCTGTCCGCGGATCGCAGACCTTTTGCTTGCGCTGCCCGTTTCCATGCAGGCACAGGCTATGGAGATCCGCCTGCGTGCGGAACAGCCCGTCAGCGTTTGGGAAAGCCGCGGGACGTGGTTTTTGACGCCTGGGGGACCTGGCTTATCGCCCGCCCATGCGGTTTGTGCACGGCGCGAGGACTTACAGGAATGTTTCCGGCGGCTGTGCAGCCACTCCGTCTACAGCCACGAGGAGCAGATCCGGCAGGGCTTTTTGACCCTGCCGGGCGGGCACCGTGCGGGCCTTGCCGGAAGCGCCGTATGCCGCGGCGGGACCGTTGTGGGTATGCGGGACATCAGTGGAATCAACATACGGATTGCGCGCCAGCTGCCCGGCAGTGCGGACACGCTGTTTCAGACGCTCGGCACGCTGGAGGGGGGACTGCTTTTGGCGGGGCCGCCCGCTTGCGGCAAGACAACGCTTTTGCGGGACATTGCCCGGCAGCTTTCCGCAGGCCTGCGCGGCCCCGTGCGAAAAGTGGCGGTCGTCGATGAACGCGGGGAGATAGCCGGTGCTTTTCACGGCGTTTTGGGCAGCGACCTCGGCCCTTGCTGTGATGTGTTGGACGGCTTCCCCAAAGCCGCCGGCATGATGCAGGCGGTGCGCGTCCTTTCGCCCGAATATCTTCTCTGCGATGAACTCGGCGGGATGCAGGAGGCCGCCGCTTTGCTCGAAAGCGTCAACGCGGGCGTCCATGTCATTGCAAGCCTGCATGCGGGGAGCCTTTCAGAATGCAATACCCGCCCGCAGGCACGTGCCCTTTTGGAAAGCGGCGCTTTTCAAACGATCGTACTGCTGGAACAGGGCCGCCCCGGCAGAATTGCACAATTCATAAAGGCGGGTGATCTTCTTGCTGCGGATCGTGGGAGCGGTGCTGGTTGTCTTGGCAGGAACGGCGGCAGGGTGTCTGCAATCGCATAAACTCCTCCATCGAAAGGAGCAGCTGCGCCGTTTTTTAACCTTCTTGGAGACAGCGCGCGCCGAGATTTCCTATGCGGCGCTGCCCGTCGAAGAGATCCTTTCGCGCTATGGACGAGGCCTTGACTTCTTGGCGCCTTACTTTTCGGCGCGGGATCGTGGAGAACCGTTTGCCCAGGCGTGGGAAAAGGCCGTCCATGCGCCGCTGCTCAATCGCGAGGACCGCGCTCTGATTTCCGGGTTTGGCGAAGGGTTCGGCACGACGGACACACAAGGGCAGATTTCGCACTGTACGCTTTATATGGAATTTACACGCACACAACTGCAAAATGCAGGGGAGGCTTGTACGCGTAAATGCAGGCTTTATCAAATTTTAGGAGCATGCGGCGGCGCGGTGGCGGCTCTCCTTTTGGCCCCTTAACGGTGCGGAGGAAAAAGCTATGGATGTGGATTTTATCTTCAGAATTGCGGCCGTCGGCATCATTGTCGCGGTGTTAAATCAGCTGCTGGTGCGTTCCGGGCGCGAAGAACAGGCCATGATGACCACGCTTGCGGGACTTGTGGTGGTCTTGATGATGATCATTCAGCAGATCAGCACACTGTTTGACACCATCAAGTCGACGTTTGGGCTATAGCCATGCAGCTGGTCGCGGGGATCGGCGTCGCACTGCTGGGCACTGCTGCAGCACTGCTTTTACGGCGTCAGAATGGGGAATATGCAATGGCTGTCCGCCTGGCGGCGGTGATTTTGCTCGGACTGTTTCTTTTGCAGGCCATCCAACCGGCTTTACAGCAGATTTCCAGTTTACTTTCTCTTTCGGGGATCGAAGGCGATTATGCAGACATTCTGCTGCGCGCGCTGGGGACTGCCTTCTTGACACAGTTTGCGGCGGATGCCTGTCAGGATGCCGGTGAAGGGGCTTTAAAAAATCAAGTGGAACTGATTGGCCGGGTGGCAATCCTTTTGTTGGCGCTGCCGCTTTTTGGACAGGTCGCTTCCATTGCAGCCGGATTGCTCGGAAAGTAGGGGATGTACATTGAAAAGGGAAAAGCAGCTGCCTTTCTGGCGCCTTCGTCCGCATCCCTCTAAAGGGGAATGCCGCAGAAATTTTGTGTGTCTCCTTTTATTGTGCTGCTGGTTATTTTGCTGCGTGCCGGCAGCCGCGCAGGAAGATAATGGGCTGCAGCCCGCGTATGCGGCGCAGCTAGAATCCAGCGGTGCTTCTGCGCTGCCGGAAACCTTGCCGGAAGATACCAAGCGTACGCTCGGGGAACTCGGTGTTGTGGGAGATGATTTTCAGGCGGTGGGATCTTTGACCCCGCAGCGCTTTTTTCAAACCGTTTTCGGCATTGCCGGGGAGCAGGGACAGGGTCCGCTCAAAGCGGCGGCTTCTACATTGGCAATCCTGTTGTTATGCGCCTTGGTGGATGCAATGAAACTTTCTTTTGGGGAACGGCCGCTGGAGGGGGTCGTTGGGATTGTAGGGGCTTTGTGCGTCAGTGTTGTGATTGTAAATCCTATTGTCGAAGTGCTCGTACGCGCAGGTTCGGTGATTCAAAGCGCCTGCGTCTTTTCTACCGCTTCGGTTCCGGTCATGGCGGGAATTTTGGCGGCTATGGGAAAGCCTGCGTCTGCAGCGTCGATGCAGGGTATTTTGACGGTTACCGGCGATGCGGTGCAGGTGCTCTGCGCACAGATTCTGGTGCCGATGCTACAGGCGCTGTTGGCGATGACGGTCGTTTCCGCCATCTCACCGGATGTCAATTTAGGTGGCCTGCTCCGCTTTTTGACGAAAGCGGTGAAGTGGATTCTCGGCTTTTCCATGACATTTTTTTCCAGCCTTCTCGCAATGCGCAGCTTTGTGAGTGCAGGTTCGGATACGCTGGCCGGACGTGCCGCCAAATTCGTCGTCTCCAGTTTTGTGCCGGTGGTGGGAAGCGCTTTAAGTGAAGCGATGCGCACGGTCACGGGATGTGTGGAACTGCTGCGGGGCGGAGTAGGTGCATTCGGGCTGCTGGCGATTCTCATTTTATTCTTGCCAAGCCTGTTAAGCGTCCTTTTGTGGATGCTTGCTTTGCACGCCTGCAGTGCCTTTGCACAGCTTTTTGCCATATCTGAACTGCAGAGCCTGTTCGACGCGTGCGTGCAGGTGCTGGAGACGCTGTTGGCGGTGCTGTTGTGCTCGATGACAGTATTGGTCGTTTCGGGAGTCGTGTTAATGATGATGGGAGGAAGTTCAGCATGAAAGCCTGGGCGGCAGGAATCTGCGCGTTTGCCGTAGCAGCTGGTATGCTGCGTCTGCTGGCGCCGAAAGGCAGTGTTGCTCGGATGTTCCGGCTCGTACTCTGTGGGGTCATGCTCTGTGTGGTGCTGGGCCCGCTTTTTCAGCTATTCCCGCAATTTCGCCATGCGCTTTCCGCGCCATCCGGATCTGAAGAGCCGTCTTCGAGCTTTGCGGAGGCGGTGGAAACGCAGTCTTTGACTGCCATGGAAGAGCGGCTGCAGGCCCTGGCCGCGCAGACGCTGGAGGATGCATCGATTCCCTATACCGATCTTTCCGTTAAATTGTCGTATACGGAAGATTATGAAGTCGTCCTGCAAAAGCTGGAGCTTACGGTGCCTGCACCGGCTTTTGCAGCACAAGCCAAGGATATTCTCAAAGAAAAGCTCGGCTTAGACGCGGAGGTGATCACAAATGGAGGATAAACAAGGATTTTTTCAAAAGCTCGGCCAAAACGATATGGCGCGAAAAATCATTTTGGTTGCGGGGATTGCCGGTATTTCTCTGCTGCTTTTGTCTAGCTTCTTGGGAGACGGGCAGAAGCAATCGGAACCTGCATCCGTTTCCTCGCAGACAGACCTCCTCCTTAATG
Source organism: uncultured Clostridia bacterium (assembly GCA_944385055.1). Classification (GTDB taxonomy): domain Bacteria; phylum Bacillota; class Clostridia; order Oscillospirales; family Acutalibacteraceae; genus Caproicibacterium. Next base: position 522,050 of record CALWVT010000001.1, on the reverse strand, counting down.
CGCAGGCCTATGCCGACACGCTGGAGGCCGAACTGACCCAGATGATTCGCAGCATCCAGGGGGCAGGGGAGCCCCATGTGCTTGTGACTTTGGAAGAAGGCAGCCAGCAGATCTATGCGGTTCAGCAAAAGCGCTCCACCCAAGCGGCGGAAAGCGGCACTTCTGCGGAGGATACCGAAGAAAATTATCTGATTGTGCAGGACGCAGACGGCACCGAACATGCGCTGGCCGTCACCCAGCGCCCGCCAAAAGTGCAGGGCGTGGTGGTAACGTGTCCGGGCGCTGCGGACCCGCATGTACAGCAAGCGGTTTTAGAAGCCGTATCTACGGCAGCCGGGGTGAGCAGTGTGCGGGTGTGCGTGGTGCCTTCCGGCTGACGCATACAAAACGGTTCGTGCGCATATTGTGTAAACAGAAATGGGGGAGTCTATCATGAAAATGCATAAACGCCAGGTGGTGCTGGCCGCGCTCGTGGTCGCGCTGGGCGCGGCAGTCTATTTAAACTGGCAATTTTCCGACGGCGAAGGATCCATACGCACGCAGCCGGCAGCTGCTTCCCGCAGTGACGGCACATTGGGGCAGGCGCAGCTTGTCAATGCGTCTGCAGCGGTTTCCTCGTCTTCCGCAGCGCCGGTCTCTTCTGCCGGCACAGAACAGGGAAACGTTTTGCCGACAGCCTCGGCATCTCAGGACGATTATTACACCCAGGCGCGGTTAGACCGGCAGAAAGCGCGTGATGAGGCGGCGGAACTCATTGAGCAGACGTTGGAGGATGCCCAGGCAAGCGACGAAGCGAAAAAAGAAGCGGTTGACCAGGCGGCAGAGCTTGCCCAAAATCAGCTCAAAGAGAGCAATACGGAAAATCTTTTGAAGGCGAAAGGGTTTGCAGACTGTATCGTGTTTTTGCAGGGGGATACCTGCAGCGTCGTCTTAAAACCTGGCAGTGCCAGCATGAAAGAGGATGCGGCCGTTGTCAAAGACGCAGTCACTTCCCAAACGGGTGTTTCTTATGATAAAATCCAGATCGTTGAACAAGAATAAAACCAAAGAAAGCGGCGCGCCGCGTTGTAGAACGCCCGTAAATGTGATATACTACGGCTGTGGAGATTGAGAATCGAATGACCGTAGTTCTGGGAGGCCTCCACGGAGGCCTCTTTTTATGTTTTATGGAGGTGCTTTATGACACGACACGAAGCGCGCAGGCAGGCTTTCTTATTGCTATTTGCGTACAGTTTGAGCCAAACGCCGGTAAAGGAGCTCATCGACTTGGCAGAAGAGGCGGGCACTCTTTTGCCGGAAGATACGGCACAGGACCTTCCCCCGCAGCCGGTGGACGACTTTGCGGTGCGCATTGCGGCCGGGGTGGAGGCGCATCGGGAAGATCTCGACGCCGTCATCGAGAAGTATGCAAACGGCTGGTCGCTGCAGCGCATCACAAAGGTCTGCCTTGCGCTTTTGCGGCTGTCCCTGTTTGAGATGCGGTATACATCCGACGTCCCGCTGCGTGTATCGATCGATGAAGCGGTTGAATTCGCGAAGGAATACGGCGGCGAGGAAGACGCGGCCTTTTTAAATGGTGTTTTAGGAGGCGCCGCAAAGGAGTGCACCGAAAATGCCTGAGATTTTAGGCGTCGATACGAGCAACTATACGACCAGTACGGCCTTGTGGGTGGACGGGACCATTGTGCAGCAGAAGCGGCTGCTGCCGGTGCGTTCCGGCGAACTGGGGCTGCGCCAAAGTGATGCGGTCTTTCATCATGTGCAGCAGCTGCCGGAACTCCTGGAAGCTCTCTTGCCGAAGCCGCTTTGTTCTTTGCGGGCGATCGGCTGTTCTACACGCCCGCGTGCGGTAGAAGGCAGCTATATGCCCTGCTTTACGGTGGGCCATGGGACGGCACGTGCCTTGGCGGCCGCTTGTGGTGTGCCGCTGTACACCTTTTCCCATCAGCAGGGTCATATTGCGGCGGCTTTGTGGTCTTCGGACAGGCTCGACCTGTTGGGAAAGCAATTTATAGCTTTCCATGTTTCGGGAGGAACTACGGAAGCAGTCCTTGTGGAACCGAAGGCAGACGATCCGCTGCACGCGGAAATCTGTGCGCAGTCCCTTGATTTAAAAGGCGGGCAAGCCGTCGACCGTGTCGGAAAGCTGCTGGGGCTCCCGTTTCCGGCAGGCCCGGCGTTGGAAGCCCTTGCGGAAAAGTCCTCGCGCACTTTTTCGGTGCGGCCTTCCATGAAAGGGGCGGATTGTTCGCTTTCCGGCATTGAAAACCGCTGCCAGCGCCTTGTGCAGCAGGGAACGCCGCCGGAAGATGTGGCGCGTTTTTGTTTGGACTCGCTGTTTGCTGCCCTGGATGCCATGGCGAAGGAACTTTTACGGCAATATCCCGGCTTGCCGCTCGTCTTTGCCGGCGGCGTAATGTCCAATCGCTATCTGCGAGAAAAGCTGCAGGCACGCTATCAGGCGAGCTTTGCCGAACCGGCTTTTTCTTCGGACAATGCAGCCGGGGTGGCGGTGCTGGCCGCCTTACAGGAGGGGATGCTTTGATGCAGTCGAGCGTGTTGACGGTAACCCAGCTGAATACGTATCTTAAATTTTTACTGGAGGGCGATGAGCGCCTGCGCTGCGTCTATGTGACGGGCGAAATCAGCAATTTTAAAGATCATTATCCGTCCGGCCATTTGTATTTTTCACTCAAGGACGAGAAATGCACGGTGCGTGCGGTCATGTTTGCACAGGCTGCGCGCCGGCTTCGGTTTTCTCCGCAAAACGGGATGAAAATTTTGGCGCGCGGCCGGCTGGCGGTCTATGAAGTTACAGGGCAGTACCAGCTTTATGTTGACGATATGCAGCCGGCAGGCGTTGGCGCCAAAGCTGTGGCACGCGAACAGCTCAAGGAAAAGCTTTTGAAAGAGGGGCTTTTTGACCAGGCGCGTAAAAAGCCGCTTCCACGCTATCCCAAAGCCATTGGCATCGTTACCTCACCGACCGGCGCTGCCGTACATGATATGCTGAATATCCTCCATCGCCGCTGGCCGGCAGCGGATGTATATTTTTATCCGGTGGCGGTACAGGGGGAACAGGCGCCGGAAGAATTGGCGGCAGCCCTCGACGCCCTCAACGCGGATGGCAAAGTGGATGTGATCTTATTTGGGCGCGGCGGCGGCAGCGCCGAAGATCTTTCTACGTTTGACGAGGAGATGGTCGTGCGCGCCGTTGCCCGTTCCAAAATCCCGGTCATCAGCGCGGTGGGACACGAGACCGATGTGGCGCTGACCGATTTCGCCGCCGATCTGCGTGCGCCGACGCCAAGCGCAGCTGCAGAGCTCGCGGTGCCGGATGCGCAGGCCCTTCTGCAGCAGCTGGCAGAAACGAAAGAACGGCTGCGGACATCCTTGCAGCGCACACTCACCGACAGCCACATGCAGCTTGCTTTGCTGGAGCAGTCTTTGCGGCACGCCGGACAGGCTCCCTTTACGCGCAGGCGACAAGCCTTTGAGCGGCTTTGCGGCCGTCTGGAGGACTTAAATCCGCTTCGCGTGCTGGCGCGCGGCTATGCGTGGGCCAAAACAGAAGACGGCGCCACATTAACGGATGAAAAGCAGGTGCAGACAGGCGACGCGGTGGCCGTACAATTGAGCCGCGGCGTGCTGCATTGCCGGGTTTTGCAAAAGGAGGCTGCAGAATGAAAAAGGAAAAGACATTCGAAGAGGCAATGGACCGGTTGTCCGAGGTTGTTGAACAGATGGAGGCGGGGGAGCTTCCGCTGGATGAAACGGTAAAACTCTACCAGGAGGGCATTGCTCTCGCGGCGTTTTGCAGCAAAACTTTGCAGGATGCCGAACAATCCATCCAAACGCTCGAAGAACAGGAGGAGTCCCATGGAAAAGACACGCTTTCAGGCACAGATGCGTGAATACGCAAAACTCGTCAACGCACAGCTGGACCTTCTCGTCCCAGAAGAAACCGTTTCGGAAAAACCGTTGTACGAATCGATGCGTTACAGCCTTCTGGCAGGCGGCAAGCGCGTGCGGCCGGTGCTGGTGCTTGGGTTTTGTAAGATGTGCGGCGGAACGGAAGGGCAGGCGCTCCCATTTGCCTGCGCGTTGGAGATGATCCACACGTATTCGCTGATTCACGACGATTTGCCGTGTATGGACGACGACGATCTGCGCCGCGGGCGGCCGTCGAACCATCGGGCATTTGACGAGGCGACGGCGCTCTTGGCCGGCGACGCGCTGCTGACGAAGGCGTTTGAAGTGGCCCTTTCCCCGGAATCTATCACACAGCTCGGCGCTTCCCGTGCGGCAGAAGGGGCCCATCTGCTCGCACAGGCTGCGGGCGATCACGGCATGATTGCGGGACAGGTTTTGGATTTACAGAATGACACACTGCCGCAATTGACCGCCCAGCGCCTGCAGATGACCGATGCCAAAAAGACAGGCGCTTTGCTGCGTGCGGCCGCTTTGCTCGGGACGATTGCCGCCGGGGCGGGAAAATCCGCGCGCCAAGCAGCCGCCCGCTACGCCGATGCGCTCGGGCTTGCGTTTCAGATTCAGGACGATATTTTGGATGTGACAGGCGACGAAAAGACGTTGGGAAAGCCCATCGGCAGCGACGCCGAGCACGGCAAACGCACGTATGTCTCTATCTTGGGCCTTTCCGCGGCACGGGAAAAAGTGCAGGCGCTCACAGAGGAAGCAGTCGAAGCGCTCGCTCCGTTTGGCGAACGCGCTGACTTTTTACAGACGCTTGCCCAGGCACTCGCGGTTCGGGAGCATTAAATACGATGAGACTGCAAGAAGCCATTCGAGACGAACTTTTCCGCTATCGGGAGGCCGGATGGCCCCATTTGCCCGTTTCAAAGGCCGATGCATTGCTCGGGGACGCGCTGCAGGTGTTGCCTACTCCAGATTCCGAGCTGCGCGATGTTTTGGCGATGACGGCGTGTGAGACACTGATAGAAGGAGGAAACTGTTCCCCTGCGGCTTTAAAAGATGCTTTTCGCATAAGCCTTCAAAGACTTCATGATGGCCTCGGGGAATCGGGGACAGACTCTATTTTTGGACGCTCTTTTTCGGCGTTGGTTTTGGCGTCTTTGCTGCGTCGTGACTGCCGGCAGCTGCTTTTTTCAAAGGAAGAATGGAAAACCCTTTTTTCGGCGGCGTGTACGCAGCTCTCAAAAGAACGTGATCTGCGCGGTTATGTGAAGGGAAAGGGCTGGGCCCATGCATTGGCGCATTTCGGTGACCTTTTTGAAGCCGCCGCGCATTCACCGTTTTGTGCAGCGGAACATGCTGATTCCTTCTTGTCCGCGATGGCGCCGCTGACTGCAGAGGCACATACATTCTTTTGTCACTTCGAATATGACCGTCTGCTGCGAGCCATTCCCGTTTTTATGCAGAAGGGCGCGCTCTCAGAAAAAGCCCTGTGTGCATGGATTACCACGTTGCCGCCAATCTGGCCTTGGAAATCCGGAGAACCCGAGGAACATCTTCTTTTGCGCACGGCGATGCGGTTTAACCGGGTTACATTTCTGTGCGCGCTTTTTGCGCTGGAACTTTCTCCTGCCGTACAAAATGCGGTTCGTGCAGCATGCAAAGAACTCCCCGAATAATGTCCTCCTCAAAATTTCCGAATAACTCTTGACAATCGGGCGAAGAGCATGGTAAACTTAAAGAGCCGCTTATTTTGGGTAGAAGTGTGTCCATTTGGGGCGCCACCCACGATAGCGAGTCTATTAGGAAAGCAGGTTCCAACTTATGTATGCAGTTATTGAAACCGGCGGCAAGCAGTATAAGGTTGAAAAGGACGATGTCCTGTTCATCGAAAAGCTGCCTGTTGAAGCGGACGCCACCGTCGACTTTAAGGTCATTGCTGTTTGCGGCGATGACGGCTTAAAGGTCGGCACGCCTTATGTGGAGGGCGCTGCCGTAAAGGGCAAGGTCCTCAAAAACGGCAAGGGCAAGAAGATCAACATCTGGACGTACAAGCCGAAGAAGGGTGAGGCGCGCCGCATGGGCCACCGCCAGCCGTACACGAAGGTTCAGATCGAATCCATTGAAGCCTAATGATTGACTGCAAACTCCTTCTGGATGCAAGAAAAAGTGCCCTTTTGATAGGCTTTCGCCTGTCCGGCCACGCCGGATGCGGGGAGGCGGGCGAGGATATCGTATGTGCAGCGGTTTCGTCAGCAGCGTATCTGACCGCCAACACGCTGACAGATGTCGTCCATGCCAATGTTTCGGCGACGGTCGATGAAGGTTTCCTACGTGTGCAGGTGGCTTCGCGCGACGCCGAACTGTGCCGCGTCCCACTCGAAGGGTTTAAACTGCATCTTTTGAATTTGGAGGAGCAGTATCCGCAAGCGATCCACGTGAGTTATGAAGAGGTGTAAAAAATGCTGAAAGTTAATATTCAGTTGTTCGCTCATAAGAAGGGCCAGAGTTCTTCGAAGAACGGCCGTGATTCCGAGTCCAAGCGTCTGGGCGTCAAGCGTGCGGACGGTCAGTTCGTTCTGGCCGGCAACATCCTGGTCCGCCAGCGCGGCACGCATATCCACCCCGGTGAGAATGTGGGCATCGGCTCGGACGATACGCTGTTTGCGAAGATCAGCGGCAAGGTCAAATTTGAGCGCATGGGCGCCGATCGCAAAAAGGTCAGCGTTTACGCTGTAGAACAGTAACAGAAAAGTCCCGGGCTTTGCGGCTCGGGACTTTATTTGTCTAAAGCTGCAAACCGCCATACATGCAAATGCCGCTTTCGGGCAAGAAACAGGTCGGTGCGCTGCAGCATACGGAAAGATGCCGGTTCCTTCGCCGGCGCAAAGGAGGGGCTTTATGTTTATCGATAGCGCGAAAATCCATATCAAATCCGGAGATGGCGGCGCCGGCGCCGTTTCTTTCCGGCGCGAGAAATATGTCGCGGCGGGCGGTCCGGACGGCGGCGACGGCGGCAGCGGCGGCAACGTAATCTTTCAGGTAGACGATAACGTTTCTACGCTCGCGGATTACCGGTACCGGCGCAAATTTGCCGCACAAAACGGAAAGCCCGGCGGTGCGAAGCGCTGTTCTGGGAAAAAAGGGGAAGACCTCGTATTGCGTGTACCGCGCGGCACACTCGTCAAAGATGCCGAAACGGGGCGTATTCTCGCCGACCTCTCGACGGATGAGCCGCAGGTTGTTTTAAAAGGCGGCCGCGGCGGCTGGGGCAATGTCCACTTTGCCACACCGACACGTCAGGTGCCGCGCTTCGCAAAGCCCGGCACGCCGGGCGTGGAATTGGATGTCCAGCTGGAATTAAAGCTGCTAGCGGATGTCGGTTTAGTCGGATTCCCTAATGTCGGCAAAAGCACGTTAATCAGCGTCGTCAGCCAGGCCAAACCGAATATTGCAAACTATCACTTTACCACACTGACCCCGGTCCTTGGTGTTGTGGAACGCGGCGAAGGCAAATCCTTCGTGATGGCAGATATCCCGGGCCTTGTGGAAGGAGCGTGGGAAGGCGTCGGCTTAGGGCATCAATTTTTACGGCATGTAGAACGCTGCCGGCTGCTGCTGCATATCGTCGATGTATCCGGCAGCGAAGGGCGTAATCCCAAAGAGGATTTTCGCATTATCAATGAGGAATTGCGCAAGTTTAACCCGGAATTGGCCGAGCGCCCGATGATCGTTGCGGGCAATAAGTGTGACCTTGCAACAGACGAGCAGATTGCGTCGTTCCGTCAGTTTGTGGAGGAGCAGGGGTACGCGTTTTTCCCCATTATGGCGCCGATTCATGAAGGCGTCGATGCGCTGCTCGATAAAATCAGCGAAGAACTCTCGAAACTTCCCCCGATCCGCCGGTATGAAGTGGAAACCGAACCGTTGACGCCGGTCGAACATCTGCCGCGCGGGGAAGTGCAGGTACGCAAGGTCTCCGATGGATTGTACGAGGTGGAGGCGGAATGGCTTCTGCGCGTGATGCAGTCCATCAATTTTGACGATTATGAGTCGTTACAGTATTTCCAGCGTGTGCTGTTGCAAACAGGCGTCATCGATCGCCTGCGGGAAGCGGGCATTCAGGAAGGGGACACCGTTTCCCTTTATGATGTACAGTTTGATTTTGTGGAGTAAGGAGCAAGGGGTTTGGAGCGTTTCTTAGATTTGCCGTGTGATCCCAAGCAGTTCAGCCCATTGACGCTTGCGTTTATCGGGGATGCGGTATTTGAATTGTTTGTGCGGGAAAAATTAGTTTGCCGTGGCAATTGCCCGGTCAACCGCTTGCATCAGGCGAGCGTCAAAGAGGTTTGCTGTACGGCACAGGCGCAGGCGGTCGAACGGCTCAAACCGCTTTTAACTGCAGAGGAAGCGGATATTTTGCGTCGCGGACGCAATGCGCATGTCGGTCATGTCCCGAAAAACGCGTCTGTGGCGGAGTATCACGCCGCGACGGGCTTAGAGGCACTGTTCGGGTATCTGTACCTTTGCGGAAATCTGCAGCGCCTGCAAGTGCTTTTTGAAGCTCTGGAAGAAGCATAAGAAAAGAAAAATCAAGAGGGAGGCATTTTGTATGTGGAAACAAAGATTGACGCATCGCAGTGGGACGAAGTGGGATATCCCCATTGATTTACTAACCTATGTGGTGTCAGGGCTTTTGTTTTCCATCGCCGTCAAATGCTTTACGGCACCCAATCAGATTGCCCCTGGCGGCGTTACCGGCCTTGCGACGGTGATCAATTTTCTGACCGATGCGCCCATTGGCCTGCTTTCCTTTTTGATCAATGTGCCGATTTTTATCTGGGCGTTTTTTGAAGTCGGGTACCGGTTCGTTGTGCGGACAATCACAGCGAACGTGATCACCTCCTTTTTAATCGACTGGTTTGGCTCGCAGCTGCCGGCTTACCAGGGTGAACCCATATTGGCCGCGCTTTTCGGCGGCCTCTTGGAGGGCGTGAGCCTTTCCATCGTCTTTATGCGTGACTCGACGACCGGCGGCACCGATATGGTTGCCCGCCTGCTCAAACGCCATTTCCGGCATTTGAGTACAGGCAAGCTGATGTTTGGCGTCGATTTGTGTGTCGTCCTATTTTCCGCCATCGTATACCGGCGCATTGAAAGCATCCTCTATGCGCTGATTTATATTTTCATTTCCACTCGTATTATCGATACGCTCCTGTACGGCGCCGATATCGGGCACGGTAAGGTAATGTGGATCGTCACATCGAAAAGCGAACAGGTAGCGCAGCAGATTATCAAAGACATTGACCGCGGTGTCACGGGATTGGAAGCGCGCGGCATGTACAGCGGGCAGTCGTATGAAGTGCTCATGTGTGCGGTTTCCCGCACGGAGGTCTACCACTTAAAGGATTTGGTGCGCTCCATTGACCGGGATGCCTTTATCATTGTGGGGGATGCCGGCGAGATCAGCGGGGAAGGCTTTGAGACACCTGTACTCGAAGATCAATCCCTGCCGGAACTGGTTGAGAAAGTACGCAGAAAGAAAGCGCAAAAGTAAGAGAAGCCAAACAAAAAGGGAAGCCCCCTGTTTTTTAAAAACAGGATGCTTCCCTTTTCGGAACGTTGTGTGTTGAGGTCAGCGGCCGCAGGAATTCTGCATATTGCTCTGCTTATTCTGCGTGCTGTTTTCCGCCTTGCGGTCCTGGGTATTGTTGGTCCCCTTTTTATTCTGCGTGTTGTTCTGCGTGGAGTTTGTGCCGTTTTTGGACGTCGTATTTGCATACTTCTGATTTTCCAATCTGCTCACCTCCTTACGGCACCTAGTATGGCCTCTTTTTTGACATGTATACGTGGGATGCAGAATTTTCATTTTTATTTTAAAAAGCTGCAAATTGAAATGAGAGAAGGAAATCGCCTATGCAGATTCCAGAAGCCTTTTGTACGCGCATGCAAAGCCTGCTTGGGTCCGAAGCCCCGGCGTTTTTTGCGGCGCTCCAGCAGCCGCCTTTCCACGCGCTGCGGCGCAATCCGCTGAAGTACACGCAGTCCCAGCTGGAAGCCGGGCTGCCCTTTCCGTTGCGGGCGGCGCCTTTTTCGCCGTTGAGCTTTTACGTGCCGGATGAATTTCAGGCCGGCCGTTGCCCTTTGCATCATGCCGGTGTGTTCTATATGCAGGAACCCAGCGCTGCGGCAGCCGTAACGGTGTTGGATCCACAGCCCGGCGAACGGGTATTGGATCTTTGTGCGGCCCCCGGCGGCAAAAGCACACAAATCGCGGGCGCGCTTTCCGGACAGGGCCTTTTGTGGAGCAATGAAGTGGTGCGCAGCCGTGTGCCCGCGCTGCTCTCCAATTTGGAACGATGGGGAACACGCAACGCCGTCATTTCCAGCTGCCGGCCGGAAATCTTATGCCAGGCCCTGGAGGGCTTTTTTGACCGCGTGCTGGTGGATGCTCCCTGTTCGGGGGAAGGTATGTTCCGCCGAAGCGAACAAGCGGTTTCCGATTGGTCTCCGGCTCACGTTTCGGCGTGCGCCGTGCGCCAGAATGCAATTTTGGACAGCGCTGCGCAGGCATTGCGGCCGGGCGGCGTGCTGGTCTATTCAACGTGTACGTTTTCGCAGGAAGAAAACGAAGGGGTCATCGAATCCTTTTTGAAAACACATCCGGCGTTTTCGCTGGAGCCGTGCGGCCTTTCTGCAGGCCACCCGGCCCTTGACGGGCTTGCCCGCCGTATTTATCCAATGGATGGCGGCGAAGGGCATTTTGTAGCCCGCATGCGGCGGGAGGGAGAAGCCGAGCGTCTTCCCGCGGCGCCCGCGCCGGCGCCTTCTGCGGCCGCTCAAGCCATGCTGGCGTCTTTATATCGGGAAACACTCGCGGGGACGCCGGCCCAAATTGGCGAAAAGCTCTACCTTCTGCCGCCGGATCTTCCCTCGCTGCACGGCCTTGGCGTGGTGCGCGCCGGCCTTCTCTTAGGGGAGGAAAAGCCTGCCCGCGGCGGCCGCAAAAAAGGCGATTCTCGTTTTGTTCCGGCGCACGCGGCGTTTATGGCGGTGAAACCAGATATGCTGCAGGCTTGTCTTTCCCTTTCCGCAGAGGACCCTCGTGTACTGGCTTTTTTGCACGGCGAAGAATTGGAGGCACCGGAAACGCTGCACGGATTTTGCGGGATTTCCGTTGAAGGGGCCGTGCTTGGTTTTGGAAAATGCAGCGGCGGCAGGTTTAAAAACCATTACCCAAAAGGTCTGCGTATGCTTTAATCGCCTGCAAAAAAGCCGCGAAAATGTAAAACGAATTACATTTTTCTGCGGGCTTCTGTGCTATAACGATAGGGAAACATGTATTTCGCTTGCACATGACGGCAAAGCGTGATAAAATCATAGGGAACCTAGAGAAAGAGGGCATCTGCAATGCAGGAGATTCGATATGAACTGACAAAGACGCCGAAGAAAAAACCGGCACCTGGCGATCCGCTGCCATTTGGTACGGTTTTTACGGATCATATGTTTGTGATGGATTACACGGAAGGTATTGGCTGGCATGATCCGCGCATTGTGCCATATGCGCCGATCTCTCTCGATCCTGCTGCGATGGTTTTGCACTATGCGCAGGAATCGTTTGAGGGATTGAAGGCTTACCGCCATCCGGACGGCAGCATTTATCTGTTCCGCCCGGAGAAAAATGCTGCTCGTATGAAGACGACACACGAACGCATTTGCATGCCGCCTGTGCCGGAAGAGGATTTTGTGGAAGCCATTTGCGCTTTGGTGCGTGTGGAAAAGGATTGGGTCCCGTCGGAAGAAGGGGAATCGCTGTATATTCGTCCTTTCTGCATTGCAACGGAAGCCCACTTGGGCGTTAAGCCGTCGAGCACGTATCAGTTTATTATCATCTGCTCGCCGGTAGGTGCTTACTATGCGACCGGCCTGGCACCGGTTAAGATTTATGTAGAGGACAAGTACGTCCGCGCAACACCGGGCGGGACCGGCTATATCAAGTGCGGCGGCAACTATGCGGCATCGCTGATTTCGCAGGAGACCGCGGAAAGCCTTGGGTACAGCCAAACCCTGTGGCTCGACGGTGTAGAACGCAAGTATGTCGAAGAAGTCGGTTCCATGAACTGCTTCTTTAAGATCGGCGGGACGGTCTACACGGCGCCGACGGTGGGGACGGTTCTGCCGGGTATTACGCGTATGTCCTGCATTGAGCTGCTCAATGAGTGGGGCATTCCGGTTTCCGTGGAACGTCTGCCTATTACAGACGTCATGCAGGCTTCGCGCGATGGCCGGCTGGAGGAAGTCTTTGGCACAGGTACTGCAGCGGTGATTTCGCCGGTGGGCGAATTGCGTTATGAAGGCGAGGTTGCTGTCATTAACGACGGCAAGATCGGCGATTTGACGCAGAAGCTTTACGATACGATTACCGGTATCCAGTGGGGCAAGCTGCCCGATACGCTGGGGTGGACGAAGAAAGTCTGCTGAGTTTTCCGCTTTCGGAAACATAATCTTTGAGAAAGGCACCACTCTGTCGATGGCAGGGTGGTGTTTTTGTAAGGAGGGGTTTGGTGCAGCAGATCCAGTTTCTCGTACCGGAAGCCTACGATGGGGTGAGTGTGCGTGGCTTTTTGCGCGGGCCATGCCGTGTATCGGCCAGGCTTCTGGCAACGTGCAAGCGCTTGCCGGGCGGCATTACGGTGGCGGGTGCTGCGCGCATTGCGACCGACCATCTGCATGCCGGGGAAATTCTTACGCTGCGCTTGCCGGTGGAGCAGGATACCCTGCCTATTTCTCCGAATGGCGCGCCGCCTTTGGATGTGCTGTATGCGGATGATGCCATGGTTGCGGTCAATAAGCCGGCGGGCATGATCCTTTATGCGCGGGCGGGACAACTGACGGGTACCTTGCGGGATGTGGCACTCGATTATTTCCGCGCCCATCAGGAACCGCTCGTATTCCACCCGCTTTACCGGCTGGACCGTGATACGACGGGGGTCGTCTTGCTGGCGCGCGACCGCTATGCGGCGTCTGCTGTGCCGGAAACCGTGCAAAAAGTGTATGGGGCAGTGTGTGAGGGTACGTTCTCGGGCAGCGGAACCATCACAAAGCCGATTGGGCCGGAACCGGGCAGCAAAGTCCGCCAGTGCGTGCGTGCCGATGGGCGTCCGGCGATCACCCATTGGCGCGCACTGGCCAGTGCAAGGGGGCACACACTCGTTGTGTGCCGGTTAGAGACGGGCCGCACCCACCAGATCCGCGTGCACATGGCTTCTTGTGGTCATCCATTGGCCGGAGATGATTTCTACGGCGGCTCCCGCGAATGGATCGCCCGGCAGGCCCTGCACTGCGGCTGGGCCGCCTTTCACAGCCCCGATGCCGGGCCGGTCACCGTAGAGGTGCCGCTGCCCGAGGATTTTCAAAAATTGCTTGCTTTGCTGCGACTTCCCACACCGCATTTCCAAACCGAAGCGCAGCGTTGGCAGACCGAAGACAAGGCGTAAAAATAAAAAACCTATCATCGAAAACAGTTCACGGAAAAAGGAGTTATCTACATGGAACGAATCGCGAGCTTTTGTGTTGACCACGATAAACTTTTGCCAGGCATTTACACCTCCCGCATTGATGGAGATGTAACGACCTATGATATCCGCATGCGCAAGCCCAATACGCCGCCATATTTGGAGCAGGCGGCGCTGCATACGATTGAACATCTGTTTGCAACCTTCGCCCGCAATGGTGCGCAGGCTTCCCATGTGTTGTATTTTGGCCCGATGGGCTGCCGGACCGGTTTCTATCTGCTGGTGCGTGATATGTCGGCAGAAGACGCCATTGCGCTGATTATCGACTGCTTCCAAAAAATCGCGGCATATGACGGCCCAATCCCCGGCGCAAGCTGTTCGGCAGAATGCGGCAATTGGCTCGAGCATGACCTCGCGGGTGCAGTGCAGGAAGCAAAGAATTTCCTGCCCATAATTGAGGGATGGACGCCCGCAAAGCTTTCTTACGAATAAAACCTTATTTTCTGCGCTTTGCCTGAAAGGGTGGCGCTCTAGATGGCGTATTCGAAAATCTTTTGTTCATTTTTGAAGAAAAGAGGCTCGGATACGCCTTTTTTCTTTCTGCGCTTTATCTATTTTGCTGCAAAACGGAAAGGATCCGACAAAATATCCCGTCACCGGATTTGTGTGCTTTCGCTTGCATCGGGAAATCATTTGTAATACAATTAGAAACGGTTGCATTTTGTAGGCAGAGGCGTTTTCGGTGATCTGCCGGATGCCTGCAAAATAATCTGCAAAACCAATCTGAAAGAAAGAGTTGGATGCGAATGCAAAAACAGCAAAAACACGGCATGCCGGATGGCCGGAGGAATGACTTTCCGCGCTTTTTGCACAGTCGTTTTGTAAAGCGAACGCTTCCTGTCTTAGCGGCCGTTTGGGTGGCTTACGGCGCCTATGGCACCGCAAACGCCAGCAATAAGCCTGCCCCACAAAACGTATCCTCTCCTGTAAAAGGCGTCTCCGTTTCCAAAACGGAGTCTTGGCAGAAGGCTTCTGAACAGCAGGACCCGCAGTTCCTGTTTGCTCTTTCCGATTCTGTTCGTTTAGAACAGAGCAGTACCGCACAACGCCTTTTGTTTCAACAGGAATCGGACCGGCTGGAAGTGGCCACAGGTCTCTATGTGGATGGCGTGTTTGTCGGCGCACTGCGTGACAAACAGGCGCTGCAAAACCTTTTGCGCTCGCTGCTTGAAAATGAAAAGCAAAACGAAAAGGCCGACGATGCCTCCTTTGCAGGCAATGTCGAGCTTTTAACCGGACTTTATGAAAGAAGCCAGATTGTGACGCTCAACGCCATGTGTGCGCTGATGAAGGGCTATCGCACACAGCCGGAAACTTATACCGTAGAAGCGGGAGATACGTTGGATACGATCATTGAAAAAAATGATCTCACCGCAGTGGACTTGCAAAATGCAAATCCGGGCCTTGATTTGACGAGCTTGCATGCGGGAGATGTCATCCAGCTGGAACCGGCACAAAAGGTGCTCTCCATTCGGACAACGCAGTCAGTTGCCAAGGACGAAAGCGTTCCCTATACGTCAGTTACCAAAGAGACGGATTCCCTCTATGAAGGGGAAAGCAAAGTGGAAACAAAAGGGGCAAACGGCGTCAAAAATGTGGTCTATGCTGTCACCAAAGTAGATGGCGTGGAAGTTTCCCGGCAGGCACTTTCCGAAACCCTTACGGTGCAGCCGGTTCAGCAAGTCACCCTGGTGGGCACGCGCAAGCGCGAAATGGAGATGGCTGGCGTTGCGACCGGCACATTTGTTTGGCCGACGCCAACGCTTTCCATGGTCACGTCCGGCTATGGTGAGCGCTGGGGCAGCAATCACTTCGGCTTGGACATTTCCGGCGCAAATGCCAGCGGGGAACCGATCGTCGCCGCAGATGGCGGGACGGTCCTGTTTGCCGGCAGCGATGACAGCGGTTACGGCACATACGTGGTGCTCGACCATGGAAACGGATTCGTGACCTATTACGGCCATATGACGCAGGCGCTCGTGCAGACGGGTGACAAAGTCGCACAGGGAGAATTAATCGGCCTTGTTGGCAGTACAGGCGACAGCACGGGGCCGCACTGCCACTTTGAAGTGCGGAAAGATGGGGAACATATCGACCCCACGGCTTTGGTTGCGGCGGACCGTGCGGTCGTGACGCCGTATCTCGGGCAGACGCTGGAGGAAGCCGACAGCGCTTTGCTGGCGCAGGCTGCGGTAAAACGCAGTGACGAATCGATTGCCGCTTTTACGCAGGCAAACCAGCAGGCAGCGGCCGACGATGCGGCTGCCGCAGAGAAAGCCGTTCCGTAATGGATGCTTAGTGTATTTTACGAATATAAGCCATGCGCATCCAGGTGCTTTCAGGAATATTGGATGCAATTGACAAAGAGATCGTTTGTCCGGAAGGATTTACGGTTGACTTTTCCGCGTAGATGCAGTATGATAGATAAGATAAATTTACATAATCACGTGTGACCGGTAGATTCCGGACGCGCGTGCCTTTTGTTTGCATTTTCTCCTTTGTAACGTTTGTGAAAAGGGTTTTATACAGAATCGTCCAGACCAATTGACAGAAACAGGAAAGGACATTCGTCCGATAATCTTTTTGTTTATGCCTATACTACAGGATAGGAATCGAGAACGGAAGACAATATGCGGATGCCCAAACCTTCGTTTTAAAATGCTTTTGGCAAAGGGTTTCATTTCGGTGATTTCAAAAGAGGAATGGAGTGGCCTAACTTTGGATAAATTCGTAATTCGCGGTGGTAACCGTTTAGTAGGAGAAGTCGAGATCAGCGGCGCAAAAAATGCCGCGATTGCAATTATTCCCGCAGCAGTCCTTTCTGATGAGGTGTGCCGCATTGAAAATGTTCCCAACATCACAGATGTCGACGCCATGATTCAACTTCTGCGCGACCTGGGCGCGGAAGTCCATTGGGTCAACCGCTCCTCGCTGCTGGTGAATCCGCGTACGATCCACACATATATTGCATCTTACGATTTGGCGCGCCGCAT
Organism: uncultured Clostridia bacterium; assembly: GCA_944385055.1. Taxonomy (GTDB): domain Bacteria; phylum Bacillota; class Clostridia; order Oscillospirales; family Acutalibacteraceae; genus Caproicibacterium. Next base: position 505,546 of record CALWVT010000001.1, on the reverse strand, counting down.
GCGTGGTTCTTATTATCTGCTGGGTGCGTTGCTGGGACGTTCCAATCATGCCGTGGTGGCGATGCCCGGCGGCTGTGATTTTGGCGTACGCCCGATCGACCAGCATTTAAAGGGATTCACGGCGCTTGGCGCTTCCTACACGATCACGAATGGCATGGTCAATGTGGAGGCCCCGCACCTTTACGGCAACAGCATTTATCTGGATGTGGTGTCGGTAGGCGCGACCATTAACTGCATGCTCGCGGCGGTCAAAGCGACGGGGCTGACCGTGATTGAAAACGCCGCAAAGGAACCGCATATTGTTGACCTCGCAAACTTCCTCAATTCCATGGGCGCCGATGTACGCGGTGCCGGCACGGATGTGATTAAAATCCACGGGGTTCCTCGTTTGCATGGAGCCACGTATTCGATTATTCCCGACCAAATTGAGGCGGGAACCTATATGGTCGCGGGTGCCGCCACGCACGGTGACATCAAGGTTGTCAATGTCATTCCCAAACATTTGGAATCCATTACCGCAAAGCTCGAGGAAATGGGCCTGGAAGTTACCGAATACGACGAGGCCGTACGGGTCCGTTATGTTGGAAAGCTCAATAAGTGCAATGTCAAAACGATGCCGCACCCGGGTTTTCCGACGGATATGCAGCCGCAGATTACCACGCTGCTTTCCATCGCCAATGGGACGAGCATCGTCAATGAAAGTGTATGGGACAACCGTTTCCGCTATGTCAATGAGCTCAAGCGGATGGGTGCACAGATTTCGGTTGACGGAAAGACCGCGGTCATTGAAGGCGTGCCGCATCTGACGGCTGCCCCCGTCAAAGCGACAGATCTGCGTGCGGGCGCGGCAATGGTGATCGGTGCTTTGGCAGCAGAGGGCGTTTCGGAAATTGAGCAGATTTCCATCATCGAACGCGGATACGAGCATATTGAAGAAAAACTGCGCGCGGTGGGAGCGGATATCCGCCGTGTCTCTTACAGCGACGAACCCGATAAGGCAAGGGCTGTGTAAAAGATTTTTTAAAAGGCGGCGCGGCCGCCTTTTTTATGTCAGAGGGGGCTGCAATATGGCGTTGGTCTGCCCACTGTTCAGCGGGAGCAGCGGCAACAGTTATTACATAGGGCAAGAAGGGGAAGGCATTTTAATCGATGCAGGGCGCAGTGCCAAACAGTTGAGCGAGCGCCTTTCTCTTTGCGGGATTGAGCAAAAAGCTGTGCGCGCCATTTTTGTGACCCATGAGCACCGAGACCACATCCAGGGGCTGCGCGTTCTGGCCGGCCGCCTTGGCGTTCCGGTTTATGCCTCTCCCGGCACCTTGAAAGCATTGGAGTCGATGGGAGTTCTCAACGGGAAATTCCCGGTATATCCGCTGTCGCTTGCCGGGACGGCCTGTGCCGGAATGCAGATTCGGCCGTTTCATACCTCTCACGACTGTGCGGAAGGGTATGGCTACTGCATCGAGACGGCAGATGGGCGCCGTGCCGCTTTTGCGACGGATCTCGGCTATTGCTCGCCGGAAGTATACACGGCGATTTCCGGGGCGCAGCTGCTTGTCCTGGAATCGAATCACGACGTGCGTATGCTGGAATGCGGCCCGTATCCCTATCCGCTCAAGCGACGCATTTTATCTAAGAAAGGGCATCTTTCGAATGAAACCTGTGCGCAGGTGCTGACCGATCTAGTTCGCACGGGCACGCAGCATGTGCTGCTGGCACATTTAAGCCGTCAGAACAACACGCCCGATTTGGCCCGTGTGACGAGCCTCGGCGCATTGGCCCAGATTGGTGCCAAAAATCATCGGGATTTTACGTTGGCGGTGGTGCCGGAAGCGAATCCGGGGGAGAAGGTTTTATTCTGATGCAAAAGGTACAGATCCTCTGTGTGGGAAAATTGAAGGAGCGCTACTGGCGCGATGCCTGCGCGGAATATGAAAAGCGGCTGCACGCGTTCGCGGATTTTTCCATTGTGGAATTACCGGAGAGCCGGCTGCCGGAATCGCCGTCCGCCGCACAGATTGAGGCTGCCCTCGAAGCAGAAGGAAAACGCATCCTGGAAGCCGCAAAAGGCGGAGAGGTAATCCCGCTTTGCATTGAAGCGCCCATGATCGATTCGCCGACGCTTGCGGACCGGCTGCAGCGCGCAGCGGTACGGGGAACGGGGCGCCTTTCTTTCGTAATCGGCAGCAGCTTTGGCTTATCGCCGGCGGTAAAGCGTGCAGGGCTCTGGCAGCTCTCGATGTCTCCAATGACTTTCCCGCATCAGCTCGCCCGCGTGATGCTCTGTGAACAGATCTACCGCGCCTATCAAATTTTAAATCATGGGAAATATCACAAGTAAAGGGAGCTAACGATGGTTTCTTTTTGATGGATGCTTCCCATACGGGCAAAACGCTGATGGCGCTGCGCCTTATCGCCGCATTTCTAAAATAAAAAGACCGTTCGGGGGATTTTGCTCTCCCAAACGGTCTTTTTTCATATGTGCAGTTTTTGGCTTTTCAGCAATTAGACAGCACCCTGTGCCAGCATCGCGTCGGCAACTTTCAGGAAGCCAGCAATGTTTGCACCGGACACGTAATCCTGCGGCGTGCTGTATTCTGCAGCAGCTGCGGCCGCGTTCGCAAAGATATTCTCCATGATATCCTTGAGCTTCTTGTCGACTTCTTCAAAACTCCAGCTGTAGCGCTGGCTATTCTGGCTCATTTCCAGTGCGCTCGTAGCAACGCCGCCCGCATTGGCAGCCTTCGCAGGCGCAAAGAGTACGCCATTGTCCAGCAGATACTTCGTCGCGTCGAGCGTCGTGGGCATGTTCGCACCTTCACCGACCGCAATGCAGCCGTTCTTGACGAGCGTCTGTGCATCTTCGAGCAGCAGTTCATTCTGCGTTGCGCACGGCAGTGCCACATCACAGGGAATCGTCCACACGCCGCGGCCCTCGTGGTATTCCGCATTCGGACGATAGTTCTTATATTCGCTCAAGCGCGCACGGCGCACTTCTTTGATTTCCTTGACAGCGTCGAGATCGATGCCTTCCGGATCATAAACCCAGCCGGTGGAGTCGCTCATGGTGACCGGCTTGCCGCCGAGCTGATACGTCTTTTCGGCCGCGTAAATGGCAACGTTGCCGGCGCCGGAGATCACAACGGTCTTGCCTTCCAGGCTCTTGCCGTTTGCACGCAGCATCGCGTCTGTGAAATACAAGAGGCCATAGCCGGTTGCCTGCGTGCGGACGAGGCTGCCGCCATACTGGAGGCCCTTGCCCGTCAGAACGCCGGTGAATTCATTGCGCAGACGCTTGTATTGACCGAACAGGTAACCGATCTCACGGCCGCCAACGCCGATGTCACCGGCCGGCACGTCGGTATCCGGGCCAATATGGCGGAAGAGCTCCGTCATAAAGCTCTGGCAGAATGCCATGACTTCACGGTCAGACTTGCCCTTCGGATCAAAATCGGAACCGCCCTTGCCGCCGCCGATCGGCAGACCCGTCAAGCTGTTTTTAAAGATCTGCTCAAATCCCAAAAACTTCAGGATTCCGAAGTTTACGCTCGGATGGAAGCGCAGGCCGCCTTTGTAGGGGCCGATTGCATTGTTGAACTGTACGCGGTAGCCGCGGTTTACCTGCACTTTGCCGGCGTCGTCCACCCATGTTACACGGAAGCGGATGGCACGGTCGGGCTCCGTCAGGCGCTCCAAAATGCCGGCTGCCTCATATTCGGGGTGCCGTGCGAGCACCGGCTCCAGCGTTTGCAAAACTTCTGTGACTGCCTGATGGAATTCCGGCTCTCCCGGGTTTTTCTGCAGAACGGTTTGCAGTACATCATTCACGTAAGACATAAAAAGCCTCCTCTTTTGTCTTTTGCCTTTGAGTAATTTGCTTGACATATTTATTAGTGTAGCACGATTGCTCACATTTTACAATCATTTTTTGCAGGAAAAGGACTTTTTTCTGCAACAAAAAGGAAACAGCTTTAGCAAAATGCTTAAAAATGAATTTTGGAATACCTTTTTATGCAAAGAGGGTCTCTGCTTTTATGAAAAAGGAATTGACAGTTCTTTCGAAATAGCGTACAATAAAAAGAGCTTTGGGCCGGTTTCTATGCGGGGCCCCAATGACATAAAGAGATTTTTGCGGCAGGAGGTGTTTTTTCGGCACAGTTCCTAGCCGCATTCTTTTTGCAGGGAGGGTTTCTCAAAGTGAAATTCACGAAAATGCAGGGAATCGGAAACGATTACCTCTACTTTAACTGTTTTGATGAACCTGTTCAAGATCCGGAGGCGCTGAGCATTCGCTTGAGCGACCGCCATTTTGGCGTAGGGGCAGATGGGATTGTTTTAATTAAGCCGAGCACCCGTGCGGATTGCGAAATGGATATCTACAATGCAGATGGTTCCCGCGCAAAAATGTGCGGAAACGGCATTCGCTGCGTGGGGAAATACGTTTACGACCGCGGTCTGTGCCGCAAAAATCCGCTGCAGGTAGATACGCAAAGCGGCATCAAAACGCTGTGGCTGACTGTTGAAAACGGCACGGTACAGCGCGTGCGCGTGGATATGGGTGCACCGGAACTTTCTCCGGAAAAAATTCCGGTGCAGCTGCACGAGAAACGTGTGGTGGATGCCCCTTGCGCGATCGGGCAGGAAACGTACCGTATTACGTGCGTCAGCATGGGAAATCCGCATTGCGTCGTTTTCGTGGAAGATGTCGATGTGCTTGACCTTGCAAAGATCGGCCCACAATTTGAGCATGCACCGTTGTTCCCACAAGGGGTCAATACCGAATTTATCCAGATTCTTTCGCCGACGGAGATCCGTATGCGCGTTTGGGAGCGCGGTTCCGGGGAGACTTTAGCCTGCGGCACAGGCGCCTGCGCCAGTGTGGTGGCCTGTGTGCTCGCAGGAAAGACGGGCCGGCGGGTGCAAGTGCATCTGCGCGGCGGTGATCTTGCAATCAATTGGGACGAAAAGGCTGACACGGTCTTTATGGAAGGGCCGGCCGCATTCGTATTTGATGGAAGGATTCCCGCAGAAGGGGAAACGGCTGTAGTCGAAAACGCATAAGCGCTTAAAGATAAGAACAAGACCAATTACAAAGGAGGAGTTGTTCGCGTATGGCAAAGGTAAATCAGAATTTCGTGAAACTTCCCGCAAACTATCTGTTTGTGGATATCGCCAAAAAGGTGGATGCGTTTCAAAAAGAAAATCCCGATGCGGAAGTCCTGCGCCTGGGCATTGGTGATGTAACGCTGCCCCTGGTGCAGCCGGTTGTGGACGCGATGGTTGCAGCGGCCCGGGAGATGGGCGATGCCAAAACCTTCCGCGGATATGGCCCGGAAGCTGGATATCCGTTTTTGCGGGAGGCGATTGCCCGCAATGATTACGCGGGTCTCCCGATCAATGCGGATGAGATTTTCGTAAGTGACGGCGCGAAGAGCGATACAGGGTCAATTGGAGATATTTTCTCCATCGATAATACCGTAGCGGTGTGTGACCCGGTTTATCCTGTTTATGTGGATACGAATGTAATGGCCGGCCGTGCAGGCGATTACGTAGAGGGCAAAGGCTTTAGCAAAATTCTCTATATGCCGTGCCTGGAGGAAAACAATTTCCTGCCGCAGCTGCCACAAGAAGTACCGGATCTGATTTACCTGTGCTTTCCGAACAATCCTTCCGGCGTGAGCATGCCGAAGGCAGAGCTTCAGAAATGGGTGGATTATGCCAATGCGCACGGCAGTGTAATTTTATATGATGCGGCGTATGAAGCGTTTATCGTAACGCCGGGCGTTCCGCACAGCATTTATGAATGTGAAGGGGCCGAAAAATGTGCAATTGAATTCCGCTCCTTCTCTAAAACGGCGGGCTTTACGGGAACGCGCTGCGCGTTTACCGTGGTGCCGAAAGCGTTGACCGTGGAAGGTGTTTCCCTTAATAAGCTTTGGGACCGCCGCCAGTCAACCAAAATGAACGGCGTCAGCTATCCGATTCAGCGGGCCGCAGAAGCGGTCTATACGGATGAGGGCCAGCGCCTGATCCGCCAAAACATCGCTTACTATCAGCAAAATGCGCGTATTATTATGGCAGGGCTGAAAGCTGCCGGCTTTACCGTTTACGGCGGCGTGGATTCCCCGTATGTCTGGTTAAAGGTCCCCGAGGGCATGACGAGCTGGCAATTCTTTGACGTTTTGCTCAAAGAATGTGCCGTAGTTGGGACGCCTGGTTCCGGATTCGGCCTGCATGGGGAAGGGTTCTTCCGCCTTACGGCCTTTAATACGAAGGAAAATACAGAAAAAGCGGTGGAGCGCATCACAAAACGGTTTCAGTAATGCAAGACTTTCCCTCCAACAGAAGTTCTGCCGGAGGGATTTGTTCTGTCAGGAAATCCTATCGGCCTTTTAAAATTTTGGACAACAGGATTAGAGAAATTTTTTAAGAATGGTTGGTGATGAAATGAAAGCACTGCTGATGCTGGAAAATGGAGCGGTGTTTGAGGGAACCGGTTTTGGCGACTGCCATGACGTATTGTGTGAAGTTGTATTTAACAGCGCCATGTGTGGATATCCGGAACTGCTGACCGACCCCTCCTATGCGGGACAAGGCGTTGTGATGACGTATCCGATGATCGGAAACTATGGAATCTGCTATGAAGACGCGGAGTCCAACCGTCCATGGCTGAGCGCCTATATTGTTCATTCGGTTTCAAATGTTGCAAGCAATTTCCGCAGCGACATTGATCTCGACTCCTATCTGAAGGCTTATCAGATTCCCGGCCTCACCGGAATCGATACGCGCCATTTAACGCGAATTCTGCGGGAAAGCGGCACGATGCGCGGCATGATTGCCTATGGCGACGATATCGATCCGGATCGTATGCGTGAGGCGATTGCCAACTATACATTGGAGTCGTGCGTGCCGCAGGTGAGCGTCCGCGGCGGCCGTGTTTACGGTGACGGCGACGTTAAAGTGGCACTGTATGATTATGGTGTGAAGAGCAACATCATCCGCTGCCTCGTCGAGCGCGGCTGCACGGTCAAATGCTTCCCGTGGGATGCTTCTTTTGAAGATGTGATGGCATGGAAGCCGGACGGCATCATGCTTTCGAATGGTCCTGGGGACCCCAAGGCGTGCGGCAAAGCCATCGAGGAACTGAAAAAAGTGTATGCTGCAAAGGTTCCCACCTTTGCGATCTGCTTGGGCCATCAGCTCATGGCGCTTGCCAACGGCGGCGATACGTATAAATTAAAATACGGCCACCGCGGCATCAACCATCCGGTTAAAGATTTGTCTTCCAACCGCGTGTACATTTCCTCGCAGAACCACGGGTATGTCGTAGACGAAAAAACAATCGACCCCTCCATCGCGCAGGTTTCTTTTATCAGCATGAATGACGGCAGCGTGGAAGGGCTGACTTACCGCAGCGGCCGCTGCTTCTCGGTGCAGTTCCATCCGGAAGCGTGCGGCGGTCCGCATGACACCCGGTTTTTGTTTGACCGCTTCTTAGCTTTGATGGGAGGTGCACAGCTGTGAGCAAACGTCCGGAAATCAAAAAGGTCATTATCATTGGCTCCGGCCCCATTATCATCGGCCAGGCAGCAGAATTCGACTATGCCGGCACCCAAGCGTGCCGCGCAATCCGTGAAGAGGGCGTAGAAGTCATCCTGATTAACTCAAACCCCGCAACCATCATGACGGATAAGCAGATTGCCGATAAGGTTTACATCGAGCCCCTGACGGTCGAGACGGTCAAAAAGGTTATCATCAAGGAAAAACCAGACAGCATCTTGCCGACACTGGGCGGCCAGAACGCCTTAAACCTCGCCGTCGAGCTCGAAGAGAGCGGCTTTTTGAAAGAACACAATGTGGAGATGATTGGCACGAGCGCCGACACCATCCGCATGGCAGAGGACCGGGAGCTCTTCAAGGAGGCCATGGAGCGCATTGACCAGCCCTGCGCGGACAGTGAAGTGGCCGAGGACCTGGAAACGTGCTTCAAAATAGCAGACCGCATCGGGTATCCGGTTGTGGTGCGTCCCGCTTACACGCTGGGCGGCAGCGGCGGCGGTATTGCGAACGACCGCCACGAGCTCGAAGAAATTGCGGAAATCGGCTTGCAGCGCAGCCGTGTGCACCAAGTGTTGATTGAACGCTCGATCGCCGGGTGGAAAGAGATTGAGTATGAAGTCATGCGCGACCACAACGGCAACTGCATTACGGTCTGCAACATGGAAAATTTCGATCCCGTTGGTGTGCATACGGGCGATTCCATCGTTGTCGCACCCTGCCAAACGCTTGCCGATAAAGAGACACAGATGCTGCGCACGGCTGCGCTCGATATCATCACGGAGCTCGGCGTGGAAGGCGGCTGCAATGTGCAGTTTGCGCTGAACCCGGACAGCTTTGAATACTGTGTCATTGAGGTCAATCCCCGCGTCAGCCGTTCGTCGGCGTTGGCCAGCAAAGCGACCGGTTATCCGATTGCAAAAGTGGCCAGCAAGATCGCTTTGGGGTATACGCTCGACGAAATTCAAAACGCAATTACGAAAAAGACGTTTGCCTGCTTTGAACCGACGCTCGATTACTGCGTCGTCAAGATTCCCAAATGGCCGTTTGACAAGTTTGTCGGTTCGGCACATACGCTCGGCACGCAGATGAAAGCAACCGGCGAAGTGATGGGGATTGCGCCGCGCTTTGAGACTGCCCTAATGAAAGCGGTGCGCTGCCTGGAGCAGAACCTTTACAGCCTGCGTGATCCCAATATGCAGGCCCTCTCGGATGAGGACCTGCGTGAAGGTCTTCATAATGTCGATGACCGCCGTCTTTGGAGATGTGCAGAGGCGCTGCGCCGCGGCATCTCCGCTGAGGAAATCCATTCTATTACCAAAATTGATCTGTGGTTTTTGGGCAAGATTTCCGCAATCGTTGAGGTGGAAAAGGCGCTCGAGAAGGGCCCCTTGACAAAAGCGCTGCTTTATCAAGCAAAAGAATTCGGATTCCTTGACAGCACAATCTCGGAACTGACCGGCCAAAGTGTGGAAGAACTTGTCTCGCTGCAAAACGAATGGGACATCCATCCGGTCTACAAAATGGTCGATACATGCGCAGCGGAGTTTGAGGCGGAGACGCCGTACTATTACTCTACGTATGGAGAGGAAAACGAGTCCGTCGCCAAATCGGACCGCAAGAAAGTGCTGGTCATTGGTTCGGGGCCGATCCGCATTGGACAGGGCATTGAATTTGACTTCTGCTCCGTACACAGCGTTTGGGCGCTTCGCGACTTGGGGTATGAGACCATTATCATGAATAACAACCCCGAAACGGTTTCCACGGACTTTGATATTGCGGACAAGCTTTACTTTGAGCCGCTTACGCCGGAAGATGTCCGCCATGTGATTGAACTGGAAAAGCCGGACGGCGCTGTCTGCCAGTTTGGCGGCCAGACCGCCATCAAATTGGCCGCTGCCATTGAAAAGATGGGTGTGCCGGTCTTAGGCACTTCCAGCGACAGCATCGACCTTGCGGAAGACCGGGAACGTTTCGACGAAATCTTAAATGCCTGCCAGATTCCGCGCGCTGCGGGCCGCACCGTCTTTACGTGCGACGAAGCCATCGCCGCTGCCCACGAATTGGGGTACCCGGTCCTGGTGCGCCCGAGCTACGTCCTTGGCGGACAGGGCATGCAGATTGCCTATGAGGATCAGGATATCGTCAATCAGATCGGCATTATCAACCGGATTGCGCAGGAGCACCCGATTTTGGTCGATAAGTATATTATGGGCACCGAAGTCGAGGTGGACGCCGTGTGCGACGGCATCGACACGGTCGTCCCCGGCATCATGCAGCATGTGGAGCGCGCAGGCATCCACTCGGGCGACAGCATCTCGGTGTATCCGGCCATCAGCCTTTCCGAAGAGGCACAGGAGACGATTGTCGATTATACGCGCAAGCTGGCCAAAGCGCTGAAGGTCAAAGGCCTTTTGAACATCCAGTTTATCGTCAAGGACGATGTGGTCTATATCATCGAAGCCAATCCGCGTTCTTCGCGCACCGTGCCGTATATCAGCAAGGTAACCGGCATCCCGATCGTTCCGCTCGCAGTTAACACGTTCTTTGGGAAGACACTGCCGGAGCTTGGCTACTCTTACGGCTTACAGAAACCGCGTGACTACATTGCCATTAAAATGCCGGTCTTTTCATTTGAGAAGATCACGGGAGCCGATACAAACCTTGGCCCGGAAATGAAGTCAACCGGCGAAGTGCTGGGCATTGCGCGCACCTACGACGAAGCGCTCTTAAAGGCGTTCTACGGTGCGGGCGTTCACATGATCCAACACGGCCGGGTCGTCGTCACGGTCAAGAACAGCGACAAAGCGGAAGTCCTGCCGATTGTCAAGGGATTATACGATTTGGGCTGGACCATTTATGCGACTGCCGGCACAAGCGATTATCTGAATGCGCATGATATTCCTACAATCCGCGTCAGCAAATTGGGGCAGGGCGAACGCGACACGGTTTCGCTGATCACCGAAGGGAAAATCAATCTTGTCATCAATACGCCGAGCCAGACGGCGTCGCACAGTCGTGATGGACTGACGATTCGCCGCACGGCGGTAGAATGCGGCGTCACGTGCCTGACTTCTTTGGATACGGCAAACGCCTTCCTGACGTGTGCGCAAAACGCCCAGACGACCCAGCTGAGCGTTGTCGATATTACACGTGTCAACACATTCTTAAATTTCGTTTGAGTCATGCGCTGCGCAAGCTGCCATGTTCTCGCATAAAGCCTTAAAATCATTGTGACACAATCTTGGGATGGAGGAAAAACACCATGGAGAAAAAGGAACAGCTGTACGAAGGCAAGGCCAAAAAAGTGTTTGCAACCGAGGACCCGAAGCTCTGCATCGTCTCTTATAAGGATGACGCAACCGCATTCAACGGCAAAAAGCATGGCACGATTGTCGGCAAGGGCGTTGTCAACAACAAAATGAGCAACTTTATGTTCAAGCTCCTCGAAAAGGAAGGCGTCCCCACCCATTATGTGGAGGAGCTGTCTGACCGCGATACGCTCGTCAAGAAAGTAGAGATTGTCCCGCTGGAGGTCATCATCCGCAATGTGGCAGCCGGCTCCTTCTCGAAGCGCCTCGGTGTGCCGGAGGGGCAGAAGCTCTTGTGCCCGGTGCTTGAATTCTGCTACAAATCGGACCCGCTCGACGACCCGATGGTCAATGATTCCCATGTGCTCGCAATGGGATGGGCGACAAAAGAGGAAGTCGATACGATCCGTGCAATGGCGTTAAAAGTCAACGACGTCATGAAGGAATTCTTCCTGTCCGTCGGCATCGATCTGATCGACTTTAAGCTGGAATTTGGCCGTTACGACGGGAAAATCCTGCTTGCCGATGAAATCAGCCCCGACACCTGCCGTTTCTGGGATGTCAAAACCCATGAAAAGCTCGACAAGGACCGTTTCCGCCGGGATCTCGGCGGTGTAGAAGAGGCGTATGCAGAAGTCATGCGCCGCATTGGCTTGGGCTAAACTGTTGAGGAGGAATAACCTTGTCCAGTACGTTTGCTCCAGACTGGAAGCCGCATGAAGAATGCGGTGTATTCGGCATTTGTTGTCCGGATGGTTCCGTCAATGTTGCGTATGCATCTTACAATGCGCTGCTCGCACAGCAGCACCGCGGCCAGGAAAGCTGCGGGATTGTTGTCAATGACCGCGGGGTGATGGCATACTCCAAAAGCATGGGCCTTGTCAGTGAGGCCTTTAACAAAGAAACGCTGGATAAACTTCCCGGCCAGATGGCCTGTGCCCATGTCCGCTATTCGACGGCCGGCGCGAGCGTACGTGAAAATGCGCAGCCGCTCGTCATGCGCTACGTCAAAGGCACCATTGCCATTGCGCACAATGGCAACCTGACAAACGCCTATGAGCTGCATGAGGAACTTGTCAAGCGGGGCTGTATTTTCCAGACAACCATCGACTCGGAGGCGATTGCCTATCTCATCGCACAGGCGCGCGTCAGCACGCCCTCCATCGAAACGGCGGTGGCGAAAGCCCTGAAAGACCTGCGCGGCTCATTTTCGCTGGTCGTCATGAGCCCGCAGAAACTCATTGCTGCGCGCGATCCGAACGGGTTCCGCCCGCTGGTGATCGGCCGGATCGGGGAGAGCACCTACGTGTTTGCTTCCGAAACGTGTGCCCTTGACGCCTGCGGCGCACAGTTTGTGCGTGATGTAGAGCCGGGCGAGATCGTGATGGCCGATAAAGACGGTTTGCACGTTGTGCAGAAACCTACCGGGCATCATAAAAGCCTGTGCGTATTCGAGTATATCTACTTTGCACGGCCGGACAGCGTGATCGACGGCATCAACGTGCATGAATCCCGCAAACGGGCCGGGCGGCTACTTTGGGAACAGAGCCCCGTAGAAGCGGATATGGTGATTGGCGTGCCGGAGTCCGGCGTCGATGCCGCAATCGGTTATGCAGAGGCATCCGGAATCCCGTATCAAAAAGGAATTGTCAAAAACAATTATATCGGTCGTACGTTTATTAAGCCAACGCAGGGGGACCGCGAGCGCAGCGTACGCTTAAAACTCAATTTGATCCCCAACGCTTTCCGCGGCAAGCGCGTGGTGATGCTCGACGATTCGATTGTCCGCGGCACGACCTGCGCGCACATCGTTACGATGCTCAAGGATGCCGGCGCAAAAGAGGTGCATTTGCGCATCAGTTCGCCGCCATTTTTGTGGCCGTGCTATTACGGAACCGATATTCCGGATAAGGAAGATTTGATTGCCTGCCACTATTCGGTCGAAGAGATTGGCAAGATGAGCTTTGCGGACAGCATCGATTATCTGCATGTGGAAAACCTCTCCCGGATGCTCGGTGTTAAGGACGGTTTCTGCGATGCCTGCTTTACGGGCCATTATCCCGCAGAGACGCCGGATGTCAGCGTAGCGTCCAAAACGTTTGACTACACGATGCCGATCCAGCGCGTTTGATGTCCCGAATGGGTTTGAGAAAGGAGATGCACCTTGCATAAGGATTGTTATGAATCGCCGTTGTCTTCGCGTTATGCGGACCGGGAAATGAAGTACTTGTTTTCTCCGGACAAGAAATTTCGTACTTGGAGAAAGCTGTGGATTGCCCTGGCGGAATCCGAAATGGAACTGGGGCTGCCTATCACGCAGGAGCAGATCGATGAAATGAAGGCCCATGCCGACGACATCAACTATGAGGTCGCCGAAGCCCGGGAAAAGGTTGTACGCCACGATGTGATGAGCCATGTTTATGCTTTCGGCCAGCAATGCCCGAAGGCAGAGCCCATTATCCATTTGGGTGCAACCTCGTGCTATGTCGGCGACAATACCGACCTGATCCTGATGAATGAAGCGCTGGCTTTGATTGAAAAGAAGATTGTCAGTGTTTTACGTGTACTTGCCAAATTCGCGGCGCAGTATAAAGACCTGCCGACGCTGGCATTTACGCATTTCCAGCCGGCACAGCCTACAACGGTCGGCAAGCGCGCCACCCTTTGGATGCAGGATTTGCTGCTTGATCTGGAAGATGTCCAGTACCAGCTCTCGAAGGCCCGGCTTTTAGGCAGCAAAGGCACCACGGGCACCCAGGCGAGCTTTTTAGAGCTTTTTGATGGTGATCATGAAAAGGTACGTGCGCTCGACCGCAAAATTGCGGAGAAGATGGGGTATAAGTCTGTTTATCCCGTTTCCGGGCAAACGTATTCGCGCAAAGTCGACAGCCAATTTTTAAATGTCCTTTCCGGCATTGCGCAGAGCGCCGCGAAGTTCAGCAACGATATTCGCCTGCTGCAGCACTTGAAAGAAGTTGAGGAGCCGTTCGAAAAGACGCAGATCGGTTCTTCCGCAATGGCTTACAAGCGCAATCCGATGCGTTCGGAACGCATTGCCTCTTTGGCGCGTTATGTGATTGCTGACGCCCAGAATCCGGCAATGACCGCCAGTACGCAGTGGTTTGAGCGCACGCTGGACGATTCCGCAAACAAGCGCATTTCGGTTCCGGAAGCCTTCCTGGCGGTTGACGGCATCTTGAACCTTTACCGCAATGTGGCAGACGGACTGGTCGTTTATCCGAAGGTGATTGCCCAGCACTTAAACCGTGAGCTTCCCTTTATGGCAACCGAAAACATCCTGATGGACGCCGTCAAGCGCGGCGGGGACCGTCAGGCGCTGCATGAGCGCATCCGCGTTCATTCGATGGCAGCTGCCCGTGTTGTCAAGGAGGAGGGCGGGGAAAACGACCTGCTCTCCCGCATTGCAGCGGACCCGGCTTTTGGCGTCTCGATGGAAACCCTGCAGGAAGTTGTTCATCCGCAGCGCTACGTTGGGCGTGCACCGCAGCAGGTGACGGAATTTTTGCAGGAAACCTTGGCGCCCATTCTCGAACCTTATGCGGAAGTCGCAGACGATGCCGTCGCCATTGAAGTGTAAGGGTATAGCTTTGTTTACTTTTTGATATCGATGTGATAAACTGAATGCGTACAACGGTGCCGCCTAAATCTGCCGCAGGGCGGCTCTTGGAACCGTTTGCAGATACCGCTGCGGCACGGGCAAAGATGGGAGTTTTAAAAACTATGATCAAAGCAATTGTAGGCGCGAACTGGGGCGACGAAGGCAAGGGTAAGATCACAGATGTCGAAGCTCAGAAAGCGGATTTTGTCGTCCGTTTCCAGGGTGGTGCCAATGCCGGCCATACCATTGTCAATCATTACGGCAAATTTGCGCTGCATCAGCTTCCCTCCGGCGTATTCTTTGACCACATTACGAATGTGATCGGCAATGGCGTAGCCCTTTCTCCGGAGCGCTTTGTGAAAGAGATCGATGAGCTGGTTTCCCGCGGCGTCCCGAAGCCGCACATTGTGGTTTCGGATCGCGCGCAGGTTGTGATGCCTTATCATATCCAGCAGGATACGTTTGAGGAAGCACGCCTGGCAGGGGAGGCCTTTGGCTCCACGAAGAGCGGCATTGCACCGTTTTATTCCGATAAATATGCGAAAATCGGCTTCCAGATCTCGGAGCTCTTTGGCGACGAGGAAGCCGTGCGGGAAAAGATTCGTCACGTGCTGTCCATCAAGAACGTGCTGTTTGAGCACCTCTATCATCAGCCGCCGCTGCAGGAGGATGCCGTCTATGCAAAGCTGATGGAGTATAAGGAAATGCTTTCGCCTTATGTGACCGACACGGTTTCGCTGCTGCATGAAGCCTGCAAGGCGGGAAAGACGATTTTGCTCGAAGGTCAGCTCGGCTCGTTAAAGGATCCGGATCTCGGCATTTATCCAATGGTCACTTCCAGCTCCACATTGGCCGGCTACGGCGCTGTCGGTGCAGGTGGCCTGCCGCCGTATGAGATTAAAGAGATCATCACCGTCGTCAAGGCGTATTCCAGTGCTGTCGGCGCCGGCGAATTCGTCAGCGAGATTTTCGGAGAAGAAGCCGATGAGCTGCGCCGCCGCGGTGGTGACGGTGGGGAATATGGCGCCACCACCGGACGTCCGCGCCGCATGGGCTGGCTGGACTTGGTTGCAACGCGCTATGGCTGCCAGGTACAGGGGGCAACCCAGGTTGCGTTTACGGTGCTCGACGCTTTGGGATATCTCGACGAGATTCCGGTGTGCGTAGCGTACGAATGTGACGGCGAGCGCCTGGATACGTTCCCGGCCACGACAAAGCTCAAGCGCTGCAAACCCATTCTGGAGAAGCTGCCTGGCTGGAAGTGCGATATCCGCGGCATTAAGAAATATGAGGAACTCCCGGAAAATTGCCGGAAGTACATTGAATTTGCAGAAAAAGCAGTCGGCGTACCGTTTAAGATGATTTCGAACGGCCCGAGCCGTGACGACATCATTTTCCGCGATTAAATTCCAGAGGAGGCCAGAAAGCAGGAATGTCAATGCAAAAAAATGAATCTGTTCTTGTCCTGGATTTTGGCGGACAGTATTGTCAGTTAATTGCCCGCCGTGTGCGCGAGTGCAAGGTTTACTGCGAGATTAAAAGCTACAAAACACCGATTGAAGAGTTAAAAGCGAAAGGTTATAAGGGAATCATCCTGACCGGCGGCCCGAATTCCGTTTATAAGGATACCTCGCCGCGCTGCGACAAAGCGCTGTTTTCCTTGGGAATCCCGGTTCTTGGCATCTGCTACGGCGCACAGCTGATGGCATATCTGCTGGACGGGACCGTTAGCCCAAGTGAGGTCAGTGAATACGGAAAAACGCCGGTAACCGTTACAAAACCTGCGTCGCCGCTGTTTGAAGGGGTGCCGGAAGAGTCCGTCTGCTGGATGAGCCACACCGATTACATCAGTGTGCCGCCGGCAGGCTTCACGGTGACGGCAAAGACGCAGGACTGCCCGGTAGCCGCGATGGAATGCCCCGAAAAGAAGCTGTGTGCGGTACAGTTTCACCCGGAAGTGGAGCACACCGTATATGGCCAGACTATTTTGCGCAATTTCCTTTACAACGTCTGCGGCTGCAAAGGTGACTGGCTGATGACGTCGTTCATTAAACGCAGCGTGGAGGCGATCCGCGAGCGTGTTGGCGATGGGCGCGTGCTGTGTGCCCTTTCCGGCGGCGTGGACAGCTCGGTCGCGGCCGTGCTTGTCCACAAAGCGATCGGCAAACGCTTAACCTGCATTTTTGTCGACCACGGCATGCTGCGCAAAGACGAAGGGGACGAAGTGGAGCGCGTTTTCCGCAAGCAGTTCGATATGAACTTGATCCGCGTAAACGCCGGCCCACAGTTTTTGGAAAAGCTCAAGGGCGTTACGGATCCCGAACAAAAGCGCAAGATTATCGGCGAAGGCTTTATCCGTACGTTTGAAGCGGAAGCCAAAAAACTTGGCCGCGTAGAGTTCCTCTGCCAAGGGACCATTTACCCGGATGTGGTCGAAAGCGGCACGGGTGATGCTGCCGTCATTAAGAGCCACCACAACGTTGGCGGCCTGCCGAAAGATGTCGGCTTCTCCGGCATCATCGAGCCGCTGCGTGATCTGTTTAAAGATGAAGTCCGCGCGGTTGGCGAAGAACTCGGCATCCCGGCCAATCTCGTTTGGCGCCAGCCGTTCCCGGGTCCGGGGCTTGGCATCCGTGTGCTCGGCGAAGTAACCCCGGAAAAAGTGGCAACCTTGCAGGACGCCGACGCGATTTTCCGCGACGAAATTGCAAAGGCCGGCTTGGATCGAAAGATCAGCCAATACTTTGCGGTGCTGACCAACATGCGTTCTGTCGGCGTGATGGGGGATGGCCGCACGTACGACTACACGGTCGCCCTGCGCGGTGTGACGACGAGCGATTTTATGACGGCCGACTGGGCGCGCATTCCGTACGATGTTCTTGGCCGCGCATCTGAGCGCATCATCAACGAAGTGCCCGGCGTCAACCGCGTCGTTTACGACATTACAAGTAAGCCGCCGGCCACCATAGAGTGGGAATAAGCAACCTTTTTATAGCTGCTTTGCGATAATTTAAAATCCCTGCTGACTTGGTAAGATGGTAAAATCTTTTGCACTTGCGAGTGAGCGGGGATTTTCTATTATATTATTCTGAAAAATCATATAGCCGTAAAAATACCCCTGCTTTTTGAGAGCTTTTCGATGATCACATTTTATATATCTTTCGCAATCAAATTCCTGCAATCGTGCAGCAAAATGGTTAGCACCTATATAAAGACTTTGACGGAAAAAAGAATCTGAAAATGTGCTTGCAAAAAACGGAACGAAAAGGAGAAATCCGAAATGAAAAGAGAATTGGAAATTGCGCGGTGCGGCCTGGCCTGTTGCCTGTGTACAGAAAACGAATCGTGCCATGGCTGCAATTCAGGTGAGTGCCCCGACAAAGACTCGTGTGAAAATCGCAGTTGTTCTTTGGAGAGGAATCTTTCACACTGTTACGAATGCTCGGAAGAAGACTGCAGAAAAGGCTTATTGGCTAAAATCAAGCCGTATGGATTCACACTGTTTGCAAAGCGTTATGGCCTTGACAAACTGTTAGACTGTCTCGAACGCAACGAAAAGAACGGCGTGGTCTATCATCGGGAAGGACTTGTCGGGGATTATGACGATTTTGATGATGTGGAAGCACTCCTTGCGTTTATTAAAACCGGAAATTGAGACATGCCGGTAAAGCTCATTAGATAACAAGCTCGTCTGTTTAAACGAAAAAGGTCTTACCGTGCGGATTCGGTAAGACCTTTTCGTTTATTGAAAATAGGATTCCGCAAGCAGCAGCTCCAAAACGCGGGCCTCACGTTCCAGCATGATTTGGCTTGTGGGGCCGTGTGCATCGTATCGATTGACAGCAATGGCCTGCCGGGGATCCACCCATTGCAGCGTGAAGTGTTCTGCCGCCTCATAAGCGTCAAGGTTCTGGCTGCAGGTTGTACGCCGCACGTCACAAAAATAATAGAGATTGTCCTGCATAAAAATTTTCGCGCTGCCATGCGTGCTCTTTTGCACCCGGTGAACGTAGCCGTATGCCCGGATGCTCTCCGGGATCACAAGCAGTCCCGCTTCTTCGGCTGTCTCACGGGCCATGGCTTCTTCAGGCGTTTCCCCTTTTCGAATACCGCCGCCGGGAAATTTATAATAATGGTATTTGAAACTGTACACCATTGCCACCATTTTGTCTCGCAAGATAATGGCGCGGGCAGAATTTCTCACAAAGGTTTTCCAATTTTTTTCGTAATCCTTTTGATCTATCGTAAAGAGCAAACGCATCGTTCTCATTCCTTTCTATATGGGATCACACACAAACGCACAGCCTACGATTTTTACAAACGGTTTTGGTCGCCCCACTCGCACATTGCGTCCAGAATGGGAATCAAGGATTTCCCGCGCTCTGTGAGGCTGTATTCCACCTTTGGCGGAATTTGCGGATACTCTTCACGATGGACAAGCTGGTCAGCCTCCAGCTCTTTGAGGGTAGAACTTAAAGTTTTATAAGAAATGCCGCCGATATATTTTTTCATCTCATTAAACCGCACAACGCCAAATTCCATCAGCGTATATAGAATCGTCATCTTGTATTTCCCGTTGATCAGAGAAAGGGTATAGCTGAATCCCGTCGTTCCTAAACACTCGTTTGCAATGCATCGCTTTTCCATGCGAGACACTCTCCTTAAAGTAAGTATCGCACTTCTATGTGCGTACTTGATTTCTGGTCTGTTCTTGCTTAAAATTATAATATCGAGAGCAGGAAAAGTCAATCCGAATCGGAATCGATCCTTAGAAAGCCCTGCGCTTTTCCGCTCTAAACGTATTTTTAAGGAGGCATTTTCCATGCGAGCAGAATTAAAAGAGTATCAGGCCGTTGAAGAGGCTGCAATGAAATTTGTCAAGAGTGTAGCCGAAGGAAACAGCAAGTATGCCCGGGAACTGTTTTCGGAGGAAGCCGTTCTGTTTGGATACCTGGACGGTAAACTGGAGCACGGCTCTATTGAGCAATTCTATCACAATGTAGACACAGTCCCCGGCGGCGACAACTTCCAGGCTCGGGTGGATGTGCTGATGGTGGAAGAATCTCTGGCTGTGGTTCGGGTATTGGAACAGGGCTGGGGCAACCGAATCGATTTCACCGATGTCCTGCTGCTTTTGAAGATGGACGGGGAATGGAAGTGCGTGGCAAAAGCCTATAACCAGAATTCGGACACGATTCAAAAATCATGATAGCAAAGTGAAAAGCGCCCTGCCAATGGGGCTTTTCTGATTGGAGGAATTCAAAAAATGGGGAAGAAGATTGTTGTAATGACCGGCAGCCCGCGCAAAAACGGCAACAGCTTTGCGATGACCGATGCCTTTATCCAGGCGGCAGAGGCAAAAGGCCACACGGTCAAACGCTTCGACACCGCGATGATGAAGGTTGGCGGCTGCCGCGCGTGTGAAACGTGTTTTCAAACCGGTAAACCCTGTTCGTTTGATGACGATTTCAACACCATTGCGCCGGCTATTTTAGAAGCAGATGTACTGGTCTTTACCATGCCGGTCTATTGGTATTCGATCCCGGCCCAGATCAAAGCGGTGATTGACCGGATTTATTCTTTGGTCGTCGGCGGCAAAGACATCGCCGGCAAAGAATGTGCACTGATCGCCTGCTGTGAAGAGGAGGACCGTACGGTGCTCGACGGCGTTCGTATCCCGCTGGAACGCACGGCTGCGCTGAATAAGTGGAAGATGATCGGAGAAGTTCTGATTCCCGGCGTTTTAAAGGCCGGCGACATCGACAAGACCGACGGCTGCCGGCAGGCGGCCGAGCTGGCGGATAAAATTTAAACGAAAGGGGATGGCTTTTATGGGTAAAAAAATTGTCATTTTAAATGGCAGCCCCCGCAAAACGGGAAACACTTCGGCCCTTATCAAAGCCTTTACGGAGGGAGCGGAAAGTGCCGGCAACACTGTCACCACGTTTTTCCTCGACGGCATGAACATCCACGGCTGCAAGGGCTGCTTTGGCGGACACAGCAGCCAAGCGTGCCCGTGCGTACAAAAGGATGATATGGATAAGATTTATCCGGCAGTGAAGGAAAGCGACGTCGTCGTACTTGCCACCCCACTGTATTATTGGAATATGAGCGGACAGATCCGCACCGCAATCGACCGATTGTTTGCTTTAGAAGAAGGCGACGGCAATCTTTTACGCGGAAACGATCGGTCCGGTGTCCTGCTGATGGCGGCTGAGGGCCACGGCTTTGAAGATGTATTGCTTTATTATGATCACCTGATGGAGCACCTGCGCTGGAAGAACCTTGGCCATGTCCTGGCTGGAGGGAACGCGGATGTCGGCGACATTCAGGGAAAGCCCGAACTGCAAAAAGCCTATGCACTTGGAAAATCCATCTCGTAATCAGAGAAAAAGGTTTAGAAACTGAAAAAGCGCCTCTTCGGCAGAGCATCCCTGCCAAAGAGGCGTTTTTTGATGAAAGAGTCCTTCTTCAATCCACCAAATGATCCATGGCGGCAAAGTCTGACGTAGGGCAGGCAATCTTCATTAAGTGCTCCAGCATATGGTGCAGCAGCTGCGCCTGATCCGTGTCCGCAGCCTTATAATAGACTTCCTTGCCCTCCCGGCGGCTGACGATTAAACCGCCCGCCTTGAGCTGCCGAAGGTGATGGGACACGGCCGGGCTGCTCATGCTCATCATCGCAGACAAATTGATGACGCATTCTTCGCAGTGGCATAAGAGCCAGAAAATGCGCAGACGGCTGCCATCATCCAACAGCTTGAAAATATCAGCGACCGTTTGAAAATTCTCGACGCTGGGCATACACTCCAGCTCTTTTTCAATACTCTGCCCGTGGTCATGGGGCAGCTGGGTGTTGGTCATGGGAAACCCTCCCTTTGTATCTCATTATAACATATTGCAAAGAAATGCAAAACCCAAACGACTTTTCTTTGCGTATGCGCCATATCGGAAGAACCCGAACGCATAAATCAGACCGGGCCGGGCATGCTCTGTGCAGGAGGTGGCATGCTTTGGAACGGTCTTTATCACAAAATCTGGCCGCGTACCGCCGGGCCTTCGGAAACAGCGCCGACCTTGTCATCCGCACGTTTGCAGTCACGGGGACACCGGCTGCGACGCTGGTCCTAGAAGGTATGGTGGATAAAAAGCTGGTGGCAGAAGCGGTTTTACAGCCAATCTTAAACGCACAGCTCGTCCAGAAAGAACCGGAAGAAAAATTTTCATATCTCATGAACAACGCACTCGCGACCGTAGACCAGGAGTGCCTGACCGAAAATAAGAAAGCAATGGAAAAGCTGATGAGCGGGTTCGCATTGTTCTTTTTAGACGGCTGTGCGCGCTGCCTTGCTTTTGGCGTACAGGGGTTTGTAGCGCGAGGCGTTTCCGACCCGCAAAATGAAAGCATGCAGTTTGGTTCCCGCGAAGGGTTTGTCGAACCGCTCAACCAAAATATGTCTTTGCTGCGCCGGCGGTTGAAAACGCCGGATCTGACTTTTGAGCGCCTATCGATCGGTTCTTCGAGCCGCACGCAGGTGGCGTTGGCGTATCTTCGAAGCGAAGCTTCCCCGGAGATTTTGCGAAAGATCCGACAAAACCTCAAAAAAGTGAACCTCAAAATTCTGTTGAGTGCGGGATATTTGGACGCCTATCTGCTCCACAATTCGCATCGGTTTCTGTTCAGCGGGACCGGATATTCAGAGCGCCCCGACACGGTTTGCGGGAAATTGGCAGAAGGGCGCGTGGCCCTGCTCATCGACGGCACACCGCTGGCGGTCGTGATGCCGCATCTATTCATTGAAAATTTTCAAACCAGCGACGACTATGCGGCACGTCCCTTTTATGCAACGTTTATACGCTGGCTGAAATATATCGCATTCACGATTGCACTATTTTTACCGGGCATTTATGTGGCCATCACAACCTATCACCCCGAATTTCTGCCGCAGGCGCTTCTCTTAAAAATTGCGCAAGCGGAAGCGGCCACGCCCTTTCCCATCACCGCCGAAGTGCTGCTCATGATCTTAATCTATGAAATCATGCGGGAGGCAGGGCTGCGGGTTCCAAAACTTTTAAGCCAGGCCGTATCGATCGTTGGCGCACTTGTAGTTGGGGACGCAGCCATCAGTTCCGGATTGGTCGGAGCCCCAACGGTCATGGTGGTGGCGCTGGCGGCAATTTCTTCCTATGTTGCGCCAAAATTATACGAACAAATCGCCGTCAGCCGCGTAGTCTTGACCCTGTTAAGCGGCCTGACGGGCTTCTGGGGCCTTCTGCTCGGCGCACTGGTGATTCTGATTAACGTCTGTGCCCAAATGGCCTTTGACGTTCCATTTGCCGCACCAGTCTCTCCCACGTATCCACAGGGCCTGCTGGATGTATTTGTTCGTGCACCGTGGCGCAAACTGCTGCAGCACAACGCCCGTGTACAGGACTTGCCGGGTTCGGAAGTGGTGGATGCGAATGAAAGGTAAAAAGGGACAGATCACAGCGTTTCAGTTATACGCGCTTTTGTTTTCCATCCAGGTGTTGATGGTGCTGTTTATAAACGGTTCCTTTACAGGGGGAAACGATTTTTTAGACAACACCGTCTCCTGCCTTTTGGCCGCCGGACTCAATCTGCTCTTCAGTTTACCGCTGTTTCTGCTTTACCGTGCGGATCAAACGATGAGCATACCGGAATGGTCGGTGCATTTGCTGGGTAAAAAAGGGAAAGGGGTAGCCCTCTACTACGGCGCCTATCTGCTGTTTATGGACGGCATTTATCTTTCCTTGTTTCAAGTACTCATGGCAAACGTCATTGAGCCGCACTCGGTGCCGTGGGTGTTAAGCCTCATCACCGTAATTGCCGCCTGCTACGCAGCCACGCTGGGCCTGGAAGCCTCCGCGCGTGCCGGCGTCTTCTTGATGGTCCTTGTGCTCGTAGGAACGGGCCTCCTGTTCAGCGGCCTGCTTGTACAGGCAGACTTTTTGCATTTCCAGCCGCTGTTTATCGACGGCGCGCGGCAAACCGTGCAGGGTTGTCTTGTATTCTTCAGTTTTGGAACCCAGCTGCCGCTGCTCGCCCTCGTTCTGCCAGCCGTGCGCGGAAAAGTGCAGCGCGGTTTTGTCCTATGGAACCTGCTGACCGCTTTATTCATGGCCCTGCTGATTTTGGTTGCCGTCGCTTCCTGTGGAGATTATCTGCGCAACCAGCTGTTCCCGCTGTATACGGCTGCCTCCATGGCCCGCTTGAGCTTCTTTGAGAGAATGGACATGTTGTTTGTGGTTGCATGGATGTGCGGACTATTTTTAAAGCTGTCGCTCGATTTATGCTTAATCCAGCGATGCATCGGATTCTTTACTTCCCGCGGCAAGTATCTGGTCATCCTGCTTGCAGGCGGAGCTTTGCTTTTACTGTCGCAGGTTGTGTTCCACAACGCAGAATTCAAACAAATGCTATTGGATCTTGTAGGAATCTGTATCCTCAGCTTTATAGGCGCCGC
Organism: uncultured Clostridia bacterium; assembly: GCA_944385055.1. Classification (GTDB taxonomy): domain Bacteria; phylum Bacillota; class Clostridia; order Oscillospirales; family Acutalibacteraceae; genus Caproicibacterium. The sequence continues at coordinate 481,577 of CALWVT010000001.1, read as the reverse complement.
AGGGATTCCTTGGCTCCTTTTAGGCGTTCGTAAATGGAAGGAAGGAAAAGCCGATGAGAAAACAGAGGGGTAAATCGTTTCTCGCTGTACTGCTTTTGATTTGTCTATTCTGTATTCCACTGACCGCCTGTGGAGAAACCGGAATTTTATTAAAACGGCGCTTGCTCTTACAGGGAATTGGCGTAGACTGGAAGGGGAACAGCTATCAAATCACCGTACAGGCAACGCAAGTCGAAGAGGGTGCCGGGGAGAGCACGGAAGTCTTGACAGCACAAGGCCGTTCCGTTCGCGACGCCTTTAATAATCTCACACTGAAAAGCGGAAAAGAGCCGCTGTTTAGCCATCATATGCTTTTACTGTTCGGTGAAACCTGTGCCCGCCGCGGCTTAAACCATGTACTGGATTTCTTTGTGCGTGCATCCGGACTCAACGCACAGATCAGTGTCGCGCAGGCAAAAGGGGAGGCCAATGCTCTCCTGACATTACAGGAACAAGGGCAGACCCTTTCGGCACAATCGATGGTCGATTTGATTGAAAGCGGAAACGCAAACGGGAAGATTCCGACCGTGACGCTGCTCGATTTCAGCAATCAGCTTGCGGGGCAGGGATCCCCGTATTTGCCGCTGATCGGAGAATCCGATGGAAAATGGGAAGCGCTTGGGATGGCCTGCTTCCATAAAAGTTTTTTAGTCGGAAGCCTGCTCGGGGAAGACGCGCGCGGCGCCCTAACGTTAATGGAAAAGGTAATGCGCAGCGTCTATGCGGTACCCGTAGAAGGTCTTGGAACCGTTTCCCTGGACGCCGAAAATCTGCGGACCTCTGTCCGAATCGAAGCCCGGGGGGATGCACTTTCTTTCCTTTTTACGGTCAAAGGCACCGCATCGATTTCAGCCATGGATGACCTGCAGCAGATTTCTCCTGGCCCCGAAGCATACGGCGCCATTTTGCAGGCCTGGAAGCAACAGATCCTGCAAGAGACCAGTCATGCACTTTCCCAGTGCATTGAAAAAAACGCCGATGTCTTTTCTCTGACCCGGCGCCTTTTGCTGGCAGATCCCGCCTATTGGAAAGAGCATCACACGGCCTTTGAGGGAAATCTCAGTCTGGCGTCTTATCGTGTACAGGTGGACGTTTCTCTTCTCGGGACGGGGCAGGAGCGGACGCCGACGCATTGAGTGAAGCAGATGCATTGCACCGTTCGCAGAATTTGCTGGGCGGCACCCCTATATATTTTTTAAAAACGCGGGAAAAGTAAAGCGGATCCGAAAAACCTGCAGAATATGCCGCTTCACCGACACTCAAACCTTCCTCCTTCAAGAAAGCGGCCGCCTTTTGAATCCGATAACGCGTCAAATAGACATTGGGCGGCAGATTGATGTATTCCATAAACAGCCTGTAAAGATGGCTGCGGGAAATGCCTGCGCTTTGGGCAATTTGTTCGATATCGATCTTGCTTGAATAATTGCGGTCAATAAAACGAATGGCCTTTTGCACGTAGCTGTAACCCGTATCACTCTGCGGGGCCGCCTCCCCGAAATTGTCCATTAAAGCGGCCAAAAACTGCAGAAGGCCGCTTTCCATACGCGCCTCCGCAGCGGCGGTAGTTCCGGAAACGGCAATGATCTGGCTTAATAATTCCTGATACTGGTTTTGAGCAGGGCAGGAAAAGACCGGTTCCCGATTCAAAAGGCCGGTTTGATGCAGCAAACGACTGGCATCGCTGCCGTTAAAGCCGACCCAGGCGTACTGCCAGGGATCCTCCGCGTCGGCTTCGTAGCTTGCAATTTGATTCGGCGTCACCAAAAAAGCGTCATTGTGCTGCAGCGTCCAGGTCTGTCCGGCCGTCGTAAAACGGCCTTTCCCGCTAATGATATAATGAATCAAATAATGGTCGCGAATTGCAGGCCCCCACGCATGCCGCGGGCCGCAGCGCTGGATACCGCAGCTGTACACCGCAAGGCCCAGGTTATAACTGTCCCCTTTATAGGAACGGCGAAATCCATCGTGCATTGTTCCACCCCCTGTAAAATCCATTTCTTTTGCAATTATAGCGGAAACACCTGCCGCACGCAATGAAAGGCCGTGTAAATCGTAACGATTTTTTTGAAAAGTCGATAAAAAGGTTTGAATTTTTTCTCTGAATCCGGTATAATGAAATCATTATTGGGCAACGGAGCAGAATTTGCGCCTTTTCTTGCACCGTGGCTTGTGGAGAATGTAAAAACGGAGGATGATTTTCACATGGAAGGAATGAGCACTGGCGAACTCGCCGTCGTCGTCCTGGTTACGGGACTCGTCATTGTATTTGTGGCGTTGATCGCGTTAATCCTGATCATCAAAATTTATGGATCGGTGGTCCACGGCGTACAGGAAGCGCACCGCCAAAAGCAGCAGGAAAAGCTTGCGGCGCTTTCGCAGCCGCCAGCTGTCCCCGCTGCGCAGACAAACACAAAACCGGCTCCCGCTGTAGAAGCGGGCATTCCCGGTGAAGTCGTGGCAGCCATCAGCGCTGCCGTGTACAGCGTCATGGGGGAGGGGGCCACGGTCGTATCTGTGCGCCGGATTCCCCATGCACAAGGACGTTCCGCCTGGGGCCAGGCAGGTGTTTTCGCGAATACACGTCCCTTTTAATTGGATTCTAATTGCAGAGAGGCGGTAACGGAAGTGATTGAAGGTTTTGTAAATGCAGTAGTCGGAATTATTCAGGAGTCCGGCTTCCTGTCGAGTGATTGGCGCAATTACGTCATGATAGGGATTGCTTGTGTACTGCTGTATCTGGCAATTGCACGTCAGTTTGAGCCGCTTTTGCTGCTCCCGATTGCCTTTGGCATGCTGCTTGTCAATGTCTACCCGGCCATCATGGCAGAGCCGACCGAAACGGCAAACGGCGGTTTATTCTATTATCTCTATCAAGGGGTAAAACTAGGAATTTATCCGCCGCTGATTTTCTTAGGGGTCGGTGCCATGACGGATTTCGGGCCCTTGATTGCACGCCCATCCAGCTTTTTGCTCGGAGCGGCGGCACAGCTCGGCATTTTCCTGACGTTTTTGGGCGCATTGGCGTTGGGATTTACGCCGCAGCAATCCGGTGCAATTGGCATCATCGGCGGCGCGGACGGTCCGACGGCGATTTATGTGACGAGCCGGCTGGCTCCGGAATTGTTGGGGCCGATCGCCGTAGCGGCCTATTCGTATATGGCACTCGTGCCCGTTATTCAGCCGCCCATTATGAAGCTGCTGACTACCAAAAAGGAACGCAGCATTGTCATGGAACAGCTGCGGCCGGTTTCGAAGCTGGAAAAGATCCTGTTCCCGGTCATCGTTACGGTATTGGTCTCCCTGCTTCTGCCGGATGCTGCCCCGCTGATCGGCATGTTGATGCTTGGCAACCTGATGCGGGAAAGCGGCGTGGTCAGCCGTCTTTCGAATACGGCTCAGAACGAATTGATGAATATCATCACGATTTGCTTGGGCATGACGGTCGGCGCAACGGCAACGGGAGAAGTTTTCCTAAGCGCAGGCACGATCAAGATTATCCTGCTTGGCTTAGCCGCGTTCGCAATCGGTACAGCCGGCGGCGTCCTGCTTGGAAAGGTCATGTGCAAGGTAAGCGGCGGCAAAGTAAATCCGCTGATCGGTTCTGCCGGTGTTTCTGCGGTCCCCATGGCAGCGCGTGTTTCGCAAAAAGTTGGTCAGGCGGAAAATCCCGGCAACTTCCTGTTGATGCACGCAATGGGTCCGAACGTATCCGGCGTCATCGGTTCTGCCGTGGCAGCCGGTGTTCTCTTAAATATTTTATAAACCCGCAATGCCCGCACTTTGTGCGGGCGTTTGCTTGCCGGATGTTTGTCCGGCTATCCCGCAAGATGGAAGGTGAATCGTTTGCAAGAAACGGTACAACAGTTGAAGCAAAGGGTAATGGAAAAAATCTTTGCCCGCATGAATGAACCCCAAAAAGAGGCGGTCTTTTCAGTGGAAGGCCCCTTATTGGTTTTGGCAGGCGCCGGCAGCGGAAAGACAACGGTCATTGTCAACCGCATTGCGAACCTCATTCAATTTGGCGACGCATACGCACAGGAAACCCCCGCATCCCAGCTGACGCCGGAAGACCTTGATGCGATGCGCAGCTACCTTGCGGGCACGGCAGAACTTCCCCAAACCGTTCGTGCCCATATGTCGTACCATCCCTGCAGGCCGTGGCAAATTCTCGCCATTACCTTTACCAACAAAGCAGCCGGCGAACTCAAGCAGCGCCTGGTTTCCTTATTGGGACAAGCGGGCGACGACATTTGGGCCAGCACCTTTCATTCCGCCTGCGCGCGTTTTCTGCGGCAGTACGGCGATCGGCTAGGCTACAGCTCGCACTTTACCATCTACGATGCGGATGATGCCAAACGCCTGATGAAGAACTGCCTGAAAGCACTGGACATCGACGAAAAAGTCCTGTCCCATAAATCGGTTCTGAACGCTGTCTCCCACGCAAAGGACAGCCTGATCAGGCCCGCGGAATATGAAAAACAGGCTGGGCAGGATCATCGCCTGCTCCTGATTGCAAAGGCTTATGCACTCTATCAAAGTCACCTAAAAGAGGCCGACGCCATGGATTTTGACGATTTGATCGTCAATGCGGTCCGCCTGTTTCAGGAAAACCAGGACGTTTTGGAATATTTCCAGAATAAGTTCCGCTACATCATGGTGGACGAGTACCAGGATACGAACCATGCGCAGTATATGCTGGTCAAACTCCTCGCCGAAAAATCCGGAAATCTATGCGTAGTGGGTGATGACGATCAAAGCATCTATCAATTCCGCGGCGCAACGATTGAAAATATTTTGAATTTTGAATCCACCTTCCCGCACACCAAGGTCATCCGCCTTGAACAGAATTACCGCTCAACGAAGACGATTCTCGACGCCGCCAACGCGGTCATTGCGCACAACACCTCCCGAAAAGGGAAGACGCTTTGGACACAGAATCCGCAGGGGGAAAAGATTCAGGTCCACACGGCCCTCAGCGAACAAGACGAAGCAGAGTACATCGTGCAAAGCGTATTGGACACGAAAGAATCCAACGGACGCAATTTTCGCGATTATGCGATTCTATACCGCATGAACACGCAGTCAAGCGCACTCGAACGCCACTTTGCAAAGGCCGGTATCCCTTATCGAATCATCGGCGGCCTGCGCTTTTATGAGCGCCGGGAAATCCGCGACCTGGTCGCCTACTTAAGCGTGCTCAATAATCCAAACGATGAAATGCGCCTGCGCCGAATCATCAACCAGCCAAAGCGCAGCATCGGAGACAAGACGATTGCGGTGGCTTCCGAAATTGCAAACCAGATTGGAGAAAGCCTGTTTTATGTGATTTCGCACGCCGACGAATTCGAGCCTCTCAAGCGGACAGCCCAGAAGCTTTTGCAATTTGCGAAGATTATCCAGGATTTGACCCTCGATAGTGAAGACCCGGAAGTTTCGCTTAAAGCGTTGTTCGAAGAGGTTCTCGAAAAGACCGGATATATCGCAAGTCTGGGCTCTCCGGCAAATGAGGAAGTGCAGGACCGCATTGCCAACCTCCAGCAGCTCGGCTCGAACCTCGCACAGTACCAGCAGGAAAACGGCGAAGACGCCTCCTTACAGGGCTTTTTGGAAGAAGTCAGCTTGCTGACGGATATCGACAACTATAACGCCGAAACCGACGCAGTCGTGATGATGACGATGCATTCTGCAAAGGGCCTGGAATTTCCGGTTGTCTTCCTGCCGGGCTTTGAAGACGGCATTTTCCCCAGTGTACAGGCAATCTACAACGAGGACCAGATGGAGGAAGAACGCCGTTTGGCATATGTCGCCATTACCCGAGCAAAGGAACAGCTGTATCTGCTCAACGCGCAGCACCGCACGATTTTTGGCACAACCAACCGCAACCGTCCAAGCCGTTTTCTTGAGGAAATTCCGGAGGAATTGATGGAAAAAAGCCGCGCACGCGATTGGAAACAGCCGGAGCCCGGAATGAACCTGCCCGTTTCTTCCCGTGAAGCGCGCGCGATCTCTATGGAGGCCGCCCGCAATTTCGGCCCAAGCCATCACGATACCGTAACGGAGGTGTTCCGCCCTGGCGACCGTGTCCTCCATAAGGCATTCGGTGCAGGGACCGTCTTGAGCGTCACCCCAATGGGAAACGACCATCTTCTGGAAATTGCATTTGATACAAAGGGCACAAAGAAGATCATGGAAAACTTCGCCCGCCTAAAACGCACATAAGGAAACAAAAAACCGACAGATGCCTAAAAGCACCTGCCGGTTTTGCTTATTCGGCGCAGGGAGCGGGCTGACCGCAGCAGCCGCAGCCGCCGCTGCTGCCGGAATCTCCCGCTTTAGGCGGGAAAAAGGAGTCGGTTGGGAAATCGATGCGGCGGAACATTTCACAAGGATTGTCGCTTGCGGGCGTGCATTCCTTTGCCGGAATGCAGAAATCGTAGGCCGGAATCAGCATTTGTACGTTGCGGACGATTTGTACAATGGAAAACAGCCCAATGGTCACGAAAATACTGCGGCTGCACTCTGTGTCAAAATCGCCGCCGAACCGTTCACAGATATCATCCGGAATCTGATAACCAGGGCAGCAGCCGGGACGTGTATCGCAAACCCGTGCAGAGAGCCCTACGGGATCCGCTACCTGGCAGACCGCTTTGGGCAGACTCTTTCCGACATTGGCGTCCGGCGAATTGCTGCATTCTGTGTCTGTGCTGGTAAACCGTTTGACGTTGCCGTCGCTGCCAAATAAGATCGCTTTTTTGGTAAACAGCGCGATCCCATCGACCACGATCGGGCAGGAAGCAGGCGCCGTATACACATCTACGCAGACATCAAAAACAAAGGTCATATCGACGGAATAGAACCCTTTGTTAAACGGAACAGGTTCCATATTTAAATACACCGTCAACACTTCCACACTGCGCAGCCGCACATTGACGCACCGCTCGATGATCGAGCGCTTTGCTTGCGTAAAGCATACCTGCAGGTCTTCCAGGCAATCTTTCGCACTACAGGAATCATAGACTCGCTGCGCATCGATGCAGACCGCTTCCTTGAAGCCGTCGCGGCGCAGCGTTTCCTTCATTTCATCCATGTTGCATCCCCCTATCAAAAGCAAACTGCGGCAGCAGTACAGGCACGCGGGAAAGGCCTGCCGCTGCCCTTTTGCCTTCCATACTATGGCTTCTCGAGAAAAAAGGTTCCGTCTATTTTTCTGCAAACGCCGGATACAAAGGCGAAAACAAAAGGTTGAATCCGCTTGTGGAAGTATGCTATAATAAAATGAAAATTTTAATGCCGCTTTTTGCGGCGGTATCCATCAGGTTGAAGGGGGCTTTTCCGTTGGCACATGTTGTGCTTTTAACATATACGCAGGACGCGCAAAAAACGGTCGCCTGCGCAGCAAAGCTGTGCTATTCTCCGGCTACGATTGATTCGCTGCAGCAGGGGATGACGGCAGAGAAAATCGATCATTTTGTGGACATGCTGGCACAGCTGGGACATGAAAGCCCCATCGAACACGCTACGTTTACCTTTGGTATTGAAGGTGTTTCGCGCTCCCTCTTGGCGCAGATCACGCGGCACCGGCTGGCAAGTTTCAGCGTGCAAAGCCAGCGATATGTCGAAGAAAATCATTTTTCGTTCGTGCTTCCTCCTGAGATTGAGGCCATTTCGGAAGCGAAAGAGGAATATTTACAGGCCATGGAGGAAGACCAACGCCATTACGAGCGTCTGACTTCTCTTTTAGAGGAAAAACATAAAAAAGCGTTTTTAGCGGAAGGCCTCTCCGAAAAGGAGGCTGCCCGCAAAGCAAAGAAAAAGGCAATTGAAGATGCACGTTTCGTACTGCCCAATGCCTGCACGACAAAGATGATCTGCACCATGAACGCACGAAGCCTGCGCAATTTCTTTGCGCTCCGCTGCTGCAACCGTGCGCAATGGGAAATTCGTGATGTGGCCGAGCAGATGCTCCGCTTGGTAAAAGCCGTTGCACCAAACCTGTTTGCCAACGCCGGTCCTGCCTGTCTGCGCGGGGCTTGCCCGGAAGGAAAAATGAGCTGCGGCAAAGCCGCAGAAGTGCGGGCACATTACCAGGCGCTGGAGGATGCGACATGCCCGGAAAGCTGATTGTTTTTGAGGGGCTCGACGGTAGCGGCAAGGCGACGCAGACCCAGCTCTTCTATACGTTTCTGCAAAACAAAGACCTGCGCGTGCGTCACGTTTCGTTTCCGGATTATACATCGCCGTCTTCCGCGCTGGTAAAGCTTTATCTGTCCGGCGCGTTTGGAAGTGATCCGCAAAAGGTTAACCCCTATGCGGCGGCTTCCTTTTATACGGTGGACCGCTTTGCGTCTTACCAACAGGTTTGGAAGGCGGATTATGAAAGCGGTGCTTATATTCTGGCGGACCGATATACGACCTCCAATCTCGTTTATCAGCTTCCGAAGCTGCCCCGGACGCAGTGGGATGCCTTTATAGAATGGTTATTAGATTTTGAATATCAAAAATGCGAATTGCCGCGCCCGGATATGACATTGTATCTGGACACACCGCCAAAGGTCTCTCAAAAACTTTTAGAAAACCGATACGCCGGGGACACGTCGCAGGAAGATATCCACGAAAAGGACACGGCATTTCAAGCGGCCTGCCGGGAAGCAGCGCTGTATGCGGCAAAACAGCTGCACTGGACAATTGTTCCCTGCATGGAAAAGAATCGGCTTCGTTCGCCGGATGCCATTCATGCAGACATCCAGCTCGCAGTAAAGAAATGCTTGCCATAAAATAGAAAAGGAGTGTGCGAAAATGATTTATGTCTTTTTAGCAAATGGTTTTGAAGAGGTAGAAGCGTTTGCACCCGTCGATTTGATGCGGCGCGCAGGGCTGAACGTCCAAACGGTCGGCGTCGGCGGACGCACGGTAACCGGTTCACACGGCATCTGTACGGTAGCCGACCTCGCAGATACAGAGCTGAATCTGCAAGCCGAACCGGCCCAGCTGGTCGTGCTGCCGGGTGGCCTGCCGGGCACCACCAATTTGGAAGCATCCGAAATCGTCCATCAGGCGGTCGATACTTGTCTTGCTCAAGGCGGCTATGTGGGCGCAATCTGTGCAGCGCCGTCGGTTCTTGGCCATTGGGGCATTTTAAAGGGCCACACCGCCGTCTGCTATCCGGGGTTTGAGTCGGAGCTCGGCTGTGCATTGGGGGATGCATCGGTCGTACAAAGCGGGAAAATCACAACGGCAAAAGGAGCCGGCGTCGCTATCGATTTCGGCCTGCAGCTCGTTTCGGTGCTGTGCGGTCCGGAAAAGGCGGCACAAATCCGCAGTGCCATCCAATGCCCGTGAAACGCAATATTAAAGAACTGAAAATTGGACTTCGCCGGCAGTATCGCGCTTTCCGTGAGAACCTTGACCCGGTTCGCAAGGCGGAAATGGATGCCGCCATCCTCCGGCGTGTCCAAAAGCTGTCCGTTTATCGCCGCAACAGCGTGCTGTTGACCTATGTCAGCAAGCCCATTGAAGTGGATACCCTTCATTTAATTCAAGACGCGATCGCGCAGCATAAGCAAGTGGCTGTGCCGCGCTGCGTGCCGGGAACCAGGGAAATGGAATTTTATTTTATTCGTTCGCTCGCAGAACTTTCACCCGGCATGTTTGGTGTACTGGAGCCAAGTCCCGAAAAAAGCCGAAAGCTGGGGGATTTGCGTCACGGCCTCTGCATCGTTCCGGGCCTCTGCTTTGATGCGCAGGGATACCGGTTAGGATATGGAAAAGGCTACTACGACCGTTTTCTTTCCCGTTTTGAAGGGCAAACTGTCGGCATCTGCTATAAGGGTTGTGTGCCGTGGAATCTGCCGCACGGATATTTTGACCGGCCGGTAGACCTTTTGGTAACGGAAGAGTATGTCAGAAAGATCAGCCGGCCTGCCGCCGGCCAGCGGGAGGTGCCGCATGCGTGAACTACAATCTTCGTCCCCGGCCGCGCAGGCGCAAGACGAAGAAAAGCGTACCAAAAAGAATCATGCCCGGCGCAACCGGCAAAAGCGCAAGAAAAACCGGCGCATCTTTCGCCTGATGTGGTGGGCGATGGTTCTGCTAATCGGCCTTTTGATTGGCCGGTATCTTGTCTGGATTATGAATGACGTGCTGGCTGTCAATCGTCCTGACATTCAAGTGACCATTGAAATCCCGTCAAGTGTCACGGCATTGGAAACTTCGCCGAGTGATTTGCTTGCAATTACAGACGCCGCACAGCGCCGGGAAGCCGAAGAAAACAACCGAACTGCGACGCGTGAAGTGGCCCAAATCTTAAAGAATAACGGCATTATCGACAATGTAGAATTCTTCTGCCTATATTCCAATATCCGCGGTGCAGATGGACGTTACCATAACGGGACATGGACGCTCAGTCAGAAAAGCGATTTCGAGGAACTTGTCCATTTGTTCCGTTCGGATGATGCACGCCAGGATGTTGTGCAGGTTACCATTCCGGAAGGCCGCAATGCGCTTGAAATCGCACAGCTTTTGTATGACGAGGGCGTCATCAGCAGCGAAGATGCTTTCCTGCAGGAATTGAACACCTCGGACTTTAACAGCACCTATACGATGGTGTCGGAGATTACAGACCTTGAAGGGCGTTATTATCAATTGGAAGGCTATCTGTTCCCGGATACCTATACCTTCTATGAAGATGAAGACCCACAGAATGTCCTGCAGATTTTCCTGGACAACGCGAACCAGCAGTTTACGCAAGAGATCCGCGACGAAGCCGCCGAACAAGGGATGACGCTTGACCAGCTTCTGACGCTGGCTTCCTTGATCCAGGCAGAAGCGGCGGATACGGAAGACATGTACAATGTCTCATCGGTACTGCACAATCGTTTGGATTATGGTCCGGAATACGGCATTTATACGCTCGGCTGCGATTCGACGATTTATTATCCGTATCGCACCCAGGCGGATGTCCCGGCCGCGGAGCGGGAAACGTACCAGAGCAGCTACGATACGTATGTCATCGAAGGGCTGCCCGCAGGCCCCATCTGCAATCCCGGTTTGGATGCCATTGATGCAGCACTGCATCCGAATGACACTTCCTATCTCTATTTCTGCCACAATCCTGAGACTGGCGAGGCGTACTATGCAACGACACAGGCCGGGCACGAATACAATTTGGAGGTTGCTGGACTGCAATGAAAACCACGTATGAACATCCGCGCGTCCACCTGCCTGAGCTGCTTTCTCCGGCAGGGGACCGTGAGCGGCTGGAAGCCGCCGTGCAGTTTGGTGCCGATGCGGTTTACCTGGCGGGGTCCATGTTTGGCATGCGCTCGGCGCCTCAAAACTTTGATCCACAGCAGCTTTGCGATGCCGTACAGTATGCCCATGCACACGACGTGCGCGTCTATTTGACCTGCAATATTCTCCCTCGCAATGCCGATATGGATGCGATGGAACCCTTCCTACGCATGGCACGTGACGCAGGCGTCGATGCCTTTATTGTGACCGACCTCGGCGTGATGGCACTTGCGCAAAAAGTGGCGCCAAACGTGGAGATTCACATTTCTACCCAAACGGGCGTTGTAAACTATGCGGCCGCGCGCAGGCTCTATGAGCTGGGTGCAAAGCGCGTCGTTTTGGCCCGCGAAATGTCGCTGGAGGAGATTGCCGAGCTGCGTGCAAAGACGCCGAAAGCGCTTGAAATCGAGTGCTTTGTACACGGTGCGATGTGCGTATCGTTTTCCGGACGCTGCCTGCTTTCCAATTACTTTACAGGCCGCGATGGCAACCACGGTGACTGTGCGCAGCCATGCCGCTGGAAATACGCATTGTGCGAAGAAACGCGTCCCGGACAGTATTTCCCGATTGGTGAAGCGGACGGCGGCACATATATTTTAAATGCCCGCGACATGCGCCTGGCGGACCACATTCCAGAGCTTTTGCGCGCCGGCATTGACAGCCTGAAGATTGAAGGCCGTGCAAAATCCGCTTACTATACGGCTGCCGTAACAAATGCCTACCGCCGCGCGCTTGACGACGCACTGGCTGGCAATCCGCTGACGCCATGGGTAATGGAAGAACTCGATAAGATCAGCCATCGCCAATATTGCACCGGCTTCTATTTTGGCCATCCCGGCCAAAGCGTGGACCGCGGCAGTTATGTGCGCGACTATGAAGTGGTAGCGGTGTGTGAATCCTACCGCAACGGCGTTGCCGTCCTTTCCCAGCGCAACCGCTTTTTCCGCGGCGATGTTGCCGACGTTTTGGAACCCGGGCGGGCGCCGTATCTGGTACCGATGGAACGGATCGAAAACGGGGACGGCGAGCCCATCGAGGTCGCCAATCACCCCGTGATGCGTGTCCTGTTACACACGGATATCTCCATTGCGCCAGGTGCACTGCTGCGCGTAAAAAAAGAATCATAAGGATGTATAAAGCGCCTCCGTTTGGAAAAACCTTCTAAGCGGAGGTGCTTTTTGTGGGCAAACGAATCGTAGCGATTTTCTCGACAATTCTTGCGTTGCTGGTACTGTGTGCCTGCCGTGTGTTTGTTTTCGCCTTGGGAGATCATACACTCGCTGAAACGGCCGCGCAGCAGCAAACGTATACCCTGACCATTCCGTCCGGCCGCGGCAATTTTTATGATCGGAACGGAAAAGCCCTGACAGGCGGGAAAACGACGTATATGGCGGCCATCGCGCCAGGCCCGCAAGCTGCAGCGGCCTTGCAGCGCGTACTTTCCGCCGAACGTATGGCACAGGTACAGGAACTTTTGGAGGCCGGACAGCCCTTCTTGCTTTCCCTTGACGAACCGGTCGAAGCCGAGGGCATCGTATGTGTCCCACAGACGGAACGAACCTCCAGGCCCGCCCTGGCTGTCCATCTGCTCGGCTATCTGGATGGCGGCGGCAACGGCGTGACGGGTCTTGAAAAAGCCTATGATTCCTTTTTGCAGCGTAATGGGGGAAAAACGGAAATCACCTATACCGTCGACGCCTTGGGACATCTGCTGCCGGGCAGCACCGCTGCAGTCCATGCCGAGGACGCGCGCGGGACCGCGAAAGTCCAGCTGACACTCGATCAATCCATACAAAGCATCGTAGAAAACGCACTGCACACCCATATACAAAAAGGTGCCGCTGTCGTATTGGAAGCAGGCAGCGCACAAATTTTAGCTATGGCCTCAGTCCCCACGTATGACCCTACAAATGTTGCCGCCTCCTTAAACGCGGCGGACGGCCCCCTCGTAGACCGTGTCCTGCAGGCGTATAATGTCGGCTCTGTGTTTAAACTCGTCAGTGCAGCCACCGCACTGGAGGCGGGCGTGGACCCGGAGACAACGTATCGCTGTACCGGCACACAACAGCTCGATGCACGCACCTTTCACTGCTATGAGGGAGAGGCGCACGGCCTAATCTCGATGCGGCAAGCCATCGCACAGTCTTGCAATTGCTACTTTGTCAACCTTTCGCAAACGTTGTCTGCTTCGGCATTCCTGCAAAAGGCGCGCTTGTGTGGCTTTGGAACGGAAACTCCATTGGCTCCCTCTTTTTCCGGCTCCGCCGGCACACTGCCCACGTTAAAATCCCTGCAAAACGGCCAGGAACTTGCGAGCTTTTCCTTCGGACAAGGCGCCCTGACGGCAACTCCGCTGCAGGTTGCCGCCATGGTCAACGCCGTCGCTTCCAAAGGCTTTTATACACCGCCATCTGTGATTCTGGGAACGCAGGCGCGCGCGGATGCCGCTTTTAAAAGCACAAATTCCCCCGACGCCGTTCCGGTCATGTCTGAAAATACTGCCGCGCTCTTAACAAGCTATATGGTGGATTGCGTGCAATCCGGCACCGGTATGCCGGGAAAGCCCTCTGCAGTATCCGCCGCCGCCAAAACCGCCACCGCTCAGACCGGCCGCATGGAAGGCGGTGTGGAGGAAAACATCTGCTGGTATACGGGCTTTTTCCCTGTAAACGCACCGCGCTACGTTGTGGTCGTCATGGAAGAGGGGGGGAGCAGCGGGGGAAAAGACTGCGGCCCTGTCTTTCGCGAAATCGCCGAGAAATTATCTACGCAAATCGATTGACAAAGCCTGCCGACACGTTTATAATAGTTTATGTTTGCAAAGCATGATTCAATCTGCGAAAAACGAAGAAGGGGAAAAGGCATTTCCCAGATGCAGTGTATAGAGAGCCGGGGATGGTGGAAGCCCGACGGCTGCAGGATGTGTCGGCCAACCTGGAGTTCCGCGCGAGGAGTGCGGCGTAGCCTTGCGTTAAAAGGAATCAAGCGGCGTCTTTTTGACGCAATTTGGGTGGTACCACGGGTTCTCTCGTCCCATATCGGACGGGTGAGCCTTCTTTTTTTGCAGAAAAGGGGAGATTTGATGCATGAATGAGGAAATGACCTATTGTGTAGAACAACTTAAAAAGCTGTGTGCGATTGATAGTCCCACCGGAAAAACCAACGCCGCAGCCGAATATCTTCTGAAAGAGCTCACAGCGCTGGGATATCAGCCCATAAAGACCCGTAAAGGCGGCGTATGTGTCTGCCTGGGCGGCGAAGGGCATCCGCTGCTTGCAATGGCCCACGTCGATACGCTCGGGGCAATCGTCGCTTCGATTAAGGCAAACGGCCGTCTCGTGCTTTCGCCCATTGGAGGCTTACAGCCCGAAAATTGCGAGACGGAAACCTGCGTGATCTACACGCGCTTTGACGGCACCTATACCGGCACATTGCAGTTAAACAACGCGTCCGTCCATGTCAATAAGGATTATTCAGAAACGCGCCGGACTTTTCAAAACATGGAAGTCGTCATCGACGAACGAACGAAATCGGAAGAAGAAACCCGCAAACTTGGGATTGAAATCGGTGATTTCGTCTGCTTTTCGCCCCGGACCGTTGTAACCCCGAGCGGATACATCAAGAGCCGTTTCTTGGACGACAAACTCAGCGCAGCCATTTTTCTGACTTATGCAAAATTTTTGCGGGATACCCATACAACCCCGAAGCGCAAAGTATACCTGCACTTCACCGTTTATGAAGAAGTCGGCCACGGTGCGTCTGCGTCTGTTCCGGAAGATGTCGAGGAGGTGCTCAGTGTCGATATGGGCTGCGTCGGGGACGGCCTCCGCTGCACGGAGCATGAAGTCTCGATTTGCGCAAAAGATTCCGGCGGCCCTTATGACGATTCCGTCGTGACAGCACTCGTCAAAGCCGCACGTGCACACCAGATCCCCTATGCGGTAGATATCTATCCGTTTTACGGCTCGGATGTCGAGGCCACGCTGCATGCCGGCTATGACGTGCGCCACGGCCTGATTGGCGCCGGCGTTTATGCCTCCCACGGCTATGAACGCTCCCATGTAGACGGTGCCGAAAATACGCTGAAACTCTTAAAAGCGTATACGTTGTAAAGCTTGATCTGGAAGTTTAATTTATAGAAGAAATGGAGAATGAATCGCAATGCAATGGATGGGACTCAACGAAATCCGCGAAAAATTCCTGGAGTTTTTTGAAAGCAAGGGCCATCTGCGCCTGCCAAGTTTTTCGCTCATTCCGAAGGACGACAATTCCCTGCTGCTGATTAACAGCGGCATGGCGCCAATGAAAAAGTATTTTACAGGGGAGGTAACGCCGCCGCGCAAACGTGTGACGACGTGCCAGAAGTGCATCCGCACCGGCGACATTGACAACGTTGGCATTACCGACCGCCACGGTACCTTCTTTGAAATGCTCGGCAACTTCTCGTTTGGTGATTACTTTAAGCATGAGGCAACCGCCTGGGCATGGGAATTCTGCACGAAAGTGATGGAAATGCCGGTTGATAAACTCTGGGTCACCATTTATTTAGACGACGATGAAGCCTACGACATCTGGACCAAAGAAGTCGGCGTAGACCCGAGCCACATCGTTCGCCTGGGCAAAGAGGACAATTTCTGGGAGCATGGCCCCGGCGCATGCGGCCCCTGCTCGGAAATCTATTTTGACCGCGGCCCCGAACACGGCTGCGGCAAACCGACCTGCGGCCCGGGCTGTGACTGCGACCGTTACGTCGAGTTCTGGAACGTCGTGTTCTCGCAGTTTAACAGTGACGGCGAAGGCCACTATCCGCCGCTGGAACATCCCAATATCGACACGGGCATGGGCCTCGAGCGTTTGGCCTGCATCGTCCAAAATGTCGACAACCTCTTTTTGGTGGACACCGTACAAAATATCATGAAGCATATCTGCAAGGTTGCAAACGTGACGTACGGAAAAGACGAAAAAGCCGACATTTCCCTGCGCGTGATCACAGACCACATCCGCTCCACGGTCTTTATGATTGCGGACGGCGTCATGCCCTCTAACGAAGGCCGCGGCTATGTGCTGCGCCGCCTGCTGCGCCGCGCTGCGCGCCACGGCCGTTTACTCGGGATCGACCACCCGTTCCTGTCGGAAATCGCCCAAACGGCGATTCACGAGAGCGCCGGGGCCTATCCGGAGCTGGAGGAAAAGAAGAATCTGATTTTGAAGCTGATCTCGGTAGAAGAGGATTCCTTTGCCCGCACCATCGACCAGGGCATGCTCCTGCTCAACAATATTATGGATCAGACAGACCGGAAGGTGATCCAGGGCGCCGATGCGTTTAAACTCAGCGATACGTATGGCTTCCCGATCGATCTGACGAAGGAAATCGCGGCAGAACGCGGCTTCTCGGTCGATGAAGAGGCGTTCCAGGAGCTTATGCGCCAGCAGAAAGAGCGCGCACGCAACGCCCGCAAGGAATCCGACATTGATGCGTGGGCCGGCGAAAGCAATTTGCTGGACGATGTGCCGGAAACAGAATTTTTAGGCTATACGGAACAAGCCGCCCAGGCAAAAGTTCTCGCCATCCTGTGCGGCGACGAGCGCGTGGAGAGTGCCGATGCAGGCGAAGAAATCGGCCTTGTGTTGGATAAGACCACTTTCTACGCAGAAAGCGGCGGACAAGTGGGGGATACCGGCTCTATTTCCGGCGATGAATGCATGCTGGTGGTGAAAGACACAACAAAGAACCAGGCCAAGAATTTCCTGCATCTCTGCACCGTAGAAGCCGGCACCGTCCGCGTTGGCGATGTTGTGGAAACGCAGCCGGATTGGGAACGGCGCCAGGCGATCATGCGCAATCATACGGCTGCGCACTTGCTGCAGGCGGCGCTGCGGAAAGTATTGGGCGACCATGTCGAACAGGCCGGCCAGCTTGTTAATGAAAAGGAAGTGCGCTTCGACTTTACGCATTTTGAAGCACTTTCGCAGACGGAACTGCACCAAGTCGAGCACCTGGTCAATACGGTCATCCTTTCCACAACGCCGGTCGATGTGCGAGAAATGCCGATTGAAGAAGCAAAAAAACTCGGCGCAATGGCATTGTTTGGGGAAAAGTACGGCGACATCGTCCGTGTGGTCAGTGTTGGAGACTTCAGCCGTGAATTCTGCGGCGGCACACATGCGCACAATACCGGTGAATTGGGCCTGTTCAAAATTGTTTCGGAAAGCAGCGTAGCAGCAGGCGTCCGCCGCATTGCAGCTGTGACCGGCTTGAATTCGCTCGCTTACATGGACCAGATGCTTTCGGAACTTGGCTCGGCGGCAGCCACCTTAAAGGCCAATTCCATTACGGCTGTCCCGCAGAAGGCGAGCCAGCTGATGGCAGAGCTGAAAGCCCGCGACGCTGCCGTGGCAGCTATCCGCGAGCGTCTGGCCGATGTGCAGGCGCACGGTATCTTTGAAAATGCGAAACTTGTCAACGGTGTGCGCGTAATCACGGCCCTCTTCTCGGCGACGACGCCGGACGGACTCCGCACGGTCTGCGACAAGCTGCGTGAACACGCACCGAACCTCGTCGCGGTCCTGATCGGCACGCACGACGGCAAAGCCAACATTGCTGTCAGCGTCAGCAAAAACGCACAGGACAAGGGCCTGAACGCCGGCAAAATCGTGCGCGAAGTTGCCAAGATTGCAGGCGGAAAGGGCGGCGGCAAGGCCGACTTCGCAATGGCGGGCGCAAAAGATCTGACGAAACTTGACGAAGCATTGGCGGCCGCTGAAGACATTGTCCGCGGAATGATGTAAGATTTTTAAAAGTTTCTCTTGACAACGCCTTGGATCTGGGTATATAATAACAAAAAATGAATCCTCAAACCTAAGAGAAAGAGGAGTACACAGACAGGATCCCGGCAAAGAGAGCTGCGGCAGGTGAGAGCGCGGTGCGAGATCGTCTGTGGAATGGACTTTCGAGGGCGAACCCAAAGCCGAAAGGCAAGTAGGGGAGACGGATTTCCTCCGTTATCATGGGAAACGCGCATGTTTGTGTGCGGGCGAGCGGGTGTTTTTACACCAATCAAGGGTGGTACCGCAGGAGTTTTCAAAGCTCTTGTCCCTGTTTTTTGCAGGGGCAAGGGCTTTTTCTTTTGCGAATGACGATTTTATGGGTCTTGAAGGGAGTCTTTATCATGAAAAAATCGTGCAAACGAGCGTTGGCAGGTATTTTAGCTGCCGCCATGGCGCTTTTGGCTGCCGGATGTGACAGTGCCTCTTCTGGGGATACTTCAGGGAATGCGACAGATTCCAAATCGATCGGCGTGATCCAATATGCGACACACGCTTCGCTCGACAATTGCTACGAAGGCCTGCTCAAAGGGCTGGCTGACGAAGGTTTTGTTGAAGGGGAAAACCTCACGATTGATTTTCAAAACGCACAAGGCGAAGCTTCCACTGCCGATACGCAGGCACAAACAATGGCCGCAAAGCAATACGATATGATCTGCGCCATTGCAACACCCGCCGCAGTGAGCGCTTATGCAGCCACAAAGGCAGATGGAACGCCCGTCGTCTTTACGGCAGTGAATGACCCTGTCGCAAGCCAGCTTGTCAATAGCTTGGAACAGCCAGGCACCACCTGCACGGGCTCGAGTGATGTTTTGCCGCTGGAATCGCAGCTGGAAATGATCCGCGCATTCCTTCCGGACGCCACAAAGATCGGCGTATTGTATACGACAAGTGAAAGCAATTCCATCTCGGTGCTGCAGCGTTTCAAGGAATTGGCACCGCAGTACGGGTTTGAAGTGGTGGAACAGGGCGTCACAAACTCCAGCGAAGTCGCAACGGGCGCACAGGCACTGGCTGCCAAAGGTGTGGACTGCTTCAATAATTTTACCGACAACAACGTCGTCAACAATCTGACCAGTGAGCTGCAGGCAGCCCAGGAGGCCAATATTCCGGTATTTGGCTCCGAGATTGAGCAGGTTAAAAATGGCTGCCTTGCGTCCGTCAGCATCGATTTTGTGTCACTCGGCGAAGAGACCGGCAAGATCGCCGGCAAAATTCTAAAAGGGGAAGCTACCCCGGCGGATACACCGGTTTATACCGTTGAGGACGGGACACCTGTTTACAATCCCGATGTGATGGAACAGCTCGGACTGACACTTCCGGAAACATTCCAGGACGCACAGGCCGTGACTGCAGACAGCGAATAAGCAAAGACTCTCAATTGAAAGCAAGGGGAAGGTATTGGACATTTTTATGAACCTTCTGCAGATCGTTCTGCGTGAGGGCTTTATCTACGGCATCATGGCAATTGGTGTCTACATTACGTATAAAGTTCTGGATTTTCCGGACTTGACAGTGGATGGCTCATTCCCGCTGGGCATGTGCACCGCAGCGGCATTGATCAATGTGGGGGTAAACCCTTGGATTGCCTGCCTGGCTTCGTTTGCAGCCGGCGCGGCTGCCGGATGTGTAACGGGGCTGCTGCATGTCAAGCTGCACATTACGGATCTGCTTTCCGGTATTTTGGTGATGACTGCTCTTTACAGCGTCAATCTGATGATCACCGGGAAAAAAGCTATTTTGACATTTTTAAATCTACCCACCATTTTCTCAAGCGGCCTTGGCGGCCTTTTGCAGACGGGATTGGGGAAATGGAGCGGCCTTGTGATGGCATTGATCGTCTGCGTTGTCGTCAAGATTTTGGTCGATCTCTTTCTCAAAACGCAGTCCGGCCTTCTGCTGCGTGCCTCAGGCAGCAACCCGCAGTTTGTCATTTCCTTAGGGCGTGACCCCGGCAATATGAAAATTTTGGGACTGATGTTCGGCAATGGCCTTACGGCGCTTTCGGGCTGTGTCATGGCACAACAAAAGGAAAGCGCAGATGTAACCGCCGGCACCGGTATGGTTGTCATGGCGCTGGCCGCTGTTATCATCGGCACGGCAATCTTCGGACGGATCCGTTTCATGAAGCCGACCCTAGCCGTTGTCATCGGCATGATCCTGTATCGCGCCTGCCTGACCATCGCCATGCAGATTGGCTTGGACACAAACTATTTAAAGCTTTTGATGTCTATTATCTTTGTGATTGCGCTGGTCGCGACCCGCGTAAATCCGGGAAGGAGGAAGCACAATGCCGTCATCAACCGCAGCAAAATCTGAGACGCCCATTGTCTCGATGGAACATATCTATAAAATTTTCAATCCCGGTTCGGTGAATGAAGTGGTCCTCTTCCAGGACTTCAACCTGCAAATTGCACGCGGCAGCTTTGTAAGCGTCGTCGGCAGCAACGGGTCCGGCAAAACAACGATGCTCAATCTGCTATGCGGGAGCCTCTCACCGGATGAAGGCAAGATTTTTGTCCAAGGCAAAGACATCACCAAACTGCGGGAATACGAGCGCAGCCGGTTTTTAGGCCGTGTCTTTCAGGACCCTGCATCCGGCACGTGCCCGCAGCTGACCATCCTCGAAAACATGGCATTGGCGGACCAAAAACAGGGCCATTACCGCTTGCGGCCTGGCGTCAACCGGAAACGTGCAGCCTTTTACCAGGAGCAGCTCTCGCTGCTGCATCTTGGATTGGAAGACAAATTGGAAGTTTCCGTTGGCAGCCTTTCTGGCGGGCAGCGGCAGGCGCTGGCGTTGTTGATTGCGACGATGACGCCAATCGATCTTCTGATTTTGGACGAACACACGGCTGCGCTTGACCCGCGTTCGAGCGAAACCGTGATGGAGCTCACACAGCGCATCGTACAAGAAAAACAAATTACGACCCTAATGGTCACCCATAATTTGAAATTCGCAATTGGCTTTGGAGATCGTCTCTTGATGATGCACCGCGGCCATGTCGTGCTTGACGCCGCCGACGCACAGAAAGATGCCCTCGATGTCAAAGATCTAACCGATCGCTTCAATGAAATCAGCATTGAAGACGGCAATTGACGATTCTTCGCCAAAATTCTTTTTTAAGGTTGTAAAAACCGGCCCGGTTCTCTGCATGGGCTTGCAGAGAACCGGGCCGGTTTTTATGCGATGAAAAGATGACGCCAAAGCGGCTTTAAGGCATCATGAAATCATTTCTTATAACGGTGTGTGGAGCGGGAATCCGCATAGCGGTTGGGCCTCGTGGGCTTTTCCGGCGGCAGGGAAGGCGCTTCGGAATCCTGATGATCCTGACTGCGGCGGGCGGGGGCCGGATGCTGGTGTTTCATGCCTGGGAGCTTCGCCGCAATACGGCTCGGCAGCACTTTGCGCACGCTCTGCAGAAGCAGTTTTGCGTTCATCGCAATGATCAACAGTGTCAGCAGTACACACCACAACGGCCACAAAAACACCTGCTGCACCATTAAGAGGCTTTCCGCCAAAACAATCACGAAGTCCGCCAAAAGCCGCAGCGGGCTGAAATTGATGCGGATAAACCGGCGCGTATCGATGATGCGGATAATAAATTGAATCATGTAAGAAAGCAGCGTTGCCATTGCCGCGCCGTTCGGGCCAAATGGGGGAATCAACAAGAAGTTGAGCACCACGTTCAGGCCGGCCGTAATCAAAGATGTGACCATGTTGTTGATGCTGCGCTTTTCCACCATATAGACGGTACCCACAAAGCTGCAAAGGCAGGAAAACGACGTCGCAATGACAAGCAGCGGGATATAGACCCAGCCTTCATGATAGTCGCTGCTTGTTAAAAGGGCCATCAGCGGCTGGCACAGCAGAATGATGCACGCGCTTCCGGTAAAAATAAGCGCCGTCATCGCGCGGAATACCGTCGTAAAGAAGCTCGCACGATGCTTTTCCTCAGTAATGGAAGACATCTGCCAGGCGTCCATAAACACACCGCTGACCAGAGAGATCAAATTCGGAATTTTATAAGCGGCGGAGAAGACGCCGTTGACCGCCTGTCCGCAGAGGTTGACTACCATGATGCGGTCCGACGTGTTGGTAATCCAAAAGGCAACTTTATTTGGGATCAGCGGAATGGCATACCGAATCATCTGACCGGCAGTCAGGCGGCTCAATCCTTTAAAGCGCACAAACTTGTGTAAGTTTGCTGTCCAGAACAAAAAGACCGCCACAAGGGCATCCGGTACGATAATGCCCAAAAGATATCCCGTCACACCCAGGTTCATCGGATACAGGAAAACCAACGTCAAAATAGCCGTCAGCACCGTTGTCAGAATCCCCTGGAACGTATACAGCTTCACCATATTGCGCGCACGCACGAACTGGCTGCAGATGCTGTGGAAAGAAGATGCAAACACAAACAGCGCCACGATCCCGCTGCGCCCTTGAATAAAATAGAGGAATGGAATGTGCTCCAGAAGCGGGGAAATCAGGAACATGATCGCTGAACCAATGCACACCGCGAGAATACTCACCGAAAAGACGTCGCTCTTGCGATAGCGGCGGTCCAGTCCAAACCGCGTGATCGCATCAATGATTTGGAAAGAGAAAAACGGAATCAGGATATTGCTGACGTCCTGCAGTGTCGTCGCCGTCGAAAAATCGGACTGGGACAAAGCACCCGTAATAAAACGGGTCATAATGATTGTCAGGATTTTGGAGCTAAATGTACCGACCGCGAAAATGATCGTGTTATTAATTAAACTTTTATATCGATTCAAAAAGCAGCGCCCCTATTTTCGCAATTTTTACATGCTATTATACCATAATCACGATCAAAAGGACAGAGGCCCTTTCCGGTTTTGCAAGAGGTTCTAATTTTCTGATTGAAACATGTAAAAATTTTTCTTCTAATGTGGTGTGTACCGGGTTTTGTGCTATAATAATAGGGAAAAAGGATCAATTCTCGGTGGGAGGTCTTAAGATCATGGCAGATTCTTTGGAAGCATTGAAATTGCAGGCGCAGCAGGCGGCAAAGGAACTCTTAGAAATTGCAAAAGTACCGGCCGGCGGCCTCTTGGTCGTGGGCTGTTCCTCCAGTGAAGTCGGGGGCCGCCGTATTGGCACGGACAGCCAAGTGGAAACGGCAGCTGCGCTTTTTGACGGCATTTACGCACAGACACAGGAAGCCGGCATCTATCTGGCCGCGCAATGCTGCGAGCATCTCAACCGTGCACTGATTCTGGAACGCGAGGCAGCCGAAAAGTTCGGCTATGAGCAGGTCAATGCGGTCCCGCAGCCAAAAGCGGGCGGTTCGTTCGCGACCACGGCGTATGTGCGTTTTAAAAATCCCGTTGCGGTAGAGCATATCCGTGCTGACTGCGGCATGGACATCGGCGGCACGCTGATCGGCATGCACTTGAAGGAAGTCGCTGTGCCGGTTCGCTTGTCCATCGACCATATTGGGGAAGCCATCCTGCTGTGCGCCCGTACACGTCCCAAATACATCGGCGGTGAACGCGCACACTATGACAACAATCTGCGCTAAAAGAAAGCGCATACATCCTTTCAAGGAAGGTATCCGGCACCACCACATGGCCTGGTGCCTTTCTTTGCTGTTTGGCGCACCAATTTCTGTATGTTTCACTTTCCCGTGATAGCGCCCTGCTTTTTGCCCATACTATGTGCAGAAATGCTGGACAAATGGGAGGAGCGTCATGATTTCTGCCAACAAGCTGGAGCTGCATATGGTTCATCCAAACGCAGAAAAGATTTGGGAATATTCCGGCATGTGGCTGATGGGCGGCGGTCTCTACTGCATGCTCGAAACGTTCTGGCAGGGATTTACGCACTGGACGATGTTTGTGGCAGGGGGCAGTTTGTTTTTGCTGATCGGCCTGGAACGCGGAAAAGCGCCGTGCCGGTGGTCCTTAATCAGTCAAGTCGTCATAGGAGGACTGACGATCACCGCAGGGGAATTCCTAATTGGCTGCGTTTTAAACTTGGTTCTTCATCTACATGTCTGGGATTATTCGAAAGAGCCCTATAATTTAATGGGGCAGATTTCTTTATTTTCCTCATTTATTTGGTATTGGCTCGCCCTTTTTGCCATCCTTCTCTTTGACACTGCTCATTGGCTGCTCTTTGGCGGGGAGCGCCCGGTCTATCATTTGCTATAAAAATGGAAGCGAAAAAAGCACAAAGACCAAAAGAAACGGCGTCTTCTGTCAAGAAGGCGCCGTTTCCTTTTGGTTTATAAATTGGAAATATACTTTTTAGAAAATCTGCCACAAAGCCGCGTAATAGAGAGGAAGATCTGTCCCGCCGCCGAAATCATGGACTTCCCCTGTAATCAAATCCCGCGCACGGCCGGCTTCTGCATTAAAGTCGATATGTACCGGTGCATCTCCGGCATTGATGGCAATCAGAACACGATCGGTTTCGGATTTCCGCTCCAAAATGCAATATTTATTTTGCAGCACGATGGAACGGAAGGTACCATTGCGCAGCGCGTCACTTTCCTTATGTGCCGCTGCACAGTGAGAGATCCAGTCGGTCAGCGGCGTCCAGAGCGGTTCTTCAAAGCTGGGACGCAGAGCCGGGTCACCTGCTTCCTTTTTCCCGGTTGCTCCCCACTCGCTTCCATAATAAATGCAGGGAATGCCCGGCATGCCAAATAGAAGTGCATAAATCAGCGGCAAATGTTCCGGATTCTGCAAAATGGAAGCCACGCGCGTAACATCATGGTTATCGACAAAAGAAAGCGGATGCTTGCCGCGGTAGAGCGCCCACTGTTCAGGGCCGAACTGGCGCAGCAGGGAATGGACAATCTCAAACATATTGAGACTATTGAAGCTGGAATAAAGCCCTTTGTAGCATTCGTAATTCGTAACGCTGTGGCACATCTCGTCGTTCATCGTCATATTGTAGTCGCCGCCGAGGACCTCGCCGACCAGGAAAAAGTCCGGTTTCAGCGTCTGGGTAAACTGGCGCAGCTGCTTTAGAAAATCACGGTCGAGTAAATAGGCGACGTCCAGACGCAGCCCGTCGATATCAAATTCCTCCACCCACTGCGAAATGCAGGAAAATAAATGCGACACAACTTCCGGATTGCGCAGATTCAAACGCACAAGCTCATAGTGACCTTCCCAGCCCTCATACCAAAGGCCGTCGTTATAGTTGCTGTTTCCTCCAAAATTGATATGAAACCAATCGCGGTACGGCGAATGCTCCCGGTTTTTCAGAACATCCTGAAACGCCCAGAATCCACGGCCTACATGATTGAAAACGCCATCGAGCACCACACGGATTCCCGCCTCGTGCAACGCCTTGCAGACAACAGCGAAGTCTTCGTTCGTACCCAGGCGGCAGTCGATCTTGCGGTAATCACGCGTATCGTAGCCATGTGCATCGCTGTCAAAAACAGGAGAAAAATAGACCGCATCACAACCGAGCTTTTGTATATGCGGAATCCAGTCCAGAACCTTTTGAATCCGATTCACGGTGCAGCCGTCGTTTTGTTGGGGCGCATCGCAAAACCCCAGCGGATAAATTTGATAAAACACAGCGTCATATGCCCACATAAAAGAAAACCTCCTTTTTCTTTCGGCAACTTTTTGAATAAAATGTATATTTATAAAAACCGCATAAAGCGGGAATTGTTATGAGGAAAGATGTGTCTTCCAAAAAGACAAAAGCGCTTGCTTCTCGTTTGGGCAATTCCCCTCAACAACCGCTTGCAGCAAAGCGTCGAGTGCTTTTCCAACGGCAGGGCCAGAAAGCCCACAGGCGAGCAGATCCCCGCCGCGCACGGCGAGCTGTGACAAAGAAAAGCAGGCGTTCTCTTCCAGCAAAGTGTCTATGATCGCCTCACTCTCTGCGATCTGCTCGAGACGAAAATGGAGATGCGAAGGCTGGGCCTTCGTATCTGCCCGCTGCACCTGCAGCAGGAATTTGCAAAAATCCGGCCCAAACTGGCGCAGACGGCGCTGTAAAAGCGGCCGTGAAGGGGACATCGGAAGCATGTGCCGCTCTACCGCCTGGACAACAACCCGCGCTTCTTTCGTAGGAAGGTGCAGAAAACGGACAATCTCCTGTGCTATGTTTGCGCTTTCCTTTTCATGGCCATAAAAATGATCAATACCATCCGCATCCGTGCTGCGACAGGCGGGCTTTCCTGCATCGTGCAGCAGCATGGTCAGGCGCAAAAGCGGATCCGGCGGGGCCGCCTCCACCGCACGCACCGTGTGTTCCCACGCATCACAGTCGTGATACGGCGTATGCTGCGGACAGGAGGCGAGCGGCGCAAGCTGCGGAAGCATCGTAAAACAAACATCGGAAAACGCGCGCAGAATGCGTCCGACCGCCGGCCCACACAACAATTTTCGCAGCTCTGCGTAAAGACGTTCTGCGGCAATTTTTCGCAAAAGGTCCCGCTGCTGATGAACGGCCTGTGCAGTTTTTTCTTCTACGGAAAAATCCAGCACACTGGCAAAACGCAGCGCCCGCAAAATGCGCAGGCCATCCTCTTCAAAACGCACTTCCGGTTCCCCGACGCAGCGAAGAACACCTGCCTGCAAATCGGCTCTGCCGCCAAATAAATCGATGACCTGCCCGTGCTCCCACGCCATGGCGTTGATTGTAAAATCCCGGCGCTGCAAATCCAACGCAAGCTGGTCTGTAAACTGCACGTGGTCCGGGCGCCGGTGGTCGGAGTAGACGCCATCAATCCGAAAGGTTGTCACCTCAATGGGATGTCCCTGTGATAGTACGGTCACGGTGCCATGACGAATCCCGGTCTCTATGCAGGAAAAGCCCGGAAGAGCCGCCTCCACTTCCTGAGGCTTTGCACTTGTTGCAATGTCCCAATCGTGCGGGACTTTGCCCAACAAAGAATCGCGCACACAACCTCCAACCGGACATGCACGAAAGCCCGCATTCTGCAAAGCTTCCAATAGCGCCTTGACAGAAGGGGGAACGGAAACCGTCATGACATTGTCTCCTTTCCGGGCAAAAACTGCAGCTCCACAGTATCCGGCAGCGAAAAATACGCGCGTATATACCGTTCATAGGGCGTGAAAAAAGCATGCCAATACGTATAGGTGTCATCAAATTGAGCGGAATCAAACACCACTACCTGTGAAACCCCTGCTTTTGCCTGTGTGACCTGCTGCAAAATCTGTGCATACGCCTCTGCGTTCTGCGAACTCACCAAATAAGCACGGCCGAGCATGCCTAAAGCGAAGACGGCCCCCATGACAAACGCCCAGGGCACCCATTTGCCGCGCAGTTCCCACGCCGTGCGCAAAAATAAACACAGCGAAAGAAGGAAAAAGGGGTACATAGCCCGACCGGCGGAACCGAGCACCACCGGGATCCCCTGAGAAGCCCATAAGGAAAAGGTGAGGACTGCAAATTCCTTTTTCTCCGTCCTTTTCGCATACACAAGATAGGCGAGGAAAACGGCCACAAAATAGGCAATCCAAAAAATCGTCAGAAAACCTTCCCAAATATTTTGCGGTATCGCTCCGGAAAAAGGCGTTTCGGGAAGGCGTAAAACGGGAAATAACCGGCCTACAAAGGACCATCCCATGCCAATTCCCAAGAAAACCAGAAGCGGTGTATCCCGCCGCCGTTTCATGCGAAGCAAAAGGACGAAGGGACACAATCCGCTCAGCAGTGTAAAAATCCAAAATTTTCCCGTTAACGCAAACAGGTAAAATGACATATGGGACAAAACCTGTTTGAGTAGGGAAGTCTCTGCTCCTACCGTTTCCCCAAGCCGGTAATAAGCCCCCGGGCAAGTCAAAGTAAATAGGAGCACCAAAACGGAAAGGCCGGTCAGTACGATCAAAAGTTTCTGCGGTTTCTGGCGGCGCAGGCAAAACAGAACCGCTACACTAAAAGCAGCCAGGAAAACGGCCATCTGCTCATGTAAAAGGGCCCCGGCGACAAAACAGGGCGGTGCGGCCACGCGGAAAAAGCGGGGGAGCGTCCAGCCGCGCAGGGCGCAATAAAAAGGAAGTGCACCGGCTAAGGCAAAGAACAACGGATATAAATAATTGCACGAACCGTCCATCCATAAAAACGTGTCCCCAAACACATGGAAAGCCGTGGGAATCAGGCCGGGAAACAACGCACAAACGCACGTGAAACTGACATTCCGGAAAGAAGGCGTTCCCTTTTGCGGTCCAGCAACATAAAACGAAAGCAGCATCGCGGTTCCTTCAATAACGGCCGGCGTTATAAGGCGCCACAAAAATAATCCGCCCCCCTGCAGCAGCGCACTTGCAAATAGATTCGCCATGCGGGAGCCGGCATATTGATAATAATAGAGATAGTTAAAAAACAGGCTTTCCAGGGACCCTCCCTGAACCGCAAACGTATAATCATCCGCCTGCAAAAATGTAAAGCGATACAGAAAAAGAAGTCCTAGGAAAGCGCACAAATAGGGGAGAAGACGCCAAAAAGCGTTTCTTTTTTTCACAAAGCAAAACCCCTTTTAGAAAAAAGCTTTGGCTAATTCTCTAGTGTGCAAAACTAAGCCTAGTATAACATAAATCCCTGCCCACTTCAACTCTGCATAGCAGCCAAATTTATTGGCAATACTGGAGTTGCAGGAGGTGCCAGGATGCAAAATCATAAAGTGGAAATTTGCGGTGTTAATACTGCGAACCTGAAAGTCCTCACAGAGAAAGAAAAAATGGAGCTGCTCAAGCGCATGAAAGAAGGAGATCCGCATGCGCGTGAAGAACTCATCAAGGGAAACCTCCGTCTGGTTCTCAGCGTCATTCAGCGCTTTACAAATCGAGGAGAAAATCTGGACGACCTGTTTCAAGTGGGATGCATCGGCTTGATGAAGGCCATCGATCATTTTGACACAAGCCAGGGCGTCAAATTTTCAACCTATGGTGTCCCCATGATTATCGGGGAAATCCGCCGTTACCTGCGCGACAACAACGCAATGCGCGTCTCCCGTTCCCTGCGGGATATCGCTTACAAGGCCATGCAGATGAAGGAAAAATTTCTTGCGGAACACGACCGTGAACCTACGACAGACGAGATTGCCAGCGCATTACAGCTCCCGCGCGAGGAAGTTGTGCTGGCCATGGAATCCATCGTAGAGCCGATCTCCCTGTATGAACCGGTTTTCTCCGATGGAAACGACACCGTTTACGTTATGGATCAGGTAGGGGACGGAAACGACGATCGGAACTGGCTGGATGAAATCGCGCTCAAACAGGCGATCCGCGATTTAAGCGACCGTGAAAAGCACATCCTTTCCCTGCGTTTTTTCCAGGGAAAAACCCAGATGGAAGTCGCAAAAGAAATCGGAATCAGCCAAGCGCAAATCTCCCGGCTTGAAAAGGCCGCTTTACAGAAAGTCAAAAAGGAACTCTAGCGCATTGCCGCGTATAGATACGGAAAATCTGACGGATGAAGCTTTCACCCGTCAGATTTTTGTTTATCACCGTTTATTTGCAAAAATGATCTAAATACCGGTCAATGGCTTCCTGTACGATCTGAATTGCCTTTTCGTGTCCTTCAATACCTTCTAGACTGGTCTCTTTCCCTTCCAACGCCTTATAGACCGAGAAAAAGTGACTCATTTCATCAAAAATATGTTTTGGAAGATCACTGATATCCTGATAACTGTTGTAAGTAGGATCATGAAACGGGATTGCAATAATCTTTTCATCCTTTGCTCCGCTGTCAACCATCTCGATGACACCGATCGGATAGCAATGCACCAAAGACATCGGGTGAATATCCTCGCTGCACAATGCCAGCACATCAAGCGGGTCGCCATCACTTGCAAGCGTACGTGGAATGAAACCGTAGTTGCTCGGGTAATGCGTAGAGGTATAGAGCACGCGATCCAAACGAAGCATGCCGGTTTCCTTGTCTAACTCATACTTTGCCTTTCCGCCCTTGGAAATCTCAATGACAGCCTCAAAATCATTGTTGCGAATCCGTTTGGGAGAAATATCATGCCAAATATTCAACTTTTTCACTCCTCGTTCTTTCATATGTGACCTTTCCAGTCTAGTGTAACACTTCATTGCTGCAAATGCAATCATCCTTTAAGAGGATTCACAAATTTTTTGAAAAGCATATGTATTTCTTATTCGACATCGTTTGAAAGAGTGCCCTGCTATGCTATAATAGGAGGGAAAAAAGATGGACAAAAAGGAATGTAAAAACGCCGCACGAAACCAAAAAGCGAGGCGTGCAGGATCTTTTAAAAAACGAATGCTCCATGTGATAGCCGGCATTCTATGCAGCCTCAGCGCGATCGGCTTGACGAGCGCAGCATCGATTCCACCAGAAGCGGAGGTGCCGCAGCAAATGTCTTCACAGCAGACAATGATTCAGCTCACAGTTCCTTATATCAGCCAGGAAAATCTTCTTCCAACCGGCTGTGAGATCGTCAGTGCCTTGATGCTCCTGCACTACTGGGGCGTTCCCGCCAGCTCGGAAAAATTTCTAGAGCGGCTCCCGCAGGAACCGCTCAAACAAGTGGGGAATACCCTTGTTGGGCCAAATCCAGACCATACATTCGTCGGAGATCCTCATGACGAACAAGGTTACGGCTGTTACCCGCCGGTCTTAGTCCAAACGATAAATACCTTTCTGCCCTCTCTGCTGCAAGCATACGATACCACCGGAACGCCTTTGCCCACACTTGCAAAAACGTATCTGCCCAAAAATGAACCCGTGCTGGTGTGGGCTACCATTGACATGAAACCGCCCACACAGGGAACGACTTGGACGCTGCAGGACAGCGGCGCCTCCTTTACATGGATCGGTGGGGAGCATTGTCTTGTCTTATGCGGTTACGATGCCGCCGGATACTGGTTTAACGATCCGTACGACTCCAATGGCCTAGTATACTGGGACAAAGAGACCGCTGACCTGCGCTGCCGGCAAATGGGACTGCGCAGCGCCGTAATCCGCAGGACTTCATAAAAGGCCCGCGCTTTATGCATATGGCAGACGCTTTACGAATACATGTTAAGATAAGGAGGTGACGGCATGCAATGCCGGGTGTTCGATTTGCACCGTAAAGAAGTGGTCAATATCCGCGACGGTACGAGACTGGGTACGGTGGGCGATTTGGAAATTGATACGGCGACGGCAAAAATCCTGTCCCTTGTCCTTTATGGCCGTCTGCGCTTATTTGGCCTGTTGGGACGAGAAGAAGACCGCGTGATCCCCTGGTCGGAAATTCGGATCATTGGCGAGGACATTATCCTGGTGGATACGCCGCCGGTTCTAAAAAAGCCGCGGCAAAAGCAGCGCACTTCGACACAGCCGACTTCTGAAAGTACACCGGATACATCTTTGAAAATGCCCATATCCTAAATAGAAGGAGGAAAAACGATGCGGCCGCTCATCGGCATCACCCCACAGGTGGATCCGGATTCCGGAATCCTCAAGCTGCACCCCAACTACTTTTCCGCGCTGGCCCACAGCGGTGCACAAGGCGTATTGCTGCCACTTACGGAAGATTCCATGCAGCTGGAACAATTTGCAGAACGGTTAGATGGTTTTCTTTTGAGCGGCGGCCCCGACCCGCATCCGGCATTGTATGGAGAGCTTCCGATTCCCGGCTGCCGGCGAATTGATCCTGCGCGTGACCACATGGAATGTGCTCTGCTCAAAGCGGTGCTTCGCCGGAAAAAACCGGTTTTCGGCATCTGCCGCGGTATTCAAATTTTAAACGTCGCACTTGGAGGAACGCTGTGGCAGGATCTCTCCGTGCAAATGCCGGCATCTGCTTTGCATGAACAGCAGCCACCTTACACGATGCCCATCCATCCCGTCGAATTGATGCCAGGGACAATTTTAGAGCGCTGCATGGGAAAGCGTCAATGGGTAAACAGCATGCACCACCAAGCGGTCCGCACGGTTGCACCTGGGCTTTGCGCCGCTGCCGTTGCGCCAGACGGCGTGGTCGAGGCCATCTGCGGACAGGGGATGCCTTTTCTGGTGGCCGTACAGTGGCATCCGGAATTTTTATTCTCCGTAGACGCCTCCGCGCGGGCACTATTCCATGCCTTCGTAGAGGCTGCAAGCGGGGCAAACCGTCTGTCTTAGGCGCTCGGAATACACAAATGAAAGACTGTAAGTTCTCCGGGTACCCCCAGCCTGAGCGGGAAGTCCGAAGTACCAAGGCCCCTATTGACGTACAGTTTGCCGCCTGCTGCATTGTAAAGTCCCGCCGGATAGCGGCGTCCATATCGCGGCAAAACCACAGTGCCGATAACCGGCAGGGAAATTTGCCCGCCGTGCGTGTGACCTGCCAAAGCCAGATCGAAACTGTTGGCAGGCGCCGTATCGATCAGATCCGGCTCGTGCAGCAGCAGAAGCCGGAAAGGCGCTTGTACATTTTGAAAAAGGAGAAGGTTCGGTTCAGAGTGGATTCCATCCTTTACGCCGCCAACAACAGGCCCTCCGGGCCACAAACGCGCATATGTATTTTCCAGAAGCACAAACCCGCTTCGGCGCATCACTTCTGGAAACAATTCCGGGCTGTCGCAGCAGTCATGATTCCCCCAGACAGCCCACTTTCCAAGCGGCGCCTGCAACGAATGCAGCTGCTCAATCACAAACGATGCATAGCGCGCAAGGGGGCGCAGCCCAGTTAAGTCCCCCGTAAAAAGGTAAAGGTCCGGATGAACCTGCCGCATCTGCCGAACGGCTTCCTCCAATGCGTGCGGAGAAAAGCCGGGGCCGATATGCACATCTGAAAATTGAAGCGCGACTATGTGTGAAAGAGGCGTTTTCCCGGGAAAGGAAAGGGAAAGCGTCTCTTTTTGAATTGGATTCATGAAATACCTCCTTTTTTGAAAAAATAAACGGTACCTTCTTCTACCATACATAAAAAGGAGCGAAAAAGGAAGCCCGTATGAAAAATTTTGCAGGACCGCTTTCAAAACGGCTGTGCGGAAAAGTCTCTTTTATTTCCATTTAAAGCACAAAACTCCTGCAATCATAAGGCCCAATCCCAAATATTTTTGCCATCCAAATGGAATCTTTTCAGAACCGAACCATCCAAAGGCATCGATCAAAGCGGCAACCAGTAGCTGCGCGATCAAAATCACGGAGATGGCCACCGTAGGCCCCATGCCCTTGATGGCAAGCATGACCGTAATCGTAATCACAATGCCCAGTACACCGCCAAACAGATACAGTTTATTGACGTCGGCCAATGCGGAAAAATTGCCTTTCCCTAAAAATAGAACGGCCAGTACCGACAGTGCAAACGCAATGCCCTGAACGATAAGATTGGACTCATAAAGACCGACACGGCTGCTCAACCGTGTATTCCAAACCCCTTGCAAGCTCATGGCCGCACCGGCCAGTACACTCCATAAAACGCCTAACATTTTACACGCTCCCTTTCCATGTTCCCTTACAGTATGCATCGCAGAGACGCCTTTTATGCTAGCCAAAGGAAGTGGAGCATGCTATAATAAAACCATTCTATTTTATCGGGAGGGCCCCTCCATGGAGCGAGAAAAGTTTTTACCGGTTTCAAAGGAAGACCTGCGTGCCCGCGGCATTGAACAACTAGACTTTATCCTGGTAACCGGGGATGCCTATGTAGACCATCCTTCTTTTGGCACCGCCCTGATTTCCCGTTGGGTGGAACACCTCGGCTACACCGTCGGCATTATCAGCCAGCCGAACTGGCACACGGATGCAGACGTTCAGCGCCTGGGCCGGCCGCGTTATGCGTTCCTTGTCAATGCGGGAAATATTGACTCTATGGTCGCCCACTACACGGTTGCAAAAAAGCATCGCAGCAAAGATGCCTATTCGCCGGGCGGAAAAATGGGCCTTCGCCCCGACCGCGCGGTCATCGTCTACTGCAACCGAATTCGTGAAGCGTTTGGGAATATCCCGATTGCCATCGGCGGACTGGAAGCCTCACTTCGCCGATTCGCCCATTACGACTACTGGAGCGATTCCGTACGCAATTCCATCCTGGTCGACAGCGGTGCGGACATTTTAATGTACGGCATGGGGGAGCTGCAAATTGCAGAGATCTGCTCGGCATTGGCACAGGGAATTCCGGTACGTGCCCTCGACAACATCCGTGGTACGTGCGTTATCCGCTCGATGCCGCCGGAAGGGCCCTATATCGAATGTCCCAGCGCCGAACGTGTCCGCAAGGACAAAACGGCCTATGCGCTGGCTACAAAACTGCAAAGTGAAGAACAGGACAGTGTACGCGGCCGGACGGTCGTGCAGCCGTCTGGGCAAAAATATCTGATCCAATACCCGCCTATGCGGCCGCTTTCGACGCCGGAACTCGATGAAGTGTACGCCCTTCCTTACGCGCGCATGTGGCACCCGGACTACGACGCCGCCGGTGGGGTGCCCGGATTTGCCGAAGTGGAATTTTCTATTGCAAGCTGCCGCGGCTGTTTTGGAAACTGTAATTTCTGTTCGCTGGCCTTCCATCAGGGACGCATGGTGACCGTCCGCAGCCACGCGTCAATTTTAAAGGAAGCGCGCGCATTTGTAAAGAATCCCCGCTTTAAGGGATATATCCATGACGTCGGCGGTCCAACCGCCAACTTCCGGCACCCTTCCTGTCAACAGCAGCTGCAGCGGGGCCTGTGCAAAGGACGGCAATGCCTGGCGCCAACGCCCTGCAAAAACCTGGACACCAGCCATCAGGATTATCTGCAGCTTTTACAGGAATTGCGCGCGATTCCTGGCATTAAAAAGGTCTTTATTCGAAGCGGCATCCGGTTTGATTACCTGATGGCCTCGCATGACGACGCTTTTTTTGAAGAACTCGTCCGGTATCATATCAGCGGTCAGTTGAAAGTTGCACCCGAACACTGCTGCAACCACACACTCGATTATATGGGAAAGCCGCACTTTGAAGTTTACGAGGCCTTTCAAAAGAAATACGAACAGCTAAACCGCAAATGGAATATGAAACAGTACCTGGTTCCCTATCTGATGTCCTCACATCCCGGCTGCACCCTGCAGGACGCGGTACAGCTGGCTTTATACCTAAAGAAAACGGGGCACGACCCGCAGCAGGTCCAGGATTTCTATCCTACGCCCGGCACCCTTTCGACCTGCATGTTTTATACGGGCTTAGACCCGCGGACCATGAAGCCGGTTTATGTGGCGCGCACACGGAAAGAAAAAAGCGAACAGCGCGCCCTTCTGCAATTCCGCAATCCCAAAAACAAACCGCTCGTGATCGCGGCGCTGAAGGCTGCCGGCCGGGAAGACCTGATTGGATGGGACAAGCACTGCCTGGTGACGCCCATGGCTTCAGCCTCTCATAAAGCACCGCCTTCCAAGCGCCCGCAGCCATCTGCCAAGCATTCCAAGAAAAAGCCGCATGCTCACAAACGCTAACCCCTTTCGGGAAAGAGCTGCGTAAAGACAGATTCGAGCCGCAAAAACCCTATGGGCATGGAAAGTCCAGTCTCATAGGGTTTTCGTTTGCGCCCTTTTACGGATTCTGCATTTTACGGTCTTTTCCTGTGCAGCGCTGATCGACCGCGCAATACAAGCCGATTGTGAAAGGAATGGACTAAAAAACGGGAGTCGGCGCATGCTGCTGCGCTGGTTCCCATTCCTTCTAGAGGAAGATGGTTTTGATGTGCTATTTTTATCTGCTTCAATCACTGGGGATAGGACACAATGGGGGAGCGCAGCGCTTTTAAAAGGGACTCCGGAAGCGGAAAAGAAAGAGACGCTTTCCGGCTGGAAGGCTGCATCAAAAAAAGGCTGTCTTCCTGAAAGCCGCCCAGTGTTAAAAGCGTGCTGGATTGCAGGGGTGTGTCCGTCTGATAAACGACGGCATCCTTCTGTGCATCATAAATGGTTAAAAAATAGGAATATTGTTTTAACAGCGTGTTTTCCGTTGCATATGTGAGAATTACGCAATAGGGGTCATGGTTTGCCATTGCGCAAATCACCTCTCCGGGAAGCGTCCAATCCGACTGCACTTCTGCCGTTGTGCGGTCAATCGCCGCTGCTTTGACATACGGATCCGTATCGTCCAAAACGGTATAAGCAGCTAAAAGCGTCTGCTCCGAAAGATTACTCATTCCCACTGCATAACGGCGATCGATGGTTCCGTTGTCTTCAAGACCTGGAAGGAGGGTCGAAAAAATTCTTCCATCCGCGGTCTTGGCGGTAAGCGTATCGCTATTTTGCCCCATTGAAAGCTGGGTTCCGTCTTCCAATGTCCTTTGCGCTTCTCCATGAGAAAACGAGGCCAGCGGTACATTCTGCAGTTCAACGGAAATTTCCGCGGCTGCGTGCGTGTACTTTAAGTAACGCACCGTCACAATGTCTCCCTCTCCGGAATAGGCCTCTTTCGGAAAATAAACCGTCAAATTCGAATCCAGCCGCAGCGATTCCCCAAAAGGAGCAATCATGCGGGACACGGTAGACGACGCCTGCACATGCGAAGCCGTCAAAAATCGATTGTTTTGCACGGCGCTGTAATCGCACAATAGGGCGGCGGAGTTGCTCAAAAGGTTTGCGGGAAAGAAGAGCCCAACCGCCAGAATACCGCATCCGATCAGAAAGCCTGCGGACATATGGCGCAGCCGCGTCTTTTTGCGCCGGCGCAGGCAGTAGATCACATAAAAAACCGCTGCTGCCGCGCAAAAGAGCAGATGCCCTGTGTAGCCGGTCAAGGCCTTGCTGAAGCGCAGGGCAAGTTCCGGGTACTGCGAGGAAGGAAAAAGATTTGGCGTCACTGCAAACAAAAGAACATGCAGCAGATATCCCAACAAAAAGAGCCCGACCGCGCCAAAAGCGGCGGCGACACCGTAACGCTGAAAGCGTTCTCGGACGGTCTGTCTGGCACGGATCTGTGCCTGCAGCTCCTTATAAGATTTTCGAAGTACTTCCCGCTGCGGGTCCTCTTTTGGGAGCTTGCGCAGCTGTTTTTTATACGCACACCGAAGTTGATGCATACTGCATCCAGGTTCAAATCCAGGCCATTGATTCTGTTCCATTCTGCTGCCTCCTCTCACGGCCATTGCGCAAACAGAGGCAGAAACCACACTTCCTGTGCCTGAAATTCCCGGCCATTGAGATAAGATAAAAAGGCGGCGTCCGTTCGGAAAGCGAATCGCAGCTTATACGAATACAGTGCCTGCCACTTGAGCCCAAACGGCTTATTCTGCGCATTTGTACCATACTTCCCATCTCCGATCAACGGATGGCCAATACTTGCGAGATGGGCACGGATCTGATGGGTACGGCCCGTCAGAAGTGCAATTTCCAAAAGAGAACAATCGCGCTTCTCTTCCAGAACGCGGTACTGCGTGCGGATGGTCTTGCCGCCGGGAACCGGATGTTTGGAAATATAGACGCGGTTTTGCCGCTCATTTTTTTCCAAAAAGCCTTCTAAAATTGCTTCCTTGTGCGGCATATGGCCATGCACAACGCAAAGATACCGTTTTTCCAGTTCGCGGTCCTTCAGTTTTTGGTTGAGAATCCGCAGCGTTTCGGCATTTTTGGCCGCCATCACGATGCCGCCGGTATTGCGGTCAATCCGATTGACAAGGGCAGGCGCAAAACTTTGTTCCGCGTGCGGATCATACTCTCCTTTTTCATACAAATAGTGCTGGATCCGCGCAATAAGGGAGTCAAAATGGTAATGAATATCCGGATGTACGATCAAACCGGGCTGCTTATCCACAAGAAGCAGATTTTCATCTTCATAAACCAGGCGCAGTTTCACCGGAGCCTTCAAAAAATCAAATTGTTCGGGCTGCTGCTGCAAAAATTCATCCTTCAGGTAAAGCGACAACACATTCCCTTCCTGCAAGCGCGTATCGATTGCACAGCGTTTTCCGTCAATTTTAATATCTTTCTTGCGAATGGATTTATAGAGCATGGACTGTGGAAGATTTGGAAAAGTCTTTGTCAAAAATTTATCCACACGCTGTCCGGCGTCGTTTTTGCCGACTGTTACCATTTTCACAAAAATGCCCTCCTGCTTTCTTGTTCACTTTTCGATTATAACATAGAAATGGCCAAAGAAAAACCCTTTCCGCTCTCGAATAAAAAATGCTTTGCATTTATGTCGGATTTCGTATATAATAAGTGTGAATTTTGCAGGTCATCACCGCACCACTACGGAAATCTTCTGTGTATTTGCGACAGACGACGGGAATGGAATTGCATCTTTGGCTGGATTCTCAAACAGAGAAAGGGTGTTTGAACGTGGAAAAGAAAAAAGTGAATCCCCACGCAGGACACAGGCAGCGTATGCGAGAAAAATATTACCAGTACGGCATTGACCAATTTGCAGAACATGAAGTTCTCGAGATGATGCTGTATACCTGTGTCGCGCGGCAAAATACAAACGAACTCGCGCATCGCCTAATAGAACAATTCGGTACACTGGGCAAGGTTATTGACGCTCCCTTAGAGGAACTTCGAAAAGTCGAGGGGGTAGGGGAAACCACTGCTTTCTTTTTGCATGCTTTGCCCGATTTTTTCATGCGCTATGCGTACAGCAGCCAACCGAAAGATTGTACACTTAGGAAGGAAGATATTGTGCCTTACATGCGCAGCTTGTTTATTGGCCGAAAAACAGAGTGTTTAACGATGCTCCTATTAAACAGCCAACTGCACGTTTTGTACCACGGCGTGATCAATATCGGAAACATCCAGCACGTGTCCCTGCCTAAGGATGAGATCATCCGTAAAATCTTTGCGTACCATGCAAACATCGTCTACATCGCGCACAACCATCCCAGTGGGGAGCCCTTTCCTTCTGATGAAGATATTACAACGACAGAGCACTTGTATATGCTTTTGAAATCCTTCAACGTCCTATTAGATGACCATTTTGTTTTCACACGGGACTCAACGATCTCTATTCAAAAGCTCGTAAACTTTAAAGAGTCCGACCAGGAGTCTTCAAAATGAACGGAACCGATCCACAAAAGCAAGCTGTTTTAATCACCAGCTTCGGAACAACCCATCAAAAGACATGGGAAAATACAATTGGCGCCGTAGAGTCGGAGATCCGCCATGCTTTTCCGCAAACCTTGGTGACGACTGCCTATACGAGTCCGCGTGTGCGGCAAACGCTTGCAAAGCAGGGCTTCACGCTTCCGGGACCACAGGAAGCACTGGAAATGCTTCTGCGGCAGGGGTTTGAGGAGGTTCTGGTTCAGCCCACCTTCCTTTTGTGTGGGGAGGAATACCACACGCTGCTTACCCAGCTGCGTCCTTACACCAGGCATCTTTCCCTGCGTGTGGGACTGCCCCTGCTCGCAGATGCAGAGGACATCCGGCAGGCGGCATCTCTGCTTTCCCGGCGTTATCCCCCGCAAGAATGGGTGTGTACGCTGTTTATTGGGCATGGCACAACGCATCCGGCCAACGCGGTATATACAACTTTTTCCGGTCAATTGCAGGCACTTGGCAGAAACGACTGTTTTGTAACCACGTTGGAAGGAAAATCGCCGCTGGGTAAAAGCTTTCCGCAGATCGCCAAGCAATTCCACACGGCGCGTCTCGTGCCCTTGCTTCTGACTGCCGGCGTCCATGTACAAGAAGACATCGCAGGGGAAGGGCCCAATTCCCTGCAGTCGCAGCTGCAGGCAGCCGGCCTACAGGTTTTTCCACACCTGCAGGGGTTAGGGGAAGATCCCGATTTTCGCGCATTTTACGTGCGGCATCTGTTAGGCGCCAAGCCGCTTTGCGTGTAACACGATTGATAGAAAGGGATTTGCTGTTTCCGTGCTGCACTTTAAAAGAATGATTGGGTGTTTTATAAAATAGAATTTATGGAGGCTATTTATAGCTGATTTTGGATTAAATGAAATGCTTGCAATGCAAAGAGAATTGCAGGACCGATATAAAGATAAATGGGAGCCGATTTCTCCTGAAGAAGGAAAACATGATTTGCTCTGGATGATCGGTGAAATTGGAGAAGTCATTGATATCATCAAAAAAATGGCAGTGAAAATGCTGTTTCCGATAACACTTTGCAGGAAAAACTGGTCGAAGAACTTGCAGATGTTCTGATGTATTATAATGACATTCTTCTTTGCTACAGAGTCACCGCGGATGAATGGAAGCAGTCTTATATCAACAAGTTTCAGAAAAATATGACACGTTGGTAAAGTCTAATTATAAAAATACGGCCTGCCGCTTTCAAACTTTTTGAAAACGGCGGGCCGTATTTTGTTAGGCGTCATCAACCCATTCGAAAGTTGACAGGCGTGCTGATTTGTAGTAGGATTAAGGAACAAATGTTTGTCAAATTTTTTGCCTAACGGCGAAGGGGAGGGGTCCTAGATGCCAGAAAATGGATTGTTCCATTTGGTAGCGCCGTATCAGCCAACGGGTGATCAGCCGCAAGCCATTGAAAAACTCGTCGCCGGAGTTCGACGCGGGGATAAGGAACAAACCCTTTTGGGCGTAACCGGTTCCGGCAAAACCTTTACGATGGCCAACATCATTGCGCAGGTGCAGCGCCCCACGCTCGTACTTGCCCACAATAAAACACTTGCCGCACAGCTTTGCTCGGAATTTCGCGAATTTTTCCCAGACTCTGCGGTTGAGTTTTTTGTCTCCTATTATGATTATTATCAGCCGGAAGCGTATATTGCGCAAACAGATACGTATATTGAAAAGGATTCCGCCATCAACGATGAGATCGATAAACTGCGCCACTCCGCCACCAGTGCCCTTTCCGAGCGCCGGGATGTCATCATCGTATCGAGTGTCAGCTGCATCTATTCGTTGGGCGACCCGGTCGACTACCGGAATATGGTGATTTCCCTGCGGCCCGGCATGGAGAAGGACCGCGACGAATTGCTGCGCAAGCTGGTTGAATTGCAGTATGAACGCAACGATATTGACCTGGCGCGCAACCGTTTTCGTGTGCGCGGCGATGTGGTTGAGGTTTTTCCCTCGTATTCCAACGACACAGTCATCCGCATCGAATTTTTTGGAGATGAGATTGACCGTCTCAGTGAGCACAACGCGCTGACCGGAGAGCACAAGGCGGACTTAAAACATGTCGCGATTTACCCGGCCTCCCATTATATTGTGCCGCGGGAAAAGATGCTGCGGGCGCTCGGTAACATTGAAAAGGAAATGCAGGAGCGCGTCCGTTATTTTGAAGAACGCGGCAAACTGATCGAGGCACAGCGCATCCGTGAGCGCACAACGTATGATATGGAAATGCTCCAGGAAATCGGCTTCTGCAAGGGCATTGAAAACTATTCCCGTGTCCTGTCTGGGCGGCCCGCCGGCAGCCCGCCCTTTACGCTGCTCGATTATTTCCCAAAAGATTTTCTGTTATTTGTAGACGAATCCCATGTCACGCTGCCGCAGGTGGGCGGTATGCTTGCAGGGGACCGCGCGCGGAAAAAAACGCTGATTGATTACGGCTTCCGCCTGCCGAGTGCGTATGATAACCGGCCGCTGAGCTTTGACGAATTTTACAGCCATATCAACCAGGCCATTTTCGTCAGCGCCACCCCAGGCAAATTTGAGCTGGAAAAGGCCACGCAGGTCGTCGAACAGATTATCCGTCCCACAGGACTGCTGGACCCGGAAGTCATCGTAAAGCCCACCGACGGACAAATGGACGACCTGGTTTCGGAAATCAACGTCCGCGCCGCCCGCAAAGAACGTGTGCTCGTCACGACGCTGACCAAACGCATGGCGGAAGATCTAACCTCTTATTTGGAAACCCTCGGCATCCGCGTGCGATACATGCACCACGACATCGATACGGTTGAACGGCAAGAAATTATCCGTGACCTGCGTTTAGGAGAATTTGATGTGCTCGTCGGGATTAACCTGCTGCGCGAGGGGCTTGACATTCCGGAAGTCAGTCTCGTTGCCATTCTCGACGCAGATAAGGAAGGATTCCTGCGCAGTGAGCGCAGCTTGATTCAGACAATTGGCC
The DNA here is from genome assembly GCA_944385055.1 of uncultured Clostridia bacterium. Taxonomy (GTDB): domain Bacteria; phylum Bacillota; class Clostridia; order Oscillospirales; family Acutalibacteraceae; genus Caproicibacterium. The sequence goes on along the minus strand of CALWVT010000001.1, from coordinate 439,479 downwards.
GTGCGGCGCGCAATGCGAACGGTCAAGTCATCCTTTACGCCGACGAAGTGACACCGAGCATGGAAGCGGCTATGCGGGAAACCGAACGCCGCCGCAAGCTGCAGCAGGCGTACAATGCGGCACACGGCATTGTACCGCAGACAATCCAGAAAAAAGTGACCGACGTTTTGGAGATTTCTTCGCAGAAGGAAGAGAAGAAATCCAAACGGAAGAAGAAAAAGTACCTGTCGCCCATCGAGCGCAAGCAGGAAATTGAGCGGCTGACCAAAGAAATGAAAGCAGCCGCAAAAATTTTGGAATTCGAACATGCGGCGTATTTGCGCGACCGCATTGAGGAACTCAGAAAAGGAGAATGACATGCCTTCTCAAAAGATTGTCATCAAAGGTGCGCGGGAACACAACTTAAAAAATATCAGCTTGGAAATCCCGCGTGATCAATTGATCGTGTTCACGGGCCTTTCCGGCTCCGGAAAAAGCAGCCTGGCATTTGATACCCTCTATGCAGAGGGGCAGCGGCGTTATATGGAATCGCTGTCTTCTTACGCCCGCATGTTTCTCGGACAAATGGAAAAGCCCGATGTTGACTCGATTGAAGGGTTGTCTCCCGCCATTTCAATCGATCAGAAAACGACATCGAAAAATCCACGTTCAACGGTAGGCACCGTCACGGAAATTTACGACTACCTGCGGCTTTTATACGCGCGCGTCGGCGTCCCGCACTGCCCGGTCTGCGGCCGTGTGATCGAGCAGCAGACCATCGACCAGATTGTCGACCAAGTCCTTTCGATGCCGGAACGCACAAAGATCCAGGTCCTCGCTCCCGTTGTACGCGCACGGAAAGGCACCCACCAAAAGGAACTGGACGCCGCACGGAAAAGCGGATTCGTTCGTGTACGCATCGACGGGATTCTTTATGACCTGTCTGAAAAGATCTCTCTGGAAAAGAACAAAAAGCATACCATCGAAATCGTCGTGGACCGCCTCATCATTCAGGAAAGTATCCGCAGCCGCCTGGCAGACAGCCTGGAAACCGCCGCTTCCCTGACGGGCGGTGTGATTGTGGTCAACCAGCTCGGACGGGACGGAGAACCGGATCAGGATTATTTATTCAGCCAAAACTATGCCTGCCCGGAGCACGGGATTGGTGTCGACGAACTGACACCGCAGATGTTTTCCTTCAATAATCCCTCCGGTGCCTGTCCAAAATGTACGGGCCTTGGGGTCTTCATGCGCATCGACCCTGACCGCATCCTGCCGGACAAAACCCTTTCCATCCGGCAGGGCGGCGTAAAGGGAAGCGGCTGGGCAATGGAGGGCAGCACAATCGCTACGATGTATATGGAGGCACTCGCGCGCCACTATCACTTTTCCCTCGACACGCCCATTCAGGACCTCCCCGAAGAGGCTGTCCACGCCATCCTCTACGGAACGGACGGCGAAAAAATTGAAGTCCACCGTAAAAACGAATACGGTGCCGGCACGTACCGCACACCGTTTGAGGGCATTGTAAATAATCTCGAACGCCGTTTCCGTGAAACCGGAAGCAACTGGATCAAAGAAGAAATTGAATCCTATATGAGTACAATCCCGTGTGAGGCCTGCCACGGAAAACGCTTAAACCCGATGAGCCTTGCCGTAACGGTGGAAGGCATGAACATTGCGGATTTTTGCGACCAATCGGTTGACCAGGCGCTCACTTTCCTGGATACCATCCATTTGGAAGGGCAAGCGGCCGCCATTGCAAAGCCAATTCTCAAAGAGGTTCGGTCGCGTCTCTCGTTTCTGCAGAGCGTTGGTCTTGGCTATTTGACGCTTTCCCGCTCCGCAGGGACCCTTTCCGGCGGAGAAAGCCAGCGAATCCGCCTGGCTACACAAATCGGCTCCTCGCTGATGGGCGTCGTCTACATTCTCGACGAGCCCAGCATCGGCCTGCACCAACGCGACAATGACAAGCTGCTTGCAACCTTAAAACATCTGCGCGACCAAGGCAACACGGTCATCGTAGTGGAACACGACGCGGATACCATGCGTGCGGCCGACCATATTGTTGACATTGGGCCCGGCGCGGGCGTGCACGGGGGCGAGGTCATCTTTAACGGAAAGCCGGAAGACATCGTCCACTGTGAAGCCTCCATTACGGGCCAGTATTTGAGCGGCAAACGGAAGGTGGAAGTGCCCGAAACCCGCCGCAAGGGGAATGGCAAAAAGCTGCGGATTGTCGGTGCTACACAAAACAATTTGAAACATGTTTCCGTAGATATTCCACTGGGGAAATTTGTCTGCGTCACGGGTGTGTCCGGATCGGGAAAGAGTTCATTGATTAATGAAATTCTCTATAAATATCTTGCCGCGAAATTAAATGGGGCAAAGGCGCACCCCGGCAAATGCAAAGAAATCCGCGGCCTGGAGGCGCTCGACAAGGTCATTGCCATCGACCAAAGCCCCATTGGCTGCACGCCGCGCTCCAATCCGGCGACGTATACCGGCGTGTTTACGGATATCCGCAACCTGTACGCCTCGACACAGGAGGCAAAGCTGCGCGGATATACTTCAGGCCGCTTCTCGTTTAACGTCAAGGGCGGCCGCTGCGAGGCCTGCGAAGGCGTCGGCATCTTAAAAATTGAAATGCACTTTTTACCGGATCTATACGTTCCCTGCGACGTCTGTCATGGACACCGCTACAACCGCGAAACGCTGGAGATCAAATACCACGGAAAAAGTATCTATGATGTTTTGGAAATGACGGTCGAAGAAGCGCTCAAATTTTTCCATGCGATCCCGCGCATTACCCGACGTTTGCAGACCCTTGCCGATGTGGGCCTCGGTTATATTAAAATGGGGCAGCCGGCTACAACCCTTTCCGGCGGGGAAGCCCAGCGCGTGAAACTGGCTACAGAGCTGAGCAAGCGTCCTACGGGGCGCACCATTTATATCCTCGATGAACCGACAACGGGGCTGCACATTGCCGATGTGCACCGGTTGATTGATGTCCTGCAAAAGCTCGTCGACAATGGCAACACCGTAGTCGTGATCGAGCATAATCTCGATCTCATCAAAACCGCGGACTGGATTATCGACCTTGGCCCTGAAGGCGGCGACGCCGGCGGGCAGGTGATTGCCCAGGGAACACCGGAGCAGGTAGCGTGCGTGGAAACTTCCTACACCGGCCAATACCTTCGGCCGCTGCTTCCGAAACTTGCGGAAACCGGCAATTGAAAAAGGCTGCAGAGCTTTTACGCTTTGCAGCCTTTTCCTTTTGAAACCGTTTGCCTAAATAAAAACGCCTTTGCAAAAGAGGGGAGAGAGCTTCTCTTTTTGCAAAGGCGAATTTCTTTTATGGAACCGGTTTATTTAGCCGCCGCAGGCGCAGAGACTTTTTCCGGGACCGCTTTGGGAACAATCAGCAAAGACAAGCAGTGACGCGGGCATTCCTTCACACACAGGCCGCAGCCCACACACTTCTCCGTATCGATCTTTGCACGGAAATTCTCAATGGTAATGGCGCCCTTCGGGCAGGCACGCATGCACTTGCCGCATCCGATGCAGCCAACGCGGCAGACCTTTGTTGTCGCAGCGCCCTTGTCGCAGTTCGAGCAGCAATTGACCGCCACACGGCGTTTCGGAACCATGGTGATCAATTTACGCGGGCAAGCCTGTGCACACATCGTGCAGCCCACGCAGCGCGCAGTGTTGACCACGGCAACCCCGTTGCAGATCTCGATCGCGCCATACTGGCAGGCACGCACACAATCGCCTTCCGCAAGGCAGCCATAGCTGCAGCTCGCCTTGCCGCCCGCTACCAAATTAACGGCGGCACACGTCTCGATGCCTTCATAAGCCACACGGTCTTCCGTGTTATCTGCACTGCCCATGCACTGGACAACCGCGACCTGTTCGACAAGGCTTCCGCTGACACCCAAATAAGCACTGATCGCCTCAGCAACTTTCGGGCCGCCCGGTGCGCAAAGGCCGGGTTTTGCTTCCCCTTTCGCCAGCGCAGCCGCATAGCCGTCACAGCCGGAGAAACCGCAGGCGCCGCAGTTGGCACCAGGCAGCATATCCCGGATGGCTTCTTCGCGCTCATCTTTCGGGACAGACAACATCGTAGAAGCGATCGCCAGAATCAGGCCAAACACAATGCCAATGACACATACCATGATGACCGGGACCAGAATCTTGGAAGCGCCGCTGAGCTCCATTGCCGGGGTTTCCGGCGCAACGAGCGTAATCGGGCCAAAGATTCCATCCACAACCCCGTTAAAGCCCAGGAAGGAAGCCGCCACCAAAGAGGCAGACACCAGCGTGATCGGCAGGCCCTCCATGAACTTGGGGAAATTGTTGTGTTCCATGCGCTCACGCACACCGGCAAAGATAACCATTGCCACGAGGAAACCAACGCCGGAACCAAACGCGTTGACGAGTGCTTCCCCGTAGTTTTCCCCTTTCGTCAAAACCAGCTGCGTAATGCCGAGCACCGCGCAGTTTGTCGTAATCAGCGGCAGATAAATGCCGAGTGCCTGATACAGCGCCGGCATAAACTTTTTGAGAATGGTCTCAATCAGCTGTACCAGCGAAGCAATGATCAGGATAAAGACGACGACCTGCAAATATTCAATATCATACGGTTTGAGTAAGTATTGATCGATCGGGAAGGTTGCTGCCGTCGAAATGACCATAACCACAATAACAGCTAGGCTCATGCCTGTTGCCGTATTGAGTTTTTTGGAAACACCTAAAAACGGGCAGATGCCTAAGAACTGATTTAAAATGTAGTTTTCCGTTAAAATGGAGGACAAAAAGATGGAAGCGACCGTTACCAGAAAAGATGCACCCATCAGTTGTCACCCCCTTTGGAAGCGGCAAATTCTTTCTTGCGCTCCTCGATATGGCCGCAATTTGCCGCCATCGGGCAATGGTCACAGCCAAGTTCTGCGGGTTTACCGCCTTTTTTGCGGGTAATATGATTCGTAATCGCCATCAAAATGCCAAACACAAAGAAACCACCCGGAGGCAGCAGGAAGATGATAATCCCAGGATACATCGAGGGCAGCACCTGGATACCAAAGAACGTACCGGACCCAATGATCTCACGGATCGTGCCCATCAGCAGCAGGGTGATCGTAAAGCCAATGCCCATCCCAAGGCCGTCCATGATGCTGGGGAGAACTTTATTCTTGTTTGCAAATCCTTCTGCGCGTCCCAAGATGATGCAGTTAACAACAATCAGCGGCAGATAAATGCCCATGGCGTCCGCCAAAGCGGGGGAGAACGCATTGATCAGCATCTGCACAACCGAAACGAAGCCGGCAATGATGACAATGTAGCAGGGGATACGGACCTTGTCCGGAATCACATTGCGCAATGCGGAAATTACGGCATTGGAGCAAACCAAAACAAACGTCGTAGCCACGCCCATACCGATGGCATTGCTCGCCGCAGTGGAAAGCGCCAGCGTTGCGCAGCAGCCAAGGACCAGGCGCAAAACCGGATTTTCCTTAATCAGGCCCTTCGTAAATTCATGCCATAAGCTCACTTTTTGTTCAGCCATCTTCACGCGCCTCCCTTCACAGATTGATAAAGCGCAACAGCCTGATTCACAGCATCCGTGACAGCGTTGCTCGTAATGGTCGCACCGGTCAGCGCTGCAATCTGCCCATCGCCGGCCGCTGCATTTTTAATGACTTCAAAAGAACCGGAAGCGGGGATCGTCTGCTTATACTGGTCGCGGAACTCCTCGTTTTGTGCGTTGAGGCCCAGACCAGGCGTGTCATCGATCGAAAGGATGTTGACACCCGTTACCGTGTCATCCGTTTTAATCCCCGTCATGACCTCCAGCGCGCCGCCGTAGCTATTGCTCGACGTCGTAAACACATACCCAACAACCTCTTCGCCGCTTTTGCCGACAACATATTCCGTGCCGTCGGCCGTTGTGGCGGTTTCAAAAGTTTGTGCATCGGGAAGGACCTGCTGCTGGCTTTCTTCCTGTGTCTGCTGGTTGATCTGCGCGATCTTGTCTTCGGTCAACAGATTGGTGCCGGCCAGAGCGGCAGAAACGACAAGGCAAATGATAAACAGGACAAGAACCGGACGAAGAATCTCTTTCGGCTGCAGCTTACTCTTCTTTTCCTTACTCATTGCTTAGCCGCCTCCTTTTCTTTTTTCCGCGGCACACCAAAGGCATGCGGGCGTGTAGCACGCTCAATCAGAGGCGTCAGAATATTCATGACAACGATCGCATACGAAACGCCTTCCGGCAAAGAGCCAAAGTTGCGGATCAGCATCGTGATGCAGCCACAGCCGATTGCATAGATGACTTTGCCCTTTGTTGTGATGGGGCTCGTCGTGTAATCGGTTGCCATGAAAATGGCACCCAACAGCAGGCCGCCGCAAAGAAGATCTACCAGCACGTCCCGTCCCATGAAGAAGGACAAAACCGCGACCGTACCCACGTAAATCAGCGGAATCGTCGGTGCAATCACTTTACGCGCCAATAGATAAATAAAGCCAAGCAAAAGTGCCAGCGCACACGTCTCGCCTAAACTGCCGCCGCGGTTTCCAAGGAACAGCTGCAGATAATCCGGCGTGTATGTGCCGCCTTCCGACAAAATACCCAAAGGCGTTGCACTTGTAGAAGCATCCGCCGCAAACGGAACCGGCCAGGAGGCCATATCACCCGGGAACGAATTGAGCAGGATAATGCGCGCCATCAGCGCGGGGTTGACAAAATTCTGCCCGATGCCGCCAAACATCTGCTTGACGACGACAATGGCAATCAAATCGCCGAACATCAGCTCCAGCGGGTTTAAGGAACTCGGCACATTCATCGCAAGGAGCACGCCCGTGACCACTGCGGAGAGATCCTGGATGGTCTGCTCACGCTTCATCACACGGCGGCTGACATATTCGCACAACACACAGGTTGCCACGGAAATGACCAGCAGCATGAGCGCACGCCAGCCAAAATAAATTACGGAGGCGATCATCGCCGGGCACAGCGCAATCAGCACATCGCCCATGATCCGCCGTGTGGTAACCGGGGTATGTAAATGCGGGGAAGAGGATACCAACAATTGATGCGTCATTTCTTTGCACCTCCCGCTGCTCTGACCAAACCTTTACCTAAGCGGATTGCCTGTACCAGCGGGCGCCCAGCCGGGCAATTGTAGGCGCAGGTTCCGCACTCCATGCAATCCATCACATGATAGGCGTTCAAGCCGTCAATATCTTTTGTCTGAACAAAGGTCTCCAATTTTGTCGGCATCAAATGCATGGGACATCCGGAAACGCACCGACCGCAGCGAATGCAGGCCGTCGCTTTCGGGACATGGGTCTCTTTCCCTGTAAAGCACGTTAAGCCATTGTTCTGCTTTAAAATCGGCACATCGAGATTCGGAATGGCTGTACCCATCATCGGACCGCCCATCAACACCTTATCCGGTTCCTCTTTGCAGCCCACAAACGCCAGGATATCTTTCACCCGCGTCCCAATGGGTACAATCACATTCTGCGGATGCGCAATAGCCGGACCATCTACCGTCAGACGCTTTTTCACAAGCGGCATGCCGGTCTTCAAATAATCCGCCAAAAAGGCAACACTCGTTACGTTCATAACGACGCATCCGACGTCCGCCGGCAGCTTGCCCATCGGCACCACTCTGCCTGTACAGGACTGGATCAGCACTTTTTCTGCGCCCTGGGGATACCTCGCACGCAGCGGAAGCACACAGACTTCTGCTGCAAACGATGTTTTTTCCGCCGCTTGCCGCAGCATTTGAATTGCTTTGGGCTTATTGTCCTCCACCGCAAGGAAGACGCGGTGAATGCCGAGCTGCTCTTTGACCGCAGCCACACCATCCAAAACGCTTTGCGCATTTTCGATGGCTTCCCGGTTATCCGCCGTCAGATAAGGCTCGCATTCCGCCACATTGATAATCAGCGTATCAACGGTTTTTCCTTCCGGGATGTTCAATTTCACATGCGTCGGAAATCCCGCGCCGCCTAAACCAACCAAACCGGACTCCCGCACCGCTTTCAAAAAGTCCTCTTTACTATTGAGGACCGGCGGCTTGAGATCCGGGTCAGGCGTCATGCTGCCGTCGGACTGAATGACGACTGCGTCAACAGAAGCCCCCGTCGGCATCAGAACCTTTTCTACCGATGTCACGGTTCCAGAAACACTTGCATGGATGGGAGCACTCACAAACGCCGTACTCTCTCCAATCTTTTGCCCCACCGTTACACTGTCGCCGCGTTTGACGGTCGGCACGCAGGGCGCACCTGCATGCTGCTGCATCGGAATAACTACTTCCGCGGGGATAGGCATAACGACCGATTCTTGCTGCGCGGTGTGCTTGCGGTGTGGAACCGCAGCGCCGCCGTGCGTTCGGAACGGCTTTTTGGGGAAGTTCAACTCCATGATGGATTCCTCCCAACGTTTTAACTTCTATATATCTTCTGCAGCTTTAAATGATCCTGCCATTTAAAGCTGCACTTGATAACCCATAAAATAGCAAGGCTTTCTGCCTTTACAAGCACAAGCAACGGATGAAAAGGATATCCCTTACACAATTTGTGGCCTTCTCATAACATCTTATCTTAAAAGATTTCCAGGAAAAAGAACATAGGCATTTTAACAAAAGAAAGCATTGCGTTTTCGTCACATTCAGACAAAATTATATTTTGTCTAGGAAAGGCGAAACCACTCGCAGTACAATTCCCGTCAAAATGCCAAAAAAAACGCCAAACAGCAGCAGGAATGGCGCATAATAGGCCACCGCCGGCGTAGTCAGCAAAATTGCCACCAGCAGCTGTGCCAAATTGTGTGTAACCGCACCGGCAACGCCTAAGCCAATGGTACCAAATGGGCGCTTTTTCGGCCGCTGCAGCAGCCACATCACAAATGTGCTGCACAAACCGCCGGCAGTACTCATACAAAACGCCACCGACCCTTGCATCAAGCCGGAAAACGCGCCTTTCAGCAGCGCGATCCCCATCGCGGGCCACAGGCCAACCGCCCCGGCCGCATACATCGTGACGATATTGGAAAGGCCAAGTTTTGCGCCGGGCGGCAGCATGGGGAGGGGAGGCAGCATGGATTCCAGCCAGGAAAGCACCAGCGCTAGTGCCGCCAGCAGCCCTACCAGCGCAACTTTTCGCGTTGTAGAAGAAAGGTTCAATTTATCCTTCATAATCTTTGGCATCATCCCGTGACGCCATCCACCTCGGCTTCCCCTTGAATTTCCACGCTGACCCGCGCGGGCAGGCAAACCGCCGTCTGGCCCGGCTTCGTTAAAACGCCGGTCCGCACACAAACCTGGTCCGGACAATCGGAATGGAAAAAGGAAATCTCCCCGGGCGCCAATTTTAACTGCACATGGTAGCTGCCGCCAAGGTCCAGAATCTGGGTGTCTGTTTGGGTGGAAAGATCATATTGCCCCACGACTGCGCCGTTCACCTCGACCACTGCCACACAATCGTCCGCTGTGCGAAAGGTAAACCAAACGAGCAGTAGGAGAGCAGCTGCCACAAGGGGAAAAATCAGCAGCATATCTTTTTTTCGAAAAAGCAAACGCCATTCCCTCTTTGTCTTTTCATCCTTGCTTTTAATATCCTTGCTTTTAATAAATAATAAAAAGCACGTTTAGGCCAATGTGTACGCCGCATTCGACAGCGTAAAACGTTCTTGGATGCCGTCTGACATCGTGATCTCCTTTTGATCATCGACAAAGAGGACCTCCGCACCGTACGTTTCCGCAAGTGCCAGGCCTTGTTCCTTGCCGAGAACGAAACACGCGGTCGAGAGCGCATCGCTCAACGCACCATTTTCACAAACGACAGAGACAGAAACCAAGCCGTTTTCTTCCGGCATGCCGGTATGTGGATTTAAAAGATGATGATATGTAACACCATCTTGTGTAAACTGTTTTTCATACGTTCCGGAAGTCGAAACGAATTCGCCCGGCTCCAGCTGCAGCGTGCCAATGCTTCCAACGCTTTCATCCGGCGTGTCCGGATCGCGCAGTGCCACAAGCCAATCGGTACCATCCGGTTTATTTCCATAAACACCAACGCTGCCACCCACCGAAACGACGCCTGCCGTCAAGTCATGCGATGCATAAACGGAAACCACACGGTCACAGGCAGCGCCTTTTCCGATAGCCCCTAAGTCAATTCCTTCATAATGACGTCTTAAAGATGCTGTATGCTCCTCTTCATTGATGCGAAGATCTGCATACCCGACGTATTGCAAAGCGCTGGAAAGCTCCTCTTCGGTAGGAACATGCGGCGTCTCACTTTCAAAACGCCACAGGGACGTCAGCGGCAGCACGGTGGGATCAAAAGCACCTCCGCTTCTTTCCGCAACATCCAGCGACAATGCCAACAAATCCACCGTATCGCTGTCTATTGTCAGCCATTCGGTTCCGGCCGCGTCATTTAAGCGGTCAATGTCGCTGCCCGAAACACGCCAGGAAATCTGATTTTCCAAAGCTGTCACAGCCTGTGCTGCTTCTGCGGCCGCCTGCTCACCCTCCGGCCCGTACACCGTTTGTTGGACATATGTCGCCATTGCATAAGAATTATTCGTATACATCTGCGCCCGATATCCAAACCGCGTCCAAAGGATAATGAGAATAACAATCAAAACCGCCAGGGCAGAAAGCATCACTGCTGTAATTTTTCTGTGTTTGGTCATTGCCGCCTCCTGATTATCGAAAGCTGTATTGTGTCGGACTTTTGAATTTCTCCTATTATAGCATCAAAAAATGTACATGTCCATTTTTTCATTCTATGAAATGGTTTCTGTTTGACAGCGGAAACCGTTTCAGTCTATAATAAATTTTATTGTAGAAAAGCTGTTTCCATGTTTCGGAAAAGTAAAACGCCACAGTGCATGTTCCGCTTAAAAAGCACTGTACATTGGACTGTCAAAAGCGAGGAGGAACCGATCCCTGATGAGAATGCGCGCAAAGCCGTGGGCCGGGCCGGAGCTGGATGCCTGCCCGTTTTTTCTGCGTGGGCCACAACGAATGAAAAATCACTGGCTCGAATGGTTTCCACACAAACAACCCCTGTATTTAGAGCTTGGATGCGGAAAAGGGTGGTTTCTGGCGGGTATGGCGCCCCAGCACCCCGCATATAATTTTCTCGGAATTGATATGAAAGACGCCGTTCTTGCCCCGGCAAAACGGAAAATCGAGGCGGCGTTTGGAGACCATCCCATTGAAAATGTTGCACTAACCGCTTACGACATTGAGCGTCTGCCGGACATCATGGGGGAGAAGGACCATGTAGAGCGCATTTATATCAATTTTTGCAATCCGTGGCCAAGGCCGCGCCACCACAAGCGGCGGCTAACGCACCCGCGTCAGCTCCTTTTATACCGCACCTTGCTGTCGCCGGGCGCAGAGCTATGGTTTAAAACGGACGACGACGCCTTGTTTGCCGCCACACTGCAATACTTGCCGCAAGCAGGCTTCACGGTCTTTGCACAGACGTATAATCTGCACGCACTGGAAGACCCCGACAATGTCTTGACGGAACACGAAGCAAAATTTTTGGAACAGGGCATCCCCATCAAAGCCTTAAAAGCCCGCATGGAAGCCGTCGTTCCGGAAGCTGACCGTCCGGCAATCTAAACCGCAAAACGCCAAACAAAAAAGGGATGCGCCCCTTCTCAAAGGAGCGCATCCCTTTTAGACATTCCAAATACAAAGTTTATTCGATCGTAATCCGGCGCGCTTGCGGCTTCTGCGCAGACTTCTTCGGCAGCGTCAGCGTCAGCACACCATTCTCGAACGTTGCACCGATGTGATCCGTATCGATCGAAGAGACATCGAACGAGCGGCTCAGGCCCGTCGTGCGGCGTTCGCGGCGGATATAATTGCCCTTATCTTCCTGCTGCTGCGTGTGCTGTGCAGAAAGGGTCAGGCAGTCCTTATCGAGATCGATCTTAATTTCCTCTTTTTTGAAGCCGGGCAGCTCCGCCTCTAACAGGAATCGGTCGCCCAAATCCTGGATATCAACACGGCAGGGGGAGAAGCTGTTTTCCGTCGTTTTGAAGAAATCATCGTCAAAACGGTCGAGCCAACGAAAGAGATTGGAATTTCTGTTCTCAAAAGGAATCAAATCAAACATGATAAAAACCTCATTTCAAAAAAGTTGAAGGATTTGTTTATTGAATGGAAATCCGCTTGGTAACCGGCTGCTGTGCCGCTTTCTTCGGCAGCGTCAGCTTCAAAATGCCGTCCTCATAACGGGCCTTAATGGCACTGGTATCGATCCCACTCACATCAAAGGAACGGCTCACGCTGGCGGTACGGCGCTCGCGGCGCAGATACGTGCCACGTTTCTCGGACTGCTGCTCCTGCTTCTCCTCATGCGCCGCCTGTAAGGTCAGGCAGTCGCCGTCAATGGAAAGGTGGATCTCTTCTTTCTTATAACCGGGCATTTCTGCTTCCAGCTCATAGTGGTCGCCTTCATCCCGAATATCCGTCACACACGGTACGCTGCCTGTCTTGACGGGAAAATTCGACTGAAACGCACGGAAAAACTGATTCATCCAATCATCACTGCGCTCAAACGGAATCAAATCAAACATACTGCATACCTCATTTCTTTTTTATTTTTGTCTCCAGGTTCTTTCTTTCCTCTCAACACCTATATCATACAAAAAGAAAATGAAGAAAGTATGAAAAATAAATGAATAAACTGTTAATTTTAGCACTTGAATAATTTGAGTGCTAAATTCGTAAAATAGGTTGCGGCAAAAAAGAAAATCTACTATAATAAAAATAGAAAAATGAGAAAAGTTATGGATAAGCACCACAGTCCATTTCTGAGATCCTTCACAAAGAAAGGGGTTCCACCGATGAACATACAGCCTAGAGATCTTTTCGACGCCGCCGTACGCGTAAGGGAAAACGCCTACGCACCTTATTCCGACTTTCGGGTCGGCGCTGCCCTGTTGACCAATGACGGCCGCATCTTTTTAGGGGCCAATATGGAAAACAGCTCTTATGGTGCAACGATCTGTGCCGAACGCGCTGCAGTGGCCAGCGCAGTCAGCAGCGGTGCCCGCAGTTTTGCAGCCATCGCCGTAGCAGGGGCACCGGGAAGCCAAACGCCCAAGAAGCCCTGTCCACCATGCGGAATCTGCCTGCAGGTGCTTGCCGAATTCTGTACGCCGGATTTTCAAATTTATCTGGCAGATGGAAACGGCGGCATCACACCCTATCGTCTCGGGGACCTGCTTCCTCATGCGTTCCGCGTTTCGCAATCTACATAAGAAATTTTCCGGCCCGCCGCTTTCCCGCGGTGGGCCGGATTTCTGTCAGGCAAAAAAGCGTTTACATAAACCGTGTTACATAAATCGGTTCATCGTACTCCGGTTTCTATAATTTTATTTACATAATACGTTTTCGCCGATTAAAATGCCCCGTACAGCGCGATTTTTGGGCTGTACGGGGCATTCTTTTCAAAAAATTATGTAACGGTCCTTCTCAGCACGTTTCCGGTGCCGGATACGTCTCGCCAAACGTCTCTACCGTGACCTTCGTCATGATCTGGTCCGTCAGCGGCTTATCCATCCGGTCGCGTTTGCTGGAAACGATCGCATCTGCAGTCTCCATGCCTTCAATAACCTTTCCGAATGCCGCGTACTGGCCGTCAAGGTGCGGCGCGTCAGCGACCATGACGAAGAACTGGCTGCCAGCGGAATTCGGCATCATCGTGCGCGCCATGCTCAGAACGCCGCGCGTATGGCGGAGTGCATTGGGAAAGCCATTCTGCGTAAACTCGCCGCGAATACTGTAGCCAGGGCCGCCCATGCCGTTGCCGTTCGGGTCGCCACCCTGGATCATGAACCCAGGGATTACGCGGTGAAAAATGGTCCCGTCATAAAAGCCGGACTGCACGAGGTGGATAAAGTTGTTGACGGTATTCGGCGCAATTTCCGGATAAAGCTCCGCCTTCATTGTACCGGCCGTCGTCTCAAACGTAACAATCGGATTCTGCATACAAAATGCCTCCTGACTCAAAATCTTGTCTTTCAGTATACACGGAATTTACAAAGGCGACAAGTAGGAATTTTGCGGGGAGCATTCTCTTTTTCAAAAGAATATGGTATACTAAACAAAAAGGACAGCGGAGGGACGTATGAAATTTGTTTCATGGAATGTAAACGGGCTGCGCGCGTGCATCAAAAAAGGGTTTTTGACCTTTTTTCAATCGATTGACGCCGATGTCTTCTGCCTGCAGGAAACGAAATTGCAGGAAGGACAGGTCTCGCTGGAGCTTCCTGGTTATCACTTATATTGGAATTATGCGGAAAAGAAAGGCTATTCAGGCACCGCGATGTTCTGCAAACAGGAGCCGCTTTCCGTCTCATATGGAATCGGCGACGACAGCCTTACCGGGGAAGGGCGCAGTATCACTGCGGAATTTCCCGCGTATTATCTTGTGACCGTCTATACGCCCAACTCGCAGGACCAGTTAAAGCGAATCGATTACCGCATGGCGTGGGAAGACGCCTTTCGTGCATACCTGCAAACGCTTGATCGGACAAAGCCCGTCATCATTTGTGGGGATCTCAATGTGGCACATGAAGAAATTGACTTGAAAAATCCCGGGCCTAACCGGGGCAACGCAGGATTTTCCGACCAGGAGCGCGAAAAGTTCACACAGCTTTTGGCCGCCGGTTTCACTGACACATTTCGTGCTCAGTACCCCGATCGCACCGGGGCCTATACGTGGTGGAGCTACCGCTTTCACGCGCGAAACACGAATGCGGGCTGGCGCATCGACTATTTTCTGACTTCCGACCGATTGTTTCCGCAGGTGCAGGACAGCCGCATTTTAAGCGATGTGTACGGCAGCGACCACTGCCCGATCGAATTGATCCTGCAGGAAGGATGAAGAGAAGACAGCAAAGGAGGGAGTTTCCCATGTTGTTGACGTTTTTTGGTGCGGACAAAGAAGTGACCGGCAGCTGCCATTGTCTGACCGTCAATGGCCGCCGCATCTTGATTGATTGCGGGCTGCAGCAAGGCGCGGACGTGACCAACCAGGCAGAGCTGCCGTTTCCGGCTTCCAGCATCTCGTATGTGCTGGTCACGCACGCACACATCGACCATTCCGGCCGGCTGCCCTTACTTGTAAAGCAGGGGTTCCAAGGGAAAATCATTGCTACACGGAAAACGTGTTACCTTTTAAGCATCATGCTGCGGGATAGTGCCCACATCCAGGAGATGGACGCCGAAACAGAAGGCCGCAAGCGCAAGCGTGCGGGCAGGCAGCCCGCGGAACCGCTTTACACGCTGGAGGATGCCGAAGATACACTAAAACTGTTGGAATCCTGTGAATACAACGAATTTATCGAACTTTGCAGCGGCGTGCGCGTGCGCTTTACGGATGCGGGGCATCTTTTGGGCAGCGCTTTTATCGAGGTTTGGGCGACCGAAAACGGCATCACGAAAAAAATCGTATTTTCCGGGGATATCGGGAACAAAGGCCAGCCCATTATCCGCGACCCGCAATATGTGCGGGAAGGCGGGGATTACGCCGTGATGGAATCGACCTATGGAGACCGCGAACACGAAAAAATGGCGGATTATACGCGTCCGCTCGCAGATATCATCGATAATACACTCGCAAACGGCGGCAACGTGGTAATCCCTTCTTTTGCCGTCGGACGCACACAGGAGTTACTCTTTTTTATCCGGGAAATCAAAGAGCGCCATATGACGCCGCGCAATCCTAACTTCCCAGTCTATGTGGATTCTCCGCTTGCTTCTGAAGCAACCGCCATTTACAGCGGCAATCTGCACGGTTATGCAGATGAAGAGACGGCCACCCTGATTGAACACGGATTTGAGCCGATCAACTTTCCAAACTTAAACATCACCACAAGCGTGGAAGAATCCAAAATGCTCAATACAGACGGCGTTCCCAAAGTCATTCTGTCTTCGAGCGGCATGTGCGAAGCGGGACGCATCCGCCATCATTTAAAACATAATCTCTGGCGCCCGGAATGTACAATCGTCTTTGCAGGTTTTCAGGCACAGGGAACACTCGGCCGCATGCTTTTGGACGGCGTTGAAAGCGTAAAGCTGTTCGGGGAGCAGATTGCCGTAAAAGCGCACATCTTCAATTTCCGAGCACTCTCCGGCCACGCTGACCATACAGGGCTTTTGGAATGGATTGACGCCTTTCAAAAGCGCCCACAGAAAGTGTTTGTGGTGCATGGGGAACGCACCTGCTGCGAAACCTTTACCTCAGAATTGTGTATGCGCGGTTACGATGCCGTAGCGCCGAATTTTTCCGCGAGCTTCGATCTATTGACCGGGAAATTCCTGGACGACGGCATCCCGCCGGAGCGCCTGCATCCAAAACGCGTTGTCTTGTCCCATGGCCGCCGCTATTCGGCTGCTTATGCGCGCTTGCAGCAGGCGCAGAAGCGTCTGGAGCTGGTCGTCCAGCACAATGAGGGCGGCGCCAACAAGGATCTCAACCGCTTCACGGAAGAACTGCTGGCCCTGTGCGAAAAGTGGGACCGGTAAATTCCTTCAAAAACCGAAGTGCCCGATGCCAAGCATATTCCTGGCATCGGGCACTTTCTTTATTTTGCGTCCGGATATTTCTTTTTCAAATTCTCACGTGCGACCGCCAACATCAGCTTGATACGGTTTTCCTGGTTAACCTTTGTGGCGCTGGGGTCATAGTCAATGGGCACGATGTTGGAGTTGGGGTCCACCTGCTTGAGCTTATGGACCATGCCCTTGCCTACAATATGATTGGGCAGGCAGCCAAACGGCTGCGCGCAGATGATATTCTCAAACCCACACTCAGCGAGCTCCAGCATTTCGGCCGTTAAAAGCCAGCCTTCGCCCATCTTTGCGCCATAGCCAATGACGCCTTTGACAAGCTCTTTGACATGGGCAAATTCCGTAGGTGCTAAAAACTGCGGGTACGGTTTAAAGGCGTTGGTGATGGTGTGCTGCATGGCCGTCACATATTGGAACAAAGCCTTGACCAAAATCAGTTTTGCCGGATTGCCGCCATACAAATGGATGTCGTCGAGGCTGTGGCCTACCATGAAAATCAGGAAATTCATCAGGCCCGGCACATTGACCTCACAGTCCTGTTCCGCCAGGAAATCTTCCAGATGATTATTGGCAAAAGCCGCATATTTCACGTAAATTTCCCCCACGATGCCGACATGCACTTTCGGCACCTTTTTGATGGGGATCTGCGCAAAATCGTGCAGGATCAACCGCAGATTCTTTTTCTGCGCGCTCATACCGATGCCATGACCATGGTTAAGCTGGTCATTCAACCGGTCTGTCCACGTGTTCAGCAGCGCCTCGCTCTGTCCTTTTTGAATCTCATACGGTTTAATTTGATTGTTCAGACACATCAGTGTATCGCCATACACAACGCCTGCCAACAGTTTGCGGATCATGTCCAAATCGATCTGAAAGCCGGGATTCGACTCCAATCCGGACAGGTTCAAGCTGATAACCGGCACCTGGTCCATCCCCGCGCGGTGCAGGGCTTTGCGCAGCATATGGATGTAATTACTGGCGCGGCAGCCGCCGCCCGTCTGCGTGATAATCAGAGCCGTACGGTTAATGTCGTATTTCCCGGAATGCAGCGCATCCATAAACTGCCCAATAACCAAAATGGCGGGATAGCACGCGTCATTATGGACATACTTCAAGCCTTCCTGCACAATAGAAGGTCCGTCGTTTTCCAGCAGCTCAATCTTATAGCCCGAATGGCGCAAGACACTGACGAACAGCTTAAAATGGACGGGGAGCATCATGGGGCACAAAATGGTGTACTCCTCTTTCATTTCCTTCGTAAAGAGAAGACGGCCTGTCTTATCATAAACCAATTCAGCCATACAAACACCTCACTGTTCCAAGGCGGCAAAGAGGCTGCGCAGCCGAATCTTCACAGCGCCTAAATTTGTGATCTCATCGATCTTGATCTGCGTGTAAATGCGGTCTTTCTTTTCCAAGATACTGCGGACTTCATCGGTCGTAATGGCATCCAAACCGCAGCCGAAGGAAACAAGCTGCACGAGATTCATGTCCGACTGCGTTGCCACATATTCTGCGGCGGAATACAGCCGCGCATGATACGTCCACTGGTTCAAAACATGTACGGGCTCTTTGGCCTGGCGCGCAGCGATGACATCCTCTGTGACCACCGCCGCACCGAGGCTCGTGATCAATTTGTTGATGCCATGGTTGACCTCAGGGTCCAGATGATAGGGGCGGCCTGCCAAAACAATAATCTGTTTATGTTCTTTGCGCGCCTCATCGATGATTTCATTCCCCTTGCGGTGGATATCCTCCATATATTCATGATAGGCGCGGTAAGCCGCATCAGCAGCTACACGGACTTCCTTCGCATTGAGATCCGTAAACCCGTGGGCTTTCAGGATCTTCAGGATCTTTCTCGGAAAATCGTGCGGACGGTGGAGGCCAACATAGTCATGAATGAAATTCTTGCCCTCTAAGCGCTGCGTATTGGCCGCAATGACTTCCGGATAATAGGCAACTACCGGGCAGTTATAATGGTTGTCGCTCTTGTGCTCGTCAAAGTTATAACTCATGCACGGGTAGAAGATGGTGTCCACACCCTCATCAAGCAGGCGCAGCACATGGCCGTGCATCAATTTGGCCGGGAAACAAACCGTATCGCTCGGAATCGTCGCCTGGCCTTCCAGGTACAGTTCCCGCGTCGACAGGGGAGAGGTGATCACCTCGAATCCAAGCATCGTAAAGAACGTGTGCCAGAACGGCAGGAGTTCATACATATTTAACCCCATCGGCAAACCGATCTTTCCGCGCTTGCCCGCAACAATCGGCTTATAAGAGCACAGCTTCTGCAGCTTATAAGCGTACAGATCCAACTCCGCGCCATTGCCGCTGCGGCGGGTCGTCGGGCGGTCGCAGCGGTTGCCGCCGATAAAGCGCCGGCCGTTGTCGAAAATATTCACCGTTAAACGGCAGTGATTGCTGCAAAGCCCACAGTTTGTAACTTTGACTTCGTGCTTAAAGTGCTCCAGTTCCTCTTTGGAAATCAACGAGCTGTTGCCTTCCCGGCGCAAAGATTTCTGCATCGCATAAACCGCCGCGCCATAAGCGCCCATTAACCCGGAAATATCCGGCCGGATGACTTCTACACCCATCTCTTTTTCAAAAGCGCGCAGCACCGCATCATTTAAGAAGGTACCGCCCTGCACGACAATATGCCGTCCCAGCTCATCGGCGGAATTGACGCGAATGACCTTATAAAGCGCGTTTTTCACAACGCTCACCGAAAGGCCTGCAGAGATATCCTCGGTAGTGGCGCCATCTTTCTGCGCCTGCTTGACCTGGCTGTTCATAAAGACGGTGCAGCGGCTTCCCAAATCGACCGGGTGCTTTGCAAACAGGCCGAGCTTTGCAAATTCTTCGATGCCGTATCCCAGCGTATTCGCAAAGGTCTGCAGGAACGAGCCGCATCCGGAAGAGCACGCTTCATTTAAGAAAATGTTGTCGATGGCGCCGTTTCGAATCTTAAAGCACTTCATATCCTGGCCGCCAATGTCGATAACAAAGTCGACGTTCGGCATAAAGCGTTTGGCGGCGGTAAAATGCGCCATCGTTTCGACGATCCCGTAGTCCATATTAAAGGCGTTCTTTAACAGCTCTTCGCCGTAGCCGGTCACGGCAGCCGCCGTGAATTGCAGATCCGGCCGCTTCTCATACAAAGAAAGCAGGTATTCCCGGAAAATCGGCACCGGGTTGCCGGAGTTGCCGCGGTAGATACTGTCCAATACCTGGCCGTCGCTGCCCATGACAACCGCCTTGATCGTTGTGGAACCCGAGTCAATGCCCAAATAGACCGGCCCCTTATAGGTCATGAAATCCCCGCGGGGTGCCTTGCAGGAGCTGTGGCGGGCAAGGAAAGTGTCATACTCTGCCTGGTCCTTAAACAACGGATCAATGCTGCGGAAGTCGCCACTGACGCCGTATTTTTTGATGCGCTCCAACGCAGTATCCAAATCGGTCTCAATCTCGCTGCTGAAAGCCGCACCCAACGCCACAAAGTACAGGCTGTTTTCCGGACAAAGCCCTTTGGTGTGCAGCGCCGTGTCAAAAGCATGGCGAAGACCCTTTAAGAAGGTCAAAGGCCCGCCCAAATACAAGACGTTTCCGGTGATCGGCCGCCCTTGCGCCAAGCCTGCAATCGTCTGGTTCGCAACCGCCGCAAAAATGCTCGCCGCAATGTCGCTTTTACGGGCGCCTTGGTTTAACAGCGGCTGGACATCTGTCTTGGCAAACACGCCGCAGCGCGAAGCAATCGTGTAAATTTTCTCATAGCTTTCGGAAAGCTTATCGAGTTCTTCCAAAGAGACATCCAAAAGCGTGGCCATTTGGTCAATAAACGCGCCGGTGCCGCCTGCGCAAGTGCCATTCATGCGCACCTCGGTGCCGCCGGTCAGGAAAAGAATTTTCGCATCCTCACCGCCCAACTCAATAATGCAGTCGGTATTCGGCAGCAAAGTGCCCGTCGCGATGCGTGTCGCATAAACTTCCTGAACAAACGGCAAATCGCACCGCTCGCTGATGCCCATGCCCGCAGAACCGGAAATTGTCAGCTTTGCTTCATTGCCTTTGATAACATCTTTGTGAATCTTCGTTAATAATTCAGTTATTTTTTCTTTAATTTGAGAAAAATGACGTTCATAGGACTTGTATACAATTTTATTGTTGTCGTCCAACACGACGCATTTGATTGTCGTGGAGCCGACGTCGAGTCCAATTTTCATAAAGCTCCCCTTTCGTCCGCAAATCTAAATAACAAATAAACGTTTGAAAGCCACAGAGCCCCGTCGCACGGATTCCGTACGGGCGGCTTTTCAAAGTTGTTGAACGCATTACAAAATAGAATTTTAAGTAATCATCTTATTTTATCGCCTCTTCATCATTCTGTCAACGGCCTATGCCCGCAGAAAAAATGCTCTGTTCCGGGTTTTCTTGTTCTGCCTCTTGCTTCTTTTTCAAAACTGTGCTATACTAAGGCATGTCGTCAATCGACGTTTGCCGCTGTGGTGGAATTGGCAGACACAAGGGACTTAAAATCCCTCGGTAGCGATATCGTACCGGTTCAAGTCCGGTCAGCGGCACCAATAAAAAGGCAGGAACTTCGGATTTTCTCGGAGTTCCTGCCTTTCTTTTTCTTTCATTGGCGGACACGAATAAGAGTGGGGACAAAGCACATGGACCTTCCCGCAAAGCGGCGGTCCTGTTACAGGGGCTTACCCCTCCAAAGAGGAGAGCGGCCGCAGGCTGCGGTCGAGGATACCGCGCAGATAGGCAATCAAAGTCCCATAATTGGTCATGGGCGTGTCCTGCCGGCGGGCGGTACGAAGCCTGCGGAGCATTTCACGCTGGGTCAGCATGCAGCCGCCGCAGTGGATCACCATTTTGTAAGGGGAAAGATCATCCGGAAACGCGGTACCGCTCGTAAACGAGAACTTTAAATCCGCATGCGTGTATTCCCGAATCCAGCGCGGCAGCTTCACGGTGCCGATGTCGTCACACTGGCGGTGATGGGTGCAGCCTTCACTGATCAGCACCGAATCGCCATCTTTTAAGAAATCGAGTGTACGCACACCGGCCACCGCGTCTTTCAAGACCCCTTTGCGCCGCGCCATTAAAATAGAAAAAGAGGTCAATGGAACCTCTTCCGGAACAATCGCCGCTACCTGCTGAAAGGCCTGGCTGTCCGTAATAACGACTTGCGGCGGCGTCTGCAAACGCTGCAAAGTCTGGGCAAGCTCGGATTCCCGGCAAACTACCGCCATGGAACCGTGGTCCAAAAGGTCGCGGATTACCTGTTGCTGCGGCAGGATAAGGCGTCCCTTCGGTGCCGCAGAATCGATGGGCACCACCAGCACCGCAAAGCCGCCGGGGGAGACGAGGTCAGCGGTCAGGGAATGCGGCTTCTCTTCCGGAACCGATACGGCAATTTTATTTTTCAGCTCCAGAATATTTTCCTGCGTTTTGGCGCTGACCCAAATTGCCTGCGGGTATTCGTTTTGCAGGCGCTGGACACGGGCAGGGTCCTGCTTTTCGGCAAGGTCAAGCTTGCTGAAAACCATCACAACCGGGATATCGCGCTTTTGACACGCCTGCAAGATCTCGCGGTCCTCCCGCTGCGGGCCTTCCAGTCCGTCGACGATCAGCAGGGCAACATCCGCAGTCATCAAAACGCTGCGGCTTCTCTGCACACGCTGAAGGCCCAGTTCCCCTTCATCATCAAGACCGGGCGTATCGATGAGAAGGACCGGCCCCAAAGGCAGGATTTCCATTGACTTTTTGACCGGGTCCGTCGTGGTGCCGCGCACTTCGGAGACAATCGAAAGCTGCTGCCCGGTCAATGCATTGAGCAGGCTGGATTTTCCCGCATTGCGGCGTCCAAAAATTCCGATATGGAGGCGTTCAGCCTCTGGCGTACTGTTTAAGCCCATCTTCTGTTCCTCCTTTGCCTTTAGACATGATCCATTCAGAATGAAACTTAGAAGCGGAAATCGCGATCTCCATGTTCAATGGCCGCTAACCGCTCCCGCGCGATGTTGCGCACCGTTTCCTTCGGAATATTTTCGAGCTCCCGCTGGATCAGCGCCTCCCCAACGCGGCGCGTATCCGGCTGCGCATAGTCCATCAAATACTCCTTGAGCGTCATCAAGGCGTTCGGGTGGCAGCAATTCTGAATCTGGCCGCTCTTGCACAAGGACATAAAGCGATCACCCGTGCGGCCTTCGCGGTAGCATGCCGTGCAGAAACTCGGGATGTACCCCAAATCCATCAGCCAATGGACAACCTCATCCAGCGTGCGCGTATCGGCCACATCAAACTGCTCGGAATTCTCTTCTTCCTCCGGCTCTGCATAGCCGCCGACGCTCGTGCGAGAGCCGCCGGAAATCTGCGAGATACCGAGTTTCAAGACGCGCTCCCGGCACTTTTGATTTTCACGAGTTGAAATGATCATACCGGTGTAGGGGACCGCAATGCGGATGCACGCAACGATCTTTGCAAACGTATCATCGTCAATGCCATTATCGAAAGCGCTCGGGTCAATATCGTCGGCATGTTTTACGCGAGGGACAGAGATGGTATGCGGCCCGACACCATGAACTGCTTCCAGATGCTCCGCATGCATGAGAAGGCCGGCAAACTCATAGCGGTACCGCTCCAAGCCGAACAAAACGCCGCAGCCGACATCGTCGATGCCGCCTTCCATCGCGCGGTCCATCGCCTCAGTGTGGTAATCGTAGTTGTGCTTCGGGCCCGTAGGATGGAGCTGCTCATAGCTCTTTTTATGGTACGTCTCCTGGAACAGAATATAAGTACCGATACCGGCAGCTTTCAGTTTGCGGTAATTTTCCACGGTCGTCGCAGCAATATTGACGTTAACGCGGCGAATGGCGCCGTTTTTATGCTTAATGCTGTAAATGGTCTTGATGCTCTCCAGCACATATTCGATGGGATTATTGACCGGGTCTTCACCGGTCTCCAACGCAAGGCGCTTGTGGCCCATATCCTGCAGGGCTATGACTTCCTTGCGGATTTCCTCCTGCGTGAGCTTTTTGCGGCAGATATGCTTATTCTTTGCATGATAAGGACAGTAGACGCAGCCGTTTACGCAATAGTTAGAAAGATACAGCGGGGCAAACAGCACAATACGGTTTCCATAAAAGTCCTTTTTAATCTGCTCAGCTAACGCATAGATCTCTTCGTTGCGCTCGGGGATGGTACAGCTGAGCAGAACAGAAGCATCCCGATGGGAAAGGCCCTTGCGCTTGCGGGCTTTTTCAAGGATTTCACCAATCAGTTCATCGTTCTCCTTGTTCTTGTCCGCATACGCCAGCGTCTCCTGGATCTCTTCATCATTGATGAAAGCCTCCGCATGCATGGAATGTGGATCGTAATTCATGATAGTTCCTCCAATAGAAAAGATTATATGACAGGGTCCCCACGAGAAACCGTAAGGGAGTACCCGATTTTTTGCAGGGTGCGGTCAATTTGTGCAACCGATTCCGCCGCCTCTTCGCCTGTGCAGGCTTTATTGTCATAAAGCAGATATTTTTTTCGAACCTGCGTAGGGGAGAGGTTCGGCATAATGACATTGGCGCCGGCCAAAATGCCGAGCTCCCGGCCATGCGGATCGACGGTGTTTAACGCGGTCGTCGCAGGCAACAGAACATGCGGGAACATCAGGCGCAGCACGGATAATAAAAATAATGTTTCCTGGCATGTGCCGGCCGGCTCCCTTGCAAACGGCGTGTCGTGATGCGGCAAAAAAGGCCCGATGCCAATCATTTCCGGCTGTAATTCGTACAAAAAGAGCAGATCCTCCACCATATGCGCTTTGGTTTGGCCAGGGGAACCAACCATAAAACCGGCTCCCACCTGATAGCCCAGAGCCTTTAAATCCCATAAGCACTGTTTCCGGTGCAATAAAGACATCTGCGCAGGATGCAGGCGGCGGTAATGCGCATCGCTGGCCGTTTCGTGGCGAAGCAGGTAGCGGTCTGCGCCCGCTTCTTTCCAAATTTGGAAAACGTCCTTGCTGTGTTCTCCAAGTGAAAGTGTCACCGCACAGCCCGGGAAACGTTTCTTGATGGCCCGCACGGTCCGGGCGACACAATCCGGCGAAAGCGCAGGGTCTTCGCCCCCCTGCAGCACAAACGTGCGAAATCCCAGCTGCCAGCCTTCCGCACAGCACTGCAGGATCTCTTCCTCCGTCAGCCGGTAGCGCTGCGCGTTTTGGTTGCTTCTTCGAAGGCCGCAGTAATAACAGTCATTTTTACAAAAGCTCGAGCATTCAATGAGCCCGCGGATGTACACCGTCTTGCCATAGATGCGTTCCCGCACCGCACGTGCACGCCGAGCCAGTTCCTCCTGAACCGCCGGCGTTTGCTGCATCAACAGCGTCAAAAACGCGTCTGCCGGAAGCACATGGTCAGCCTCGAGCCGATCAATCAGGCTGCTGCTCATCGCAAGTCCCATACACATTCGAATACAGCGTCTTTGTTGCGACTCCCGGCAGCATGCCCAGCTTTCCGGACAAGGCACTGAGAATATCCATCGGCGCATCGAGCACGACGCTGATGACGGCAATTCCCCGCCGCGTGTAGGGGATGCCCATCCGGCCAATGATATAGTGGCGGTAGGTGTGCAGCAGCTGGTTGATTGCCTCGGTTGAATCATAATTCTGGACGATAATGCCGATCACGGCGACTCGTGTCTCCATCGCATTTCCTGCCTTTCTCATTTCCTGCATTCGACCCGCCGCCAGTGCATGGGACGCAAAAGAAAAGCGCCACCGAAAGACGGGGCGCTGAAAATTCTCTCTGTTTATACCGCACAGACGGAAGACAAGGCAGGCGAAGCCGCCCCATTTCCAGGATGCGTCTGCAGAATCGTATTTTCCGCCGCCTTTCTCATGGGGAACATGCCCGCTGGGTCAGGTACGAAAGAAGGGAGTTTACGGTGCGATGCAAGAAATAAAGTTTCTCACAACTTACCTGCTTTTTTACCTAGCCATCATACCACAGCCACCACAGGTGCGTCAAGAGAAAGGCCGTTTTGCATGCAAAAAAGGCAGGCCCGGCACACGGCTGTTCTATTCCGGCCGCATCTCGGTTAAATGCGGCCAATAGCGCTTTGGCATCTGCGTTTGGCGGCACTTGGGATTTTCGCGGTCCTGGATGGCAATGGTCTCGTAAAACACGCGCCAAAGCGAACGGAAATACTGCTCGCGGGCGTCGGCTTCCGGCAGGGAAAAGGCCGATATCGAAAAGATCCCGCCAACATGCGGGCGGTACAAAAGGGCTTCGTTGTGTACGTCGTCGTAAATACAAAACGTCTCTTCGGGAAACCGCGCACAGAAATGCGCCTGCATCAGCGGCAAAACCTGATTTTTCGGAGAAATTACGGCGGCCAAGCGCCCCTCATACTCCGAAAAGCGCACGAATCCCAAAAGCAGGTGCGCCTCTTCCCGTAAATGCCCGACGGCCTTCTCAAGTGCCGAAACGGTTGGATCGGAAAGCATATCGGTCACCTTCGCGCCGTACCGGAAACCAAGGCGGATAAACTGTAAAAGCACCCGTTCGCGCTCGTGCATGCACGTCAGAAACCCTAACAGCACCAGATCTTCGGCTTTCGCGGAAATGCGTGCGCGCAGCGACGAAAATACCCGTTTTGCGTGCGCGGGGTCTGTCACAACGCGGTGGACCGGGAATAAGGAAAGCTGTGCCGTGGATTCTTCGCAAATCTCGGTTGGCTGCTCTTTGCGGGCGTAGCTGTCAAACACACAGCAAAGAAATCCCTCAAAGCTGCCATCATAACGGTAAAGAAGCGGCTGCATGATTCCCTCCTGACATACGTGGCATGAAATCTTCCCAACACAGCTGTCCCGGCAGGGGAGCGGCTCCCTTTTTGGGCGCTGGCAGCAGGGCGCGCCACATTGCTTCCGGCGTCAGCACCAAGTCCTTGGGCCGCCGGCCGCTGCAAGTGATAAAATACTGCGCCCGTTTGCAGACGACACCGAGCTTCGGCAAAGCCTCAAGCCGCAGGGACCCCGCCCGCCGCGCACGCAAAATTGCCCGCATGGATTTGGGACCAATCCCCGGGACACGCAGCAGCGTGTGCGGATCTGCACGTTCCAGCTCCACGGGGAAAAATTCCGGGTGCCGCAGCGCCCAGCAGCATTTTGGATCCAACTGTGGGTGAAGGTTTGGATGTGCCTCGTCCAAAAGCTCCTGTGCCTGAAAACCGTAAAAACGCATCAGCCAATCCGCCTGGTAAAGCCGGTGCTCCCGCTGCAGCGGCGGCTTACTCCCCAGCGGCGGCAGCAGGGCACTGTCGGAAACCGGGATATAGGCCGAATAAAAGACCCGTTTCAGACCGTAGTTTTGGTAAAGCCCTTGTGCCAGGCGCAGGATCTGAAAATCACTTTCCGGCGTTGCCCCCACGATCATCTGTGTGCTCTGCCCGGCGGGAACGAACGCCGGTGCGTGGCGATATTTGGCCAATTCATGCGTATTTTGAGCGATCCGTTCTGCAATCCATCCCATCGGATGCAAAACGCTTTGACGCGTCTTTTCCGGGCATAATTTTTGAAGGCTCTTTTCGGAAGGCATCTCGATATTCACGCTCATGCGGTCCGCAAGCAATCCGAGCCGTGCCAGCAGCTGCTCGTCCGCGCCGGGGATTGCCTTGACATGAATATACCCGCGGAAATGATATTCCCGGCGAAGAATGCGCAGGGTCTCCAAAAGCATCTCACACGTATAATCCGCGTTTCGCAGGATCCCACTGCTCAAAAACAGCCCTTCGATGTAATTGCGGCGGTAAAACGCAATCGTTAGATCTGCCAGCTCCCGCGGGGTAAAGGCTGCCCGCGGCATATCGTTTGAACGGCGGTTTAAGCAGTATTGGCAGTCACAGATGCAGCGGTTTGTAAAGAGTACTTTTAAAAGGGAAATACAGCGCCCATCCGCTGAAAAGCTGTGGCAGATCCCGCATGCAGCGCTGCTGCCCAGGGCACCTGCTTTCCCTGCACGGTCCACGCCGCTGGACGTGCAGGCAACGTCATATTTGGCGGCATCCGTCAAGATTTTCAGCTTTTCCAATGTAGTCATGGGGATGCCTCGCTTTCTTTACGGTTTAGAATAGAACGTTTGTTCTACTCCTGCTATAAAGATACACGCTTTTCCGCCGAAAGTCAAGCGAAAAGAGCGTGTATCCTCAAGAAAATTCAGTTTGAAAAAATCCAGCGGTCAATGGCCTTAGCCAAACCATCTTCGTCGCACGGCGCCGTAATCACATCCGCCTGCATTTTGACGGCCGGCTCCGCATTTTCCATCGCGACCCCAAGGCCGGCCCATTCAATCATCGAAAGATCATTAAGCCCATCGCCGGCCGCCATGACGGCTGCCTGCGGGATATGGAGCAGAGCGGAGAGGACACGCAGACCTTCGCCTTTTGTTGCACGACGGTCGTTGACTTCAATGACGCTGCGATGAGACGTCGTAACCATAAACCGGGGGTCTTTCGTCAGGATATCCCAGCAGCGCTGCCGTTCGGCCGAATCCTCAAAAATCGAGAAAAGCTTTTCGACCGGCTGATCCTTCTCCCGTACAAAGGTTAAAAGGTCCTCCACCGGAGTGCGTGAACGCAAAAACGTCTCTAAATGTTCCGGCTGAACGTGGTGTGCAAGCGGATTGCGATAGCGCTCGGCGCTGGTATACGCGTGCCCATCGAGGTAGACGTCCGCGCAGCCGCCGTGGCTAACCAAAAGGGAAAGGGCGTCAGCGGCCGCCTGCGCCGGCATGCACAGCCGCTGCAGCACCGTGTGCGTCTGTTTGTCATATAGGACAGCGCCGTTGCTGCAAATGCAGTAACGGATCCCGGGAATACGCTCCAGCTCCTTGGGAAGGCCCGCATACAGCCGTCCCGTTGTGGGGACGACAAAAACGCCGGCCGCACAGGCACGGTTTAAGGCACGGCAATTGCCTTCGGAAAGCGTATTCCGGCTCGAGAGCATTGTGCCGTCTAAATCGACCGCCAGCAAGCGGTAAGGCAAGTTCATCGAATCACCCGCACTTGCAGTGCTTCCAAAAGATCGAGCGCTTCCGCGTTCTGCTTGGGATCGGCGCTTGCCGTGCAGGCCGCATCCACAACGATCTCCGCTTCCGGCAGCGCCGTCTTTGCAAGGATGGTATTTGTCAGCACACAGAGATTGCTGACAAGGCCGCACAGCTCTACGCGATCGTACTGCCTTTCCCGCAAAAAGGGGAGAAGCTCCGCACATCCGAAAGCCGGCTTTTCAAAGCAGGGAGCGTCTTTTAAAAGATCAGCCGTCTTTCCGTAAAGCGCCCAGCCGGGCGTTCCTTTGATGCAGTGGGGGATTGGCAGTGCACGTCCTTCGGCCGTCTGCAAATACTGCTCCGTATGCGTATCCATCGTGTAAATCACATCTGCGCCTGCGGCACGGGCCGCTTCGATTTTTCTGCAAATCGGTTCCTCTAATTTTACGGCTTCCGGAAATCCCAAACTCCCCGTTACAAAGTCCACTTGATAATCTACCACAATCAGCAGAGCTTTCATGCCGATTCCTCCTTACTGGCAAGATAAGTCTGGCAGAATGTACGCATGCAGCACGCCTCGCAGCGGGGCGCGCGGGCGGTACAAACCGCACGGCCGTGCAGCACCAAGCGATGGCAAAAGGCGCTGCTTTCTTCCGGCGGCAGCACTTCACGCAGCTGGCGTTCCACCTGCAGCGGGTTTTTGCCGGAGGAAAGGCCCAATTTTCCGCAAATACGGATACAATGCGTATCCGTCACCACGGCGGGCTTTCCAAAAATATCCCCGACAATCAAGTTAGCCGTTTTGCGCCCGACCCCCGGCAATTTCGTGAGGGCTTCAATCGTATCCGGCACCACACCGCCAAATTCGTCGCGCAGCATCCGGCACATGGCGCAGATATCCCGCGCCTTCGTTTTGTAAAGGCCGCACGAATGGATCAATTCCCCGACCTCTTCCGGCGTTGCCTCACAGAAAGCCTCCAGCGTGGGGAATCGTGCAAACAGCGCCGGCGTCACCTGGTTGACGCGCGCATCCGTACATTGGGCCGAAAGCCGCGTGGCAATCAAAAGCTGCAAAGGATCCCGATATTGCAGGGAGCACAAAGCGTCCGGATATTCCGCTTTGAGCGCATCGACAGCCTTCTGCGCCCGTTCCTTTCGCGTCATTTTTTTCACGTCCTTCTCGGTTTCTCATAAAAAGTGATTGGATCGATTTTATGGATTTTTCTTTTTATTGTACCGCATCGTTTCGTTTTCGTAAACCGAATTTGCAGAATTTTACGTAGAAAATGAGGTAAAGTGTTGTGTTTCACGCTCGCAAACGGTATAATAAAAAGAAAAATAAACGCTAAGGGGATGTAAAAATGTACAGGGATATGATGGACACCATCGGTTTTGTGAGCCAGCAGGACCCGGAAATCGGCGACGCCATGCAAAAAGAGCTGTCGCGCCAGCGCCACAATCTAGAGTTAATCGCTTCTGAAAACATAGTTTCGCCGGCCGTCATGGCCGCAATGGGAAGCGTGCTGACAAACAAATACGCAGAAGGTTACCCGGGCAAGCGCTATTACGGCGGCTGCGAATACGTAGACGTCGTGGAAAACATCGCACGGGAGCGCGCCTGCCGCCTGTTTGGCGCGGAACACGCAAATGTGCAGCCGCATTCCGGCGCACAGGCCAACATTGCCGTTTATTTTGCATTCCTAAAGCCAGGGGACACGGTAATGGGCATGAACCTGGCAGAAGGCGGCCATCTGACACACGGTTCTCCGGTCAATCTTTCCGGAACCTACTTCCATTTTGTCGCGTACGGCGTGGACCCCGAGACCGGCCGCATCGACTATGATCGCTTGATGGAACAGGCCAAGGAAGTCAAGCCGAAAATGATCGTTGCCGGCGCAAGCGCCTATCCGCGCACGATTGATTTTCAAAAATTCCGCGAAGTGGCAGACGCCTGCGGGGCAATGCTGATGGTGGACATGGCACACATTGCAGGCCTCGTCGCAGCAGGACTGCATCCGAACCCGGTGCCGTGGGCGGATGTTGTGACGACAACCACGCACAAAACGCTGCGTGGACCGCGCGGCGGCATGATTTTGTGCAAAGAACAGTATGCAAAAGCGATTGACAAGGCGATTTTCCCTGGCACACAGGGCGGCCCGCTGATGCATATCATCGCCGCGAAAGCCGTCTGCCTCGGCGAAGCGCTCAAGCCTTCGTTTAAAGCGTACAGCCAGAAAATCATCGACAACGCCCAGGCATTAGCCAAAGCGCTGATGGACCGCGGGGTGCGCTTGGTCAGCGGCGGCACCGACAACCACTTGATGCTCGTTGACCTCACGGGAATGGAATTAACCGGGAAAGAGCTTGAAAAGCGCTTAGACACCATTCGCATTACGGCCAACAAAAACACGGTTCCCGGCGAGACCCGCAGCCCGTTCCAGACTTCCGGCCTGCGCTTGGGTACGCCCGCCGTCACGACGCGTGGGTTAGAGCCCGCCGATATGGAAACCATCGCCCAGTGCATTGCGGATACGATCAACGATTATGAAGGCACAAAAGAAAAGAGCCTTGCGGCGGTAGATGCCCTGTGTAAGGCACATCCGCTCTACGAATAAGGACAACGAACATGCCGGGAGGGGTTTTCTATGGCGTCTCCGCTGGCGGACCGTATCCGCCCCCAAACACTTGACGAGATTGTCGGGCAGCAGCACCTATTGGCGCCGGGCCGCCCGCTGCGGCGCATTCTGGAGCACGGAGAGGTTCCAAACTTGATTTTTTACGGACCTTCCGGGGTTGGGAAGACAACGCTCGCCATGGTGATTGCCCGCCAAACGCATAAACACTTTTATAAATTGAACGGCACCACCGCTTCCACCGCAGATATCCGTGAAATCATCGGGAAAATTGGAACATTGGAAGCTGTCAATGGTATCCTGCTGTATCTGGATGAGATCCAGTATTTTAATAAAAAGCAGCAGCAGACGCTGTTGGAGTTTCTGGAAAACGGGGAGATTACCCTGATCGCTTCCACGACGGAAAACCCCTATTTCTATGTATACAATGCGCTTTTAAGCCGTGTAACCGTATTTGAATGCAAGGCCGTTACGCCGCAGGACGTCATTCCGGCCGTGCAGCGGGCATTTCACATTCTCGAAGAAGAACGCGGTGCGCCCATCTGTGTCACGGATGCAGCCGTTTCCCATATTGCTTATGCCTGCGGCGGAGATGTGCGCAAGGCGATCAATGCCGCGGAGCTGTGCACGATGGCGGCGGAGGAAACGCAGGGGGTACTGCAGATTGACAAGGCCCTTGCGGAAGAATTGACCCAGCGCAGTGCAATGCGCTATGACCGAGACGGGGACATGCATTACGACCTGTTGTCGGCTTATCAGAAATCGATGCGCGGTTCCGACGCGGATGCCGCTTTGCATTATTTGGCACGCCTTTTGGCGGCGGGCGACCTGCCCTCTGCCTGCCGGCGGCTGTTGGTCTGTGCATGCGAAGACGTCGGGCTGGCCTATCCGCAGATCATCCCAATCGTCAAAGCGGCCGTGGACGCCGCGCAGATGGTCGGGCTCCCGGAAGCACGTATTCCGCTGGCGGATGCCGTTATTTTGGTGTGCCAGGCGCCGAAGAGCAATTCGGCGGAAAAAGCAATCGACGCTGCTGCAGCGGATGTAAACGCCGGGCGCATCGGTCCAATCCCCCGGCATTTACAGAACAAACACTTCGACGGTGCGGATCAAGCCCGCAAAGGCCAGTTTTATCGATATCCGCACGATTTCCCGCACCATTGGATTGACCAGCAGTATTTGCCGGACCTTTTAAAGGGAACGCATTACTACACACCGGGTGAGAATAAGAATGAGCAGGCTTTTGCGGCCTATTGGCGCGTGATCCGCAAAGAATCCGCCAAGCCGCCGCAGCAGAATTCTTAAAAGGAGGGAGCTTTTTGAAGCCGGAAGCCTTATTCAGTTTGACATATGGAATGTATGCCATTGGAGTAACAGATGGTACAAAGCCTTCCGCATGCATTGTAAACACGGTGGTGCAGGCTTCTACACGGCCTGCGGCACTTTTGGTCAGCATGAGCCACGAAAATTACAGTCATACCTGCATCGAAAAGACAGGACTCTTTACGGTCAGTGTGCTCAGCGAGGACACTTCGGGAGCAGTGATCGGCGTTCTCGGGTTTTCTACCGGCAAAACGGGCGACAAGCTCGCCAATGTCCGCTATAAAATGCTGCGGGAAGGAGTCCCGGTCATTAAAGAAAACAGCTGCTGCTGGTTTTTGTGCAAGGTCATCGGCCGTATGGAAACCGAAACGCATACGGTTTTCCTTGGCCAGATTCTCGCCGGCAGTGACCGCGTTGAAGGAACCCCCATGACCTATGCTTATTACCAGCGCGTGATCAAAGGGACGCCTTCGAAAAATGCGCCTACCTACCGGCTCCCGGGGCCGGACCGCGCGGGGAACGATGGGGAAGCGTTCCTGTGTCAAATCTGCAAATATGAGTATAACGACCCCATTACGCCGTTTGCGGAATTGCCGGACGACTGGGTTTGCCCGGTCTGCGGCTCGTCCAAATCCGTTTTCGCACGCAAACGGATCCAATAACAAACAGAAACCATCATACGCCAGCCACTGTGGGCTTTCTCAAAAAGCCAAACGGATGGCTGGCGTTTCTATAAGTTTCCGTCCCGCATATGGCTTTGTGCAGTGCGCACCCTATTGGAGAGAAAGGACTCGGTTATGCAAAAGATCATCGGCGTTCAAGAACGCCCGCCGCTTGGAAAAGCAATTCCGCTGAGCATTCAGCACATGTTCGCTATGTTCGGCGCATCGGTACTCGTCCCGACGGTGTTCGGGATTGACCCCGCCGTCGTCTTCCTGATGAACGGCATCGGAACGCTTTTCTTTATTTTCATCACCAAAGCAAAAGCGCCCGCTTACTTGGGCTCCAGCTTCGCCTTTATTGCCCCCACCATGCTTATCCTGCAAAACTTTGAAGAACAGGGTTTCAGCCACATGGAGGCCTTCCGCTATGCCCAAGGCGGCTATGTTGTCGTTGGCCTTCTCGGCTGTGCGCTGGCAGCCGTTGTGTGGAAGTTTGGCACGAAGTGGATTGATTATCTGCTGCCGCCTGCCGCAATGGGACCTGTGGTGGCGCTGATTGGCCTGGAACTTGCCGGCAATGCCGCAAGCAACGGCGGCCTTCTGCAGGAGGTCACGTACACATTGGACGAGGCGACCGGGCAGTACACAGCGAATACCCCGCAGATTGACCCGAAAAATGTCGCTGTTTTTCTCGTGACGCTGCTCGTTGCCGTATTCGGGTCCGTTTTATTCCGCAAATTTTTCAGCGCCTTATCCATCCTGATCGCCATCCTCGCGGGATATATCACCGCATGCTGCCTGCAAATCGTAGATTTTACAAGCCTGCAAACCGCCAACGTATTCTCCGTTCCGCATTTTCAGCTTGCAAAATTTGACGGGACTTCGATTCTGACGATGGTGCCGGTCCTCCTGGTCATCACGAGCGAACACATCGGCCATCAAATCGTCACCAGCGAAGTCGTCAACAAAGACCTTTTGCGGGACCCCGGCCTGCACCGCTCCTTAATCGGGGACAACCTTTCCACTGCCGTTTCCGGCTTGGTTGGTTCCGTTCCCACCACAACGTATGGCGAAAATATTGGCGTCATGGCCATGACGAAGGTATACAGTGTCTGGGTGATCGGCGGGGCCGCTGTACTCTCGATTTTGTGTTCTTTTATTGGAAAATTCTCCGCTCTGATCGGCACCATCCCACAGCCGGTCATCGGCGGGATCTCATTTTTGCTGTATGGGATGATCGGCGCTTCCGGGCTGCGCATCCTGGTAGACGCTAAGGTCGACTACAGCAAAGCACGCAACCAGGCATTGACGGCCGTCGTGTTTGTGACCGGCCTGTCCGGTGTCTCGGTAAAGCTCGGAAGCATTGAATTGACCGGCATGGTCCTCGCGTGCGTGGTCGGTATTCTGCTGGGGCTTGTCTTTTATGTTTTGGATCGTTTCCATTTGACGAATGATCGGGGAGAGGACGCAAATGCTAAAAAAGCATAAGTCCTCTTTATACGAAAGAAACAGCGCCCCAAACAAAGCAGGCAGGTATCTTGAAAAGAAAGGGAGGAGGCGAATCTTTCTAAAAATCATTTGATGTTTTATATATTCCTATTCAATTTATGAATAGAGGCAAAGGAATTGGCGACAAGAATCGGAAAAATCTGATTTTTGCTTGCGCTGATGCACACGATTCGATATAATAAACGGGAAACTAACCGTTTGTTTTTCGAAGTTTTGCTTTTCAAAATCTGAATTTTGCAATCATGCAGGAGGAATTTCATGAACGCAGAAGAGAAAAAGCGCCTTGCTATAACCGCTTGCAAGGTTCGAATTGGCACGATTATTGGCGTGTACAATGCGAAATCCGGTCATCCGGGCGGATCACTGTCTGCCGCGGATCTGTTTACGTATTTGTATTTTCACGAAATGCAGATCGACCCCAAAAATCCGCAAATGCCGGATCGTGATCGGTTTGTCCTCAGCAAAGGGCATGGCTGCCCCGCGTTATATGCCACTTTGGCAGAGCGCGGCTTCTTCCCCCGCGAAGAGCTGGAGAACTTACGGCACATCGGCGCGCTGCTGCAGGGGCATCCCGACATGAAATTAACTCCCGGCATCGATATGAGCTCCGGCTCCCTTGGCCAAGGCGTTTCCGCCGCCTGCGGCATTGCATTGGCAGGCAAGATGGACCACAAGGCGTACCGCGTCTACACCATGCTGGGGGATGGTGAGCTGGAGGAAGGCCAGGTGTGGGAAGCTGCAATGTTTGCAAGCCACCACAACCTCGACAATCTCTGCGCGATTGTCGATTACAACGGCCTGCAGATCGACGGCAAGGTCGAAGAAGTTGCCGGCTTGAGTCCGCTTGACCAGAAATTTGAGGCGTTTGGCTTTGACGTGCAATGGATCGACGGCCACGACTTCGATGCCATGGAACAGGCCTTTGCCCATGCGCGCAGCGTAAAGGGGAAGCCTTCCTGCATCATTGCCAAGACGACCAAAGGCAAAGGTGTTTCCTACATGGAGAACGCCGTCGGCTGGCACGGCAAAGCACCCAATACGGCGGAATATGAGCAGGCACTGACGGAATTAAAGGCGGCCCTGGCGAAATTGGAGGCAGAATAATGGCGGAAATCGTGAAAAAGGCGACGCGCGAATCTTTTGGCCTCGCGCTTGTAGAAGAGGGAAAGACGAACCCCAACATTGTTGCACTGGATTCAGACTTGGCGGAATCGACAAAGACAGGCTTTTTTAAGGATGCCTATCCGGACCGTTTCTTCGAATGCGGCATTGCGGAAGCAAATATGATGAGCGTAGCAGCGGGTCTGGCTGCCTGTGGAAAGATTCCGTTTGCGGCAAGTTTCGCAATGTTCAGCACTGGCCGCGCTTTTGAGCAGGTCCGCAACAGCATCGGGTACCCGCACCTGAATGTAAAAGTTGTGGGTTCTCACGCCGGCATCTCCGTCGGGGAAGACGGCGCAACCCATCAATGCATTGAAGACATCGCCCTCATGCGCGCCATTCCCGGCATGGTCGTTTTAAACCCCGCCGACCACTATGAAATGACAGCGGCCGTACACGCAATTGTCGCGTACGACGGGCCTTGCTATCTGCGTCTGGGCCGTCTGGCTGTAGAAAGCATTTATCACGAACGTGACGACTACCACTTTGAACTCGGCAAAGGCATCACCGTGCGCGACGGCAACGACATTACGGTAGTGGCAACGGGCCTGCTCGTGCAGGAAGCGGCCAAAGCGGCAGACGCACTGAAATCGGAAGGGATTTCCGTGCGCGTCATCGATATCCATACCATTAAGCCGATCGACCGCGAAATCCTGGTGCGTGCCGCAAAGGAAACGGGCCTGCTGATCACGGCGGAGGAACACAGCATCATCGGCGGCCTGGGCGAAGCCGTCTGCAGCGTTCTGTGCGAGGAATACCCCACGAAGGTCATCCGCATCGGCATCCAGGACGTGTTTGGCCATTCCGGGCCGGCGTTTGATCTGTTAAAGGAATTCGGCCTGAGTGCAGAAAACATCGCGCGTACCGTAAAGCAGGCACTGAATCGCTAAAAGCAATCACAGCATCTGATAAAAAAGCACACGGCTTTCGAGACAATTGCCGTCTTGAAAGCCGTGTGCTTTTGCTTTTTCAATGGATGTTCTTTTCACCGCTGCTATGCTTTTGCGAGGGCTCCGCAACGGTTTTCTTGTCTTTTGAATCCGCCGGTACCGCATTTTGCTGCCATACGATCTGCACCGCGTGGCGGGCTGTCGCTTTGGTCACGGTGATCTGGTTTGTCTCATATTGGAACTGGTCACCGACAGTCGGGACTTTTTCAAGCTGTTCCATCACCCAGCCGCCAACCGTCATGTAATCAAAATCTTCTGCATCGAGCGGAATTTTGAAAAACGAAAAGAAATCGTCTAACGAAGCACTGCAATCGACTGCCCAACGATTCGGACCAATCTGCTTAAAGTACTCAATGACCTGGTCGTGTTCGTCCCAAATTTCCCCGACCAGCTCTTCAACGATGTCTTCCATCGTGATGATGCCTTCTGTACCGCCGAATTCATCAACGACTACCGCCATATGGGTCTGGCTTTGCTGCAATTCATGAAGCAAATCGCTGATCTGGATACCGGTTCCGACGTAGATGACTTTTTTAATGATTTCCTCAATGGAATGCATACCGGTATGCAGGCCGCGGAAAAAGTCCTTTTCATGGATCATCCCCACGATATGATCGACCGACTCCTCATAAACCGGCAAACGGGAAAAATTGTTGTGCAGGAAAACATCCGTGATTTCCTTGATTGTCGCTTCCCGGTCAATCGCCACCACATCGACACGCGGTGTCAGGATGTCGCTGGCATCCAAATCATTGAACTCAATGGCCGAACGGATCAAGTCCCCGTTGCGCGCATCGATGCCGCCATCATTCTGGGCTTCGTCTACGATGGTCATTAGTTCTTCCTGCGTCACTTTATTTTCTTCCGGCTGCTTGTGGAAGAGATGCGTCAACAGCTGCTTCCACTTGGAAAACAGCCAATTGACCGGCGTAAAGATGATCATCAGCATCCGGATAAACGGCGCCACTCCCATCGCGTACTCATCTGGAAATTCTTTCGCCAAACTTTTCGGTGAGATTTCGCCGAAAATCAAAACCAAAATGGTGGTGACCACGGTAGAAACAGAGACGCCGTTTTCCCCGAGCCAATGCGTAAAGAAAACCGTCGCCAGGGAGGAGGCGAGAATATTGACAATATTGTTGCCAATCAGGATCGTAGAGAGAAAACTGTCATACCGCTGCGCAATGCGCAGCGCCAACGCTGCACGCCGGTTCCCATCGTTCGCCATACTTTTCATGCGGACACGGTTCAAAGAATTATAAGCCGTTTCAGACGCTGAAAAGAATGCGGAAAAAATTAAACAACAGACAATCGCTACTAGTTCGCCGACGGATATGCCGTCCATATGCATACTCACCTAACTTATCCGCACCGTCCAAAAGCCTATTCTGGCGGTACAATCATGATTTTGTTTTGGTACTTTATTCATTTTATCAAATTTTCACACGCATTTCAATGCATCTTCAGTTTCTCGAAGAAAATTTTAAAAAAGGCTTGCATTTTGTCTTTCGATGTGCTATGATAATAAAGCCGCCTGACACGGGGCAGCAGAAATGGGGCATTAGCTCAGTTGGGAGAGCGCCACACTGGCAGTGTGGAGGTCAGCGGTTCGAACCCGCTATGCTCCACCAGAACGGTATGCAGAAATTGCATACCGTTTTTTCTTTTTCATTTTTTAACATACGCAAAAAAGGGTCCAACCGCCAAACGCTGCGGATGGACCCTTTTCTATTCATTTGTTCTCATCAAATTGCCGCTGCACCCGCAAAGGGGTGTGTTTGGGGCTTTACCACTGTTCTTTCAAAGCCTTCTCGACTTCTTCCGGCGTCGGCAGTGCGCAGATCGAGCCTTTCCGGCTGGCCGTCAAAGAACCTACTGCATTGGCATAGCGAAGCAAATAACGGACTTCCTCTTCCGTGCAGTCTTCAATGGCTTTACCGGTCTGCAGCAAAGCTGCCACAAATCCACCCGTGAAGGAATCGCCGGCACCCGTTGTGTCGACCGCCTTAATCGGATACGCGCCCTGTTCATAACGCTTTCCATTTACAAAGGCAATGCAGCCCTTTGCGCCGCGCGTCACCAGCAAGGCCTTGCAATGCGGGCAGGAATCCATGCACCGCTTAGCCGCCACATCAATATCCTCCGTTTCATA
This sequence comes from uncultured Clostridia bacterium, assembly GCA_944385055.1. GTDB lineage: Bacteria > Bacillota > Clostridia > Oscillospirales > Acutalibacteraceae > Caproicibacterium. The sequence goes on along the minus strand of CALWVT010000001.1, from coordinate 400,435 downwards.
CAGGAACGTCAGCTCATCCTCCGCCAGTTTCGCAATATCTGCATGGAAAATTGCGCGCAGCACACAGGCCTTCAGTTCCTCCCAGCTTTCCCACAGGTTAAAGCGCAGATTCGGATCAAACACGACGGTGTTTCCATGCGCACGCGCCGCTTCCAATGCATCAAAGCTCGCCTTGCGGGAAGTGCCTTCCGCCATCAGCACCGAACTGCAGAAAAAGTATTTGGTGTCGAGGACCGATGCAGGCAGTTCCGAGAATTCAATCATCGTATCCGCACCATTTTTCCGATAGAAGCTAAAGGAACGGTCTCCGTTTTCATCCAGCTGGACGAACGCCAAAGTCGTTTTGTGGTGATCCGAAAGCAGCAGCGCCTGCGTATCAACCCCCTGCTCACCCAAAAACTTCTTCAGTGCGGTGCCAAACATGTCGTTGCCCACTTTTCCGGCAAACGCTACCTTAGCGCCAAGTTTTGCCGCAGCACAAGCCATATTGGCAGGGCCGCCCCCTGGATTTCTCTCAAAAATAGGATTCCCATTTGCAGAAACTCCAAGCGGCGTAAAGTCGATCAGCAGCTCTCCCAAAGAGACCAAATCATATGTTGGCATAATTTTCCATCCTTTCTTCTCATTGCTGCGCAGCACAGCCCTACAATTCCATATTCCAAACATACGCAGCTACATTTCTTCTCTAACTTTACCATGCTTTTTATCATGCGTCAATGGATTTTTGCATATGGAAAACACGATTTTTGTTACAACTAGTCTACGAATTTCCAATTGCCTTTTCCATGAAGTTCTGAACAGCAAACAGACAGAAACAAGCCTTCAAAAAGGAGGACGCTTTTTCACATTATGACTGCTGCGAAGGGGGCTTTGGATTGTCATGTTTTGTGCGGTTTCCATGCACAAAGAGACATACCGCCACCGCTACCACGAGCGCGAGAATCAGAAAGACCCACATATTGAGGTCCTGATCCGACGGCAATGTATCGTCATCCGAAATGATAACCGGTATCTGATCTTCTGTTTTTTCTTCCGCAGGGACACTCTCATCCATGGAACTTGCAGATTCCGAGGCAGAGGCATCTTCCGCATCTCCTTTATGGGTAGTTGAAGCATTGGTGCCCGCAACCACTTCCGTAGGCTGCCGATGTACGATCACACGGTACTTCGTCTGATCCCCCTCCGCATTGGAAACTGTCAGCGTAATTTCCGTATCGCTTCCTGCTGCTTTCAAACTGGTCCGATTGATTGAAACGGCCGCTCCTTTTTCTGCTTGATACGTGAAGTTTAAGATGGTAGTCGAAGCCGGAACCGTCATCGTATACTCGAAAACATTCGACGAAAACGCAGGGGAAAGCGTGCCTTTATCCGAAGAAAGCGCAAGCAGTTTGGGTGGCTGGGAAACACGCTCCTGCGGTATTTCAGCAAGCTGCCGGTGCACGATAACACGATAAACCGTTTCCGCACCCGCAGCATCCTCTGCGGTCAGAAGAATCGTCGTATCGCCGGTATTCTGCAATTTTGTTCGATTAATCTCCACGGCCACACCGCTCTTTGCCGCATAATCGAATGTCACCTCCGAAACATCCGACGGAACCGTCAGCGCATATTGATAGATGTCCGGTGAAAACGCCGGTGTCAGTGCGGTCCCAGACGGAGAATGCACCGCCAGCGACTCCAGCTGCGGCCCTTGCTGCACGTCCGGTGTGTCGCCTGCTTCCGGTGTTTCCGGCACTTCGGATGTTTCCGACGCTTCCGCAAGTGCGCGATGCACAATAACGCGATATACGCTTTTTGCGTTTTCCGCGTCCGTGGCCGTGAGAAGAATGGTTGTATCCCCGCCGGCCGGTTCCAAAGTAGAACGATTGATGGTCACGGCGACGTCACTGGCCCTCTCATAATCGAACGTGACTTCCGAAACCTCTGCCGGCACCTCTACGTTATACTGAAAAACGTCCGGAGAAAAGTCCGGCGTTAAAGCCGTATTCGATGGGGAACGAATAGCAAGGGAAAGAATCTGCGGTCCCTGTGCAGGCAGCTCCTCTTCCGGCTGCGAACTTGTCTCCTCGGGCAGCTGGCGGTGTACGATGACGCTGTAGACCGTTTTTGCACCGTCCAGATTCGACGCTGTGATCGTAATGGGCGTATCGCTGCCCGCCCGGTTAAGCGTAGAGCGGCTGACTTCGACTACAATCCCTCTTTCCGCTCCATAATCGAAGGTAACCTCTGAAACTTCTGCAGGGACATACAATTCATACTGCAGTACATCCTGCGAGAATGCGGGGGTCAGCGTACAATTTGCCGGCGCTTGCACCGACAAGGCATCCAGTTTCGGAACCTGCTCCTCTTCCGGCGTTTCTTCCGAAGGCTGACGGGTCACGATTACACGGTATTTGGTCTCCACGTCATCAAGACTCGATACCGTTAGATCGATGATGGTATCGCTGCCCGCACTTTCAAGATTGCGGCGGCTCACGACCACCGCTGCACCCGGTGTCGCCTCATATTCAAAGAGGACTTCCGAAACCTCTTCGGGAACGGTCATATGGTATAAGAAAACATCCGGTGAAAAATCCGGTGTAAGCTCTGCGCCTGCCGGCGTATGGACACGCAATTGTAAAAGTTGCGCCGCAGCCGCCGGTGCCTCTGATTCACTTTCACTGTCACGGTGAACCACAACCGTATATTCGGTCTTCAAACTGCTGTCATTGACAGACCGAACCGTGATGCTTATCAGCGTATCGCCTGATGTATTCAAAGTGGTGCGGTTGATCTCCGTGTAGATCTGCGCATTTTGCGGGGCGACTGAAAAAGTGACCTGGTCGCAGGACGCCGGCACGGTCAGATCATAGGACAGCACATCCGGATCAAAGCCGGGGGAGAGTTCACCAACACTTGGAGTCAATGCGGTGAGTTTTGGCGGTGCAGCCGGTTCTTCCGATGCCGGTTCAGAGGATTGCGAAGAACTGTCCGATAAAGACACGATCTCTACCTTAGCCGACCCCGGCATGTCCTGAATCTTTAAGGAATCCCCATCAAAATTGCTGAGCTGTTTTACCGAGAAAGAAAACTCCTGTATTCCCTGTGGCGCATCGTCCTGTACGGTAAACACCAATGTCACCAGCGTCCCGGATAAATAAGGGGCCGATCCCTGTGAAACGTCACATACATAAAGGATGCGCAGGCGATTTTCAAAGGTGGCAATCGAAAAATCCGAACCCGAAAGCTGCGAGGTCTTTTTCACATTCAAAAGGGAGAATACAGAACTGTCATACGTCAAATCGGCTAAAAAGGCGCCCACCGGCTGTACGCCCGGCGTTAGATGAATCTGTACTTGCACCTCGCTGCCCGGTGTAACCTGTTCCGTCCCTACATGCAGGGAAAAAGTGGAATTCATTTGTGAAGCTGTCCCAGAAACAAGTAGAATACAAAAAATCAATGAGAAAAGAATGAGAAAAATTTTGGGAGTCGTACGTGCCTTTTGTGTTTTCATGAGAGGACCTCTTTTCTTCAGGCATTTTCATACCAATCCACATAAACATTGATTAAATTTTGATAGAATGCATTTCCTTTTTCATCTATTTTATAACATTCGAAAAAGAAAATCTACACAAAAGTCCTCACTTTTTGCAATTTTCATTATCTTTTTCTCTCTTTACGCGGAACGGAAAACATTTTTGGCCTTAAATTGATCAGTTTTTATTTCCTCGGGCGGCCTCTCACTCGTTTTTGAATTTAGAAAAAGAATCTGTTATAATGCAAAAAACACAAACACATACCGCTGAACGGAAAGGAAACAAAGAAGGTGGGCATCCCATGGACCGCATTTTTATTGCCGAAGATGATCAAAAAATTCGTGAAGAGCTGCAAGTACTGCTCGAAAAGTATGGCTATCGTTGTTTGGCGGCGCAAACATTTGACGATCTTGCCGATCAGATTTTGCTGGAAAACCCGGATTTGCTGGTGCTGGACTTAAATCTGCCGCGCTACGACGGATTTGCGATCTGCCGGGAAATCCGCAGCCGTTCGGAAATGCCGATTTTAGTCGTGACCAGCCGGGACAGCGAACTTGACGAACTGATGGCGATGAATCTCGGCGCGGACGATTTTATTGCAAAGCCTTATAACGTACAGATTCTGCTGGCACATATTGCCGCACTGCTGCGGCGCACCTATCGCCAAAATCAAAGCGTGTGCTTGGAATACCGCGGCCTTTCCCTGGACCTCTCCAAAAGCTGTGCGCGCTTTGGAGAAAGGGAAGTGCTCCTGACGAAAAACGAACAGCAAATCCTCCAGCTTTTGATCCAGAACGCAGGGGAAGTCGTCGCGCGGGAAGACTTGATGAATGCCCTGTGGCAGTCGGATACGTTTATTGATGACAACACGCTGACCGTCAACGTCAACCGGCTTCGCAAAAAATTAAACGCACTCGGCCTTTCCGGCTTTTTAACGACACGCCGTGGACTGGGGTATCAGCTATGACAATCTGGGGATACGTACGGGACCATCTGCTTCAGGCATTTTTGCTTTTCTGCGCGATGGGGTTTTCCAGTGCCTTTCTGCTGGCCACGGCGGTTGCCGTCTCCACGGTTCTCTTTTTAAACGGGGTCCTGTTGACAGCCATAATCTGCGGCTGCGTATTGGATTACCAGCGCCGCCGCCGTTTTTATCGGGAAGCCGCACAGAATCTGCAGGCGCTCGACCAAAAATATCTTTTAGGGGAAATGCTGCCAGAACCTGATTTTTGTGAAGGCTCTTTTTTTTGCGATGCCCTTCAGGAGTGCGGAAAGTCAGCTGCTGACTTTGCGGCGGAACACCGGCGTCAAACGCAGGCATACCGTGAATACATTGAAACTTGGGTCCATGAAATCAAAACTCCCATCGCAGCGGCCGGCCTGCTGTGCGAAAACCACCGCTCTCCGCTTACGCGCAGCCTGGAACAAGAACTGTTTCGCATCCGCAGCCTGGTAGACCAGGCGCTGTATTACGCCCGCAGCAGCAGTGTAGAAAAAGATTATCTGCTGCGCCCCTATACGCTGCAGTCTCTCGTAGACCGTGCCGTCCGGGAACGCGCACGCCTTCTGATCCGGACAAAGTTCTCCATTCAAAGCGAAAACCTGGATCTGACCGTTTATACGGACATCAAATGGATTACATTTATCCTGGGGCAGATGCTCGAAAACAGCATCCAGTACCGCTCCGCAAAACCCGCCCTGTATTTTTCCGGAAAGCGCCTGCCCAACGCCGTCCTTCTGTGCATTCGGGACAATGGGATTGGGATTCCGCAAAAAGATTTGCCCCGTGTATTTGAAAAAGGCTTTACCGGTGAAAACGGCCGCCGGTTTCACAAATCCACGGGCATTGGCCTGTATCTATGCCGCCAGCTCTGCAGCAAAATGGGGCTTTCCCTCTCCATTGAATCGGGGGAGTGGGGCACGGCTCTGCAGATTCTCTTTCCGCTGGATTCCCGCATTGACACTGCAAAGACGAAACGGGAAGATGACGAAAGTGTAAGGAATCTGTAAGGCAAAACCATGGCAAGGCGATGCGCCGCATGCTAAACTGAACACAAAGCAAATGCTTTTGGAAAGGAGCCTCTGCCATGGGAACCATTTTACAGGTCGAGCACCTGGAAAAATATTATGGAAACAAAGGAAATCTCACCAAAGCCATTGATGACCTCAGTTTTTCCGTCGAACAAGGGGAATACATCGGCATCATGGGCGCGTCGGGAAGCGGCAAAACGACGCTGCTCAATTGCATCTCTACGATTGACCGCGCCTCCGCAGGCCACATTTACGTGGAAGGGAAGGACATCACGGCATTTAACGGCAAAAAGCTCGCAAAGTTCCGCCGCGAGGAGCTGGGTTTTATCTTTCAGGATTTTAACCTTTTGGACACGCTCAACGCGTTTGAAAACATCGCGCTGGCGCTAACACTTTGCGGCACGCCGCCAAAAGAAGTTGCGCCGCGTGTACAGCACATTGCGCGGCGGCTGGACATTCTGGATGTCCTCAATAAATATCCGTATCAAATGTCCGGCGGCCAAAAGCAGCGCGTCGCGAGCGCTCGCGCAATCGTGACAAATCCCGCGCTGGTGCTCGCCGACGAGCCGACCGGCGCATTGGACTCCAAGAGCGCGCGTATGTTATTGGAATCCTTCGAGACCTTAAACCGGGACCTTGGCACCACCATTTTGATGGTGACACACGACGCCTTCACCGCGAGCTACTGCCACCGCATCCTGTTTATCAAGGATGGCCGGCTCTTTAACGAACTGGTCCGCGGCCGGGACAGCCGCAAGACATTCTTTAACCGGATCATCGAGGTCGTTGCCCTGTTGGGAGGTGACAACGCCGATGTTCTGTAAACTGGCCTTTAAAAATGTCCGGAAAAGCTTTCAGGACTACACCATTTACTTTTTGACGTTGACGTTCGCGGTGTGCCTGTTTTATGTCTTCAATTCCGTGCAGAGCCAAAAAGCGATGCTGGAAATCTCCGCCTCCACGGAGACCATGATGCAGATGCTGGAAACGCTAATCGCCTTTTTCTCGATCTTCGTGGCCGTCGTCCTGGGCTTTCTAATTGTTTACGCCAACAATTTTCTCGTCAAGCGCCGCAAAAAGGAGCTGGGCCTTTATCAGATGCTCGGCATGAACCGGCGCAGCGTATCCCTGCTGTTGATGCTGGAAACCGTCTTTGTCGGCATCATCGCCCTGGCAGCCGGGCTCATCCTCGGCGTCTTCGCATCCCAGGGAATGAGCATCGTGACCGCGAGCCTGTTTGAAGTGCAATTGACGCGGTACGTCTTCATTTTTTCACCGGCCGCCGCGCAGAAAACCTTATTCTGTTTCGGCATTATCTTCCTGATTGTGATTCTCTTTAACTTTGTCACGATTTCGCGCGTCAAATTGATCGATCTTATAAACGGCGAGCGCCAAAATGAAAAGCCGCACCTTCGCAGCGGCGCCGTCACTCTCTTATCGTTTGTGCTGGCTGTTTTGTGTTTGGCCGCCGCCTATTTTGTGGCGCTGAAGTTTGGACTTTTGGCGGGACCGCTTTTGGGCATTGCCATTTTGCTCGGGAGCATCGGGACGCTACTCTTTTTCTTCTCGCTTTCCGGGTTCTTGACACGCCTTCTGCGGCGAAACAAGCGCTTCTATTTTAAGGGCTTGAACATGTTCGTCCTGCAGCAGATCAACAGCCGCATCAATACTGCGTTCGTGTCTTTGACCGTGATCTGCCTGATGCTGTTCTTCACGATCTGCACGCTCTCCGGCGGAATCGGGCTGGCCAATGCGATGTCCGCATCCTTAAAGGCCAACACACCGTTCGATGCCTCCGTTTCCGTACCTTCTACGCTGCTGTCCTACTATTTCGAAGAGGAAGACCCTTCATCCGCACAAACGAAAACCATCACGCAGACCTTGCAGGACTTCGGCTTTGACCCTGCGTCCTATGGAATATCGAGCGCCGAATTTACGATATACCTCGACACCGGTTCAACGCCGATCGACGCGTTCCTTTTAGACGGCGCGCCGCTGACCTCCTACACAGAGGAACTCAAAAATGCCATCAAAACGTACGAACCGGATTCTCCGCACCGGCATTTTCAGCTTCTCAAACTTTCCGATTACAATCAAATCTTAGCACTGCAGGGAAAAGCGCCGATCTCTTTGGAAGAAGGGCAGTACTATCTGCTCGGCTCCTCCTCGACAGCACCCACATTGAATGCCTATCTGCAAAACGGCGGTACCTTTTCGGTAAACGGGCAGACGCTGCAGCCGGCAAACCGGGAAGCTGCCGATACGGCGCTCTTTACATCTTCTGCCGCCAGCTCCGACGGCACCATTGTTGTGCCGGACACGGTTACAAACGGGCTGCCTGCCTTTTCTCTCGTGCTGGACATGCAGTATCCGGCCGGCCTTTCGGAAAGCGAAACAACAGCAGTCAACGCTGCGCTCGAGGCCGTGACGGGAAACCGGAAGGCACCGCTTTACGGGAGCACACGGGAAAGCACATACGATTCCGCGGCCACTCTGCGCGTGACGGCAACGTATATTGCCATTTACCTCGGGTTTACGTTTTTGATTGCGGGCGCGGCTATTTTGGCGATTCAGCAGCTCTCCGAAGCGAGTGACAATATCGCCCGCTACCGCTTATTGCGAAAGCTCGGCGCTGAATCAAAACTCATCCATCACGCGCTCTTCTCGCAAATTGCAATTTACTTTCTGTGCCCGTTGGGGCTTGCAGGATTTCACAGCATTTTTGGCATGCAGTTACTCCATAAAATTTTGGGCGCCCTCGGCACCAGTTCCGCTCTACCATACGTGTTCGCAACCGCTGCGTTTGTCCTCGTGATCTATGGCCTTTATTTTCTGGCCACGTATTTCGGCTGCCGCAGCATGATCTGCGAAAAAAGAATCCGGTAAATCGGAATTTCCGCCAACACCTTTTCTCAAAATCAAAAGCCGAACAAAAAGGCCGCACCCGGAGTTTCCAGGTGCGGCCTTTCAACTTTTAAATGGTTTCTTCTGAGAGAGGGGAGAGGAGCTTTTCCGCGATGGCCTTTCCGGTCGGCGTTGCCGCCAGGCCGCCGCGGCCCGTTTCCCGCAGCTCGGAAGGCATTTTATCTCCAATATCGCCCATCGCATCGATCGCCTCATCGGCCGGAATCCGGCACACTACCCCGGCCAAAGCCATGTCCGCACAGCCCAATGCATTCAGGGCACCCGTGACATTACGCTGCACACATGGGATCTCTACCAGACCGGCAACCGGGTCACAGACAAGCCCCAACAGTCCATTGAGTGCCATTGCAAAGGCATAACTGCACATCTGCGGTGTACCGTCTTTCAAATAGGTCAGCGCAGCGGCCGCCATGGCGGAGGCCGTGCCGATCTCGGCCTGGCAGCCGCCTTGGGCCCCGGCAATGGAAGCGCGCGCCGCAACGACCTGGCCAAACCCGGCAGCGACGAACAACGCTTCCACCACTTTTTGATCCTCTAATTTTTCCCATTTTGCCGTTGGAATCAGGACAGCCGGAAGCACGCCGCACGACCCCGCTGTAGGGGCCGCCACGATTCGTTTCATGCAGGCATTGCACTCACTCGTGCGCAAAGCCTCCGCAATCACCTCTTGCACGAAGGGGCCGCCCAGCAGTTTCCCTTGCGCCGCCGCTTCCTGCACCCGCGCGCCGTCTCCGCCCGTCAGACCGCTGCGGGAACGGTCCTGGGGATCGTATGTGCGGCTAGTCTCCTGCATGACTTCCCATAACCGCGCCATCGTATTCCACGTGTCTTCCCGATTGCCCTGATGAGAGCGCAAGTCCTCCTCTAAAATCGTCTCCCATAAAGGCAGGCCACGCGCGGCTGCATCGTCTAAAATCTGTTGAATTGCATAGTAAGCCATCGCTCGTCACCCCTCCACATTCATGTACGAAACTTTTAAGATCCCGTGGACCGGCTCGAGCGATTCCACAACATCCCGTGGAATCGGCTGGTCACATTCCACGACCATCACCGCAAAGCGGCCGCTCGTTTCACGAAAGACCTGCATCGTCGCAATATTGACGTTGTGCTGAGCCAAAACGGTAGCGACCAGCGCCACATACCCCGGCTGGTCCTGATTGTGGACGACCAGGGTATTGTATTCGCCGGAAAAATTTGTGGTCACACCGTCAATCTGACACACTTGAATACGTCCGCCGCCTAAAGAGGAGGCCACCATCTGTAATTCCCTTCCGTTTTTGCTTTTGAGTGAGAGAGAAGCGGTATTTGGATGGGCACCGCGCAGATGAACGCTTCCAAAACGAACATGCATGCCGACGTCTTCTGCCAATTCCAGGCTTTTGGGAATCCGAAGGTCGTCCGGCTCCATGCCCAAAAGGCCAGCCACCAAGGCGCGGTCCGTACCGTGGCCGTTTCCTGTACTGGCAAAAGAGCCATGCAGCAAAATATGCGCCTGTACCGGCGCATCGCCCAAAAGCCTTCTGGCCACCAGGCCAATCTTAACTGCACCCGCCGTATGGGAGCTGGAAGGTCCCACCATAACCGGACCCAAAATATCAAATAAATTCAAAGGAAAGCTTCCTCCTTTTTCAAATAGAGAAATGCAGTCGAATACACTCTTTTCCTATCACTTTATCATGTTTATCGGATGGGTGCAAGATGCAGTTTTCCAGAACGCCAAAAGCAAAACGTTCTTCTCCGCATGGCCTTGCAATATGGTTACAATTCTGTTATCATGGACAAAATGAAAGTTTACCCGCTCGACCGGGTTTCAAACGAAGGAGGTAGAAAACGAGCAATGAATCGTTTTCAAAAGAAGCTGCAAATGCTATGCTGTTTGCTCGCAGCTGCAGCGGTAGCAGGGACAGGACTATTGCCGGCCATGGCGCAAGAGGAAAGCGCAACGACTTCCCAGCCATCCGCAATGGTCACCGAAGGAGGTACATCCTCGTCCGTGTATGCGGATTCATCTGCGCCGGACAGTGCTTCCAGCCTGCCGGAAGAAACGGCTTCTGCACACACAACAGAAGCCGCACCGCGCGCTTCGACGCGCAATTTCAAAATCTATGTGGATGGGCAAGAGATTACAGATCCCGAAACACTCTACACCATGCCGAAAACCGGACTTTTGAATTTTACCGTTGTCTGCGATACGGAGCCTGACTTTACCGCCGGCACCGGATCTGTTGCAGGAACGCGGGTCAGCGTTCCTTACAACACGCAGACCAAACAAGCCGTCTACGCTGTTTCTGCGGATGGAGAAGTGGGAAGCGGCAGCGGCCTTTACATCAACGGCGAAAAGATTTTTGTCATTCGCATCGTTGAACCATCCTATACATCCAGCAATTACACGCGCCGCACCATTGCAAAAGGGGACAGCTACACTTTTACGATTACCTCCAAGAATCCAAACGATTCCATCACCTTTGTTACAGGTAATAGCGCGGTCCTGTCGACTAGCGTTGTCAATCAGCAAACAGCCAATGGTCAAAAGGTTTACACCTATCGTGTGACCGGTTTGTCTGCCGGCACGACCGGCGTATATGTGATTGTCAACGGCGTCTCTTATCTGACATTTGACTGCACGGTTACGGATGACACAACCACCACACCATCGACGCCGCCATCTGAGGAAACGCCTGTTTATGGCTATATCAATGGTTCAGATGTTCGCCTGCGCGCAGAACCCAGCCTTTCCGCTACGATCCTCTCGATCATGAATCGCAACACGCAAGTCATCGTTTTGGATCAAAGCAATCCGGAATGGGCAAAGATTCAGCTGTCCTCCGGTACGGTCGGATACGTTTATGCGGAATATCTGACACTCGGCACACCGAGCGGTTCCGCTGCTACATCTATCAGCCTTTCCAACAGCTCTGGGTCCGTACCGGCTGGGAAATCTTTTTACGTGAAAGCGTCTGTCACACCCTCCGACAGCTTTGTAACATGGACCAGCAGCAATCCTTCCGTTGCCACAGTGGAAAATGACAACAACTACGGCTACGTTCTAGGCCGCTCACCGGGCACCGCCGTTATCACAGCAACCTCTGGCAGCGTTTCCGCACAGATGACCATTACCGTCACAGCCGCAGAACCAGTGCGGGTCACCTATGCTTCTCCCAATATTGTGAGCGCAAACGAATCGGTGACGCTGTACGCCATTACAGACCCTTCCAAAACCGCTGTGCGCTTTCTGATGGACGGCCAGACGTATCCGGCCACTTCCGTAGAAACATTGACAACAGACGGTGTGCAAACGAAGCTTTGGTCCGTCTCGGTAAGCGGTCTTTCCGCAGGCACCCACACCTACACGGTGCAGAGCACATCCGGCAGTGCCTATCAAGACGGAGGCTCTGCGCAGGTATGGGTTTCGGCACAGAAGAGCTATACGGAAACAACCCAGGAAACCCGGCGCGCCAGCGATCAGATCATCCAGTTCATCGCCGAGAAGGAAGGCTATTATGCATCGCCGTACCGTGACACCCTGACTGCCGACCAGCTTCCCACGACGGGCTATGGGGATGTGCTCTATCCGGGAGATACCTTCTATAACCACCTCAGCGAACAGGAAGCGCTGGCAGGACTAATTGAAAACATCAATCAAAATTATATGCCTGCCGTAAATGCGCTTCGCAGCACCCAAAACCTGTGGATGTCGCAGAGCCAGGCGGATGCACTCGTTTCGTTTGCTTATAACGTTGGGACACGGTATTTTACATCGCTTTCGAATGAATGCACCTTCCGCGACGTGATGCTCAACGCCGTTGTTCCGCCTTCGGACCTTTCGGCGACAAATCCGTATGCCGGCTCTATTACCAATACAGCCATCCTCTACAGCGGGCAAAAGGGGACCGGCACACAGCTCGCCACGCTCAGCGCCGGAACCAACGTCCAGATTATCGGATATACGGATGAAACGTCTTATGGCGCTGCCCATAAAGATATCTGGTACCAAATCACCGCCAACGGGCAGACCGGCTGGGTCAGCAGCGCTTATGTCCATTTTGCGGACGGATACGGCTTAAAGCGTGACCTCAATTATACGAATGCCCAGGCGATGGGGACAGAATTCATCTTATGGTGCTATTCCAACAATGTGCCGATCCGAGGGCTATATTGGCGGCGGCTGGCGGAAGCCAATATCTATAATTTTGACGACTACGATGCCGAAGCCGCAAAATCCAACCCCTATAATTACACCGTGCCTGCCCCGTTCCGCTAATCGGGCACAGAGAAATATTCCAGAAACCACAAAAAGGCCGACAGAGAACCTCTCTATCGGCCTTTTTCTTTTTATAGCAATACGTTTTTATAATTCCCTCTGCCAATATTTATGATCCAGCGTTCGATATTGCACGGCTTCTGCCACATGTGCCGGAAGAATCTCGTCACTTTCATCCAGATCCGCGATGGTACGTGCCATTTTCAGCACACGGCTATAAGCGCGCGCCGATAGGCCAAGATTCTCAAACGCCTCCTGCAAAAGGCGCTTTCCCCGATAGGTCAATTGGCATGCATCGTTGAGCAGATTGGGTGGAATCCTCGCATTACAGGAGACACCGGTCCCGGCAAAGCGCTGGTTCTGAATCTCACGTGCGCGGTTGACGCGCTCCCGGATGCTGGAGCTGGATTCTCCTTTTCGGGAATCGGACAGTTCCTCAAATTTAACCGATGGCACCTCAATATGCATATCCAACCGATCCAGCAGCGGGCCGCTGATGCGATTTAAATAACGCTCTACCGTTTGCGGCTTACACGTACAGCGACGGGTTGGATGGCCGAAATAACCGCATGGGCACGGGTTCATCGCCGCCACCAGCATTGTCGAACACGGATACGTCACCGAACCGCTGACACGGGAAATGGTCACACTGCCGTCCTCAATCGGCTGGCGCAAAACCTCCAGCGTTGCATGCGGGAATTCCGGAAGCTCATCTAAAAACAGTACACCATTGTGTGCCAGAGACAATTCACCCGGGTGGGGAAGGGTCCCGCCGCCCGAAAGCCCCGCAGACGAAATCGTATGGTGCGGTGCCCGAAACGGCCGCTGGGTCAAAAGGGAAGTCCCGTGCGGCAATGCTCCTGCAATGGAATGAATCTTTGTTGCCTCCATTCGTTCCTCAAGCGTCATATCCGGCAAAATGGAAGGCAGCCGTTTGGCCAGCATACTTTTTCCGGAGCCCGGCGGACCAATCAGCAGAACATTGTGGCCGCCTGCCGCTGCAATCTCCAAACCACGCTTAGCCTGCTCCTGGCCACGCACATCTGAAAAATCCAGCGCCGGCGTCTGCGCATCCTCCTGCAGCAGCACAGGGGCCGTCGGCAGAAGCGGTTCCCGGCCTGCAAAGCTCTCCAGCAGCTGCTGCACATTGCGTACCGCGTAGGCTTCAAGTCCCGTGACAGCGGCCGCTTCCGCCGCATTCGCCTCCGGCACAAAAGCACGTGTAAACCCTGCTTCGTGCGCGCCGATTGCCATGGGAAGGACGCCCTTGATCGGCCGAACGTCTCCCGAAAGCGAAAGCTCCCCTAAAAAGATCGTTTTGTCACCAGGGTCAAACGCCAGCTGCCCCGACGCACGCAGCAGCGCAACAAAAAGCGGCAAATCATAAATCGGCCCTTCCTTTCGTTTGTCCGCCGGCGCCAAATTGACCGTTACACGCCCCTCTGGAAACGTAAAGCCGCTATTTTTAATGGCGGCACGTACGCGGTCGCGCGACTCTTTAACCGCTGTGTCTGGCAAACCGACCATATCGAAAGACGGCAGAGCCCGGGCAAGATCTACCTCCACAGCTACCGGGAATGCTTCCATCCCGTAAAGCCCCATGCTGTATACCCGCATCACCATAAACGGCTGCCCCCCTTTTGTTTGCTTTGCCTATCATTATACAACATTTTCCGAGAAAATGGTATCCTGTATTCTAAACATTTTACCTGCTTCCGTATACTTGACTTCCACAGGGGGATGCTGTACAATAAATGAAACATACAGTGCAATACTGCTTTGAGGGGTTTCGTGTGGCGAAAGAGCAAAAGAAAAATGCAGAAAATCCGTCAGCGGAGGCGCTGGTCTTCCAGGCTCAAAAGGGGGATCCCGACGCATTTGCAAAATTAACCGCACGCTATATGGAACTTATCCGCTCCCTGGCAGCTCCACTGCATGGAAATTTATTGGACAACGACGATTTGTTCCAAGAGGGGCTCCTCGGCTTATATCAAGCAGTTGAGTCCTTTTCGGAAAAACGCGGCGTTTCCTTTTCGGCATATGCGCGCGTCTGCGTGCGCAACCAAATGCGCTCCGCATGCCGGCGTGCCAACAGCGCAAAGCGCCAGCCGTCAACGCCGTCCATTCCGCTGGAAGAAGAGGCCATGGGGTCATTTTCCGCTATGGAAACGGAAGATCCTGAAACCGTTGTCCTGCTGCGAGAACGTTTACAAATGGTAAAGCACCTGATCCAGGAACAGCTCTCCGACTCGGAGCAAACCGTTTTAAAACTCTATCTAGGCGGCTTTACCTATCCACAGATTGCCGATTCTCTTCACATTTCGGCAAAAGCGGTGGATAACACCTTGTACCGTGTGCGCGTAAAATTGAGGAAACTGTCCGAAACGGCGGTTCCTTAATCACATGTGCGAAATTGTCAAGACAAGGATGAATCGCGATGTACGTTGACAAGACTTTAATTTGCAAGGATTGTGGAAAAGAATTTATTTTTTCAGCGAGCGAGCAGGAATTTTACGCCATCAAAAAATTTGAACACGAACCTGTCCGCTGCAAGGAATGCCGCAAAAAGTACCGGGAACAAACCGCAGCTTCATCTTCTCAGCGCCCTATGCATCCGAAACAGCCTCTCTATGCGGCTGTTTGTTCGGACTGCGGCAAAAAGATTGAGCTTTCTTTTCTCCCGCGAACTGGAAGACCAGTTTATTGCAAAGAATGTTTAAAACGGCACAAACGAAACGCACAGAAAAATCAGGAGGAATTCAAATGATCGTAACAAAAGAAACTTTAATCGGTGATATCATGGACGAGGATTACACGACGGCCGCCTACTTCCTGCGGATGGGCATGCACTGCTTAGGCTGCCCGGCATCTCGCGGGGAATCCATCGAAGAGGCTTGCGCGGTTCATGGCGTGGACCCGGATGAGCTGATTGCGGCATTAAACCAGCATATGGCCGCCAAGTCCGCAGACGCAAAAGCTGCGGAATAAATCGAACGCTTGACCGTAAGGCTGCCTGGCAAACGGATTTGCCGGGCAGTTTTTTATTGAGGGCTTTTTATGAAAGACACGCCTTTTTCCCATATGCCGCGTTTACAGCTGTGCGCTTCCTTTCTGCCGCGCGGGATCCGTTTATGTGACGTCGGCACCGACCACGCCTACCTGCCTGTCGCACTGGCGCTGCAGGGAGCGGTTGTTTCTGCGCTGGCCTGCGATATCCGGGAAGGGCCTCTGCGTTCGGCACAGGCGCACATTGCCGCATATGCGGTTGCGGACTGCGTCAAGACGCGGCTGTCGGACGGGCTGCGCGCTGTTGATGCAGAAGAAGTGGACGCCGTGGTCCTTGCCGGCATGGGGGGAGAATTGATTGCGCGGATCATCGGGGAAACCGCATGGCTGCGCGATCCACAAAAATTTCTCGTCGTACAGCCAATGAGCAAAGCGCCCGCGCTGCGAGAATCTCTTGCACAAAACGGTTTCGCGCTGGAGCGGGAGGAGGCCGTATTCGATGCCGGGCGTCCTTATACGGTGATGGCTTACCGGTTCGCACCGGACCGTGCCTTAACCGACGCTGCACATATCTGGTTTGGCCTTTTGCAGCCATGCACGCCGCCCGCCCGCGCTTATCTGCAGCGTGTACAGCGCGATTTGCAGCGCCGCATCCACGGCATTCTGTGTGAACACGGGGATCCCAGTGCCTTCCAGGCCCTTTCGGACCGCCTTGCTTCTGCTCTGCAAACGCCGTAAATACAGGAGGAACCGATATGAACACCATTACCGCAGGTATGCTTTACGATTGGATCGATGCTTTCGCGCCGTTTCAAAGCGCTATGGACTTTGATAATCCCGGTCTTCTGGTAGGCGATCGGGAAGACCCTGTCGAACGGGTCTTATTCGCACTCGATATTACGCCGGAGGTTGTTCGGGAAGCCGCGGAATTTGGGGCGCAGCTGATTATCAGCCATCACCCCGTCATTTTCAACCCCTTAAAGCATCTTTCCCGTGAAACCGCGCCGTATCTGCTCGCACAATTTGGCATTGATGCCCTGTGCGCACACACAAACCTGGATATGGCGCCCGGCGGCGTCAATACAGCGCTTGCCGGCCGCTTGCAGCTGCAAAATGTGCGCACACTCTCCTCATACAGCCCCGGATTCGCGGAAGCACTCCTGGGAGAACTGCCGGCCCCGCTTTCGCCGAAAGCATTCGCACAGCATGTCAAAACGCAGCTTGGCTGCAGCGGGGTGCGCTTTACGGATGGCGGACGGCCGGTCCGCACGGTTGGGCTTTGCAGCGGCGGCGGAGAAGAATTGGTCTATGCGGCGGCAAAAGCGGGCTGTGAAGGATTCGTCACCGGGGAAAGCAAGCATCATCTCCTGCTGTTTGCCAAAAGCGCATCCATCACGTTTGTGGACGCCGGCCATTTCTCTACGGAAGATGTCGTCCTGCATCCGCTCATGGAGCGTCTGCAGGCGGCATTCCCGGCCCTGCTGTGCAAAAAAAGTACCGCGATGCAGGATCCCTCTGTATCCCTATAAACTTTGTTATGCAAATCCATTCTAGAAAGGAGTCCTTTCATGGCACTGGATGGCATCTTTTTAAGACATCTCAAACAGGAACTGGAGCAGGCATTGCTTTCAGACCGTGTCGATAAAATTTATCAGCCCAACAAGGACGAGCTGGTCCTTTTCCTTCGCAGCCGCACCGGTATGCAGAAGCTGCTGCTTTCTGCGCGCGCCAACAGCGCGCGGCTGCATCTGGTGCAGACTACGCCGGAAAACCCGAAATACCCGCCGATGCTCTGCATGCTGCTGCGCAAACGCCTGACCGGTGCACGGCTGGTGCAAATCCGTCAGCCGGGGCTCGAGCGCGCTTTGCTGCTGGACTTCGATGGCACCAATGAACTGGGGGATACCGTCCGCCTGACATTGGCAGTCGAGATTATGGGGCGGTACAGCAATGTGATCTTCATAGACGGAGAAGGAAAAATCATCGACGCACTCAAGCGTGTGACGATGGAAATGAGTTCCGAGCGCCTGGTGCTGCCGGGGCTTTCCTATCAGCTGCCTCCGCCGCAGACAAAGCTGAATCTGCTCGAAACAGAACCCGAGGCAGTTTTGCAGCAGATGCTCCGTTTTCCGGGAGATATGGAGCTGCAAAAGGCACTGTTACGCACGCTACAGGGAGTTTCACCCGTTGTTTGCAGGGAACTGCAGTACCGCGTCGGCCACGGCGAAATGCTGACGGTTCACACGATGACGGCAAATACGCAAAGCCGCCTGCTGGAAGTTTTGCGGGAACTCTGCGAAACGGTGCGGACCATCTCTGGAAGCCCTTATCTTGTCAAAGGGGAGAAACGCCCGCTCGATTTTTCGTTTATGCCCATTCACCAGTATGAAAACCTGGGGACCCTCAAATCCTTTGAGACCTTCTCGGAACTGCTCGATGCCTTCTATGGGGAACGCGATGCGGTAGACCGCATGCATGTCAAAAGCCAGGATCTTTTGCGGATGCTTTCAACGGCTTCGGAACGGTTAAGCCGGAAAATCAATAACCAGACAGCAGACTTAAAGGCCTGCGCCAAACGGGATGAATGGCGCATGTGCGGGGATTTGCTCAGTGCCAATTTGTATCAAATCCAAAAAGGGGTTTCTTCGGTTGAGGTAGAAAATTTCTACGATCCGCAGGGAGGCCGCAAAACAATCCGTCTGGACCCGGCTTTGTCACCAAACCAAAATGCGCAGAAATACTACAAATCTTATCGGAAAGCCCGCACGGCAGAAAAGGTCTTGACCGAACAGATCGCACAAGCCAAAGAGGAGCTGCAGTACTTAGACTCCGTTTCTGAGGAACTGTCCCGTGCAACCAGTGAGCACGATCTCAACGAAATCCGCGCCGAACTCATGCAGGAGGGATACATCCGCCGTCCGAAAAAGGGGAAAGCCCATAAAGAAAAGGAATCTGCACCGATGCAGTTTACCACAAGCGACGGCTTTTCGGTTTTGGTCGGGCGTAATAACCGGCAAAACGATCAGCTGACGCTGCGGCGCGCACAAAAAAACGATATGTGGTTTCATACGCAGAAAATCCCCGGCTCGCATGTGATCCTACAGACGGAGGGCCGTACCCCGACCGAAACGGCCATCGCCGAAGCGGCACAGCTTGCAGCTTATTACAGCCGCGGAAAGAATTCCTCGCAGGTGCCTGTTGATTACACGCTGGTTCGCCACGTCAGCAAGCCGCAGGGCGCAAAACCCGGCATGGTCATCTACGTCAACCAAAAAACCCGCTATGTAACACCAAACGCTGCGTTTGCGGAACAGCACAAGGCCGCCACCTAACGCGGCCGATTCCTCGCCTTACCTGGCAGAAAGCATGGGATATCGTCATGAAAAAGCTCTATCTGATTACGGACCACTATCCATATACGCGCGGTGAGATGCCCTTTTTGCTGCCGGAACTCGCCGTAACCCACAATTCTTTTGAAATCTTGCTGATCAGCCGGGATTTGCAGGAAACGCAGGAATTTGTGCCGCCCTACGGGATTCCTGCTGTCCGTTTTCCTGCAAAAGCGCCCTCCACCATGCAAAAAATCCGGCATTTGCTGCACTGCCTGTCGAATCCGCTCTATAAGCAGGAGATTCAGGAAAATACATCCGGCGCGCCACGCAAAGCGGTGGAAGCCGAAGTTCGCAATTTCCTTTACAATGCAGAGGCGCTGCGCGGCTGGATGGAAAGCCAGGGCTATTTTGCGGACTCGCAGCATGCGCTCTATTATTCGTTCTGGTACAGTGTTGGGACCATGGCGCTGGCACTGGAAAAAGAAAAACACCCGGAAATGAAAATTGTCACCCGCGCCCATGGATATGACCTCTACAATGAACGCCAACCCTGTGGGCAGCTATTCAAGCGGTATATGGACACAAAGATTGACTTAATCGGGTTTATTTCACGCACAGGCCGCGATTACTATGTGAAGCATTTCGCGACCAAACCCGCTGAACAGTATCGAGTTTACCGTCTCGGCGTTTCCGATCACGGTCTTTGCCCCAAAAAGGGCAGGGAAGACCCGCTGGAGCTCTTTTCCTGCTCCAATGTCATTCCCCTGAAGCGCATCCCGCATATCATAAAGGCCATCGCCAGGCTTCCCTATCCGGTACATTGGATGCACGCCGGGGCAGGGGAGGAGTTAGCGGCGATGCGGCAGCTTTGTGAAACAGAATTTTCCGGCAAAGCAAATATAACCTGGGAAATGCCCGGCGCCATCCCAAACGAAGAGGTCATCCGCTATTACCAGACCCACCATGTGGATCTGTTCCTAAATGCATCGGAAACCGAAGGTTTGCCGGTTTCCATCATGGAAGCCTACTCGTTCGGCGTTCCGGTTCTGGCGCCGGCGGTCGGCGGAATTCCGGAGATGGTGCATCCGGGGACGGGCTATCTGCTCTCAAAAGAGGCTGCGCCGGAGGAAATTGCCGAAGCCATCACACAATGGTACGCGATGAATCCCACACAAAAAGCGACGCTGCGCCTCAATGCCCGGCAGATCTGGCATAACTCCTTCTATGACAAACAAAATCACGAGCGTTTTGCGCGAGCGCTGCGTGCGCTATAACGGAAAGGAAGTGCCTTTACATGGAAGAAAAAAACTTGACGCAGGAACGGCGCAATGAACTGGATGAAGCCAATCAGCTGAAAGATGAAGTGATGCAAGGCTTGCAGGCCGCAGAACCTGCGGAACGGCTGCTCTTAAAGGCCGTGCATGCACTCTCACTGATGGATGGCGATTCCGTTTCTTATGAGGAAGCCAAGCGCACGTTGACGGCTGTTTACGGCGATGTTTTGGGGCAAGAGATGCCTTTAAAAATCGAGTTGGAACAATATTTGGACCGCTTGGAAAAAATCAAAGCATATATTGAACGGGAATCGCAAAATGATGCGGCGGATCCGGATACCGTAGAGCGGGCAAGAAGCGCCGCGCGCGCCCATGTCCGCCGCATCACTGCACTGGAAGACCAGTTGGGTCTGCCGCATTCCCAAAAGTCCGATGTGGAAGAGGAAGAGGCAGAAAGCTGACAAGGCATTTGCCTTTCCTATATTCCTTTTTTCTTTATTCAAAAAGCTGTCGGAAAGAAAATCTCTTTACAAAAAATAAACGCCCGTCAAAGCAGGACTTTCCCACTTTGAACGAGCGTTTTTTGACGATGATTGATTTATGGAAAAGGAAGGAAGCCCACGAGGGTGAAACGCGGGCTTCCAAAAGCAAAAGGAAGGACTTTCTTAAGATTCCGCTCCATCCTGCATGGCTTGTGAAATCGCCTGCAGCGTAGACTCAAACTCCGCCTCCGTAACCAGAATGGAGATATCCACATCAGACGTGGTGATGATGCGCAGATCCGGCGCCACATGGGCTGCTGCTGAAAATACACGCGCCGCCATACCCGGCGTGTTGACCATATTCTCGTCATACACATTGATCTTGCAGTTACCGCTGCTGACGATGGTTTTGATCTTCGATGTCTCTAACAATTTAGATGTAAATTTCAAGATCTCTCCCAAATCCTCATCGCTAATCGTAAAAGAAACCGCCATGGTCGAACCCAGGTTGGGGGAAAGCGAAATCATATCCACATTGATGCCCATGGCAGCAATGCGCGTAAAAACTTCCGCCAGGGCAGCCATATTGGAAGGGCAGTTTTGCAAGGTGACCAGCGTAATGCCGGTGGAGGAACTGACTTCTGTTTGATGAGAAGACATAAGCGCGTACACTCCTTTCAGCTCAACAGATCGGACATTTCATAAAGGCCGGCGGGTTTCCCTGCCAGAAAAACGGCTGCGTTGACAGCGCCCGCCGCGAACACTTCCTTCGACTGCGCGGAATGCGAAATGGTAATCGTCTCATGATGGCCCGCAAACAGCACGCTGTGTTCGCCAACAATCGTGCCGCCACGGATTGAATGGATCCCAATTTCTGCGGGATCGCGCTTTTTGCGCTGGGAATGGCGGTCGTACTGGTAATAGGTCTGCTGATCACGCGTTTGGGCAATCGCATCCGCAATCATCAGAGCCGTACCACTGGGCGCATCGATTTTCTGATTGTGATGGGCTTCAACGATCTCGACATCGAAGGCACTGCCTAAAATCTTCGAGGCGCGTTTGCACAAATCAATCAGCAGGTTGATGCCAAGCGACATATTGCGGGAATAGAAAATCGGCACTTCCGTAGAGGCTTTCTGCAACGCTTCTACCTGCTGCGCATCATAGCCCGTTGTGCACAAGACCAGGGCCGTTTTGGTCTGCTTTGCATAGGAAAGCAGCGGCATCAAAAGCGCCGGATTTGAAAAATCAATGACTACGTCTGCGTGTACATCCACTGCGGCTGGAGTGGGGAAGACCGGAAAATCGCAGGGCGACGCCACCAAATCAATGCCGCCCACAACGCGCGCATCCTCACGCGCCGCAATCTCCTGGGCTACAACGTGCCCCATTTTCCCATTACAGCCACTAATCAATACGTCAATCATTTTTACACATCCTCATTCCCAAAAATCAATTGCGCGGCAATTCCGGATAGCGCGCAAGCACTTGTTCGAGCGCAGCTTTGGCGGATTCCTCCATCTCAATTAACGGCAGCCGGCAAATTCCGCAGTCGAATCCCAGAAGCCGCATCGCTTCCTTGACGGGGATCGGGTTGACGTCCATAAAAAGGGCATCCATCAGAGGCAGGTACTTTGATTCCATCTGCATTGCCGTTTCACGGTCGCCATTTAAAGCGGCGACGCACAAATCATGCATCGCGCGGGGAGCGCAGTTCGCAAATACGGAGATAACGCCCTTGCCGCCGAGCGCAATGATCGGGTATGCCTGGTCGTCATTTCCGGAATAGACGTTAAACGCATCACCGCACAGCGCAATGGTCTCCGCAACAGAGGTGATGTCGCCGTTTGCCTCCTTCACGCCGTTGAGCAGTGGGTGCTCCGAGAGAATTTTGTACGTAGCCGGCTTGACGTTAAGCCCCGTCCGCGAAGGAACATTATAAAGGATAATCGGTTTGTGGACGCGGTCCGCGAGATAGGTGTAGTGCTTTACCAAGCCTGCCTGCGACGTTTTATTATAATACGGGGTCACCGCCAAAAGGGCATCCACACCGGCGGCTTCCGCCGTTTGGCATAATTCCAAGGCACGCGCCGTTGAATTGCTGCCGGCGCCGGCAATCACGGGGATGCGGCCATTGACCTGGCGGACACCGCGGCGCAAAACCTCCTCATATTCCTGCGAGGTCAGCGTTGGGGATTCGCCGGTTGTCGCACACAGCACAATCGCATCCGTCCCGTTTTGCAGGTGCAGATCGATCAGACGCGACAGCATCTCATAATCGACCGCACCATCCGGTCCAAACGGCGTGACGAGCGCCACTGCGGAACCGGTAAAAATCGGTTGTTTCATGAAAGGAACCTCCCTAAAATTTGCGTGTTGAATAAGCGGCTTTCCTTACTCCAAATACCCCTTTGCCGCCAGAAGTTCTGCCATCAGCACAGCGCCGCCGGCCGCACCGCGCAGTGTGTTGTGGGAAAGGCAGACGAACTTGATGGTGTACTGTGTATCGGGGCGCAGGCGTCCGATGGAAACGGCCATGCCATTTTCAAGGTTGCGGTCCAAACGGGGCTGCGGACGGTCATTTTCATGGAAATAATGTAAAAACTGCTTTGGCGCACTCGGCAGCTGCAGCCGCTGCGGCTCGCCTTCGTACGTCTCCCAGCGCTCAATGATCTCTTCCATTGTGGCCGGCTTTTCAAACGAGACAAACACAGCCGCCATATGGCCGTCAGACACCGGCACACGCAGGCACTGGGACGTGATCTGCGGGGAAGTGGCGTTGATAATCCTTCCGTTTTCGACGTGCCCCCAGATCTTCATCGGCTCGTTCTCGCTCTTTTCCTCTTCGCCGCCAATGTAGGGGATCACGTTATCCAAAATCTCCGGGAACGTCTGAAACGTCTTGCCGGCGCCGGAAATTGCCTGATACGTGCAGGCAAGTGCTTTCGTTACGTGCAGCGGCATCAGCGGCTGGATGGCCGGCACATAGCTCTGCAAGGAGCAATTGGATTTTACGGAAATAAAGCCTTTTTTCGTGCCCAGGCGTTTGCGCTGCGCGGGAATCACTTCCGCATGGGAAGCATTGATCTCCGGGATAATCATCGGCACATCCGGCGTACCGCGGTGGGCGCTGTTGTTCGACATAACCGGGCATTCGTGTTTGGCATAGAGTTCCTCAAGTGCGCGGATCTTTTCTTTGTCCATATTAACTGCACAGAAGACGAAATCGACCAAATCGACCACCTTCTCGACATCTTCCTCCGCGTTAAAGATGACCATATTCTTCATCGATTCCGGCATAGGCGTCTGCATCAGCCAGCGGCCGCCCACTGCTTCCTCATACGTTTTGCCAGCCGAACGGGCGCTCGCCGCCAGCGCCGTGACATGGAACCACGGATGATGCTCTAATAATGTGGCAAAGCGCTGGCCAACCATCCCGGTTGCGCCGATAATGCCTACGCGAAACTGCTTCATGGGTAAAAAGCCTCCTTATTCTTATGTGCGGAACCGCCTAGATAGAAGCCTTTCCGCACCGAAAGTCTTTCTTAAAGTAAAAGAGAAAGAAAGGACCGGCTCCTTTCAAAAAAGGAGGCCGGTCGTCCTTTGCTGTCAAAGCGCCATTTCCGTCAACGGTCGGGATTTGGGCAGATAGCGCTCCATCACAAAGTGACGACAGTCGTGCCGATTTTCACGAAAACGACCAGAGGGACGCCCGCCAAAAAGCGCCGCTCTTCGGCGAATTCCCCTTTTACATACGGAAAATGGTGTTTGGCTGCCGTAAGCCGTATGTTACTCTTTGAATCCGCACCTCTATCTCTTGTTTATCATAGCAGACTTGCTATTCGATGTCAATTTCTTTATAATAAAGAACGAAAGAAAATCCGCAGTTTTGCTGTGACAGCTAGGAGATATAGAATGGGACTCGATCTATCGAATTTGAAGACGAAAGACTTTGATTATGACCTTCCGGAATCGCTCATTGCGCAGACGCCGCTGGAGCCGCGCGACGCTTCCCTGCTTATGGTGCTCAATAAAGAGACAGGAGAAATCGCACATACGCATTTTCACAATATCACCGACTGGCTGCGCCCTGGGGACTGCCTGGTACTCAACGACTCCCGTGTGCTGCCGGCGCGCATTTACGGTATTAAGGAAGACACCGGCGCGCATGTGGAGTTCCTGCTGCTGCAAAACCAGGGCTATGACACCTGGCAAACCTTGTGTAAGCCCGGCAAACGGGCGAAACCGGGGACGCATTTTACATTTGGAGACGGCCTTTTGACGGCAGAAATCCTCTCGGTCAATGAAGAAGACGGCAGCCGCACGGTACAGTTTCACTACCAAAAAGGCGAAAATTTTTTTTCGATCCTCGACCAGATCGGTCAAATGCCGCTGCCGCCTTATATTAAGGAAAAGCTGGAGGATCAGGAACGCTACCAGACCGTTTATTCGAAAGAGGTTGGTTCTGCGGCAGCGCCGACGGCCGGCCTGCACTTTACGCCGGAACTGCTCGACCGCGTGCGTGCGATGGGCGTGACGACAGCGTTTGTCACGCTGCATGTCGGACTCGGCACGTTCCGCCCGGTGAGTGCCGAACGCGTCGTGGACCATAAAATGCATTCGGAACATTACCTGCTGCCGCAGGAAACGGCCGATGCGATCAATCGCACGAAAGCAAATGGCGGCCGTGTGATTGCCGTGGGGACTACGAGCTGCCGCACGCTCGAAAGCGTCGCCGCTAAGGAAGGATGCATCAAAGCGAGCGAAGGCTGGACCGATATCTTCATCTATCCGGGATTCCAGTTTCAAGTGCTCGACGGCCTGATCACCAACTTCCATCTGCCGCAGAGCACACTGATCATGCTCGTCAGCGCGCTGGCCGGCTATGACCACATTATGAATGCGTACCGGATTGCGGTACAGGAAAAATACCGGTTTTTCTCCTTTGGAGACGCAATGCTCATTATTTAAACCCACTTTGTTGTGGAGCCCGCAAAAGAGGGATCCCATAGAACAGGAGAATTTATGCGATACACGCTCTTAAAACAGGAAGGTGCCGCGCGCCGCGGCACGTATGAAACACCGCATGGCACCATTCAAATGCCCGCCTTTATGAATGTTGCAACGGCAGGCGCGATCAAAGGCGGCGTTTCGGCGCTCGACTTAAAAGAGGTACACTGCCAGGTACAGCTTTGCAACACTTACCATTTACACTTGCGTCCAGGCGATGAAACGGTCCAAAAGCTCGGCGGCCTGCACCGTTTTACACGGTGGGACGGGCCGATTTTGACCGACAGCGGCGGATTCCAGGTCTTCTCCTTGGCAAAACTGCGCAACATCACCGAAGAGGGCGTTACATTCGCCTCCCACATCGACGGCCACAAAATTTTTATGGGGCCGGAGGAAAGTATGCGCATCCAATCCCATTTGGGCAGCACGATCGCCATGGCGTTTGACGAATGCATGGAAAATCCCGCGGAGTATGACTATGCCGCCCGCTCTGTGGCGCGCACGACGCGGTGGCTCAAGCGCTGTAAAGCCGAAATGGAACGGCTCAACGCACAGCCTGACACCATCAATCCCCAGCAGCTCCTGTGGGGGATTAACCAGGGCAGTATCTACGATGACCTGCGCATCGAACACATGAAGCAGATTGCCGAACTGGATCTGCCCGGCTACGCGGTGGGCGGGCTTGCCGTCGGCGAAAGCGCGGATGTGATGTATCACATTCTCGAAGTCTTGGAGCCGTATATGCCAAAAGACCGCCCGCGCTATCTGATGGGTGTCGGTACGCCGGCCAATATTCTCGAAGGCGTGCGCCGCGGCATCGATATTTTTGACTGCGTCATGCCAACGCGCAATGCGCGCCACGGCCACGCATTTACGATGCAGGGCGTCCGCAATCTGATGAACGCAAAATATATCCTCGACGAATCCCCGATTGAAGAGGGCTGCCAATGCCCGACCTGTCGGCATTTCTCCCGCGCATATATCCACCATCTGCTCAAAGCCGGGGAAATGCTCGGTATGCGGCTGATGGTGCTGCACAACCTTTATTTTTATAATACGCTTCTCGAACGGGTCCGCGACGCGCTGGACCAGGGTTCTTTCGAAGCCTTTTACCGGTCGCATATCGAGAAAATCAGCCGCCGCATTTGATTTTGGCTAAAAAACGGATCTTTCTCTTGCAACGAGACTTTAAAATTGATATAATAGACTCATTCTTGGAGGTGTTTTTCGAATATGATCAATCCCATGGTCCTTTCCACAACGACCAGCAGTCCGGAGGCAAGCGCCGCAAGCGGCTTGCTTACGTTTTTGCCGATTATCCTGATTTTTGTGCTGATGTGGCTGATCCTGATCCGTCCGCAGAATAAGAAGCGCAAGCAAGAAGAAGAAATGCGTCAGAACGCACGCATCGGCGATGAAATCACGACAATCGGCGGTATTGTTGGCCGCGTGGTTGGCATCAAAGACGACAACCAGACGCTCATCATTGAGACGGGCACGGATCGCGCCAAAATGCGCATTAAGCGCTGGGCGATCGGCAGCGTAGACACGATCCACGACGATGTGCCGCCGCAGCAAAAGAAGAAGAAGGGTTTCTTCAGCCGCAAAAAGGCAGACGCTGAAGAAGGCACTGCGAAAAAAGAGGGGAAAAAGGACAAGCAGGCGGACATCCGCGACGTTCTTTAAGATTTACAAGTACACACAAACATAAACGCAAAACCTCCCGCATACGCTTCCCTTAGGAAATGGGAAATCGTATGCGGGAGGTTTTGTCATGAAACACAACCGGGTTATTGCCTTGCACCCAACCACACTGGTCCTGCGCGCGCTGCTGATCGGCACGGTAGGAGGCGCAGCCCTGTGCGCACTGCTGCTCTTTTGCGCGGCTGCAATCCTACAAGCCGCCGGAACACTGCCGCAGGCGCTGCTGGAACCTTTGATTCTCGGCATCTGCTGTGTCAGCTGCTTTTTTGCCGGCTTTCTCAGCGGAAAAATCAGCCGCAAAAAAGGGCTGTTTTTTGGCGCAGGCTGCGGGTTTTTGCTGTTTGCTCTCTGCTTTTTCGGCGGCCTTGCCCTTTCGCACACACTCACGCCGGTCTCCGGGATTACCCGCTTTGCCGCTATGGTCCTGTCCGGGGCATTGGGCGGCGTACTTTCCATGCAGCAGCGGCAAAAGCTCCCGTAATCTTGCAAATTCCAAACACTTTTGCGTGCTTTCTCGGTTTAAGGGTTTGCATTGCCGTGTAAGTGTGGTATAATGAATTGAAAACACTGCGCTGGACGCAGCGAATTTTACGAAAGGTCGGAGTTTTTATGAAACAGATCAAAACGCTTAACCACGCAAATCTGAAGGAAAGCTGCGCGAAGGGCGGCTGCGGCGAATGCCAGGCTTCCTGCCAGTCCGCTTGCAAGGTTTCCTGCACGGTTGCTAACCAGAAGTGTGAAAACCGCGACCGTTGAGAAACGTCGCTAATATCGGATTTCACAAGGAGGGGACAGCATGTCTGTCCCTTTCATTTTGCTATGATGGAGTTTAAAATATGATACATAAGTACACTTTAAATGGATTTCGAATCGTGCTGGACACCCATTCCGGTGCCGTACATCTGTTTGATGAAGCCCCGTATGATTTGCTGGATTACTTAACGGACTGTGTCCCTGCGCAGATGCCCGAAGCTGCGCGAGAAGCCTTAACGCCAAAATACGGAACGCAGAAACTCGAAGAAGCCTATGCGGAGCTGCTCGAGCTGCAGGAGGCGGGACAGCTGTTTTCTGCGGATGATTATCAGCAGTTTGCGGATATGATGCAGGACGCACCCATCAAGTCGATGTGCTTAAACATCGCACACGACTGCAACCTCCGCTGCGCCTACTGCTTTGCCGCACAGGGGGATTTCGGAAAGGGACGGATGCTCATGCCGTTCTCCGTTGCGAAAGCCGCCATTGACTTTTTGATCCGGGAATCAGGGACACGCCATAATCTCGAGGTAGACTTCTTCGGTGGGGAGCCGCTGATGAATTTTGATGTGGTCAAGCAAACGGTGCTGTATGCCCGCTCAATCGAAAAGCAGCACAATAAAAATTTCCGCTTCACCATCACGACGAACGGCCTTTTGCTCGACGACGATAAGATCCAATTTATCAACCAAGAGATGTCAAACTGCGTGCTCTCCTTAGACGGCAGAAAAGAAGTCAACGACCGCCTGCGCGTATGCGCAGACGGCAAAACCGGCAGCTATGACCTGATCGTTCCGAAATATCAAAAACTCGTCCGGGAACGCAGCAAGGACAAAGACTATTATGTGCGCGGCACCTTTACGAAATATAATCTGGATTTCGTAAAGGATGTGCTGCACATGGATGCACTTGGATTTGATCAGATTTCCATCGAACCCGTTGTGTCCGATCCGCAGCTTTCGTACTCCATTCAGGAGGAAGATCTGCCCGCCGTTTTCGCGGAATACGAACATCTCGCACAGGAAATCATCACGCGCACAAAGGCCGGAAAGTGCTTTAACTTTTTCCACTTCATGATCGACTTGAACCAGGGCCCCTGCGCAATCAAACGCCTGCGCGGCTGCAGCTGCGGCAACGAATACGTTGCCGTGACCCCGGAGGGGGAGATCTATCCCTGCCACCAGTTTGTCGGGGACGACCAGTGGATCATGGGCAATGTGCTCGACGGCACATACGACCGCGCGATGAAAAATCGGTTCGCGCACGCAAACATCTACGCGAAGGAGACCTGCCAGAACTGCTGGGCTAAATTTTACTGCAGCGGCGGCTGCAACGCCAATAACCAGCACTATGAGGGAGATATCCTAAAGCCGCATAAGATTGCCTGCGATCTGGAGAAAAAGCGCTTGGAATGCGCCATCATGATCCAGGCGGCTTTGTCTGAATAAGCAAATTTTTAAAAGAAAATCTTAGTTTTTGTACGCTTCCGTGCATTTTGCATGGAAGCGTATTTTTATGCGTTTTTATTCACCGAAAGCTAGTTTACATAATTCTATAGAAGGTTACATAATATTTTGAGCTTCCGTTCGTACAGGCTGCATAAACTTTCGAAAAATGCATAAACGGGGCTTGCAATACAGATGCAAATCGTTTATAGTATAGATTAGATAAAAACTGCTCCCTGTGCAGGGACCGCGAAAACATATTTGCCTTTTCTTTTTCATATAAGTGAAAAGAGAAAAGAAAGGATGTGTTTTGTCATGCGAATCCTGCTGCAGCGTTTGCCGAAGGCGGTGCCGGACAAGGAAAAAAGCTGCCGCGCACCGTCGGAGGACCGGCGATTGGAGTTGTTTTTTGCCCTGCTCGTGTTGGCAGGCACATTTTTGGGCGCGTTTCTTGCGCGGCGTGCAGATGCTTCCGTCTTAGAAAAGCTGGATTTCCTTTTCAACAGCAACTTTGCACAGCGTGCAGATACGCCGTCCATCCGTGTGTTTCTAGCATCCGCCGCATCCGTTTCTTTTTTCCTGATCGCGGAATTCTTAACGGGCCTTGCCGTATGGGGTGTTGGAGTAGTCCCTTTGCTGCCGTTTGTCCGTGGGTTGGGATTGGGCATGACGGGCGGCTATCTGCTGTTTACAGAAGGCAGCTGGGGATTTGTCTTTTATTTGTCGGTCTTACTGCCGGGCGCATTTTTCAGTTGTTTATCCGTTATTTGGGAAGCGTCTTTTGCCATGCGTTTTTCCTGGCAGCTTCGCAAAAGCGGATTAACGGATTCCGAAATGGAAGCGCCCCATATTTCTACGTTTTTGCAGCAAACCGGAAAGGCCCTTTTGCTTGGATTTGTAGGCGCGGCAGTGGACACGTTGACGGCCACAGCATTTGCTCCGTATTTCCCGTTTTAACGGGGAATTTTTAGGTTGCTATTTTTGTAGAATCCTTTTATAATGAGAGGAGTGTGATTTTGTCATGCGGGACTATTGTGCAGAATTTGGAGCGTACCTGACAAAGGTCAAACATGCTTCCCCAAATACGCTGGATTCCTATTTGCGCGATATCGCGCAGTATCTGCGCTATTTGCAGGAGCAGGGCATTCGCACTCCGACGGGCGCAACACCGGACACGATTTTGCAATATGTCCATGCGTTACAGGACGAGCAAAAGTCAAATGCGACGATTACGCGGCACATCTCTTCCGTGCGCTGTTTTTATCAGTACCTGATGCTCAACGGGGAGGCAGCCGTGAATCCCGCCAAAGGGATTAAACTCGAGCGCGCCCCCAAAAAGCTGCCGCAGATTTTAACGGGAAGCGAAATCGACCTTCTGCTTTCCCAGCCGAATCCCCAGGAGCCGAAAGGCTGCCGGGACAAGGCGATGCTGGAGCTGCTCTATGCCACCGGGATTCGCGCGACGGAACTGGTTGATCTGGATGTAAACGACATCAATCTGCATGCGGGGCTGCTGTACTGCCGCGGTGAAAAAGGGGAACGCATTATTCCCATCTATCCGCAGGCGGTAACGGCGGTATCCGACTATATTTTCCGCGTGCGGCGGATGATTCTCGCGCCGGATGGGGGACAAGCCCTCTTTACCAACTTAAATGGCCACAGGCTGACGCGCCAAGGATTTTGGAAAATCGTAAAGGGCTATGCGCAGCAGGCCGGCATTGTAAAAGAAATTACGCCGCACACGCTGCGCCATTCGTTTGCACTGCATCTGTTGGAAAACGGAGCGGAACTCAAAGATATCCAGCACATGCTGGGGCATGCCGACATTTCGTCTACACAGATGTATGTGCATATGATGAACAACCATTACCAAGAAGTCTATCGCAACTGTCATCCGCGGGCAAAATCCAGCTAAACCTGATTATTGAAAGAAAAGGGGAAACAGGATGGGCTTTTTAAGCAACTACTATAATAAACCGGGACCGGGCGTCGCCAAGGATGCGCCGAAACCAAACCGCTTCCTTTTATTTTGGCAATTGCTGGGGCGGCATTTTTTTGATTTCATCAAATTGAACTTGCTCTTTTTGATTCCGGTTGTGGTGATGGGGATCATCGCATTCCTGGTTGCCGGCGCGACAAACAATCTATTCCTCGCGCTGCTGCCGTTCGTGCTGGTATCGCCGTTCGTTGGCGGGCTGACGTTTGAAACGCGCAATTACGCACGTGAACAGCACGTTTTTATCCTGCATGATTTTCTCAAACAAACGAAAGAAAACTGGAAAAAGTTTTTGATTAACGGGGTTTTGTTCTATATTGTCAGCATGCTGGTGATCGTTTCAATCCGGTTCTATATGCAGAGCCAGGAATCGCTGGGGCCTGTTTTATCGGTCATTGCACTGGCTGTTTGCTTAGGAATCCTCTATCTCTTTTTGAGCATGGAGTTCTACGTACCCGTACAGATTGTGACGTTCGATATGCCGCTGAAAACCATGTACAAAAACGGCCTGATTTTTGCAATTGCGGGCCTGTGGCGCAATCTTCTGGTAATCGTTGTGCTGGCAGCTTTGGTGATTGGCATGGGGCTGTTGCTGTACCTCGGGCTGGCTTTGCCGATTCTGCTGTTAATTGCCCTGTTAATTTTCGTGCTGTTGCTGTTTTCCTTCATTTCCTACCTGATCAATTTCACGATCTATCCGCTGGTTGACAAGCACATGATCCGTCCGGCCATGAAGCGCCAACTGGAAGAAAAGCGGGCAAGGGGAGAGCTGACACCGGAAGAAGAAGCGGACTTTGTCGATTGGGATTCCCAAAAAGACAATGACAACGACGATGATGATGATGACGATGATGACGACGATGACGAATAAGAAAACAAACGAATAAACGAAAAACCGGATTGGCCTTTTGGAAAGACCAATCCGGTTTTTTATATTCTGTGCTTTGATATGCCGCATACACGGATTACGTTTTGTTTTCTGCCTCTTTAGATGCTTTCGACGCATTCGGAGCAGGTTTCTTCCTTTCAATTTCCTTTGCAAGATCCACACGGGACAGCGGATTTGCATTGGCCGCTTTTTCCATTTGCGTGTTGGAAAGATGCGTATAAATTTCGGTCGTGCCCAAGCTTTCGTGTCCTAAAATCTCCTGCAAAACGCGAATGTCGACATGACCTTTCTGATACATCAAGGTTGCGGCCGTGTGGCGCAGCTTGTGGACACTGTAGCCCTGGTTAGCCAAATCGATGCCCGCCAGATATTTCTTAACGAGATACTGCACCGTCTTTGGGCTGATGCGTTTGAGGCGGCTGCTCAAAAACAGCGCGTTGCGGTCGATTACGCGGTCATGCGGACGGACTTCCAAATAGAGATCGATCGCATGCAGGCAGGATGGATTCAGATAGACAATGCGTTCCTTGTTGCCTTTGCCGAGAACCCGCAGTGTATTGGTGCCGCGGCGGATGTCCGTAAGATTCAATCCCACCAATTCGGACAGACGCAGCCCACAATTTAAAAACAGCATCAAAATACAATAATCGCGTTCCTTGTGAACGCCCTGCACCTGTTTTAAAAGATCTATACTTTGATTTAATGTCAAATATTTCGGCAGTGCTTTTTTGACCTTCGGCGTGTCCAGATCCTTCACAGGGTCTTCATCCAATAAATGGACTTTTGACGTCAAATAATAAAAGAACTGCCGGATGGAACACGTTTTGCGCGCACGCGCCGCCGGACCGTTTTTGCGCTCGGTCATCAGATAATTCATAAACTCGTAGATTTCCGTCAGATCGACTTTCTTTAAAAATGGCAGGTCGATGTCATCAATCCGAATCTTTTCAAAAGGCGTGTCCGCCGGCACCAATCCGCGTTTTTGTTTGAGGTAACGAAAAAGCGTGCGCAAGTCCAAATAATATTCTTCTGCGGTTTTTTCGGATTTTCCTTGAACGACCTGTAAGTATCCGATGAACTGCTTTAAGAGCTCCGGCGCTTCGTCCATATACTTCTGGCGCATTGTTTTCCTCCCCTCAATTATACAAAATATTCATTTTGTATAATTGTCACATAGCCAAAATCCGCAGAAACAATGACCCCTCTGCTGCCGTTTCGCGGGATCTTTTCGTCCTGCGTTTGGATTACTTTTTCTTATCATACACCAATTCCTGCGCGAACACAACGTTTTTCTTGCAACGGCAAAATTCCACCAACATCCGTCAAAGGCCCATCACAAAGCGAAACGGCGTGCACACCATGCTGCTCCAAAAACGCACAAATCCGGCCGGCCTGTGGGTGCTTAGAAAGGTCACCGGCAAACGCCAATTCACGCTTTGAAAGTTTCCCGCACGCGCCGCCTAAAAAGCCGTATGGATATCCTTCCAGCCGGACAAAACCCGGTTCTATGCAAAGCACATCGAGTCCCGCGCGCGCAGCCGCTTTGGCAATGCCGCAGTCCTCGGTCAAGATCGCCGTTTCGGTCACCGGCACGGTATTGCACTTCGTGTAGCCCTGCCGGACCGGAACAATCACACAGGCGTTTCGTTTTGCATCCTCTAAAAGAGCCGCAGACACCGTGCGGGGATTGCAAAACAAAAATTTCCCAACCCGTGCGGCATTGAGCGCACAATCTGTCGGATACGGACTATGGACCGAGACGTATTGGGAATTTATTGAATTTAAAAAAGATTTTAGAGAATGCTCGAATTCTATCGACCCACAAAACCACCTATAGGCGCTTGATGGATAGAACAGCATGTCCGCGTGTGAAGCGACGGACGATTCCAAATCCGGCGACGCGGGCACCTTTTGCACCGTGATTCCCCGTTTGCGCAATGCGTCCCGCACCATATCCGCGCGCTCGGAAAGCGCCACACAGGTTACACGGCCCTGCGGCAGATTGGGCGTATCCAAATAGAAGTTTTGCTGAGAGATGCGTATATTTTGCATGGCGTTTCCTACACTAACCACGAGGTGATTTTGATGTTGGTTTCCTGCCATAGAGATTGTCCTTTTCAAGAAAACGGCTACTGTATTTGGGAGCCGTCCTCCCCGCTTCCTTCCCAAGACATCAAGCCGTGCGTTTGCCGGAAAGAAGCAGCGGCAATCCACAGAAAAAGCGACCGCAGCCTTATTTTTGAACGGCCTCAAAAGCCTCCCGTACATTTTTAACGCCAAACAGCTGCAGATCCGCAGGCACCGTTCCAAGTTGACGCAGGCTGTGCCACGGCAGCACACATTTTGAAAATCCAAGCCGGTGGGCTTCACTGACGCGCTGTTCCACATGCATGACAGAGCGCACTTCTCCCGCAAGACCGACTTCTCCAAAAACGACGGTATCTTCCGCTACGGGAATATCCTTTAAGCTGGAGACCATCGCCATGGCGACCGCCAAATCACAGGCTGGCTCGTCCAGACGCAGGCCGCCGATCACATTTAAATAAGCGTCCAGATTGGAGAAATAATACCCCGCACGTTTTTCCAGCACCGCCAGCAGCAGATTCATGCGGTTTGTGTCAAAGCCCGTCGCCATACGGCGTGGGTTTCCGAAGCCTGAGGTCGTCGCCAAGGCCTGGATTTCGGCGAGAATGGGCCGGCTGCCTTCCATCACACATGTTACACACGTGCCGGAGACATTCTGCGGCCGTCCAGCCAGCATGGCCTGGGAAGGGTTTGTAACTTGATGCAGGCCGTTTTCGCCCATATCAAAGACGCCGATCTCGTTGGTGGAACCATAGCGGTTCTTAACCGCGCGCAGGATGCGGTAACTCATCTGCCGGTCACCCTCAAAATAAAGGACGGCGTCCACAATATGTTCCAGCACCTTCGGGCCGGCAATGGCGCCATCCTTATTGACATGGCCAACCAGTATGGCTGGGATCTCCAACTCCTTGGACACCCGTAAAATCGCATTCGTACACTCCCGCACCTGCGTCACGCTGCCGGGTGAGGAATTCAGATCTGTAAAATTCATCGTTTGGATGGAATCGATCATCAAAAGGTCCGGCTTTTCTTCGCGAACCTCTTCCAAAACCACCTGGACGTCGGTCTCTGTCAACACCAACAGATTTTCCGAATCCACACCCAGACGATCCGCACGCAGGCGGAGCTGACGAGCGGATTCCTCTCCGGAAACGTAAAGGATACGCAACGTTTGGCCTAAATACTGGCAGATCTGCAGCAGGATTGTGGACTTCCCGATGCCAGGTTCCCCGCTGATCAAAATCAGCGAACCCTTGACAATGCCGCCGCCCAATACACGATCCAACTCCGAAACACCCGTCCGATAGCGAATCTCGTCGTCGGTCCGAATGTCCCGAATAGAAACCGGATGCGAACGCGGGCCAAGTGCCGTACGGCGGGACGCCGCTGCAGGTTCCGGTTTTCGGACATTTTCCTGCATGGTATTCCACGCGCCGCAGCTCGGGCATCGCCCATACCATTTGGCGGACTCATAGCCGCATTCCGTGCATACATAAATACTTTTTGCTTTGTTCGCCATCGCGCATCCTCTCTTCATACGTAAGCTCTTTTTATTATATCTGTGTCCATCGAAAAACGCAAGGAAGACGAAACTGCCGGCCAGGAAGATGGGGACGCCTGACTTTGCGTGTTTTCTGCCTGCTGTATGTACTGAAGAATCCCCTGCGCTATGCTCTGTGCCATTTTCTGACGATATGCCGCCTCGTTGAGCTGAGCGGCCTCAGAGACATTGGAAAGAAACCCGCACTCCACCAAGATGGCCGGCGTCTGGGCGTGCCAAAGCAGATAGATGGATTGATCGGCCGGTTTATTCTGCCGATGGTTATCCGGCTGCAGCGAGGAAACGATGGCATTATGCACGGCTTCCGCCAGACACTGGCTTTGCGGATGATTGGGAGAATAAAAAACCTGTGCGCCGCTGTAAATACTCTCTGAAAAGTGATTTTGATGAATGCTCACAAACAGGCAGCCGGGATGCGCCTGCAGCAATTCCAGGCGCTTTTGCAGATCGGAAACCTTTCGCTCGTGCACCGTCGAAAGGCCCTCCTCCGCCAAGGAAACATCCTTTGTGCGGGTCATCAGGACCTCACAGCCCTGCTCCTCTAAAAGCCGCTGCAGCCGCAGCGCGATGTCCAAATTGATGTCCTTTTCCGGCAGCTCCGAATACCCTTTGGTCCCGCCATCTTCGCCGCCGTGGCCGGCATCCAGCAGGATCTGCGTGCGTGGAGCCGTCTGGGCAGCGGCCGTTTGGGCAGCATGCGTATACGCAAAATAGGTTAAAGCCAAAAGCAGCAGACAGCTCACCGCCAGCGCCACCGCAACCATCCAGTTTTTCAGGACTGCCTTCAATGCCACCACCTCGTCTTCAGCATATGCGCGCCAAAAACGAAAAATGCCGCCAAGGAGGCGGCAAAATACAAAAGAAATCTTTTGTATCAAATTTTACTGGGAAGTCGCTTGCGCCACCGCACGATACGCTTCTACGAGCTGTGCAAACGGGACGCGGCAATTGGCGGGGCTCGGCGAAGGAAGCGCTACCGCATGCAGCTGTGTTTTTGGGTAAACCAACTTTTCATACAACCGGTATGCGGTTTTTCCCGTCGTAAAAACACTGTGGACCTGCGTGCGCGCAAGCAAGGTTTCAATCGGATTGGGAACCGGATTTCGGATGCTTGCGTCCGATGCACCGGTAATTTCACAGCTATATAGCACATCCCACAAAGCAATACGATGGCGGCAAAGCATTTGGGCCTTCCCCGCCGTATCTGCCGGAAGCGTTTCTCCGAGCACCTGCGCCATCACCCGCCAAAAACGATTTTGCGGATGGGCATAATAAAAATGCTGTGCGCGGGATTTTGGGGAAGGCATCGTTCCCAGCACCAGCACACGCGCATCCGGCGTTTCCAATGGCTTCAGCGGATGAATCACCGTTTCCATTCTGCGCTTCCCCCTCTCTTTTTTTAGGCATAAAAAAAGAACAGGGCCAAACCCTGTTCCCGGTCATGGAGGCGTCACCCAGATTCGAACTGGGGAATCAGGGTTTTGCAGACCCATGCCTTACCACTTGGCTATGACGCCAAAATTGGAGCGAACGACGAGGCTCGAACTCGCTACCTCCACCTTGGCAAGGTGGCGCTCTACCAGATGAGCTACGTTCGCATATGGTGCCTCCGGGCGGAATCGAACCACCGACACGGGGATTTTCAGTCCCCTGCTCTACCGACTGAGCTACAGAGGCAAAAGTGGCGACTCGGAACGGGATCGAACCGTCGACCTCTAGCGTGACAGGCTAGCGTTCTAACCAGCTGAACTACCGAGCCACTTTTGGTGGGAACAACAGGACTCGAACCTGTGACCCCCTGCTTGTAAGGCAGGTGCTCTAACCAGCTGAGCTATGCTCCCGATTGTTCCCTTGTCGCTATCTGTCTTCCAGCGACTTTATTATTATACGGCGTAAACTGCTTTTTGTCAAGCGCTTTTTTAAAATTTTTTCAATTTTTTTGTCGTCTCGTTTCTACCCGCACAGCCAGCGTCTCCAGCTCCTCTTTTGAGAAACGATAGGTGCGGCCGCAGTACTGGCACCGGGCCTCAGCATACCCGTTTTCATCCGCCAGCGAACGGATTTCATCCGGGCTTAAAGACGAGAAAGCGCGCTCGACCCGCTCGCGTGAGCAGGTGCAGGTGTAAGCGATCGGCATACTGGCAAGCTGGGTAAACGGCAGCCCTTCCAGCGCTTTCGCCACCATCTCCTCGATGGTCATGCCCTGGGCAAGCATGGTTGTGACCTGCGGAAGCCGTTTGACATTCTCCGCCAGCCGGTCGACCTCCTCTTCCGAGGCGCCCGGCATAACCTGGATGAGCAGCCCGCCGGACAGCAGCTGGGAGGGGTCCTCTTTCCCGACAAGCACGCCCAACGCACACACGGTGGGAATCTGCTCGCTGATTGCAAAATATGAGGCGATATCCTCTGCAATCTCACCGGAAACCAGGCGTACCTGCCCCGTATACGGCGTTCCGCTTCCACGATCGCGCATGACCCCGAGCAAGCCGTCCCGGCCGACCGCACCGCCTACATCCAGTTTCCCGTTTGGTTTTAACGGCAGCTCCACCTCGGGATGTGCCACCATTCCGCGGCAATCGCCGTGGTTGTCTGCAATGGCGACAACAGCCCCCAGCGGGCCGCCGCCATCCACTTTCAATTGAATTGTGGAGCCCTCTTCCTTCATCTCCGCACCCATCAGCGACGCCGCCGCCAGCAGGCGTCCCAGTGCAGCCGTACCAACGGCGTGCAGGCCATGAATCTGCTGGGCGGTTGCAGTCAAGTACGTGGTATCGGCGGCGCTGGCCATTAAGCCGCCAGATTTTGTGATGCATCGAATGAGTCTATCCATCCATGTTCTCCTTCTTCTTAAAAATTCGGTTTCTGCGCCACATAAACAATCCGCTGCGTATCTGCCGCCGGCGGCTGAAAACTCTGCTCCGCAAAGGTTCCCACACAGCGAAGGCCGGCCTTTTGCAGAAACGCATGAATCTGTTCCGTCTCATAGGC
The DNA here is from genome assembly GCA_944385055.1 of uncultured Clostridia bacterium. Classification (GTDB taxonomy): domain Bacteria; phylum Bacillota; class Clostridia; order Oscillospirales; family Acutalibacteraceae; genus Caproicibacterium. Next base: position 361,178 of record CALWVT010000001.1, on the reverse strand, counting down.
ACGTTCAAAAAAAGATTCCCCGCTCCGACGGTATAACGCGCCATCCCGCGCAAAAAAGTCTAACGTAATGTGCACACGGCAGCCGGACGGCTGATAATGGTTCTGCCAGATGCAGTAGACCTCGTCGGTATCATAAAGAAAAATGTTGTCGCCAAGAATTTCTCTGTGCTTATATGGGGTATTCATATCGAAAACAAAAAGACCGCCGGGCTCCAAATAGCGCGCAACACGCACAAAGGTCTCCTGAACGTCCTGCGGCGTTGCGAGATGGTTGAGGCTGTCCAGCGTGCAAAGGACCGTATCAACCGTCCCAAAAAGCTCCAGGCGCTGCATACGCTGATGGAGAAAGAGAATCTGTTCTCCGCAATCCGCCGCTTTCGCTTGAGCCTGGGTAAGCATATCGACACTTGCATCGACGCCAAAGATCGAAAAGCCCCGCTTCTTCAGCTCCAGCGTCAGCGTACCGGTCCCGCAGGCCAAATCCAGGGTTTCTCCGGGTTCATGATGAAAATGCCGCAAAAGCGCGCAGAGATACTCTGCGCGCTCCGGATAGCCGGCATTCTGCATCAGTCCATCGTAATACTGTGCAAAATCCGTATAACTCATTTTGTTTCCTTTTCTGATTCCGTTTCTTCGGCCTTCTTTGCATCCATGCGGTCAAATGCAAGTTTATACCCGTCGCATCCATAATTGAGCGCCCGATTAACACGGCTGATCGTTGCCGTAGAAGCACCGGTCCGCGCGACAATATCGCTGTAAACGCGCTTGGTGCTCAGCATATGTGCGACGACCAAACGCTGGGACATGGCCTTGATTTCCGGCACCGTGCAAAGATCTTCAAAAAAAGCGTAGCATTCCTCCTGCGTCTTTAAGGAAAGGATTGCTTCGAATAAAAAGTCGACGTTCTCGTCCTTAATCTTAGAATTCAAGCCTTTACAACTCCTTTTATTTCGTCACTTATCATTTTACACTGAAAAAGCGGCAAAGTAAAGAGAAAGTTTTATTCGGCAGCCGCAGGAAAACAGGATTTATCGATCAACGCACGCAATTCGGGCACACCTTCCCCCTGGACGGAAGAGAACGGAAGCCATGAAATCCCCGCATCCGCAAACAATTCGTCCAGGCTCTGCGTGCGCAGGCGGCGGTTGGTCGCATTCAGCTTATCGCTTTTCGTCGCGACCACAACAAACGGCAATTCGCGGTCCAAAAGATATTGAATCATCTGCCGGTCATCCGCCGTCGGCTCGTGGCGCATATCAATCAGCTGCACGACCAAGGCAATGGGCCGCTTGGCCTCCAGGTATCCATTGACAAGGTTCCCCCACCGCAGTTTCTCGGCGCGGGAAACCTTTGCATACCCATAACCGGGCAAATCGATCAAACGGCAGGTATCCAAACGGTACGCATTGATGGTCGCCGTTTTTCCGGGCTGCGCACTGACACGCGCCAGGGATTTCCGATTTAACAGCTTATTGATCAATGTCGATTTTCCGACATTGGATCTGCCAGAAAACACGATTTCCGGCAAATCTCCGGGCGGGAGCTGCGCACAGGTGCCGGCAGAAAATTCAAAACGGGCACTTTCGATCTTCATAAAGGGCTCCTCACTGTGTTGTGTTTGGCGTTGGGCGGCGGGTTAAAGCGATATCCAACACCTGATCGATCTTCTCAACCGGCAAAAACTCGACCTTTTCCTTAACGACTTTATCGACTTCTGCGAGGTCCGGAACGTTCTCGGCCGGAATTACGACTTTCTTGATGCCTGCGCGGTACGCGGCCATCGTCTTTTCACGCAGACCGCCGATTGGCAGAATGCGCCCCAAAAGCGTAATCTCCCCCGTCATCGCCACATCGTGATGAATCGGAATATCCGTCAGCGCACTCGTAATGGCGGTTGCCATCGCAGCGCCCGCACTGGGACCGTCTTTCGGAACAGCACCTTCCGGGGCATGGATGTGGATGTCGTATTTTGTGTAGAAATCTTTTTGAATCCCCAGTTTATCGGCACGGGTGCGGATACAACTGATGGCGGTCTTGGCCGATTCCTTCATCACATCGCCTAAGGAGCCCGTTAATTCAATGCGGCCGGTTCCTTCCATAACGGCAACCTCAATCGGCAGCATTTCACCACCGACACTGGTCCAAGCCAATCCATTGACCAACCCAACCATATCTTTTTTCGTAAGGTCTTCGCTGTGGAATTTACGCGGGCCGAGGAATTCTTCGAGATTTTTCGGGGTAATGCGCAATTCGACCTCTGGGTCCTCTACAATTCGGATCGCACATTGGCGGCAAATCTTCGCAATCTGGCGCTCTAAGCCGCGCACGCCAGCCTCCCGCGTATAGCCGTCGATGATGTTATGGACTGCTGTCGGCAGGAAACGCAGATTCTTCGTCTCAATCCCATGTTCAGTAAGCTGCTTCGGGATCAAATGCTTCGTCGCAATATGGAATTTTTCCTCGTGCGTATAACTGCCCAGCGTAATGACATCCATACGGTCATACAAAGGCCCCGGAATCGCACTCGCATCGTTTGCCGTCGTGATAAAGAACACCTGGCTCAAGTCAAACGGCATATCGATATAATGGTCGACAAAGGCGTTGTTCTGCTCCCCGTCCAGAACTTCGAGCAGTGCGGACGAAGGGTCCCCGCGAAAATCATTGCCGAGTTTATCGACCTCATCGAGCAGCAAAACCGGATTCTTGGTGCCGGCCTGCCGAATGGCGTTGATAATCCGTCCAGGCATGGCGCCAATATAGGTGCGCCGGTGGCCGCGGATATCCGACTCATCGCGGACGCCGCCTAAGCTGACACGCACATATTTGCGGCCAATTGCTTCGGCAATGGAGTGCGCAATGCTCGTTTTACCGACGCCTGGCGGGCCCACCAGGCATAAAATCTGCCCTTTCACATCCGGGTTTAATTTTTTGACCGCCAATGTCTCAATGATGCGCTCTTTGACCTTATCGAGCCCATAATGGTCGCGATCGAGCACCCGACGAGCCTTCTGCAGATCAATGGTGTCTTTCGAAAGCGTATTCCACGGCAGGGAAAGGCACGTTTCCACATATGACGTGATGACGCTGCCTTCGTGGGAACCATCCGGCATTTTGGAAAGGCGGTCACATTCCTTCAGCAGCTTCTCGCGCTGCTGTTCCGGCAGGCCGGCTTTCTGAATCCGCTCACGCAGCTGGTCGGCCTCCGCCAACGGATTGTCATCTTCACCCAGTTCATCGGCGATCACACGCATCTGCTCACGCAGGTAATAATCGCGCTGGGATTCATCAATCTGCTTTTTTGTCTTTTCGGTAATTTTTTCTTCAATCGTGAGAATGTCGATTTCATTTTTCAGCATCGAGCTGAGCTTCTGCAGACGCCGGTACGGATGGAGTTCCTCCAAAATCTCTTGCTTCTTCTCGCTCTCGATGGCAAGGTTCATCGCGATGCTGTCCGCCAGTTCGCCGCAATCCTTCTTTTGAACGATGTTCATAACGATTTCAGCGGGGGCATGAGCAAAATTACGGATGTACTCCTCAAACAGAGACTGCGTATAGCGGATCAACGCCTCCGCATTTGGCGTTAAGCGGCGTTTCTTTTCTTCAATTGGCTCCAGCTCAACCGAAAAGTATGGGGTTTCGCTGAGTACATTGAGAATTTTTGCGCGCTGCATGCCTACGATCATGATCTGCAGGGCACCATCCGTGCGGTGCACGACCTGATGGATCTTCGCAATCACCCCCATCCGATAGAGGTCATTGGCTTCTGGATCATTGATCTGCATATCCTTCTGGGTAACCAAAAAAATGTTTTGGTCCCCATCCACCGCATTGGCCAACGCCAAAATAGACTTCTTGCGTCCGACATCAAATTGGAGTGTCATTTTCGGAAAGACGACTAAGCCTCGCAGCGCCAATGCAGGCATCCTAACCGGAACTTCCGGAGAAAGGGACTGTACTGGTTTTTCTTTTTCCATACTTCGTTTACTCCTTAACAAAAAGGCCGCTGCAGGCAGCCCAATGCGGTCGCCCTACTGCAGCAGCCTATTTTCTTCTGTACTTTCTGTCGATTGCGTTTCGTTCATGCGGTATCCCGGTGGCCGCGCTTCTTTGAAGAGGCGCTTGCGGGAAGTGCCATTTTGATCTTTACCGGCTGCCTGTCAGGATTATAGACAAGCTCCGGCTTGCCCGTCCCGTTGACGGCTTCCGCCGTAATCGTGACGCGCTCGATCTGGTAATCGGTCGGAACATCATACATCAAGCCCGTCAAAAGGTTTTCCATCACGGAACGCAGGCCGCGCGCACCGGTATGGCGCTCCAGCGTCTTTTTGGCGATGGCCTGCAAAGCCTCATCGGTAAACTCCAAATCGACCTTATCCAATTCAAACAGGCGCTTATACTGGCTGACTAAGCTGTTCTTCGGCTCCGTCAAAATGCGGATCAGCGCACGTTCATCCAACCCATGCAGAGACGTAATGACCGGCAGACGGCCAACAAGTTCAGGAATCAGCCCATACTTGACGAGATCATGCGGACCGACATCTTTCATCCAATCCGTCTCATCGAGTTCGGCTTTGCTGTGCACTTCACCGCCAAATCCCAAGCTTGTCGATGCCGTGCGCTGCTGGATAACCTTTTCCAAGCCATCAAACGCACCGCCGCAGATGAACAGGATATTCGACGTGTCAATCTGCAAAAACTCCTGCTGGGGGTGTTTACGTCCACCCTGCGGTGGGACATTGGAAATGGTGCCCTCCAAGATCTTGAGCAACGCCTGCTGTACCCCTTCCCCGCTGACATCGCGGGTAATGGACGGATTTTCCGATTTGCGCGCAATCTTATCGATCTCATCGATATAGATGATACCGCGCTGCGCACGTTCAATATCAAAATCCGCAGCCTGAATCAAACGCAGCAGAATGTTTTCCACATCCTCGCCGACATAACCGGCCTCCGTCAAGGTCGTAGCATCCGCAATGGCAAACGGTACATCCAAAATCTTAGCCAACGTCTGCGCTAAAAGCGTTTTGCCAACGCCTGTGGGGCCCAAAAGGAGCACATTGCTCTTTGCAAGCGTCACCGAATCTTCGTCATTGCCGTAAAAGATCCGCTTATAGTGATTATAAACCGCTACAGAAAGCGCAACCTTCGCCGCATCCTGCCCAATCACATAGTCGTCCAATTGCTTTTTGATCTCATGCGGTTTTGGCAAATCTTCGGCGTGCGCCGGCGTATAGTCCGCCCGGCGGGCAGAAAGGTTCATCTCATCATCTAAAATGGACTTGCACAATTCTACGCAGGAGTCACAAATATAGACGCCGGGACCTGCGATCAGGCGGCGCGCTTCACTCTGCGGTTTCCCGCAGAAAGAACAGCAAATCTCGCGATCCGTTGTACTGGCCATGCAATCACCTTTTCTTTATCTGTTTGTGATGATCTTATCGATCAAACCGTAGGCAAGCGCTTCCTCCGGCGTCATAAAGTTGTCGCGGTCGGTATCCTTTGCGATCGTTTCCAACGGCTGACCCGTATGCTTTGCCAAAAGTTCATTGAGCATTTGCTTTTTGCGGGCAAGATAATTCGCATGAATCATGACGTCAGACACCTGCGACTGCTGCACGCCGGCGCTCGGCTGGTGGATTAAGATATCGGTATGCGGCAGCGAATAACGCTTCCCCTTCGTCCCAGCCGTTAAAAGGAAGGCACCCATGCTGGCCGCAAGACCCATGCAAATCGTAGAAACGTCGCATTTGATATACTGCATCGTGTCGTAAATCGCCATGCCAGCTGTCACGGAACCGCCGGGGCTGTTGATATAGAAGCTGATATCCTTTGCAGGGTCCTGGCCTTCAAGATACAACAGCTGTGCGACGATCAAACTTGCACTCGTATCATTGACCTCACCATTGAGCAGAATGATGCGGTCATTTAGCAAACGGGAAAAAATATCATACTGCCGCTCCCCGCGGTTGGTCTGCTCAATGACATAAGGGACTAAATTGCTCATGATGAACCTCCATTCGGTTTCCAACTTTCAGTATTGACCGGCCGGAAAAACTTATGCAGTCTTCCATAACATTCTTTTTAGAGCGGTGGAAGTGCCGCTTTGCAGAGGGGATTAGGCCTCGGGGGTCTCCTCCGGCTTTGCTTCTTCGGCAGCCGCTTCCTCTTTGGGCTCTTCCGCCGGCGCGTCCGTCACATTGGCATGGTCGCGCACAAAGTCAATGGCCTTTTCGACTGCAATGTCTTTCGCCAGGTCTTCCGATGCCACAAGGTTCTTGACCTTCTCGACATCCATCTTGTAATTTTCGGCGAGCTTCTTGTACTCGTCCTCGATCTCTTCGTCGCTGGCCACAAGGTTTTCCAGGGCAGCGATCTTTTCGAGTGCCAAGCGCAGTTTAACTTGGCGCTCCGCCTGCGGCAGGAAGTTTGCACGCATCGTCTGGACATCCTGGCCCGTATATTTCAGGTACGTCTGCAGATCCAGGCCCTGGCTTTGCAGGCGATAGCCGAAGTCGCGCAGGTCGTCATTGGCCTTGTTCATATACATGGCCGGCGGAATCTCGCCTTCCACGAGCTCGACGAGCTTATCGATGAGCTGGTTGTCGACGTCGTCTTTGACCTGCTCCTGCTTGCGCTCTTCGAGGTGCTTTTTGAGGTCTGCCTTATATTCGTCCAGCGTATCAAACTCGCTGACGTCCTTCGCGAACTCGTCGTCGAGGGCCGGCAGCTCCTTCTTCTTAATCTCGTGGAGCTTGACTTTAAACAGGACCGACTGGCCGCGCAGGTCTTCCGCCTGATAATCGTCCGGGAACGTTACATTTACATCAAACTCGTCGCCCGTATTGTGGCCGACAATCTGATCCTCAAAGCCCGGGATAAACTGGTTGGAGCCCAAGCGGAGGCTGAAGTTCTCGCTCTTCCCGCCCTCAAACGGCTCGCCGTCCAAGAAGCCTTCAAAGTCAATATCCGTCACATCGCCGTTTTCTGCCGGACGGTCCTCAACCGTAACCATGCGGGAATTGCGGTCCTGCACACGTGCAAGCTCCGCCGCGACGTCTTCATCCGTCACTTCCGTCGACTTGCGGGTCGCAGGAATGCCCGTATAGTTCTGAATGGAAATTTCCGGCTTAACCGTGATGGTGGCCTTAAACACAAGGCCGTTCTCTTTATCTGCAGAAACCAGGTCAAAATCCACCTTGTCCTGGATCATGTCCAGTTTCGACTCTTTCACCGCTTCTTCCAGCGCATCCGGATAGACTTCGTTGATCGCATCCTCATAGAAAATGTCGGGGCCGTAATACTTTTCGATAAACGCACGCGGCGCTTTGCCCTTGCGGAAGCCCGGGATCACAATGCGGTTCTTCTGCTTCTTATAGGCGTGATCGACGGCCGTGTTAAAGGTATTCGCATCAACAGAAACTTCCAGCTGCCAGCGGTTGGTCTCGACCTGGGTGGATGAATTCAGACTCATTTTCAATTTCCTCCTGCAAAATAGCAAATTATCTTAGTAATTATATCATACCGACGCGCGATTTTCTATAAATGCGCGTGAGAATTTAAAAACATGTAACAAACTTTCGCGAAATGTCTCCAGAAAGCCGCCTTTTCTTTAGAAAATCGACCGTGTAAAGGCATTTCATCCATCTGATGTCCGAACGAGCAGCGGGCAAAAAGACAAATGGTCGCATGAAATCAGATGCATCCGGATGCCCCGGTACTCGCCAAACACCGCCCGCTTTGCCGCCTGATTCCCGTGGATATGGCCGAAATAGCAGTCTGACACGTGATGGGCCAGCAGGACATCCAGGATCTCTTCACATACATCCCGGTCGTAAACCGGCGGATAGTGCAAAAACGCGATGGGCCGGCCGCCGAGCTCTTCGCCGAGCCGCAATGACGTATCCAACCGCCCGACTTCTCTGCGCACGATCTTGCGGTCCTCTTCCGTTTTCGCATTGTAAAGCCAGCCGCGGCTGCCGCACACGGAAACCTCCCCAACGCGCACCGCGGAATTGTGAACAATCGAGATCGTGGAGAAGCCGTTCGCCGCCAAAAAGGAATCTATTTTCCGCCGTGTTGACCACCACAAATCGTGGTTGCCTTTTAGAATCAGCTTATGCCCATGGAGGCGGTTAATATAACGAAAATCTGCTTCGGCCTCGTTGAGTTTCATGGCCCAGCTGATATCCCCGGCGATCACGACGGTGTCCTCCGGCTTAACGCAGGCGTTCCAATTCCGCTCGAGCTTTTCGGTATAGCCCTCCCAGCCCTGAAAAATATCCATCGGTTTATCGGTTCCAAATGAAAGATGTAGATCCGAAATCGCAAATAATGCCATGGTATCCCCTTTCCACGCGTATCTTTACGGCGCTTCGGAGATGATGCGCAGGACCTGCTGGGACATTTCCGAAGGCGTACAGACGTCCGTAAAGCGCACGGCCTTTTGCTGGAGCGCCTGGATCTGCGGGGGCACCGGTGTTTCGGTCAAGCGGGAAAGCGTCTGGGCCTCTTCGAAGGCATCCCCCTGCGGTGCCGCACCGGACACGGCCTCCAGGACATGGTCCGCAAACTTATAAGGGCTTGCGGTGGATGCAAGGAGCACCGGTGTCTGGGTATCGCCCGTTTCCGCAGCGTATTGGCGGTAGACCTGCATGGCGACCGCCGTGTGCGGGTCACAAAGGTAATGCGCCGCTTCGTAAACGCGCCGAATTTCCGCAAGCGTTTCGCCGTCACTGCAATGACCGGCCCAGAAAAGCGCTGTCAGCTGCTCGCGCGTCCGGGCGTCCACCTCATAGCGGCCCGTTTCCTGCAAACTGCGCATCCACGCGCGAACCGTTTCATCAGACCCCGTCAAGTCGCTGAGCAGACGCTCCAAGTTGCTGGAGATCAAAATGTCCATCGACGGCGAGATCGTCGTGTAAAACGGCCGGTTGCGGTCGTAGACACCCGTGCGCAAGAACTCCGTCAGCACATCGTTTTGATTGCTCGCACAAATCAATTTGTGTACGGGCAAGCCCATGCGCTTCGCGTAATAAGCCGCCAGAATATTCCCGAAATTCCCCGTTGGGACCACGATATTGACCGCCTGGCCTTCCTGGAGCCGGCCATCCGCAAGCAGGTCGCAATACGCAGAAATGTAATAGACAATCTGCGGCAGCAAGCGGCCCAAATTGATAGAATTGGCGCTTGAAAAGGCGTAGCCGTGCGCGTCGAGTGCCGCGCAAACAGCGGGGTCTGTGAAGAGCCGCTTCACGCCCGTCTGTGCGTCGTCAAAATTCCCGACAATTGCACAGACGGAAACGTTTCTGCCCTCCTGCGTTACCATCTGGCGCTTCTGCATGGCGCTCACACCGTCCTGCGGATAAAACACGAGAATCTTCGTGTGCGGCACATCGCGGAAGCCCTCTAACGCTGCCTTTCCGGTATCGCCGGAAGTAGCCACCAAAATCAGCGCCGTTTTGTCCGCCTGGATTTTTTGCATGCTCACCGTCAGCAGATGCGGCAAAAGCTGCAGCGCCATATCTTTAAATGCACAGGTAGGCCCGTGCCACAATTCGAGCACACCGATCCACCCAGAACCATTTTGCAAAACGGAAAGCGGGGCCGGCCCTTCCGGGAACTTTTCGGCCGCATACGCCTGCGCCACACAGCTGCGGATTTCCGCCTCGGAAAAGTCCGTCAAAAACAACGATAGGATCTTTTCTGCGCGCTCTGTATAAGAAGCATTCCGCATGGCTGAGAAATCCGCCTGGCTGAGGGTTGGGATGGTTTCGGGCACAAACAGGCCGCCATCTTCGCAGATGCCCTGCGCGATGGCCTGCGCTGCACACACTTCTACGCTGAAGTCACGAGTTGATCGATACTGCATAGGGTCGCCTCCTCATGCGGCAAAGGGTCGGAAAAATCTGCCGCTTGTTGTGATACCATTTTAGTATAAGTTTCGCCGCTTGTCAAAAGGCAGAACTAGATTTCCGCAAAGAACGCGTTTTTTAGGTACGTATAACGCCGAAGCGTCCATCCGTCTGGCGCAAGCTCAATGCCGAGCACATCAAAGCGGGGCTGGCGTACCGTCGGGTGGCTCTGCAGATAAAGCATGGCCGTTTTTACGATCCGTCGCTGTTTTTGAGCCGTGACAGCCTCCAAAGGTGGCACCTGCGCGCCAAACGTGCGGGTTTTGACTTCCAAAAAGATCAAATGGACCGCATTTTGTGCGATGATATCGATCTCCCCGAAGCGTGAATGCCAGTTGCGCGCGAGAATTTCGCATTGATGCCGCTCGAGATAGGAAACCGCCAGATCTTCTCCCCGCTTACCGGCTGTGTGGATGCGGGATTCATCCATGGTCCTGCCCCAAAATCTTTTTTAAAAAGGTCTTGCGGTGAACAGGACATGGACCATAGCGAAGCAGCGCTTCACGGTGCGCCGCCGTACCATACCCTTTGTGTTTGGCAAAGCCATAAGCGGGGTACAGCGTATCGATCTCACGCATAAGGCGGTCCCTGCTAACCTTTGCCAAAATAGAGGCTGCCGCGATGCTTTCGCAGCGCGCGTCCCCCTTGACAATGGTTCGCACCGGCATGGAAAGCGGCGGCGTTTGGTTGCCATCGACCAGAGCGATCTGTGCGGGGACCGACAATCCCTCAACCGCGCGGCGCATCGCCAGAAACGTCGCCTGCAAAATATTGAGCTCGTCAATCTCCTGCTCCGTCGCAAAGCCGACGCTCCACGCTTTTGCCGTCTGCGTAATGGTCTCGTATAAAAGCTCCCGCTTCTTTTCGGAAATCTTCTTGGAATCGCGCACGCCTTCCAGGACACAGCCCTGCGGCAAAATGACAGCCGCCGCAAAGACAGGACCTGCGAGCGGCCCGCGGCCCGCCTCATCGACACCGCAGATCGACGTATAGCCGTCTTTCATGGCTTCCCGTTCGAAAAAGAGCCAATCAACCGGGGCGGCGGGCGCTTTTCGAGCGCTCATCTCGCCGCCTCCGGCCATTCGAGCGTCAAACACCCCAGTTTGCCTGCGCGGAATTCATCGAGAACCACTGCTGCGGCGCGCTCGGTGTTGACCACACCGCCTGCCATCAGCATGCCGCGTTTTTGGCCGATCTTCTCGAGCATCTCCCAACCGGCAAGGCCATCGAGTTCTGCGGGCTCCAGCTTATAGCGCGCACACAGCGGCTGGCTGTAACGCTGCGCGAGAAACTCCAGAAGCCGTGCCGCCAGATGCTCCGTATCCACAACCGTGTCCTTGACCGCACCCGTAAAAGCCAGGTGTTCCCCAACGACGGGATCATCAAACTTCGGCCACAAGACACCCGGGGTATCTAGCAGGTCAAATCCTTTTCCAATCGGGAACCACTGGTTGCTGCGCGTCACGCCGGGGCGGTCTTCGACGGCCGCACGATTTCCGCGGGAAAGTTTATTGATAAACGAAGATTTCCCCACATTGGGGATCCCCACCACCATCACGCGGATCGTGCGGCCCACCATGCCTTTGCGCTGCCAAGACGCAATTTGTGGTGCAAGCACCTCGCGGACAGCCGGCTGGAATTTCGAAAGGCCGCGCCCGGTTTTGCAGTCAATTGCCAAAGCAGCAGTGTGTGCCGCCTGAAATGCGGAAAGCCACGCCTTGGTCGCCGCGGCATCCGCCATATCGCTCTTATTGAGCAAGACGACGCGCGGTTTATTGCGCGTCAGCTTCTTTAAATCCGGATTGCGGCTGCTGACCGGAATGCGCGCGTCCACAAGCTCCGCCACAGCATCGATTTGCCCCAAATACTTTTCAATTTGTCGCTTCGTCCGGGTCATATGCCCCGGAAACCATTGGATGGTCTGCGCCTCGCTCATGACCGTCTCCTTCCCTGCTTTTCTAAGGCCTCAACAGAATAACAAAAAAGGGACATATTCTGCCCCTTTTTCTCGCACGTATTCTGCTTCTCTCAGCGGATGACTTCGCGCAGCTTTGCAGCCTTGCCGACGCGGTCGCGCAGATAATAAAGCTTTGCGCGGCGTGTATGGCCTTTGCGAACCACTTCCACTTTCTTGACGTTCGGAGAATGGAACGGGAAAACACGCTCCACGCCGACGCCATAGGAAATGCGGCGGACCGTAAAGGTCTCGCTTACACCCGAGCCTCTGCGTGCAATGACGGTGCCTTCGAACATCTGAATACGCTCGCGGTCGCCTTCACGAATGTTGACGCTGACCTTAACGGTATCGCCAATTTCCAGCTGCGGCTTCTCCTCTTTGATCGAATCCTGTGCAATCAGTTTTAATGCGTCCATAGTTTCCTCCTAATTTTCAGACATTCATGCGCGCACGCAGAGGACTGTCCGTTCAATGTCGCGGTATTACGCCGTGCATTGACCCCCACCGGGAGCCGGCGGATTTCAAATGCCTATATATTGTACCACAGCTTTCGCCACAACGCAAGTCCTTTTTTGCTTTTCCCTGCCTTTCCGGTGAGATGCTCCGCAAAAGTGATCATTGAAAAGGCTTTTTGTCGGCATTCCAAAGCCCGGTACGGACAATCGTCACCTCCGGAACCGGAAAAAGTGCGCGTTCGATGCACTGCAACAGCAAGGAAGGATTTAAGTTAAAATTCCCGCCTGCTGCGAGCAGCGCATCGATCTGCAAGCTGTCCTCCGCAGCCGATACGGTCGTGTCCCGCAGCTCCGGGTGCAGGTTCATCTGCAAAGGGCCGTGCTTAGACCGCTTTTCGACGAAAAGCGGGTCAGTGGCAAACAGTGCGCGCACCTGCTCGCACTGCGCTTCGGGGGCGGGGCTCGGAATCTTTAACTGATAGGACGCATACGCGATGGCGCCCGGCTTCATGACAGGATCTGTCACGGCAAAAACGTGGATATCCGGCGGCAGGGCCGCATCCAGGCGGGCGCAGACTTCTGCATTTTCCATCTCGTGTTCCAGGCGCAGGTCCATGCTCTCTTTTAACCCGCTGATACCAAGGCTTAACGGCAGTGCAAATGTCATATAAGCGCGTGCGTTAAATCCCTGCGTATACCAGACCGGGATCCGGGCCCGGCGCGCCGCGCGCGTCATGCAGCGCATCAAATCCAAATGAGAGATATAAATCGCGCGCCCTGTTTTTGAAAACCAAACTCTAACGGTCCGCATAGCAGATTCCTCCCCCATATTGTGCAGCGCCGCATGCGGAACAGGCCTCCCGGCAATTGGGCGTCGTCTGTGCGGCATAGGCGCACTTGCATTCCGCAATCAGGAACTCCTTCCGGACACCATAGTCCATATGGTCCCACGGCAAAACTTCCTCGAACGAACGGCGGCGGTTTGCATAAAAGGCGGGGTCAACACCGCAGTTTTGAAACGCTGTAAGCCATTTTTCCAAGGAGAAGCCATCTTCCCAGCCGTCCATCTTGCAGCCTAAACGGTGGGCCTCCAGAAGCACAGGCCCCAGCCGCCGGTCGCCGCGCGCAAAGACGGCCTCGATAAAGCTCGTGGAAGCGTCGTGCCAGTGCGCCGTAATCTTGCGCGAATGCACAGCATGGGACAAAGCTTTCTGCTTTTCCCGCATTTGTTCCATTGTGTCCTGCGGCTCCCACTGAAACGGCGTGAAAGGCTTTGGAATGAACGCGGAAGCGCTGACCGTTACCTTCAGGCCCTTGCCGCGAGGCTTGTCCTGACAGGCATAGTAAGCATCCACAACCTGCTGGCCCAAGTCCGCAATACCGCGCACGTCGTCGAGCGTTTCGGTAGGCAGGCCAATCATAAAATAGAGCTTAATGGTGCTCCAGCCGCCGCGAAAGGCTTTTGTCACGGTGTCGAGGAGTTCTTCCTGCGTAACATTTTTATTGATAACATCCCGCAGCCGCTGAGTACCGGCTTCCGGCGCAAAGGTCAGGCCGCTGCGGCGAACCGTTTTGATCTTATCGAGCAGATCCTGATCGAAACCGTCCACGCGCAGGCTCGGCAGGGAAATGCTCACTTTACCGGGCTTTGTCCACTGCGTCATACGGTCTAAGAGCGGCTGCAGCTGCGAGTAGTCGCTTGTGCTCAAAGAGGAGAGCGTAATTTCGTCGTAGCCAGTGCTTTCACACAGCGCACGGCATTGGGCATCCACCACTTCCGGTGATTTCTCCCGAACCGGGCGGTATAAAAAGCCCGCCTGGCAAAAGCGGCAGCCACGGATGCAGCCGCGAAATACTTCCTCCACCACGCGGTCGTGCACAATCTCTAAATAAGGCACGACGAATTTGTCCGGGTAAAATGCTTGGTCCATATCGAGCAGCAGCCGTTTTTTCACACGTGCCGGCGCCCCGTGCGTCGGCGTGATTGCCTGGACTGTGCCGTCTTCGTGATAGGTAACCTCATAAAAGGCCGGCACATATACGCCCGGAATTTGCGCGGCTTGTTCCAAAAATTCGAGTTTGCTGCGATGTTCTCGCTTACAGGCACGGTAGAGTTCACAGACCTCCAGGTCAACCTCTTCCCCTTCGCCCAAAAAGAATAAATCGACAAAATCCGTCAATGGTTCACAATTGCACACACACGGGCCGCCCGCGACGACCAGATGTTCCAAAGATGGCCGGTCCTTCGCCAAGAGCGGGATGCCGGATAAGTCCAACATATTTAAAACGTTGGTGTAGGACATCTCGTACTGCAGTGTAAATGCGATGATATCGAAATCCTCTAAGCTGTCCCCGCTTTCCAGCGCATATAAGGGGACATGTGCGCGGCGCATCTGCTCTTCCATATCGAGCCACGGCGCAAACACACGCTCACACCAAAGCCAATCCTTTGTGTTAAGCGCACTGTAAAGGATTTTCATGCCGAGGTGGGACATACCGACCTCGTACGTATCCGGAAAACAGAACGCGAACCGAACTTCCACGTCCTTTTTGTCTTTCATGACGCTGTTGAGCTCCCCGCCCACATAGCGTCCGGGTTTCTGTACATGGGGTAACAGGGATGCAATTTCTTTTTTGATGGTAAGCCCTCCCGCTTTTTGAATGACTCTATTATATCGTCTTCCCCCCTGCTTTTCAAGCGCGGTCCGGTTTCAGGAGCAATAGAAACAATAGATAGACCGCCATCACCAATAGCGTAAAATTCCACCGGGAACGAAAAAGCAGCAAAAAGCCCGCTGCCGCCAATGGCAGCAGCACTACAAAGGAAACCACCTGTACGATCTGCCGGGCCCGCCGCGCCGAAAAGTGCATCTGCAATAGGCAGAATAGTGCCTGCCCGCCGTCCAGCGGACCGACGGGCAGCAGGTTGACGAAACCGAGCAGTGCGTTTGCTGTCCGAAACATGGCAAGCGCCGGCACCGGCAAAATGGAACAAACCACCAACGCCAACAGGTTTGCCGCCGGCCCTGCAAGGAACAAGGCCGCATCTTTCGAATAATGGCTCTGGGCCGTATGAGCCCGAATCTGGGCACCAAAAATTGTCAGACGCAAGCCGCATACGCGGCGCTTTTGCAAACGGAGCATCAGAAGGTGGCCGCCTTCATGCAAGGCAGCCGCCAAAATGCCGCACGCAACCGCACCTGTACGGTCTGCAAGCAATAAAAAGGCCAGCCCAGCCGCAAATGGGACCGTAATCTCCACACGGCAGCCTGCAAGCATTCCTTTCACGGGGTGTCCGCCGCCTGGGAAGAAGGCGAGGAAGCGGAAGGAAAAAGCGTTAGAACCGTTTCGCTCCATGTCTCCCACTGTTCCTGCGGCAGGACTTCGTTTTGCATTTGGTCCTCGTACCACGCATGGACCTGCGTATAAAGATCGCCGCCGGCTACAAAGCGGCACAACAGCGCAGCCGCCAAAAAGGCGGCGCACAGAATCCATTGGAGGCGCCATAAATACGGCTTCTCCGCTTTTGGCGGCGTTTGCGGCGCATCCTCCGGGAAAAGATTTTCAGTGGATTTCTGCATTGGATTTTCCTCCTGCCACAATGGGATTCTTCTATGATATCTATGCAGGGGCCAGGGAAAAAGTCCAAAAGGATGCCTCCAAAACGCAAAAAAGGCTTTGCCGTGCTGCAAAGCCTTTTGAGTCTGTTGGAATCGATTAGTTTGCTTTACCCTGGATGAACGCGTCGATCGAAGCCGCGGCCTGTTTGCCGCCGCCCATCGCCAAAATGACGGTGGCAGCGCCGGAAACCGCGTCGCCTGCCGCATAAACGCCTTCACGCGTTGTCGCCATCGTATCCGCATCGACGACGATGCAGCCGCGGCGGTTCGCTTCCAAGCCCTTCGTCGTGCTGCGAATCAACGGGTTCGGGCTGTTGCCGATCGCCATGACCACGCAGTCAACCGGAATCTGGAAATTGCTTCCCTCCACCGGGACCGGGCGGCGGCGGCCGGAAGCGTCCGGCTCACCGAGTTCCATGTGCATGCACTCAATGGCACAGACACGGCCCTTTTCGTCGCCATGGATTGCCACCGGGTTCGTCAGCAGATTAAAGTGGACACCTTCCTCTTTCGCGTGGTGCACCTCTTCGCGGCGGGCAGGCATTTCCTCTTCCGAACGGCGATACACAATATGAACCTCTTCCGCACCCAGGCGCAGAGCCGTGCGCGCCGCGTCCATCGCGACGTTGCCGCCGCCGACCACTGCGACCTTCTTGACGGGCAGAATCGGCGTATCATATTCCGGCTTATACGCCTTCATCAAATTGACACGCGTCAAGAATTCATTGGCCGAATACGTACCGACCAGCCCTTCGCCCGGAATATTCATAAAGTTCGGCAGGCCTGCGCCGGTGCCGACGAAAATGGCCTCGTACCCCATCTCGAATAGCTCGTCGATCTCCAAGACCTTGCCGATAACCATGTCCGTGTTGATCGTGACGCCTTTGGCCTTGAGCGCATCGATTTCCTTCTGCACGATTTCCTTTGGCAGACGGAACTGCGGGATGCCATACATCAAAACGCCGCCGGCCACGTGCAGCGCTTCGTAAATCGTCACTTCATAGCCCTTCGCGGCCAAATCCCCCGCGCAGGTCAAACCGGCCGGGCCGGCACCGATCACCGCGACCTTATGTCCGTTCGAGGGGGCCGGCTTCACAGCGTCCTTGTCGCCGCTGTGCTGCATGTGCCAATCCGCGACAAAGCGCTCCAGGCGGCCGATGCCGACCGGTTCGCCCTTAATGCCGCGCACACACTTGCTCTCGCACTGCGTTTCCTGCGGGCAGACACGGCCGCAGACAGCCGGCAGCGTATTCGTCAGCTGAATCGTCTGGAAGGCCTCTTCATATTCCCCGGCCGCAACGTGCGCGATGAAGTCCGGAATATGCACGCCGACCGGGCAGCCGGAAACACACGGGCGGTTTTTGCAGTGCAGGCAGCGCTCCGCCTCGTTGTGTGCCATCTCTTCCGTATAGCCCTTGGCGACTTCCTCAAAGTTGTGGCACCGGACCTGGGGCTCCTGCTCGGGCATCGGTGTCTTTTCTACTTGCATATTAGGCATTTTTTGCACCCTCCATCAGCTTGCAGCTCTCTTCCCGCGCCGCGGCGCGTTCCTGGTCAAAATATGTGCGCCCGCGCTGGATGGCCTCATCGAAGTCCACCTCAAAGCCGTCAAAATCAGGGCCATCCACACAGGCAAACTTCGTCTTTCCGCCAACCGTCAAACGGCAGCCGCCGCACATGCCCGTTCCGTCGATCATGATCGGGTTCATGCTGACAATCGTCTTAATGCCCAAAGGTTTTGTCACGTTGACCACCGCACGCATCATTACGAGCGGTCCGATTGCGACGACGAGGTCATAATCGGCGCCGTTTTCAATGTTCTGCTGCAGGGCCGTCGTCGTAAAGCCCTTGTTGCCGTTGCTGCCGTCATCCGTCATCAAATACAGGTTGTCGCTGGCCGCGCGCATCTCGTCTTCGAGGATAATGATATCCTTCGTGCGGAAGCCTGCAATCATATCCACTTTGCAGCCCATCGCGTGCAGTGCTTTCGCCTGCGGCCAGGCGATCGCGCACCCGGCGCCGCCGCCAATGACAGCCGCCCGATGATAGCCTTCCAACTCACTGGGCTTTCCGAGCGGGCCGATGAAATCCAGGAGCGCATCGCCTACATTGAGTTGATCCAGCTTCATGGTGGTCTGGCCTACAATCTGATAAATGATCGTCACGGTTCCGCGCGCGCGGTCATAATCCGCTACGGTCAGCGGGATGCGTTCGCCAAATTCATCGACACGCAAAATGATAAACTGACCCGCCTTCGCTTTTTTCGCGACAAAAGGCGCGTCGATGACCATCAGCGTCATCGAATCGTTCAGTTTGCGTTTCTCTACGATCTGAAACATCATGACACTCCCCAATCTAGGATTTTGGATGAATTCTCGCACCCAATGGCCCAGCAGGCCCGGCGCGGATATGGTCTTATTATATCGGGTTTCTCCCCGGAATGCAAGAAAAATCGGGCTTCTACCCAAAGCGGCAGAAGCCCGATGCGATTGCGTTTTATAGGATAATACAAATAAGCCCATTGCAGCCATCGTTGATAATCCGTTCGATGGTTTCCCGCACCTTTTCGCGTGCATCCTGCGGCATGCGGTAGAGCTTATTATGCATGCCCTCGTTGACCAGCTCATGCAGGCTTTTCCCAAAGATATTGGATTCCCAGATTTTTGTCGGGTCCTCCTCAAATTCTTTGAGCAGATAGCTGACAAGCTCTTCGCTTTGCGCTTCCGAGCCGACGATAGGCGTAATCTCGGTTGTAATCTGCGTTTTCATCATATGGATCGACGGCGCGCAGGCTTTCAGGCGGATCCCGTATTTTCCGCTTTGACGGATGATTTTAGGTTCTTCCAGCGTAAGCTCGTCGACATCCGGCATCACGATGCCATACCCGGTTTCCTGCACGCTGTGATAAGCGTCCCGAATCTTATTGTACTCCTTCTGCATGGCGGCAAAATTGAGCATGCTCTCCAGAAGATCTTCCTCATTCGCAATGGAAAAGCCGGTCTTTTCGCCAAGCACACGGTAAAACAGAGATGCCTCCAGCAGGATCTGCACCTGTACCTTGCCCGTGCCAAGGTCGGTCTGGCAGATCTGGGCACTGTCCACATACTCGCATTGTGCGATTTGTGCGGTCATCTGTGCCACTTCACGGATGCAGGAAACCTTGGCAGCGCTTTCGCGGATGGCTTCGTAAACCGCTGTGCGCAGCCAATGATCTTTTTCCAAGGTCGTGACCCAATGCGGCATCTCGACGCGGATTTCCTGAACGGGGAATTCAAAGAGAACATTCGATAAGATCTCCCGAATCTCCTGCTCGGTCAGTTCCAGGCAGTTGACCGCCATCACGCTCACCTGATATTTTTCCGCGAGCTGCTGGGCGAGCTGCTGCGTCTCCGGCGCCTGCGGATCAGCGGAATTCAAAAGGATAATAAACGGTTTCTGGATGGATTTCAGTTCCGCCACCACGCGCTCCTCGGCGTCCTCGTATTCCTCGCGCGGGATGTCGCTGATCGTACCATCCGTTGTAACGACAAGGCCGATCGTACTGTGTTCGGTAATGACCTTTTTGGTACCGATTTCCGCCGCCATATTGAAGGGGACCGGCTCATCGAACCACGGTGTCATGACCATGCGCGGGGAATCGCCCTCAATATACCCCAGCGCGCTCGGCACGATGTACCCGACGCAGTCGATCAGCCGGACGGAAAAGGATGCCGTCTCCCCAATCGTCACGCGGACAGCCTGCTCCGGAATGAATTTGGGCTCCGTCGTCATAATGGTGCGGCCCGCCGCGGACTGTGGCAATTCGTCGACGGCACGGTCCTTTTTGGCCTCTTCCTCAATATTCGGGATGACGACGGTGTCCATAAACTTCTTGATAAAAGTGGATTTCCCGGTTCGTACGGGGCCGACGACCCCGATGTAAATATCGCCGTTTGTGCGTTCGGCAATATCCCTGTAAATATTCTGCGCTTCCATTTGCAATCCTCCTGTGCTCTTTGTGTGCGTGCGTTTACATTGGAATTAAGAGCATACAGCGCTCCTCTACGCGGTCGCCCTCGATCCCATTCTCCTCACGGATGGCTTGCACGCTCGTACAGTACCGGCGGGCAATCTCCCAAAGATCTTCCCCGGACTTTGCAAAATAGATGCACAGCGCGGCCGCCCGGTCCTGGGTGCGCGGGTGCGTCTCGTCTTCCGTAAGGTTTGTGATAAACGCGCACGGCTGCAAAGAGAAAACGGCTGCGCTCAGCCCAATTTCCACGCCGATCTCCATGGCGGAACCGACCAAATGGTAGCTGACCCCCAGCTGCTGTGCCTGTGCGAAACAGCGCGTTTCCCCTTCCGCCTCCACCGGCTTCGAGCACGTAAACTCGCTTGCACGCTCAAAATAGAACGGTTGATTTTCTTCATTTAAAGCAAGCACACAGACCGTCAGCTTCCCACGAAACTGCACTTCCCCATTTTCCACGCTGGCCGACACGGTGCATGGCTCACACCAAAGGTCCAGCACCTGTTTTAGATGGCTGTCGCATTCAACACGGAAGCGGTGCATGCAGGAATCATCGATGAGCGCAGACAGGCTTTCCAGGGTCTTCTGGCTGCGGGTAATCTGCATTTCATAACGGCAGGAATAGGCATCCTTTAAAATTTGCACGCTCTGCGGCGCATAGCAGGTAACGCATGCAAAAAGGCGCACACGTGTTTCAAAAGTCGTGCTCTCCCCGGAAAAGTCGGCATGCACCTGCACTTCCACACCGGACACGCTGATTTGTACCTGGCACTGCGCTTGTTCCTGCATCCCCGCACAATCCAAAGGCTGCGTAAATGGCAGTTCATAATCCATACTCTCCGGCTGTGTCCCCTCTTCGACCGGCGTATAAAGGATGCGCAGGCGAACCTCGCCCACCGCCATTACCTGCCCCTGCATGGGCTCAACCTTTTGCAGGACGACCGCGGCCTGTGTGCGCAGGATCATTTCGGCGGGCAGCTTGCTGGAGGGCAATTGCAGGGAATCCTCCACCGTAAACGGCTGCTGGGAAAATCCGGTACAGGCTATGTACGAAAATGTCCCCTGCTGCTGCTCCAGCCCTTCCCCTTCAATGGAAGAAAGAACTTCAAAATCGGAACGTCCATACACGCGGGCACAAACCGAAAAGGCGCCGTGAATATCTAAGCGCCGGGGACTCGTCGGCCTGCAGTTGAGATATTCCATGTGCGCGGATGCGTAGATTCTTGCCTGCTCAACGGAGCGCTTCAGTGTGGCGGACGATAAATATGTCCCCTCCGTCGTATAGCAGCGCACCCGGCTGCCGGCCGCGTCCAAATAATAGACGCGTACGGTGTAAGTCCCTTCAATTTCCAAACGGTCACCGGACACATTGCGCGAAGCAATGCAGGGGATCACCTGGCATTTGAGTACCCTTTGAATGTCCGGGCAATAATCCGGCAAGCTGATATCTAGATCGATCGGCTGTTCCTGACATCCGTCGTACACGGCCTCGCTGGCGGAAAGCACCTCTCTATTGAGCGTCATCTGAATCTCTCCTTTTCGTTTCTGTTTCACTAGTATTCTTGGACATCCATAATTATGAATTCAGAAAGCCGAAAATGTCCGAAAAGAAAAAGCGCCGCCCCAGCCAAACGGCCGGGGCGGCGCGAAAAGAGAGCGGAGCAGCGCACGTTAAGACGGCTGCTGCGGCTGCGTCTTTTGAATATGAAAATATTTGCGCAGGAAAAAGGCCAGGAATTTCGGACTGTGCACCACGACAACTTTCATCAGAAAATCCTCCTTAGCGGCAAAGAATCGATATGCCTAAACAAACCAGGATGACTGCAACAAGGAACAGTATCAGCCCGGTCGGGCAAAAGCACGAAACGGCCAGCCCAACCCCAAAGGCTACGGCACAAGGCACGCCTTTCCCCCGCATGCTCGCACGGCACTGCGCAAAACGCCCACGCATGGATCCACCGCCTTTCCCGGTTGATACCCCAGTATATACGCGGTGAAGAAAAAAGGTGCAATTATTTTACGGCGTCCGCATTGATCACATAGATTAAAATCTGTCCGGAAAGGACCGTAATCGTCGCATCATCCGAATCGATGATGTTGCTCGTACCCCGCGGCTCCGGGATCGTGAGGACCTCTTCGTTGAGCGGATACTTCATGCCCGTATAGGAAACCGTCGCGTTGGCACAGCCGAACGGGTAAACCGAAGCGGTATTGCCGCGCATGCCGCGCAGATGGAGACGCCCGCCGGGCATCAGGAAAATCTTCTCATCCTTATCCGCCATCAGCCCGCGGCCGCCCTTCGAAAGGATGTACTGCAGCGTGCAGATATTGGCATACATGTGGTCAAACCGGCCGCCCATTGCGCCCAAAAGGACAAAGTCATTGTACCCGCGGCGCAAACCTTCCTTCACGGCGGAGATCATATCGGTATCGTCTTTCTCACGCAAAAGACGGATTGTTTCGGTATTGGCCGGCGGTGAAGACTTGGCAGAATCGAAGTCCCCAATGACAACGTTCGGCTTGACTTTGGCGGCCAGCGCCGTATCCAAACCGCCATCTGCGCAGATGACGAATGCGTTCTTTGCGTCGTATTCCTCAAAGACCGACAGGCTTTTCACCGGGCCGGAACCCACGACAATGCACTGCTTCATTTTTTATCCCACTCCTTAACCTCTTTCAATTCTTCAAACATTGCCACGTAACTGGCGTGGCGGGAAGCGGCAATTTTTCCTTCCTGCACAGCCTGCAAGACCGCACACCCCTTTTCGCGGACGTGTGAACAGCCGGAAAACTGGCACTGTGTCAAATACGGGCGAAATTCGCGGAAATACTCTGCGAGCTTCGCTTTATCCCACTGCTCGTACCGCTCGGGCGCGATCGACGAAAAGCCGGGCGTATCCGCCACGAGACCGCCGTCCGGCAAATGATAAAATGTCACCTGACGAGTGGTGTGGCGGCCACGGCCGAGCTTGTGGCTGATCTCCCCGGTTTCCAGGGCAAGCTCCGGATAAAGGACATTTAACAAAGAAGATTTCCCCGCGCCCGAATTGCCGCTGAGCACCGTCACCTTGCCCGCAAAAACGGGCCGCAGCGCTTCAACGCCTTCCCCGGTCCGCGAAGAAATCGGGAAACAGGAAAAGCCCGCCTGGTGATACAATTGGGAAAGCGCCCCGGCATCCTCCAAATCCGTCTTGGAAAACACGAGGACCGGTTCGATCTGCTGGCTTTCCGCCAAAGCGATCATTTTGTCGAGCACCAGCGTATTGGGGGAAGGGTCTTTCATCGAGACGACCAAAAGCAGCTGATCGATGTTTGCAACCGGCGGGCGAACCAGGGCATTGCGGCGCGGCAGGATCTCTTCAATATACCCGTCTTCTCCCTCGACACGCACCCTTACACGGTCCCCCACCAGCGGCTTTTCGCCCGTCTGGCGGAACCGGCCGCGCGCGCGGCATTCTACAAGCGCTCTTTCATCGGTCTCTACGGTATAAAAGCCACTCAAACTGCGCAGAATCGTCCCGGTCAAACATACCATTACGGCTCGGCCCCCTCACTGGACGTTGCCGGAAGCGGATCGGCCGGTTCGGAAGAAGTCGACGGCGTTTCCGGCTGTGACGAATCCGGCTCACTTTCCGGCTGTGATTGCGGCGGTTGCGAAGGCGTTTGCTGGTCCACATAACTGCCCTGCCAGGTCAGCGAGTAAGAACCCGCATTAAAGTCCAGCCGGTAGGTCGCGTACTGCTGCCCATCGAGTTCCACGGTCAGCGTCTGGGTATTGCTGCCCGTAATTTCATGCGTCCAGGTATTGTTATAAGAAGGATTGACCGTCGCACTGCCGGCCTGCTCGCCGTCAAGATAATACCGCAGCGCCACATCATGGGAGACATTCGACGGCAGCGGAATCACAATCTGAATGGTCTTTTCATTCTTCCCGGAACTGTAATAGACCGTAACCGTATCGCCCTTCTTGCCGCTGGTCCCTGCGGCCGGCGTCGTAGAGACAACGATGTTCTCGTCTTTCCCGGTATCGTCCTGCGGCTGCGAATCGACCACAAACCCTTCCGCCTCCAAAGCCTGTGTGGCAGCGGAAAGGGTATCACCAACGACATTCGGGACGGTAATCTCCTCCGGCCCTGTGCTGATCTGCACCGTCACGGTCTCCCCGCGCTGGATCGGAGAACCAACCTCCGGCGAAACGGAAATGACGTGTCCTTCTTCGACGTCATCGTCCGCCTGCTCCTCAAACCGGGCAACCAGGCCGTTCTGCTCGAGTGTGGACTGCGCCTGTTCTCGTGTTTGATTGCGAATATCCGGCACGGTCGTTTCGTCGCTTGATTGGGCAACTTCCAGTGTGATGGAAGCACCGGCTTCCACCTGCGTACCGGCTTGCGGGTTTTGATTCGTGATAGTCCCTTCCGGCTCCTCGCTGTCGGTGTCGGCAACGATTACAAACTGGAAGTGGTTGGGGTTATTGTTCTGTACATCCTCTAAAAGTCTTCCGACAAAATTGTCAAGCGTCACGGTCTGCGTCGAACAGCTGCGGAAGACCCCCGCAAAAGCCAGGCAAATCAGCACAACTGCAAATGCGGCAGCTATGCCGGTAATGATAAACGGAATCTTATTGCGTTTCTTTTTCTTATGCGCCGGCCTTTCCGGCGTCTCCCCTTCCTCCGTGTAGCCATAGTCATCGCCGTACGGATTCTGTCCATCCGAACGGATCGAATCGTCCATGGCAATGTAGCGCGTAGGCGTATCATCGACAAAATAATTGTAGTTAAATGTAATGCCGGGATTCTGCACAAGCGCACGCAGCGCTTCCAGCATTTCGCCGGCCGACTGGTACCGCTGGGCGGGATCCTTCTGCATGGCTTTCAGGGTAATCTCCTCGAGGCCGCGCGGAATATTCGGGTTAATGTCCCGCGGCGGGCGCGGGTCGTTCTGCAGCTGCATGATGGCAACGGAAACGGCGTTTTCGGCTTCAAACGGCAGCTGGCCCGTCGTCATTTCATACAGCATAACGCCGACAGAGTAAATATCCGCCTTTTCGTCGGTTAAGTCCCCGCGCGCCTGTTCGGGCGCAATATAATGCACCGAACCAATCGCCTTGTCGGTAATGGTGCGCGTTTCGCTGCGTGCGAAGCGGGCAATTCCAAAATCGGTAACGATAATATGACCGTTCGGCAAAACCATGATATTCTGCGGTTTGATATCGCGGTGCACAATCCCGCGCGCATGCGCATGCTGCAGCGCATCCAGGATTTCCATGGTAAAATGGACGGCTTCCGGAAGATTAACTTTCGTCTGCTGATCCAGATACTGGCGCAGTGTTATCCCGTCGATAAATTCCTCTACGATGTATTGGATCTGGTCTCCAAAACTCACATCATAAACCTTAATGATGTTGGGATGGGAGAGCAGCGCGATTGCTTTGCTTTCATTCTTAAAACGGCGGATGAATTCCGCGTTGTGCAAAAACTCATCTTTCAAGATTTTCACCGCCACGACCCGCTGTTCCAGCAGATCATAGCCGCGATACACCCAAGCCATACCGCCAACGCCCACCAGCTCGTGAATCTCATACCGGCCGTCGAGACGTTTGCCCGTGTACTTGTCCATATCGGAAACCTCCCTGCCCGTCAATTTTCGATGATGGCGACGGTAATATTATCCCCGCCGCCTCCCGCTTTGGCTTTCTCAATCAGCTGTTCCGCCAGCTCATGGCCTGTGTATTGCTGGGAAAGCGCATAGAGCGTTTCGGGTTCCAGATAATTGGAAAGCCCATCCGTGCACAGAAGCACCAAGCTCCGCCCCGCAAAAGTAAATTCTCCATAATCCACAAGCACTGTGGGTTCTACCCCCAGGGCCCGGGTGATGATATTCTTTTGTGGATGTACCCGTGCCTGCTGCTCGGTGAGCCTGCCGTTATCCACCATCTCCTGCACCATCGAATGGTCCGTCGTCAGCTGCTGGGCGCCGTCCGGCCCGATTAAGTAGGCGCGGCTGTCCCCAACATGAACCACATGGGCCACTTCTCCGGTTACAACCACCGTGACGACCGTTGTTCCCATACCCGCCAGTGCCGGTTCCGCACAGGCACGTTCGTAAACCGCGGAATTGGCGTTATAAACAGCGGAAGTCATCAAATTGCGAATTGCGGTGTCTCCGCGCGCCTGGGAACTTTTAAAGAACGCACGATACTGACGTATGATGGTTTCCACCGCTACACTGCTGGCCACATTTCCGCCATGCACACCGCCCATGCCGTCGCAGACGACCGCCCACGCGGTTCCGTCCGGCGTCAGGCCGCTGTTGCAGGCATCTTCATTTGCATCGCGAATCAAACCAATATCCGTTTTATGACATACCTTAAACATGGGACACCTCTTCTTGCTTCCGGCGCCGCAGCTGGCCGCAGGAAGCGTTGATGTCGGAGCCAAGGGTCCGCCGCACCGTGGCGGCAATCCCGTGGTGCTCCAAAATAGAAAGAAATCGCTGCCGCGCCCGCTGGTCGCTCTTCTGATAGCCGGCGCCTGCGACAGGGTTGACTGGGATCAAATTGACGTGGCACAAAGTGCCCTGGAGTTTTTCGGCGAGTTCCCGCGCACAGGCTTCACTGTCGTTGACACCGCGGATCATCGCATATTCATACGAAACGCGGCGCCCTGTGCGCTGTGCGTAGAGATTGCAGGCTTTTAAAAGTGCCTCCATCGAATACCTTTGCGCAATGGGCATGGTCTTTCGGCGGATCTGGTCGTTCGGGGCATGCAGGGAAACCGAAAGGGTGAGCCCGTATCCGCGCTCGGCCAAATCGTAGATACGATCCACCAGGCCGCAGGTGGAAAGGGAGATATGCCGCATACCGATCTGCATGCCTTTGGGATGGCTAATGAGATCCAGAAAGCGCAGGACATTCTCGTAATTGTCAAGCGGCTCTCCCATCCCCATCAGGACAATATTGGAGATGCGGCTTCCGCCGTCGCGCTGTGCGGCCTGCACCTGGGCAACCATCTCCCCGGCCGTCAGGTTGCGGGAAAAACCGCTGCGGCCGGTTGCACAAAAGGTACAGCCCATTTTGCAGCCAACCTGCGTGGAAATACAGTTGCTCAAGCCGTGATGATAGGCCATCAGGACCGATTCGACGTATTCGCCGTCGTGCATTTGAAAAACATACTTGCGGGTGCCGTCTATTTGCGAAATCAACCGCTGTGCCACTTGTGCGTTCGCTATGTAGAACCGTTCCTGCAGCGCCGCACGAAACGGCTTGCTCAAATCGGTCATCTCCTCAAAAGACGTGACCCCGACGGCCTGCAGCCAATGGAACACTTGGCCGGCACGATAGGCGGGCTGCCCCATCTGGGTTACCGCCGCTTTTAATTCCTCGAGGGTCATGGAACGAATATCCTGCCGCTCTATGCCAATCAATCCTTCCTTTGAAACGTGCTGATAAAAAAGCCATCGGTCTGCCCCTGCGGGAACAGTGTCAGCTGGTTCTCCGGCTCGTCGAGAACGCGTTCCACTCCCTGCGGTAAAGACAGCGGAAGCGCACAGAAAGCGGGGTGCTCCTCCAGAAAGCGCGCCGCATTCTTTCCGTTTTCTGCGGGGTTCAGCGTACATGTCGAATACAGAAGCACGCCGCCGGGACGCACCAAAGAAGCAGACTTACACAAAATACCGTACTGCAAATCCGGCAAACTGTCAATACTTTCTTTAGATTTGTAGCGAATTTCCGGCTTCCGCCGCAAAATTCCAAGGCCAGAACAGGGCGCATCGCATAAAACGCGGTCGGCTGGCGGCAACGCTTCCCCGGGAGAAGCGGCATCGCGCTGCGCCGCGTGGACATTCAAAAGGCCCAGCCGCTGCGCCCCCTGCTGAATCAGGCGGACTTTCCCGGGGTAAAGGTCAAACGCCGCCACTTCCCCGGTGCCCTGCATGGCTTGCGCGATCGTAAAGGTCTTGCCGCCCGGCGCCGCACACACATCGTAAATACGTTCGTGAGGCTTTGCGCCGAGAAAAAAGCAGCACAGCTGGCTTGACAGATCCTGCACATGGAAAAGCCCCTGCTGAAATGCGCGATTTTCGGCGATGGCGCCGGTGTGCTGCAAAGCAATGGCGTTTGGCAAAAAAGAAACCGGCTGCGCCTCCATCCCCTGTTCGCGCAGTGTCTGCAAGAGCGCTTCCCGCGTTGTGCGGAGCGTGTTGACCCGCACATACACCGGCGGGCGACAGCTTAAGCTCTCCAATAGCGCCCCGGTGACGTCTGCGCCGTAGGCCTTTTCCCAAAACGCGATGAGCCAGCCCGGGCAGGAATAGCGAATGGCCTTTGTCTGCAAAGCCGTTTTTCCGGCCGGCGGAAACGGTGCGCTGTCCTTTTGGCGCAGCAAATTCCGCAAAACGCCGTTGACAAAACCGGCCGCGCGGGACTTACCGGCCATACGCACGAGCTTTACCGACTCATTGACGGCAGCCGCATCGGGGACCGAATCCATATAATAGATCTGATACGCCCCCATCCGGCACGCCATCCGCACCGGGGCATCCCATTTGGAAAGCGGCTTTTGGGAAAGCGGCGCAAGGACCGCATCGAGCGTCAGCAGGCGTTCCAGCACCCCATAAAACAAAGCGGCGGCAAAACGGCGGTCCTGCGGCGATAAGGGATGGGAAGAAAGCGTCTGATCCAAGACAATGTTGGAATAACCCGCATCTTCCTCCACTTTTAAAAGCGCTTGGAGTACGAAAAAACGCGCCGGTTTCATCTTTGATTCCTCCTGCCTGCGATTGTCAAAAGGCGCAGCAGCTGTAAAAGGGCCGTCAAGCAGGCGGCCAAATAGGTCAGCGCTGCTGCCGAAAGCATGGCCTTGGCGCCCGGCAGCTCCTCCTCGAGCAAAATGTTCTCTTCACGCAGCGCCCGAAGCGCGCGGCGGCTTGCGTTAAACTCGACCGGCAGTGTGACGAGCTGAAACAATACGGCCAATGCGTAAAAGGCAATGCCCAGATTGACAAGAAAACTGTACTGCACCGGTAAAAGCAGGCCGATCAGAATCAGCGGCACCGCCAGACGGGAACCGAACTGTGTCACCGGTACCAGCAGCGCACGCAGTTTGATCGGGGCATACCCGGTTGCATACTGGATGCTGTGTCCCGCCTCATGGGCCGCCACACTGACCGAAGCGATGGAGGTGCCGCCATAAACGCCGCTAGACAGACGGATCACATTCGTGCGGGGATCGTAATGATCCGACAACACCCCGCCGATCTGCTGCAGGCCAATGTTGCGCGCTCCACCGCTGTATGCCACGCGTTCTGCCGCCTGTGCACCCGTATATCCCCGTGCACAGCGGATGCCCGCATACTTTCGATAGGCCGATTGCACGCGCAGCTGCGCGAAGACCGTCAGAAGGATCGCCGGAAGCATCCACAAAAAGTAACGGTAATCAAAAAAGTAAAACCCCATCTCAAACGCTCCTTTCCGGGAAATCGGATGCGCTGGCCTGATGAAAAAGCCGCCTATGAAAATTGTTTGCCGGCCAAAGGATGGCCGCGCAAAAAGGTCTGTGCATCCATCGCCTTTTTCCCGGCGAGCTGCACACGCAAAAGCTGCAGCGCCGTGTGATTCCCGCACGTAACCACAAACGCTTCATGAATGGTGCCCGGTGCATCCTGCGGGGCATCGTCCACCACACGGCTTTCAAATACTTTTAAAAGCTTTCCGGACAAGGTGGCCGTTGCGGCAGGCCACGGGGAAAGGCCGCGGATCTGATCGTGAATCTTCTGCGCGGGAAGATTCCAGTCGATCGGGCTCAAAGACTTATCGAGCATAGACGCATAAGGCGTCGTCGCCTCCCCCTGTGGGCGCGGCGTAATCTCGCTAAGCTGCGAAAGCGTTTTGCAGAGAAGTTCCGCGCCCAGCACGGCCAGCCGGTCGTGCAGTTCACCCGCCGTCTCTTCTGGGCCGATCGGCGTCGCCTGCTGCAAAAGGATATCGCCGGTATCCAGCCCCTCCGCCATATACATGGTCGTCACGCCGGTTTCCTTGTCGCCATTCAAAACGGCCCACTGGATGGGAGCCGCCCCCCGGTACGCCGGCAAAAGCGACGCATGCACATTGATGCAGCCATGCGGCGGAATCTGCAAAACGGCCGGCGGCAGAATCTTCCCATAAGCCACAACGACGATACATGCAGGCTGCAGGGCACGGATCTGCTGCTGAACGGCCTCGTCGCGCAGGGTCTTCGGCTGATAGACCGGAATCTGATGTTCCAGCGCCGTCTTTTTCACCGGCGGGGGCGTCAAGGTGTAGCCGCGCCCTTTCGGCTTATCCGGCTGCGTAAAGACGCCGCACACCGTATGTCCCGCTGCAATCAGCGCCTCCAAACAGGGAACTGCAAACTCCGGCGTCCCCATAAAAAGAATGCGCATCGTATCTCCCTTTCTGTCTTGTGTAATCATATCGCAAAGCTGACGATTTATACGTCATTTGGACGATTCCAAATCCTCCGGACGCAGGCGGCGGACCGCATGGTCCAAAAAGACGATGCCGTCTAAGTGCTCGAGCTCGTGGCAGCACGCCTGTGCCAAAAATCCTTCCGCATCCAATTCAAACGAGGTGCCGTCGCGCCGCTGCGCGCGGACCTTGACGTGCTGCGGACGTTTTGTCTGCGCCCATTGCCCGGGAAAAGAAAGGCAGCCTTCCACGCAGAGCTGTTCGCCTTCCTTGAGCAGAAATTCGGGATTAATCAGCTCGATCCTGCCCTCGCCGATGTCGATCACGACGGCGCGGCGGCGGATGCCGACCTGCGGTGCCGCCAAGCCGACACCATCGGCCAGCTTCATCGTATCGTACATATCATCAAGCAGCTCCGCCAAACGCGCGTCAAAATTTTCCACCGGACGGCACTTTGCCCGCAGGCAGGGGTCGTCATTTTTACGAATGTTTCGAATTGCCATCGTTCTCTATCACCTTTCCAAAAGCGTTCTACCAAACGGTATCGGGATTGATATCGGCAAACGCCGTCACGGCGCGGTTTTGCCGGTCCCGTCCAAAAGAAATGAGCAGCTGCCGCATCATCTCGCGGAAGCGTGTACCATTGCGGCATTTGATTAAAATCTGAAAGCGGTATTTTCCGCCCGCACGCGGGATGCGCGCCGCACAGGGTCGCAGAATCCGCAGCGGGAGCGTCGGATATGCCTCTTTTGCAAGGGCCGTCATCTTCCCAAAAAAGCGCTGTGCAGCCGCACGCACCTCATCTAGATTTGCGCCTACAAAACCGACCACGCAGAGGTCCGAAAACGGCGGATAAAGCATCAGCTTCCGCTGGGCAAGCTCCGTCTCATAAAAAGCCGGATAGGCCTGCCGCGCGGCCAACGAAAAGATCGGATTTTCGGGGGTCTGCGTCTGGATGAATGCACGCCCCTCGAAACGCCCGCGCCCGGCGCGGCCGACAACCTGCGTCAACAGGTCAAACGTCTCCTCGCTGCTGCGGAAATCCTCGCAATAAAGGGAAGCATCCGCATTGAGCACGCCGACGAGCGTGACATTTTCAAAATCCAACCCCTTTGCCACCATCTGTGTCCCGACAAGGATATCGTACGCCCCTTTTGCAAACTGCGCAAGCTTTTCCTCAAACGCGAAGCGGCGCATGGTGGCGTCCGTATCCAAGCGCAGGATGCGCGCCTGCGGCAGGCTTTCGGCCAGCTCCTCTTCCGCCTTCTGCGTACCCATGCCCGCATAGTGCATATGGTGGCCGTGGCACGACGGGCACTCAGCGGTAAAAGGGATCGAATAGCCGCAGTAATGGCACAACAGGCGCCCGTTTGCGGCATGATACGTCAGGGAAATGCTGCAATTGGGGCATGTCATGACGTGGCCGCAGTCGCGGCAGCTGACAAAGGTCTGGTATCCGCGCCGATTGAGCAGCAGGATGGACTGATGGCCCGCCTGCAGGTTTTCCAGAAGCGCCCGATAAAGCGCATCCGATAAAATTGAAAAATTGCCCGCACGATATTCCTCGTTGCGGTCACAAATTTCTACCTTCGGAAGTTTTGCGTCCCCATACCGGTGCAGCAGTTTGGCAAAGCCGATTTTTCCCTGCTGGGCTGCGTAGTACGTCTCCAGACGCGGGGTTGCGGAACCGAAGAGCAATAAGGCCTTATGGTAACGGCTGCGAAAGCCCGCGACTTCCCGCGCGGAATAGCGCGGGGACTGCTCCGACTTGTAGGAACTTTCCTGCTCTTCATCCAAAATAATCAGCCCAATATCTTCAAGCGGCGCAAAAACCGCGGAGCGCGTCCCTACTACGATCTTTGCCTCCCTGCGATGTACGCGCTTCCATTCGTCCATGCGTTCCCCCATGGAGAGGCCGCTGTGAAACAGCGCCACCCGTTCCCCATAGCGGGCGCGGAACCGCGCAACCATCTGCGGCGTCAGGGAAATTTCCGGGACGAGGAACAAAACACCGCGCCCTTCTTCCTGCGCCTGGTCAATCAACCGCAAGTAGACGCTCGTCTTGCCGCTGCCCGTCACCCCATACAGCAGCGCTGTCGCCGCCCGGGGCGCATGGTACAGTGCAGACAGGGTTTCAAACGCCTGCGCCTGTTCCCCGGAAAGGGACAGCGGCGCCTGTTCCGACTCCGGCGCTTCTCGAAACGGCGAGCGGTAAACTTCCTGTTCATATAGCTCACACACCCCGTGCGCACAGAGGTTTTTGACGACGGCCGGCGTAACCCCCGTAAAATAACACAATTCCTTGACCGAAGCGCAGCCAACATCGAGTAAGACCCGATACACATCCTGCTGGCGGCGGGTCAATTTCGGTGCATCCGCCTGCGGCAAAAGCCGAACCATCTGCATCGTGGCATCCTGCATACGGCGGACGGGGTCGACGCTGCGTGTCAAAAGGCCCTGCCGGCACAAGGCCTGCAGGACAGTGGACTCCGGCGGCAGGGAGAGCGCTTTGCACAAAGCGCGGTGCTCCGTGCCCGGGTGTGCCTTTAAAAACGTAAGCACGGCCTGCTCCTCCGCCGAATGCGCCGCAAATGTTTGTGCAGAAACAGGCGCGGAAAGCGTATAAAATGTACGCATCTGGTACGTAATGCCCACGGGCAAAAACAGTTTGACCGCTTCATACAGCGTACAGAAATAATGCGCTTTCATCCAAGGCACCGCGAAAAGGGCTTCATTTGAAAGAAGCGGTGCCGGATCCAGCACCGCCTGCAAAACTTTCAGCTTTGACGCCTCCGGGGCTTCCGTGCGCGACAAAATCATTCCCTGGCGCGTTGCATTTCCTTTTCCGAAAGGGACCAACACGCGGCATCCCGGCTGTGCCTGTGCCTCCAAATCGGGCGGCACCGCATAAGAAAACGCCTCGTCAAAATGGTAGACGGTCCGCTCCACTGCGACGGTGACTGCCAGCATGGACGTTCCCCTTTCTCAGCGCTTATTCTGCGGCTTCGTCCTGCTCGCCGGCCTGCGCTTCTTCGGCCTGCGCTTCCTCTTCGAGTTCCTCGTCCGCCTTCATTTCGGCCGCCAGGACTTCTGCCTGCCGCGCCTCTTTTTCGGCATCAGCCTCCTCGTCTTCGTTACGGTCCGACTCTACAATGCGGTATTCATGGTCCCAAAGCTCCTCGACCGCAACTTCCACGGGCTTTTCCTCGAGGATCGTGTTGGTCTGTTCCGCCTGCTCCTGCACCTCACGCGCACGTTTGGCCACACCCACGCACAGCGCGTAACGGCTCTGGCCCGGTTCCGTCAACAAATCAGCGATTGGCTTAATCATGATTCAGCACTCCTTCAATAAACTTTCGATTGCGGCTTACTTTACACCGCTCGGCGCCTAAGATCCAGTCGATCTTTTCGATGGCAGCTTCTACGGTATCATTGACTACGGCATAGGTGTAATGTTCCGCTGCGCAAAGTTCCCGCTTGGCCGCAGCCAGACGGTTCTGCACAACGTCTTCGGTCTCCGTCCCGCGCCCGCGCAGGCGGCGCGCCAGCTCTTCGATGGACGGCGGCAGGATGAAAATGCCCACGCTGTCCGGCTCCAGCTTCTGCACCTGTGCGCCGCCTTGGACCTCGATCTCCAAAAAGACATCGTGTCCCTCTTCGAGCCACGCTTCAATGGGGGCACGCGGCGTCCCATAGAAATTGCCGCAGTACTCGGCACTCTCCAGCAGCGCATTTTCCGCCCGCATTTCCAGGAATTTTTCCCGCGTTACGAAATAATACTCCCGGCCGTCCTGCTCCCCCGGGCGCGGCGCGCGCGTCGTTGCGGAAATGGAAAGGCGCGCCTGCGGATGGCGCTCCAAATACGCTTTTAAAATCGTCCCCTTACCCGTCCCGGATGGGCCGGAAAAGACGACCAAAAGGCCTTTACTCTTCGCTTCCATCGAATTCCTCCTCGTCCAAACCATCGTCCTTTTCATTAAAGCGGTTTGCCACCGTTTCGGGCTGCACCGCCGAAAGGATCACGTGTTCGCTGTCCATAATGATCACCGCGCGCGTGCGCCGGCCATACGTCGCATCGATCAGGGTCCCCCGCTCTTTCGCATCCTGGATGATCCGCTTGATGGGTGCGGATTCCGGGCTGACGATGGCGACCAGGCGGCTGGCTGAAACCATGTTTCCAAATCCGATGTTAATGAGTTTCATGTATATTGTTTCCCTTCTTACTCAATATTCTGGATCTGTTCGCGCAGCTTTTCAATTTCGGCCTTCATATCAACCACCACATAGGCAATCTGAGAATCCATGCATTTGGAGCCGATCGTATTGGCCTCGCGGTTCATTTCCTGAATCAAGAAATCGAGCTTCCGGCCAACCGGCTGGGTCTCTTTGAGCATCTCCAAGAACTGCGCGACATGGCTGCGCAGGCGGACCGTTTCTTCTTCTACCGCAACCTTATCCGCAAAAATGGCGGCCTCGGTGACGATGCGCGATTCGTCGATATTCTGTCCTTCGAGCACTTCCTCGAGCTTTGCGCGCAGACGTTCCTCGTATGCACGCACGGTTTCGGGGGAGCGCGCTTCGACTTTCTCAACGAGCTCCAGAATGCGCCGGGCGTGACCTTGCAAACTCACGCTCAGCTTTTCCCCCTCCGCAGCACGCATGGAAAGGAGCGCCTGCAGCGCTTTTTCCGCAACGGGGCGGACGGCGTCCCACAACACGTTTTCGTCTTCCGGTTCGCGGCACAGCACGCACACATCGCCGAAGCGGGCAACCTCCCCCGGGGTGATGACGTCGGAAAGGCCATACGTTTTGCTCAACTCCCGCAGTGCGGCCACATAGCCGGCCGCGGCGGCGTGATTGATCTGCACCCCGACGCTGCTGCTTTCGAGGGACGCGATAGACACGTAGACATCCACCTTGCCGCGGGTCAAATACTGCTGCAAAAATGTCTTGAGCTTTTCCTCCAAGAAACCGTAATCGCGGCCAACCCGGCAGGAAAACTCAAAAAATCTGTGGTTTACGGATTTGATCTCGACGAGAATGCGGCGGCCATTGACCGTCTCCTCGTATCTTCCAAATCCTGTCATACTCTGAATCACAAATACCATCTCGGTTCTTTTTGAAGTGGCGAGTATCCAAATGATATACTTCTTTTTATTTTATCAGGTTCGGCAAGGAGTTGTCAACCGAAACAAAAATCAGCCCCCGAGGGGGCTGACTCCAAAAGGGTTTGGTTCTTAAACCGGATGAATCTGCGCCGCAGCGTCTGCGTGTTTCGCGTCGACGCCGTACTTTTGTGCCGCGCGCTTCTTAAAGAAGTCCGTGGCCACTTTCGGGAACATGGCGTAAGAAAGCACATCTTCGTCCTGCTCCGTCCATTCGGCGCATTCTTTGCGCAGGTCTTCGAGCTCGGGCTTCAAAAGGTCCGCCGGACGGCAGGTAATCGGCTCCTGGTCACCGATAATCTTTTTGCGGAATTCGGGGTCGATCGGCATCGGCGTGGTGCCATATTTGCCGGCGACAAGGTCCTTAAACTCATTCGTGCACATCTTATAGCGTTCGCCGGTGATGATATTGAACACCGCCTGTGTGCCGACAATCTGCGAGGTCGGCGTGACCAGCGGCGGGTAACCGGCGTCCTTGCGCACGCGCGGAACTTCCTGGAGCACCTCTTCGAGCAGATCCGCCTTGCCGGCCTGCTTGAGCTGGGACAGCAGATTCGACAGCATGCCGCCCGGCACCTGGTAGACGAGCGCTTTCGTATTCGTGGCCAGCATGCTCTGGTCGAGCAGACCGGATTCGATATACTTTTTGCGCAGGCCCATAAAGTACTCGCGAATCTCATTTAAGAGTTTTAAGTCGAGCCCTGTGTCGTACTCGGTCCCCTGCAGGGCCGCAACCATCGACTCGGTCGGCGCATGGGACGTGCCCAGTGCCAGCGGGGACATTGCGGTATCAATGACGTCGGCGCCCGCCTCAATGCCCTTGAGCAGGCACATGGAGGCAAGGCCGGACGTGTAGTGCGTGTGCAGCTGAATGGGCAGGTCAACGGCCTTTTTCAGTGCGGCGACGAGTTCCTGTGTCTTATACGGCGTGAGCAGCGCTGCCATATCCTTAATGCAGATGGAATCGGCCCCTGCATCGCGGATACGCTTGGCGTACTCGACGTAGTAATCCGTCGTGAAGACCGGGCCGGTCGTATAAGAAATGGCAACCTGGACGTGCGCGCCCTCGTGCTTAGCCGCATGGATAGCAGTTTGCAGATTTTTAATGTCGTTGAGGGCATCAAAGATACGGATAATGTCGATGCCGTTCGCGACACTCTTCTGCACGAAGTATTCGAGCACATCGTCCGCATAATGGCGGTAGCCCAGCATATTTTGGCCGCGGAACAGCATTTGCAGCTTCGTGTTCGGGCAATTTTTGCGCAGCACGCGCAGGCGTTCCCACGGGTCCTCATTTAAAAAGCGCAGGCAGGCGTCAAACGTTGCGCCGCCCCAGCATTCCAGCGAATAGAACCCGACCTGGTCGAGCTTCGGAAGAATGGGCAGCATATCGGACAGCGGCATGCGGGTAGCGATCAGGGACTGCTGTGCGTCGCGCAGGACCAGCTCGGTGATTTGAATCTTTTTTGGCATGGCGCACACCTCCTCAGCGGAGGGAGACAAGCGGCGTGCCGGATTCCACGCTTTGTCCCTTCGTGACCAATACGCTGTCCACGACGGCGTCATGCGGCGCCATAATTTCGTTTTCCATCTTCATGGCTTCCAGAATCAGCAGCACATCGCCGGATTTGACGGTCTGGCCGGGCTGGACTTTGATATTCAGAATCGTGCCGGGCATCGGGCAATCGATCACTTCCGCATCCTGGGAAGGGGCAGCCGGAGCAGCGGCCGGTGCCGGTGCTGCGGCAGGCGCGGGTGCAGGCGCTGCAGGTGCCGCAGGGGCAGCCGGAACAGCAGGCGCCGGAGCCGGTGCGGCCGCTGCCGGTGCGGGCACAGAAGCGGGAACCTCCCCGGAAACTTCTTCGACCTGGACAGAATATGGAATACCATTGACGGTAATCTTTAAGTTTTTCATAATACGGTTCCTCCTAATTGTACTTCCTGCCATTAAAGCTGGATGTTGCTGTGCTTCTTCGGCAGCGTCGAGACGCGCTTCGACGCGAGCATTTCAACCAAACGGCGCAAGACCTCACGCGTATCTTCCGGACGGATCACGTCCTCGATCAAGCCCTGCGCGGCTGCCTGCAATGGGCTGCCTTCGGTTTTTGCATATTCTTCGAAAAGCGCTTTGCGCGCTTCGACGGGGTTCTCTGCGCCCTGCAGACGGTCATTCCACAGGAACGTCGCGCCGGTCTCCGGGGCCAATGCACTGACCACCGCTTCCGGCCAGGCGACCGTATAATCCGCATTGGCGCCGCGGCCTGCCACTGCGATATACACTGGGCCATAGGCATTGCCGGTCAAGACGGAAATCTTCGCCGTCGTCGCCTCCGCATAGGCGTCCGAAAGCATGGAAGCCGCACGCAGGGACGTAAACTTGTCCGCATCCACAAAGCTCACGACCGGCAGATTAAATGCGTCGCAGAAGCGGACGAAGCGTGCCGCTTTGGCACAGGCATCCGCGTCCAGCGTGCCGTCATACGCAACGACGCCGACCGCTGCCCCCGTCCCGATGCTTGCAAACGCCGTGTAAACCGATTTGCCGAACGCGGCGGTGAGTTCGAGGGCCGAACCGGCCGTTACGACCGCCTGCGCGGCCTCTTTGGCAGAGGCGCCCGCCTGCGGGACAGCCGCTGCATCCCCTTCCTCGATAAAGGAAGCAGTTTCCAGATTGTTTGAAGGCAGCTTCGTGACGAGCGCACGGACCGCCGCAATGGCCTTTTCTTCCGTTTCGGCGACCAGCGCCGCATCGCCCGCCTGCGCGGCCGCTTCTGCGGATGTCTCCGCCCCGGAGGCCAGCGCGAGTTCCCCGTCTTTCGACAAAACGACAAAATCCGCACACGCGGCAATCATCGCCGAAGTCCCCACACACGGGCCCAGCACCAGGGAAACCTGCGGCACCACGCCGGACAGGCGGTTCGCCTGCAGAAGAATCTCCCCGTACGCCTGCAGAAGGTCGGCGCCTTCCTTTAAACGGCCGCCGATAGAGTCGTAGATTCCCACAACCGGCGCGCCGGTTTTTGCAGCCAATGAGAAAACCTTTTTGATCTTTTGTGCTTGGACTTTGCTAAACGCGCCGCCGTCCAAATCGCTGCTTTGAGAAAACGCATAGACCGGGCAGCCCTCGATGGTCCCATAGCCCGCTGCAGCCTCTGCAAAACCCGTTTCCGACTTTGCATAAGCATCAATTGCAACGAAACTGCCCGCGTCAAACAATGCGGTAAGCCTTTTGTACCCAACGGTTTTCTCCGCCAGCTCGCAGGCTTTCTGCAAAGATGTTGCCGCTTCGGCATTTTTCATTTCAGATTCCTCCGTTTTCGTGAAATCAAACCTGTCTATTTCGAAAAGAAAAGACAATACCTATAAAGAATTATAAAGGACAACGGACGATTTCGCAAGTATGAATTCACGATTTCCGTGCAAAACGACTAGGAAAACCACCCGTTCCCTCCAAAGAATCGCAAACCATACCGCTTTTTCTGCCATCCCTTTTAAATTTAAAAAGACGCCGATGATCCGCCGCGGCGCGCCCTGGACGATTTGCCCGGTGCAGCGGCTGCCTTGAGGGCGCGCACCTCTTCTGCGGTGAGATCCCGCCAATCCCCGGGCTGGAGCATCCCCAGGCGCACCGGGCCAATGGCGATGCGTTTTAAGCGCGCGACTTCCAATCCCAACGCTTCACACATGCGGCGAATCTGCCGGTTGCGGCCTTCCTGCAGCACGATTTCCAGCACCACACGTCCGGGCTCCTGCTTGAGCACACGGACCCCGGCGGGAGCGGTCTTTCTGCCGTCCAGCGGAATCCCGATGGCAAGCTGGGTAAGCTGGTCTTCGGTAATCCCCGGATGGACAGTCACGCGGTAGGTCTTCGGGACATGGTGAGACGGATGCATCATCGCATTGGCAAACGCGCCGTCGTTCGTCAGCAACAAAAGGCCCTCGCTTTCGCGGTCCAGCCGGCCGACCGGATACACGCGCTCCGGCACCTCCGCAACCAATTCCGCGACACATTTCCGGCCGCGTTCATCTGCCATCGTCGTCACAAAGCCGCGCGGTTTATACAGCATCAAATAGCGCATCGCGGTATGTACTTCCAGCGGCCGGCCGTCAACGAGGATTTTATCGCGCGCGGGGTCGGCCTTATCCCCGAGCTTTGCAACCCTTCCATTTACACGCACCTTGCCGTCCAGAATCCACGTTTCCGCCTTGCGGCGGGAGGCAACGCCGGCCTGCGCCAATAGTTTTTGCAATCTCTCTTCCATATGCGTCCTCTTTCTTTCGATAGATTTGCTCTTTTTAAAAATGGTTTCTATCCGCTGTGCGCAAAAAAGGCGGAAATCCGGTTCCAAAACGTTTGGGCCGGCGCCTCGGCGCTTGAAACGGCGGATGCTGTCAGCGCCGTCTGCCCGACTACGGTATTCCCCACACGGTACAAAACGCAGCCCACCACCTGGCCTTCCTCGAGCGGTGCGTACAGGAAACGCGGCAGCAGCACTTCGCGCTGCAAAACGGCATCGACCGGAATGACGACGCTCCCCCCTTCGCTGCCGGTAATCGAGACGGTTTCCCGGTCCGCGCCGACAACCGGCAGCGTGCAGGCAAACGCACTGTCGTTGAGGGAAACGCTGCGCAGAAGCGAAAAGCCGTAATCGAGCATGGCGGCGTGATCCGCCCAGTCGTCGGGCGCATGGAGCGTGACGGCAACCAAGCGCACGCCGTCGCGCTGCGCGCAGGAAACCAGGCAGCGCCCGGCCTTTTCCGTATACCCCGTCTTCACCCCGATGCAGCCCGCATACTGCGAAAGCAGCTTATTGTGATTTTTGTACGTGCGTGTCTGTGCGGGCTGTTCAAAGGTGACCTGCACCGACTGTTGCGAGACAATGGCGGCAAAGGACGGATTCTGCATGGCGGCACACGCAAGTTTCCCGAGGTCCTCGGCCGTGGTGTAGTGGGCGTCGTCATCCAAACCGGACGGCGTCACAAAATGGGTGTGCGAAAGGCCCAGCTCTTCTGCACGCGCATTCATGCGCTGTGCAAACGCAGGAAGGCTGCCGTCGAGTGCATAGGCCGCCGCATTGGCCGCATCATTGCCGGAAGTGCTGAGCATACCTGCAGCCAAGGCGCTCAACCGCAGCCGGTCACCGGCGCGAAGGCCCATCGACGAGCCCTCTACGCGCACCATTTCCTCGGTAATCTCCACGACGCGGTCTTCAATGGCGGCCTGTTCCAATGTCAAAAGGGCCGTCATGATTTTCGTCGTGCTCGCCATGGGAAGCGTTTGCTGCGCATTCTTTTCCCATAAGAGGCTGCCGTCGGAAGCGTTGAAAAGTGCCGCGGATTTTGCGGAAACAGAAAGGCCTGTTTCCGCGCCATGGGACGGAAGCACACAGGAAAAAAAGCAGAAAATGCCTAAAAAAAGCCCCGCCAGACCGCACCGGAAACGCCTTTTCCTCCACTGTACATACAACAAAATAACCACCTGCCCCTAGACGATATGCAGGTGGTTTTCAAATCATGACTCAGAAACAGGTTCTGCAGGCGCGGACGCCTCTTGTGCAGGCGTGTCCGGCTTATGGTTCCCTTTGATAAGCTCCTTAATCTTGTCGATTAGGTCCGGAATCATGCTGACGACGCGGTCTGCGGAGGAATTGTAGGGGTCAATCTGCAGCATACGCACATTGCCCTGCGAAATGGCCAAGAAGGCAACCGGGTTAATCGTAACGCCGGCACCGGCGCCGCCGCCAAAAAAGTCCTTGTTCGGCTGCGTCTTGCTTGCAAAATCAGAACCGCCGGAAGCAAATCCGTAGCTGATTTTGGAAATAGGAAGGATAATCGTGCCGTCAGGGGATGTAATCGGGTTCCCCACGACGGTGTCCGCATCCACCATCTGTTTAATCTTCTCCAGGGTCTTGTCCATCATGCCTTCGATCGGATGATCACTCATGTTTCAGCACCGCCTTTTTGAATCTCTTTCGTTTCTATTTTTGCCGAATTTCTTGCTTTCATGTATCGAAACAGTGCGGAAAGCACCGCAGCAAGCAAAAAGAGGACCCGGATTTTGCAGTCGACAGCCGCATCCACTTGGGGCTGTTCCGCCTGAAAATCCGCAATCACCGCAACGTCGTAGCGCGGGCAGTTAGCCGCACCGACAAAGGCGGACACAGCGGGATAGACAACCGAGCATGTCATCCCGTAAGCAACGGCCGTTTTGGCCGCATCCTGGGTGGCAACCGCGATGTTGACGGAAAAGCGGCGCACACGTACGTGGCGCAGAATGGCTTTGCCGGCATCGAGCGCGAGGCGGGCCAGCGACTGCAAAAAGCGCAACAGCCCCGGAAGGCCCTTTTCCTGATAGAGCTTTTTTAAAAGATTTTCCGGCTTTTTCTGCGCCCCTTTTTTTGCAGGTTTTTCTTTTCTTTGCTTCTTCTGCTTTTTCTTTTTTGGAGGAAGAAGCTGGATAGAGAAAAAAAGGTATGAAATGCGCAGCCGAAGCGTATCGCGGTACGCTGCGCGCACACGGACCGAGCACAGCAAAAGCAGCAAAACCACCGCGAGGATCCCTAAAAAAATCATGATGCTGTCTCCGTTTGCAAAGGCGTTTCTTCCATTTTGGACGGCGCCGTTTCCGCGCGCAGCGAGGGCAGCTCCTCCAGGCTGGAAATGCCCATACAGCGCAAAAAGTTCGCGGTCGTCCCGTACAAAAGCGGGCGTCCCGGCAATTCCAGCCGCCCCTGCTCCTCGATCAATGCCTTTTGGGATAGGCTATTTAAAACGCCGGAAGAATCGACGCCGCGAATCTGCTCGACAAACGCCTTCGTGACCGGCTGGTTATACGCGACGATGGCCAATACCTCCAAGGCGGCCTGCGAAAGCGGCGCGTTGTGTTTGATCTCCAATAGATTGCGCACCTGCTCCGCATAGAGCGGCGCACTGCACATTTGGAAGCTATCTTCCAAACGAAGGATCTGAATGCCCTCATTTTGCGCATTGAACGCTTCCTGTTCCTCCAGGGCGAGGGATTCGGCCTGCTGCGGGGAAAGCGCCAGCACCTGGGCAATGCGGTCGATCGAAAGCGGCTCCCCGCTTGCAAACAGCAGCGCCTGCAGGGCGCCCTTTAAACTTTGCTTTTGCAACGCTTTCTCACCTGTCTTTCACAAGTTTTACGATGGGGTCGTCCCCTTCCCCTTCGA
Organism: uncultured Clostridia bacterium; assembly: GCA_944385055.1. Taxonomy (GTDB): domain Bacteria; phylum Bacillota; class Clostridia; order Oscillospirales; family Acutalibacteraceae; genus Caproicibacterium. The sequence goes on along the minus strand of CALWVT010000001.1, from coordinate 318,430 downwards.
TGCGCAGGCGCTTGCCCTTGACAAGCTCCAAAACCGCCAGAAAAATAGCGACTACCTCAGAGCGGTCCCGTTTCTTCTCAAACAGCGCCCGATAATGGAGCCGCTGCACCTTCCACAAGCGCCGCAGGACGTAGATGATCTGCGAAGCGACCGAGACGACGCGGTGCGCAACAATCGCGGAAAAGCTGGAAGCCTGCGGCCGCGGCGCCGCGTGTTTTCCTACGGCGTCCCGATAAGCCTGCAGCAGCTTTTCGGGCAGGATGGGCCGGCGGTATGTATAATCGGGGGCTACTTGCTGCGGGGGGCGTGTAAAGCAGTCGGCCTGCAGCTGTTCGCCGAGTTTACCGGCAATGCGCTTACATTCCGCATATTCGAGCAGCTGGCCGGAAAGCTCAACCCGCAGCGCCTCCGCCTCTTCATGGCGCGGCAGAAGATGGACGGTCTTGATATAAACCAGGCGGGCCGCCATTTCTAAAAATTCGCTGGCAACCTCCATATCCGCCTTCTGGGCCGCGCGAATATGTGCCATGTACTGATCGAGCACCTGCGCAATGGGAATGTCGCAGATATCGAGCTTATTCTTGCGGATCAGATACAAAAGCAGGTCGAGCGGGCCCTCGAAAGCGTCCAATTTATAAGTTATTTTCTCCATAAACCTTAGAAAAATCCAAACGGCATAAACGGGAGCCGCGCCAAAAAAGAAATCCCGTTTGTCAAGAGCTGTTCAATCATATTCAGCGGCACATTGAGCACACCCGTGAGCAGCAACAAAAACAGCACCATCATGATCACATTCTGGTACCGGTAATACATCTGCAGCGCGCGGTCGCTCATAAACGCGCCAATGATGCGGGAACCGTCGAGGGGCGGCAGCGGGATCAAATTGAAGACCGCAACGGAGATATTGACCGTCACGTACGCATTTAAAAAGTAAACGAAAAACATCGGCAGCGCGCCGCGTGTCACAACCAGCAGCAAATAATACAGCACCGCCCCTACATAGGAAGCGATGACATTGGCAACCGGCCCCGCAAGGGCCGTCAGCGCCATATCCCGCTTGGGCTTTTTAAAGTAACGCGGATCGACCGGCACCGGCTTTGCCCAGCCAAAACCGAACAGCAATAAAAACAGCGCGCCCATAAAGTCGAGGCTCGCGAGCGGGTTAAAGGTTAAGCGGCCCGCATATTTTGCGGTCGGGTCCCCCAACTGCTTTGCCATCCAGCCGTGCGCGAATTCATGAAATGGCAAAATGAGAAAAATCACAAACAGGCATGCCAGGATCTGCGCGATCATCGCGCCGAGGTTGACCCCTTGTCCGGACATAATTCCGCGAAGCATTCCGTAAAGCATAAAAGCGGTTTCCTCCTCTTTCCGCCTACGGCCTTCGCCGCGACAGCGGGATTTTGGACAAATGGATATGCAACATATTATAATACGGATGCGCACAAAAAACAAGATGTAGGGGTCCGGCAAAAGAAAAAGCAAAAAGCGCTTGCTTTTTTTCGAATCCTCTTGTATAATGAATCTGTTATCCACATAGGAAAATAGTCCGCGATCAAAGGAGGTGCAGACTCATGGCAAAGTGCGACATCTGCGGCAAGGACATTTCCTTCGGCATTCGGGTATCCCATTCCCACCGCCGTTCCAACCGGACTTGGAAGCCCAACATCCGGCGCGTCAAAGCAATCGTTAACGGTTCCCCCAAGCGTATTTACGCCTGCACCCGCTGCCTGCGTTCCGGCAAGGTTACGCGAGCTTGAACCTAAAACGGGAATAAAAACGGCCCTCCGTTTCCGGAGGGCCGTTTTTTGCTGTGTCTATTTCGGAAAGCCGTCAAAGCGGCAGTGCCGTGCGTATTTAAGAATCGTGGTGCAGATGGAACTTCTTTTCCTCGTGGTGGATCAAGCGGCGAATGTTCGCGTGATGGCGCAGCACAACGCAGGCGCCCAAAAACGCAAGCAGCAGCGTAGAGATCACCATGAACGAAAACGACACAGCCCCCGCGCGGTAAAAGACAAAATAGTGGAACAGCCATCCCCACAGCGGGAACGTAGCCGCCGCCATAACGGAGCCCAGCGAGACATATCCCGTCAAAAGCGCCAAAACCAAAAACAGGGAAAAGTCGACCGCCAGGATCGGCGGATAGATCATCAAAAGGACCGCCGCCGTGGTCAAGACGCCCTTGCCGCCGCGAAATCCAAAAAAGATCGGAAACATGTGGCCGAGCACACAGGCAATCCCCGCAATAAAGACCCCATAGCGGTAAGGCTCCACGCCCCAGCCGAGGACCGCCAGGCCGTCGCCGCCAAGCACGGCGGTAAAGACAGCCGCACCAATGAGGCAGGAAAGAATACCTTTCCCGAAGTCACAGATGGTCGTCAAGACGCCGGGCTTCATGCCTGCGGAGCGCAGAACGTTTGTCATGCCGGCATTTCCGCTGCCCATCGTGCGGATGTCCTTATTGTGGTCAAAAAGCTTCGTAAAAATAATCGAGAAACTGATGCTGCCGATCAAATAGGCGATCACAGCCGACAAGACAATCGCTAAAATCAGGTGTGTAGAGTCCTGCATAGGAATTCCTCCTCATGATTGGTACAACGCAAAACATTAATTCCGCTCGCCGCGCTCCCGCACAAGGAAGCGCACCGGGGTTCCCGTCATTCCGAACGTCTCCCGGATTTGATTTTCCAAATACCGCTGATACGAAAAATGAAACAATTCTTTCGAATTGACGAAGCAAACAAACGTAGGCGGCTTCGTGCTGGCCTGGGTCATATAGTAAATCTTTAAACGGCGGCCCTTGTCCGTCGGGGGCTGTACGCGCGCGGTCGCCTGTGCGAGCACATCGTTGAGCACACCGGTTTTGATGCGCATGGCGTTATTTTGGGCGACCTGCTTGGCCGTCTCGAACAACTGCGGGACACGCTGCCCGGTTTTGGCCGAAAGAAACAGGATCGGCACATAGCTCATAAAGGAAAAATCCTTTTCGAGGCTTGCGCGCATGGCGCCCATCGTGTTCGTTTCCTTCTGCACGGCATCCCACTTGTTGACAACCACAATGGAGGCCTTCCCCGCTTCATGGGCCAGTCCCGCGACTTTGGAGTCCTGCTCTGTAAAACCCTCGGTCCCATCGATGAGGATCGCGCACACATCGGCACGCTCGATGGCCATCTGCGCGCGCAGGACACTGTAGCGTTCAATCTGATCGGTCACTTTGCTTTTGCGGCGCAGGCCGGCCGTATCGATCAAAACAAATTTTCCGTATTCATTTTCCACTTCCGTGTCGATAGCGTCGCGCGTGGTACCGGCGATATCCGAAACAATGCAGCGGTTTTCTCCGGCAATAAAGTTCACAAGCGACGACTTTCCGACATTCGGCTTGCCGATGATCGCAATGCGGATGACATCGTTTTCCTCGTCCTCCGCTTCCTGCTCCGGGAAGTGTGCGTAAACGGCATCGAGCAAGTCCCCGGTCCCATGGCCGTGCACGGAGGAAACGGGAACAGGGTCGCCGAGGCCCAGATTATAAAATTCATAGAATTCGGCAGGCGGCTCACCGACCGTGTCGCACTTATTGACGCACAGCACGACCGGGCGGCCGCTTTTCTGCAGCATGGAGGCAATCTCTGCATCCGCGGCCGTGACGCCGGAGCGCAGATCGGTCACGAACAGGATGACATCCGCCGCCTCAATCGCCAGCTGCGCCTGCGCACGCATCTGCGACAGCAAAATATCGTTCGTTTTGGGCTCTATACCGCCCGTATCCACCAACGTGCACGAGCGATTGCGCCACTCACAGGTGCCATAAATGCGGTCGCGCGTGACCCCTGGCGTGTCATCGACAATGGAAAGGCGCTGGCCGATCAACTTATTAAAAAGCGTAGACTTCCCCACATTGGGCCGCCCGACAATGGCGACCACCGGTTTTGCCATAAGATCTTCCCTCCAAACGTAATTTCTGTTTGCGCGCACTTTCGGGTTCCGTAAAAATTATGGCATGGACGCGCGCGTTCGTCAAGCCAAAATACAGTCTTTTAGATAAGAAAAACGGGGGCTGCCGCCTACAAAGCCAACGCTTTGCAGACACACAGCCCCCCGATTTTTCGGAAAATCAGCGAAAGGATCCTTACATATCCTTCTTAATGACCTGCCGGCCGTTGTAATAGCCGCAGTTGCCGCATACTCTGTGCGCAACCTTGTACTCGCCGCACTTCGGGCATCTCACCAGAGCAGGAGCGCTAATCTTCCAAACGCTGGAACGTCTTTTGTTCTGCCTTGCACTAGAAACCTTTCTCTTTGGAACCGCCATTCGTCAGCACCTCCTTATCTCACTCTGTCGGATCGATCCATTGCTTGAGCACCTCAAGGCGAGGGTCAACCTGGCGCACGCTGCAGCTGCACATTCCCTCGTTTAAGTTTTTGCCGCAAATCGGACACAAGCCTTTGCAGTCTTCCTTGCACAAAAACTTCGTCGGGAGCTCGAGTAAAATGTCCTCTCGCAGCAGAGCGTCCAAATCTACACAGCCATTCTCCAATACGACGTAATAACCGTCACCGGTATCCTCTTCGTTGGAGATGGTTTCTACCAACACGTGTGAAAAATGATACGTATACTGCCGGTCGATCTGTGTCGCACAGCGGTCACACGGGACGCTGAACGCAAAGGACACCTCTACGTCCAACTGTGCGAAGTCGTCCTTTACCCGTACCTCACCTTTCACGGAAATGGGGCTTACAAACGGATGGGTTGCATCCAGCTCCAGATCAGAAAGGTCAAACTGATACGCGATAGGAAATGAAACATTCCGTTCATGTATCCACTTTTTTACATCGAGAAGCATAATCCACCTCGGCGCTACATTTGCTTATTATAATGCGTCCTTTTCTTTTTGTCAAGAAAAAAGTAAAAGAATCTGCAGCAAAACACAAGAAATGCCGCCCCTAACACCCTTCCTCCCCATTCTGTAGAGGGGAAACCGGAAAAGCGCGCGGGCAGCATTTCTAAAAAGGAAGTCCTCTATTCGGGAAAAGCCCTTCCTTTAGACCTCCGAAACATACTCATGCAGGGCGTCGGGCAAATCGGCGCTGTCTGCGGAGACCAAGAACGTCAACGTGGTGTTTGCCATGGCCGCCAATGCGTTCATTTTCTCAGCGAACGGAACCAGCTGCTCCAAATCCTGCCCGATGATCTTTAACGTGGAATCCACGAGGATATCCGTCACGTCATAGTTGCCTGCGCAGATACCGCTGATGAAGCCGAACAGCGCGTCGGCGCCCTTGATGCCATACGCTTCGATATCGATCAGGCGTGCCGCATGGTCCACATCGTACGTGAGCTTGAGGCCTTTTTCAATGACGACCACATTGCCCTTCGAAGCTGCGACGGCCGCATTGGCGCGTTCGATGAGCTTCTTGGTCTTGCCGGAACCCTTTTTCCCTGTGATGAATGTAATCATGGTTGTCTCTCCTTTTCTTTTTTGAACATTGTGGTCAGTCTTTCTTCAGGCGTGCTTCGAGCGCGTCCTTCTGCGATTCATAGCCGGGCTTGCCGAGCAGCGCGAACATATTCTTCTTATAGCTTTCGACACCGGGCTGGTCAAACGGGTTAACCCCCATCATATAACCGGAAATCGCGCAGGCTTTTTCAAAGAAATAAATCAGCTGTCCCAAGGAATCCTCGCTGAAATCCGGCACACGGATGACGAGGTTCGGCACACCGCCGTCGGTATGGGCGAGCACGGTCCCCTCAAAGGCGCGCTTATTGACGTAGTCCATGGTGCGGCCTTCCAGGAAATTCAGGCCGTCCACATTCTGCGGGTCGTTGCCGATCGTAATTTCCTTTTTGGGCTTATCGAACAGCACCGTCGTTTCAAACATCGTGCGGCGGCCCTGCTGGATGTACTGGCCCATCGAATGCAGGTCGGTAGAGAAGATGACCGATGCCGGGAACAATCCTTTGTTATTTTTGCCTTCGCTTTCGCCGTAGAGCTGCTTCCACCATTCATTCATCAGCGTAAAGCAGGGCTCGTAGCTGACGAGGATCTCAATGGCCTTGCCCTTGCGGTACAGCAGGTTGCGTGCCGCCGCATACTGGTAGCACGGATTCGTAGAAAGGTCGGGATTGTTATAGAGAGCCTGTGCTTTTGCAGCGCCGGCCATGAGTGCGTCGATATCCGCACCGGAAACCGCGATCGGCAGAAGGCCGACTGCCGTCAAAACGCTGTAGCGGCCGCCGACATCATCCGGCACAACAAACGTCTCATACCCTTCCTCGTCGGCCAGATGCTTGAGCGTTCCCTTTTCACGGTCCGTCGTGCAGAAGATACGCTTGCGCGCCTCTTCCCGGCCGTACTTTTTCTCCAGGAATTCGCGGAAAACGCGGAACGCAATGGCCGGCTCGGTTGTGGTGCCGGATTTGCTGATCATGTTGATGGAGACATCTTTTCCCTCGCAGATTTCAAGCACTTCCGCCAAAGCGGTCGAGCTGATGCTGTTGCCGATGAAATAGATGTCCGGAGTGTCCTTTTTCAGGGCATTATAATTGTTGGACTTCAGGTATTCCACTGCGGCGCGCGCGCCGAGATAAGAGCCGCCAATGCCGATGACCACAAAGACATCCGTATTCGACTGGATGCGCTGTGCGGCCGCCTTGATCCGGGCAAACTCCTCTTTGTCATAATCGGTCGGGAGATTGACCCAGCCAATAAAATCGTTGCCGGCGCCTGTGCCGGTGTGCAGCAGCTCATGTGCAAGCTTTACCTGCGGCGCTGCCGATGCAAACTCTTCCGGTGCCACAAATCCTTTCAGATATTGCGTTTCCAACTGAATGCTCATAACATTCCCTCCTTGAAAAACTGCTCCAACGTCGTTTGTGTATATTTTACAATATCCCAATACGATTTGCAAGGGAAGAGTCCAGAATTTATATTCCTTTCACATTTTTTTCGAGGAAACCGCAAAAAGTGCGTACGATGCATGCAACGGCCCCGCAATTTCTCCTTATATATGTTTTCTTTAGATTTTATTTCCTTTTAAAGAGAATCTTCTGCACCCTGCTCCAGACGTCTGGCGCATCCGTTTCCTTATATAGAGAAGACCTTCTGCAGCAAAAGGGAAAAAATGCGCGAAAGGGACTGCGCTTCTACGGACTGCTGGGCCAAGATGGGGCGCGTGCAGAGGGTTTCCTCCCCCAGCGTATAGAGGACCTGCCCGAGCTGCTGGCCTTTTTGGACGGGCGCTTCGACCTCCGTTTGCAATTCGACCGTACAGACCGCCTTGCCGGCTTCCTCTTTTGGCACCAGCATGCTGCCGGAAAGGTCTGCGGAAACGGCGACCTCCGGCTGCATGCCGCCGCGCACTTTGACGGCCGTCAGGGGCGTTTCCGGCTGCGGAAGCGGTTCCATGGACCAGTTGTCAAAGCCGTAATCCAAAAGCGTGCGGGCGGTCGAAAAGCGGTCCTGCGTGGTGGAAGCGCCCAGCACCACGGCGATCAGCGACAGATCCCCTCGCTGTGCCGTTGCCGAAATGCAGCTGCCCGCCTGACTCGTTGTGCCGGTTTTCAGGCCGGTGATGCCATCGTAAGAGCGCAAAAGCTTATTCGTATTGACAAGCTGCGTTTTGCCGCCGCGCAGTGTATCCATCCAAATCGTCGTGTAATTTAGAATCTCTTTGTGCGACAGCAGCGCACGGCTCATCAGCGCCACATCGTACGCGCTCGTCAAGTGCCCTTCCTCGTCAAGGCCGTTGCAGTTTTTAAACGTCGTGTCCTGCATGCCGAGTTCCTTTGCGCGCGCGTTCATCTGCTGGACGAAAGCCTCCTCGCTGCCGGCAACCGCCTCCGCGAGGACGACCGCAGCATCGTTTGCGCTGGCGACAACCGTCGCTTTGACCAGATCCTCCACGGTCATCTGCTCCCCCTCTTCGAGCCAAATGTCCGACCCACCCATCGAGGCGGCGTGTGCGCTCGCGGTCAGGGTTTCCGTCCATGTCAATTTTCCACTTTCGAGGGCTTCCATCACAAGCAAGAGCGTCATGACTTTCGTCACCGAAGCGCACGCGCGCTTTTCGTGCGGCGCTTTCTCATAGAGCACTTTGCCGCTTTCCGCCTCCATCAACACTGCCGCGGGTGCCTTGACATTCTCTTCCGCAAGGCTCGAAGCCGCGGACGCAGGCAGCAAACAGGGCATCCCCACGCATAGGGCCGCCAGAAAGGCTGCCAACCACCGTTTTCCTCGCATGCATGATTCCCTCCGTTTCTATTCGATTCAAGGCATGCTTTTAAAAAAGTGCTGGAAACAGTGTATGCGCCGGATATGCATTTTAAGCCTGGCAAAATACGTGGAAAGCAGAATGCCTTTACATGCAAAAACGTTGAAAATCGCATCCACACTCTTTGAAAAGGGAAACCCCTTGCACGAAAAGGTACTGCATTCCCCGGGAAATGTCCGATTTTTCCTTGAAAATTCGGCATCTTGCAGGTATTTTCTTTTCTGTACTCTAAAATCCCTTTACAAAAAATTTATTTATAAATTTTGTAAAGCTAATTCCCTTTACAGATTTTGTAAAGCAAGTATAAGAAAAAGCCCATGCATATCGGCATGGGCTCCCCCAACGATTGGTTTCCTGCTGCCTTAAAAGCAGTGTGCCCCGCGCCATTTTGCAGCCGGGCCGAGTGCTTCCTCAATCCGGAGCAGGCGATTATATTTTGCCACGCGTTCCCCACGGCTCGGGGCGCCCGTTTTGATTTGCCCGGCATTGAGCGCGACAGCCAAATCCGCAATGGTGGAATCCGGCGTTTCTCCGGAGCGGTGAGAAACGATCGCCGTATAACCGGAACGCTGGGCCAATTTCACGGCGTCCATCGCTTCCGTCAGCGTACCGATTTGATTGACCTTGATTAAGATCGAGTTGCCGCAGCCGTTTGCAATGCCTTTGGCCAGCCGTTTGGTATTCGTGACAAACAGATCATCTCCGACCAGCTGCACGCGCGCGCCGAGGCGGGAAGTGAGCGCACGCCAGCCGTCCCAATCCTCTTCCCCGAGCGGGTCTTCGATGGAGCGGATCGGATAGTTCTGGACAAGTTTTTCCCAATAAGCGCTCAGTTCCGCCGTCGTATAGTGTACCTGCCGTTCGGGAAGCAGATAGCCGTCTTCCGTTTTCCACTCGCTGGAAGCCGCATCGATGGCCAGCACAAATTCCTCTCCCAAACGGAAACCGGCCTGGGCGATCGCGTTCGACAGCATCTGCAGAGCTTCCTCATCACTTTGCAGGTTCGGCGCATATCCCCCTTCATCCCCGACCGACGCGGCATGTCCCTGCTGTTTGAGCAGCGACCCCAGCGCATGGAACACCTCCGCACACATGCGAAGGCCTTCTGAAAAACACGGAGCCCCAACCGGCATAATCATAAATTCCTGGATATCGATGTTGTTGGCCGCGTGCGCACCGCCGTTTAAAATATTCATCATGGGTACCGGGAGGGTATCGGCCGCAGCGCCGCCCAAAAAGCGATACAACGGCAGCCGCAGGGACCGGGCGGCCGCACGGGCACTCGCCAGGGAAACCGCTAAAATCGCATTGGCGCCAAGACGGGATTTGTCCGGCGTCCCGTCCAGTGCGCACATGCAAGCGTCGAGAGCCGCGGTCTGTGAGGCATCTTGGCCTTTCACTGCTGTGTATAACTCCATATTGACATGTTCGACGGCTTTTCGGACCCCTTTGCCGCCGTAGCGGGTCTGATCCCCATCGCGCAGCTCCAGCGCTTCGAAAGCACCGGTGGAAGCGCCGCTGGGAACAGCGGCCGCGGCTGTGGTGCCATCCTCCAGAGTAACGGCCGCTTCAACAGTCGGATTGCCGCGCGAGTCCAAAATTTCCCGCGCATGTACGGATTGAATGGTAGTTCGCATAAAAGGTCTCCTTTCCGCGCAAGTTCCTGCGCCCGAGCAGAGTTTGCGCAAAAGCGGCGGCCAATATGTATCAAAAGGGCAAAAAGACCGGCCCCACCGCTATCAAGCGGAAGGGCCGGCCCACAAACGATCTGTTTTACGAAATTCTCAACATTCCCGTTCCGCAAGCCGCCGCACGGGTACGGCGTCCGGCAGGCCATATTTTGCGCGGATGCCGGAAGCGGAAAATAAAAATAGAAATAGCATGCCGGTTTGTGTCCAAAAAATGGTGACATCGGTCATGCCGTGCACCAACACAACGCCGATAGAAACGAGCACAAGCAGCATGGCGTTACCGCACGTCCCCGCCCGGATGCGGCGCAGAATCCGCAAAATCTGCGAACCCAATGTGATGGCAAAAACGCATGCCCCAAAAATGCCGAAATCCAAAAGCACTTCCAGGTACAAATTATGGCAATGGAATGTCGCATAGGTACCAAACTGATCGTGCAGGAAAAAGTAAGACATCATGCCGTGCCCGAACAGCGGCTGGTCCGCAATGCCCTGCAAGGCGCCATGCCAGATGGAAAGCCGCTGTGCGAAGGAAGTGTCCGCCTCCCCTTCGCGCGGAAGAAGCGCCGGGATGCACTGGGTTGCCGCTAAAAACAGCAGCACAAGCAGCAAAAACGCCGCACAGACTTTATAGCGCCGCTTGAGCAGCAAAAACAAAAGGACGCCTGCCGTCATGGCCGCCAGTGCCGAAAGAGAACCGCATAGGTACAGGCCGATCAGATTCACAAGCACCACCGCCGCATAAAACGGGCGGCCGCGGCGGTTCGTGTAGGCACGGTAGACGGTCAACAGCACGGTAAACTCAATCATCATCCCGAAATAATTGGCGTTAAAATAAAACGAAACCGGACGGTATCCCGGCGCCGTATGTAAAAACGCCAGCTTTTGGATTACAGCTACCAGGATGCCCGCAACGCTCATCAGACATGCAAAGTCGGAAATCCGATGGAACAGGCTGTGCGTCATCGTCTTGTAAAGGTAGCTGCCATACAGAACCATTGCAAAAAAGCCGAGCACCATAATGACGCCAAGCGTATTCTGATAATACGCGGCAGCAAAGACATTGCACAGCAGCGCCAAGAGCAGCCCCTTCATCTGCGTGGAATGGACAGCGATTCGAAGCCTGCGGTAATCCACCATGACATAGACGGCTGCCACCCAGATGGTGCCGATCGAAACGACCCACGGCAAAAACAGCGACCCGACCACGGCCAGCGCAACCATCCGATCCTGCCGCTCGCGCTTCGTCCGCGCGCAAAGGAAAAAGTCTTCATTTCTGTTGGAAATCGCAATCACCTCTTTTTACCGTTCTCCTTCGCCCCATTATACCACTTCCTCCGGAGGACGCAAGCAAATCCTGCGGACTTTTGTGAAAACGCAGGAAAGAAAGGGACGTGTCTTTTCGGCATCCGCCGCAAATTCCGGCTTTCCTATCTCGCTTTTCTATAGTATAATAGAATGCAAGCGGCATTCGAGTCCGGAAAGGTTCCAAATGATCCGCAAAAAGAGCCGGAAAGGCTTTCAGTAAGGAGTGCAATGCATGGAACAACATGCGATCGATTCATCGCAGGGGCTTTCGCGCGCACAGGTGCGGGAACGGTTTCAAAACGGCCTTGCGAATATAGACGATACGGCGGGCACCCAAACGGTGGGACAAATCATCCGCAAGAACATTGTCACGCCCTTTAATATTCTGAACCTCGTGCTGGGGGCATTGGTGGCGTCTGTCGGCTCGTGGGAAAACATGATGTTTTTAGGGGTTGCACTGTGCAACACGGTGGTCGGCTCCCTGCAGGAAATCGCCGCAAAAAAGACGATCGACAAGCTTTCCCTGATCGCGACGCCAAAAGCCCATGTAATTCGGGAAGGCAAACTGTGGGACGTGGGCGTCTCCCATATTGTCATGGACGACATTCTGCAGCTCAACGCGGGCAATCAGATCTGTGCGGATGCGGTCGTCGTCTCGGGTTCCTGTGAAGTCAATGAATCCTTGATTACCGGTGAATCCGACCCGGTCACAAAACTGCCCGGCGACCATCTGCTCTCGGGCAGCTTCGTGGTATCCGGCGCCTGCCGCGCACAAGTGGAGCACGTTGGCAAAGAAAATTATGCGTCGAAAATCACGGGAAGCGCGAAATACGTAAAGAAAAACGCCAGTGAGATTATGGCGTCGATCAATAAGATCATCAAGATGATCGGCATCATCCTCGTGCCGGTCGGTATCGCGCTGTTTTGCAAAGAGATCTTCCTTTCGGGGACAGATTTCCGCTCGGCAATCATCAGCTGCGTCGCGGCCCTGGTCGGCATGGTGCCGGAGGGGTTGGTGCTTTTAACCAGCAGCGTGCTGGCGGTCAGTGTCGTGCGGCTGGCGACCCGCAAAGCGCTGGTGCAGGAACTGTATTCCATTGAAACGCTCGCGCGTGTGGACACGCTGTGTCTCGATAAGACAGGGACCATCACGGAAGGAACGATGCAGGTCGACGAGCTGATCCCCTTGGCGGATGAAACGGATGCACAGCTCAAAGGCGCCATCGCCGCGGTGGTGCACACGCTCAATGACGACAATCCAACCTCGCTGGCGATGAAGGATTTCTGTCCCAACGCGCCAAGCTGGACAGTACAGGCGGAAGTCCCCTTTTCCTCCGCACGCAAGTGGAGCGGCGTCTGCTTTTCTTCCGTCGGCACCTACGTCATCGGCGCCGGGGAATTCGTGCTCGGGGACCGCTTTTCGGGGGAACTGCGCAAAAAGGCGGACGCGGCGGCGGCGCGCGGCCAGCGCGTTTTGGTCCTCGCCCACAGCAAAGCGCCGTTTGGCGGGGAAGACGCCAAGGCCCTGCCGGCGGACATCGCGCCCATCGCGATGGTGCTGATCAGCGACAAAATCCGCAAAAGCGCACGGGAAACGCTGCAATACTTTGCGGACCAAGGCGTCGATCTGAAGGTAATTTCCGGTGACAATGCGATCACAGTCGCGAACATCGCCAAAAAAGCCGGTCTCGAACACGCCGACCGCTGGGTGGATGCGACGACGCTGCATTCCGAAGAGGATATCGCGGAAGCGGTACAGAAATTTTCCGTATTCGGCCGTGTGACGCCGCAGCAGAAGCTGCAGATCGTCAAGGCCCTGAAAGCGCAGAAACACACCGTTGCAATGACGGGCGACGGCGTCAACGACGTGCTGGCGCTCAAAGAGAGCGACTGCAGCATTGCGATGGCGTCCGGCAGCGACGCAGCACGCACGGTTTCCCAGATTGTACTGCTCGATTCAAACTTCGCCTCGATGCCGCACATCGTGGCGGAAGGGCGCCGCTCCATCAACAACCTGCAGCGTTCGGCCTCGCTGTACCTATATAAGGCACTGTTCAGCACGATCATTGCGGTGTGCTTTATCTTTTTGCAGAGCTCGTATCCATTCCAGCCGATTCAATTTACGCTGCTCAACGCGCTGACCGTCGGGTTCCCCTCGTTTGTGCTCGCACTGGAACCAAACCGGGAACGCATCCACGGGAATTTCCTGCAGAATATCATTAAGAAGGCCATTCCCGGCGCACTGACGATGGTGCTCAATATCCTGTTTTTGGAGGCCATCAATTTTTACATTGGCCTTTCGCTGGAACAGGTGTCCACGGTGGCGGTCATCGTGACAGGCTTTACGATGCTGATGATCTTATTCCGCGTGTGCATGCCTTTTAACGCAAAACATGTGGTACTGTTTACCGCGATGTGTGCGGCTTTCCTGTTCGCGCTGATTTTCTTGGGGACGATTTTCCATATTACGGCGCTGACGGCCCCGATGATTTTGATCATTGTCCCGCTGCTGTGCGCGGCGGTGAGCATGTTTGCGATGTTCCTGCATTTAATCGAGCGCATCCTGATGCGCCACGTCGAATAAACCTTTTCTCAAAAAATCAAGTCAAAAAGACGCCCCGGGCTGCCCCCTCTAGAAGGGAAGCAGGCCGGGGCGTTTTATGATAGACCCGCCGGTTAAGGAAGGTCCGCAACGCCTTCCAAGTCGAAGGCCGGAATATACGTTTTCTTAGCAGAGGCAAGTTCCTGGACATAGCCATCCAAGCCGAGCGCAAACAGATGGTTTTGGACCTTTTCATACTCGCGGCGCGTTACGCGGCGCGAAAGCTCGGGAAATTGCGGCAGCGGCACACAGGGCGTGTACTGGCCCATCAGGCTTACAAGGACACCGTCGGGAAGATGGCCGTGCAGCCAATCGAGGGCGGCCAGCGAATTGCGGGTATGGCCCGGCAAAAGCAAGTGGCGGACGATCGTCCCACGCGTGAGCAAACCATGTTCGTCGAACGTACACGGGCCGGTTTGGCGCACCATCTCCAAAATGGCGGCCCGCGCCGTCTCCACGTAATCGGGCGCCGCGGAAAAGTTTTCCGCAAGGACAGGATCATCATATTTATAATCGGGCAGATAGATCTGGATCAATCCGTCCAAAGCGCGCAGGGCTTCCAAAGATTCATAGCCGCCGGAATTGTAAACGACCGGAACCGGGACCTTGCGGATGGACAGTGCCTCGACGATGGCGGGCACGAATTGGGCGCCGCTGACCAGGTTTATGTTGTGTGCCCCCTGGTCGATCAGGCGGAAAAACACATCCGACAACTGCCGCGGGGTCAGGCGCCTGCCGGCCGCGCGCTCCAGGCTGATTGTATGGTTCTGACAGAAAACGCATTGCAGCGTGCAGCCGGTAAAAAAGACGGTGCCGCTGCCGCGCGTCCCGCTGATGCACGGCTCTTCCCAGAAATGCAGCGCCGCACGCGCTACGACGGGCTCCTCCCCCATTTTACAAAAGCCGCTGCCATGGTCCGCCGTGCGCAAGGCACCGCAGCGGCGCGGACAAAGCGAACAGCGCCCCATTTACAGCCCCTCCCGGATGCAGAGCATCCCGCAGGCCGCGCCGCGCTTGCCGCCCGTTGCACGGTGGGACCACAAAAGGTCGGGGTGGCATTTGGTGCAGGCATTCCCCTTCGTAATATGGGAAACACCGGCCTTTTGCAGGAGGCGCGCATTCGCTTCCCATAAGTCCACATGGTATTTTCCGCCGGCACGGGGCTCAACAATGGCGGGATCATCCAGATCGGGGAACGCGCAGAAAGCCTCCGCCACCGGCGCATCGACTTCAAAGCAGCACGGGCCGATAGACGGGCCAATCAAAACGCGGACATCCGCCGCGTCGGTTTGAAATTCCCGATGCATCGCATCGAGCGTCTCCAGCGCCATACCGGCCACGGTGCCGCGCCAGCCGGCATGTGCCACGCCGATTGCGCGATGAACGGGGTCGGCAAACAGCAGCGGCACACAGTCCGCGCCGTACACGCAGAGCGTGACCCCCGGTTCGTTGGTAATCAGGCTGTCAATGCCGCTCCAGGGCTTTGGATACAGGATGCCGGCACCCCGGTCCGCACGCCCGACACGGCGGACCGCCGTGCGGTGGACTTGCGCCGTCGCACACAGGCTTTCGATGGAAAAGCCGGCAGCCTCACAGAAACGGCGGTAATTCTCGAGCACGGTTTCGCGGTCATCTCCGCGGCCGAAGCCCAAATTCATCGTCGCGCAAATCCCCGTGCTGATCCCGCCCAGGCGGGTGGAAAATGCGTGCCGCAGCCACGGCTGAGCTTCCCAATCCGGCGCCGTTAAATAGACGACTTCACCGTTTTGATGAATTTGAAGCGACCCGATCCGGTCCGGCATAGTATGCTGCCCTCCTGTTTTTCCCTGGCCTTTCGCCGCGGAATCCTCCTGCGGCGGCACATACGGACGAATTTTCTTTTTGACCTGCAGGCCTTCATATTTGAGCTTAAACTGTACGCGCCCATAAAACCGTGTCTGACACTTTGGACAGCAAAACAGCGCGTGAAAGGCCTTGTTGCGCATCTGCCAATCCTCGCAGCGGTCCGCTTCCGCGCCGCAGCTGGGGCAGGCGAAAGCCATATCGCTTTCGTGGATTAACGGGTTATCGAGGTCACAGAGAAGGACGGTGCGAAACTCCATGCGGTCATAAAACGCTTCCTGCCGGGCATCCTGCAAAAAGGGCTTCAGGCTTTCTTCCCCGGTATAGACGGCCTCCAGGCAGCGCACGGTCAGGCGGCTGTCGTCGAGTGCGCGGTGGTGGCCATAGGCAGTCTCGTCAATCCCTAAGCGCTGCGCCGCTGTGGAAAGGCCCATCTGTTTGCCCGCCTCATACTGCATCTGCGCCTCGCAGTACGCCTGCGCGTCCACATAGTCCGTCAGAAACGGGATGTGGCGGTCTGCGTTAAAGTAGCGGCAGTTTTCGATCAAGGCCAAAATATCCGATGTACCCCATGTCATCAAAAGGCAATCCCCCGCCCAGTGGCGAAAGCGGCTGACCACGCGCATAAAAGGCGCGCCGGAAGCCAGTTCTTCCTCTGTGATGCTGGTTAAGTCTGCAATTTTGTCGCTGATTTTCTTACCGATCTGGGGGCGCACCAACGCAGAAAACGTATCGACAGGCTTTAAATCCGCATCCAGGCGGACGGCCCCAAATTCGATGATCTCGTTGAGGTAGCCGCCAATCCGCTTGCTGTAAGCGCCATTCCACTCCAGATCCAGGACGACAATCGGCTTCATAAGGCCCACCCTTACTTATTTCTTCTTGCTCTGCTGCTTCATGCGCTGTTCGCGGTTTAAGATGCGCTTGCGCATCCGCAGCGACTTTGGCGTCACTTCCAGCAGCTCGTCCTCTTTGATGAATTCGAGGCACTGCTCAAGGCTCAAAATACTCGGCGGGGTCAGGCGAAGCGCCTCATCGGAGCCCGCGGCGCGGGTGTTCGTGACGTGCTTTTTCTTGCAGACATTGACAACGATGTCGTCGCTCTTGGGGCTGACGCCGACGACCATGCCCTCATACACTTCGGTGCCGGGCCCGATAAACAGGCGGCCGCGGTCCTGCGCGTACCACAGGCCATAACCCGTCGCCTCGCCGGTCTCAAACGCGATCAGGCTGCCGGTCGTGCGCACGGTAATATCGCCCTTATACGGCTCATAGGCATCAAAGACGTTGTTCATGATACCGTTGCCGTTGGTATCCGTCAAAAATTCCTGGCGGTAGCCCATCAAACCACGGGCCGGGATGCGGAATTCCAAATGCGTCATGCCCGTGTCCCGCGTGCCCATGTTGACGAGCTCCGCTTTGCGGGAGCCGAGTTTTTCCATGACCGGGCCGACATAGCTATCCGGCACCTCGATCATCAAGAGTTCAATCGGCTCGCACTTTTTCCCGTCAATTTCCTTATAAATGACGACCGGGCTCGATACCTGGAATTCATAGCCCTGACGGCGCATTTCCTCGATCAGGATGGAAAGATGCAGTTCGCCGCGGCCGGAGACCTTAAATGTATCCGGGGAATCCGTTTCCTCCACGCGCAGGGCAACGTTCGTTTCGATCTCCTTCATCAGGCGGTCGCGCAGGTTGCGGGACGTCACATATTTGCCCTCACGGCCGGCAAACGGGCTCGTGTTGACCATGAACATCATGCTGACCGTCGGCTCGTCGATCTTGACAAACGGCAGCGGCTCAATATGCTCGGGGTCGCAGGCCGTTTCGCCGATGTTGAGGTCCGGCATGCCGGATACGGCGATCAAATCGCCGAGCTTTGCGCTCTCCACATTGACGCGCTTTAAGCCTTCAAACTGGTAGAGCTTTGTGATGCGCTCGTTGTGGGTGGTGCCGTCGCGGTGGCACAGCGTCAGCGTCTGACCCACATGGATGCTGCCGCGCTCGACGCGGCCGATGCCGATGCGGCCCACGTAATCGTCGTAATCGATATTGCTGAACAGCACCTGCGTCGGGCCGTCCATCTCGCCCTGCGGTGCGGGGATATAGCGCAGGATTGCCTCAAACAGCGGCTTCATGTCGGTGCCGCGCTCCTCGGCGGATTCGGAAGCGTAGCCGTCGCGCGCGGACGCGTATAAAACCGGGAAATCGAGCTGGTCTTCGTTGGCGCCGAGCTCAATAAACAAATCGAGTACCTCGTCGACGACTTCTGCCGGGCGCGCGCCGGGGCGGTCGATCTTATTGAGGACGACGACCGGGCGCTTGCCGAGGGCCAGCGCTTTGCGGAGCACAAAGCGGGTCTGCGGCATACAGCCTTCAAACGCATCGACAAGAAGCAGAACCCCGTCGACCATCATCAGGATGCGCTCTACCTCGCCGCCAAAATCCGCGTGGCCGGGCGTGTCGACGATATTGATCTTCACACCGTTGTACATGACGGCGGTGTTTTTGGAAAGGATCGTAATGCCGCGCTCACGCTCCAAGGCATTCGAGTCCATCACACGCTCCTCAACGACTTCATTGCTGCGGAAAACGCCGCTCTGCCGCAAAAGCTGGTCGACCAGCGTCGTCTTGCCGTGGTCAACGTGGGCAATAATCGCAACGTTCCGTACATCATTTCTCGTATCCATAAAACTGAATCCCTCACCACTTTTGAAGTTCTCTGAAACGGAAAGCTTGTCTGCCAAGCGGGGAAAGCCGCTTCCCCACCTGTGTTCATAACCAAATTATTATACCACATTTACGCGCACATAGAAAGCCCTCCCCCGCTTCTTGTGGAAAGCGGCGCCAAAATGTGTGTTCGGAAGGGAAGCCCCGGCAACAAAAAGACGCTGCTTTCAAAACCTGAAAGCAGCGTCTTCTCTGCGGCATCCCGCGGTTATGGAGCGAACGACGAGGCTCGAACTCGCTACCTCCACCTTGGCAAGGTGGCGCTCTACCAGATGAGCTACGTTCGCATCAGACTGCGAGAGTTATTATACCGCAGAGAGGAAGGACTTGTCAAGGGGTTTTTGAAAATTTTTTCGCCGGCCGGGGCGCATCCGGGGGCCGGTTGTTTTCACGTGCAGGCAATGGTATAATAAAACAACCGACGAAATCGTTTCAAATTTTTATTTTTATAAAGAGGGCGTGTTCTCCATGATGCAATATCAATTTGACAACGGCCTGTGGAGCAGTGTGTTTGCGGTCCCCACCGCCGTTGTGGACCAGCATCTGCGCCTGGCCGGCAGCGTACAGCTCAAGGCGCTGCTTTGGGTGCTGCGGCACGGCGGTGCGCCGTTTACGGATGAAGCACTCGGGGAAGCGCTCGGGGTCAGTGCGGCAGACGCACGCGACGCGCTCTCGTACTGGCAGGAAACCGGCGTGCTCTCGTTTCGGACGGCGCAGCAGGCGGAAGCCCCCGCAAAGGCGGCGGCGCCCGAAGCGAAAGCCGCCGGCGCAGCGGCGCCCGAAAAGCCGACTGCCCCTCGCCCGCCGGCCCGCGTGCAGCGCCCGGACCCGATGTGTGTGGCACGCAGGATGGAGGAATCCGAAGAGATCCGCTGCCTGATGCAGGAGGCGGAACAGATCTTCGGGCGCTGCCTCTCAACGAACGACACGGCGACCCTTTTGATGCTGCACGACGACTATGGCCTGCCAACGGATGTGATTCTGATGCTCCTGCAATTTTCCGCGGGAGGCGGCAAGCCGTTCATGCGCTACGTTGAGCGCATCGCGATCAACTGGGCCGACGAGGGCATCACGACACACCGGCAGGCCGAGGAAAAGCTGCAGGAACTGACGGAGCGCCGCCGCGCCTGGAATGTGGTCATGCACGCGCTGAACCTGCCGGAACGTTCCCCTTCCTCAAAAGAGGCGTCTTTGGCCGCTCAATGGGTGCAGGAATGGAAATTCTCCCCCGAGATGATTCGATGCGCCTACGACCGCTGTGTGGACAGCACGGGGAAATACCTGCCTTCGTACATGCATAAGATTCTAGAGCGGTGGCAGAAAGAAAACATCCGCACGCCCGAACAGGCGAAGGCAGACCGGGAAAAACGCACCTACACGCGCCAGAGTGCTGAAAAGCCCTCGTATGATTTGGATGCCTACGAACGCCAGAGCCTTTATGACACCATGGGAGGGACAAACTGATGGGATACAGCCGCGCCGTTTACGACGCCGTGAACGCGATTTTGGAGCGCCGGCGCAAGCGTGCTGAGCTTGCCGCGCAGGAACGCCGCGAAAAGATTTACGCCCTGGAGCCAAGGGTGCAGGAGATTGACCGGCAGCTCACGCACACGGGCGTGCTGGCGGCGACCGCCGTTTTACAGCGCCAGAAGGACGTCCGTTCGGCGCTCGAAGAACTGCGGCAAAAAAACCAGGCGCTGCAAAAGGAGCGCGCCGAACTGCTGGAATCCCATGGGATGCACCCGGAAGATTTGCGCCCGCAGTATACCTGCCCGAAATGTGAGGACCGCGGAAATGTCGACGGACGGATGTGCACCTGCATGAAAGACCTGCTGCATCAGGAGGCGCAGCGGCAGCTCAACGAAAGCACGCCGCTGGCTTTGTGCAGCTTTGAAAATTTTGATCTTTCTTATTATCCCGACGTAACAGACGAGCAGGGCTATAACCCGCGGCAGATTATGGAGCGGCAGTTTGCGTTCTGCCGCAGGTATGCGTACGGCTTTACGCTGGATGCGGACAGCCTGCTTTTAACCGGCAAGACGGGGCTTGGCAAGACGCACCTCTCCCTTTCGATTGCACGCGTTGTCATTGACCGCGGCTTCGGCGTTGTGTATGGGACGGCGCAGGCGCTACTCTCCCGCATCGACGATGAGCATTTTGGGCGCGTGGAGGGCGGCACCATGCAGGGCCTTTTGGACTGCGACCTCTTGATCCTCGACGACCTGGGCACGGAATTCCGCACGCAGTTTACGGTGGCGGCGCTGTACCACATTGTCAACACGCGGCAGCTCACGCAGAAGCCGACCATCATCAGCACAAACCTTTCGATCCGCGAGATGCAGTCGTACTATACGGAGCGTTTCTCTTCCCGCGTCATCGGCGGCTATACACGTGTCCACTTTATCGGCCGCGACATCCGCCAGCAAAAGCGGATGCAGCCGCATACGGAAAATAAACGGTAAAAATGCCCGCTTTCCGGGGAGCGCACAACAGCGCATTCCGAAAAGCGGGCATGTATTTTTATAAATTATATTTTATAAAAAGAAAGATTAGTCGTCCGAGCCGTAATTGCCGAGCGTCCCCTGGCTGAGCGCCTTTAAATAGGCGTGGATAAAACCGTCGAGGTCGCCGTCCATGACGGCGTTGACGTTGCCGGTCTCGTAGCCCGTACGGTGGTCTTTGACCATCGTGTACGGCATAAAGACGTAAGAGCGGATCTGCGAGCCCCAGGCGATCTCCTTCTGGACGCCTTTGATGTCCTCGATTTTTTCCAGATGCTCGCGCTCCTTGATTTCGAGGAGCTTGCTCTTTAACATGCGCATCGCGACGTCGCGGTTCTGGTACTGGCTGCGCTCGACCTGGCAGGCCACGACGATGCCGGTGGGGATATGCGTCAAGCGCACGGCGGAGCTCGTCTTATTAACTTTCTGCCCGCCGGCGCCGCTGGCGCGGTAGACCTCCATCTTGATGTCCGCAGGGTTAATTTCCACTTCGACGGTATCGTCGATTTCCGGCATGACTTCCAGCGAGGCGAACGAGGTGTGGCGGCGACCGGAAGCATCAAACGGGGAAACGCGCACCAAACGATGGACGCCGTTTTCGCCCTTGAGGAAACCGTACGCATTCTCCCCTTCGATTAAGATGCTCGCGCTCTTCAGGCCGGCCTCTTCACCGTCGAGATAGTCCAAAAGCTTCACTTTATAGTTGTGGCGCTCCGCCCAGCGGTTGTACATGCGGTAAAGCATATCCGCCCAGTCCTGCGCCTCTGTGCCACCGGCACCGGCATGGAACGTTAAAATGGCGTTTTTCGCATCGTATTCGCCGGTTAAAAGCGTCTGCAGACGCTGCTGCTCCAAGTCTTTCGAAAGCTTTTCAATTTCCGCCTGTGCGTCCGGCAGCACCGTGAGGTCTCCCTCCTCATTGGCCAGTTCGCACAGCGTCATCGCGTCGTCCCAGAGATTGCGCAGCGATTCCATCGCTGCAAGTTTATCCTTTAATTTGGCGGAACGCTGCAGGATTTTCTGCGAATTCTGCGTATCGTCCCAGAAACCAGGCTCGCTGGCCTTATGATCCAATTCGTCGATCTCATTGCGCATGGCTTTTACATCCAGCGCATCTTCCAAATCATCGAGATCCGGCTTTAAGTCATGCAGCTTCTGTATTAACTCCTCAAATTGTAACATACCGTCTCCACCCTATTCTTTTACAAAATGACTTTATCAATCCGGCCGGACCAAAGGCATGAAGCACCGCCTATCTGTCCCCTCTCAAAAACGTGCCGCATGTGCTTTCTTTTCTTTAAAAATATAAAATGCAACAGGCGCCACACCTCGGCCGCATCTATACATACAAAATTTATTATATCCGATTTTCGCCCGCTTGTAAAGGGAGGCAGCGGCCCCTTACGCCGGATGCCTGCACCTAGACCGGCATTTTAGATAACTGCAAAGTCCCCGCGGCGCCGCGGCAAGAGAAATATGAATAGAGTAAAAACTCTCGTGACAAAAACTTGCAGTTTCGCATGAAAATCGATACAATAAGGAGAGCGGCTGCAGTCGATGCAGCAAATGTACCATCCTTTATGGAGGAGATGGCAGTATGATGGATTTTTCTGGCATTCCGTGCCCGGTCTGCGGAAAACCGTTTACAAAAGACGACGACATTGTGGTCTGCCCGGTGTGCGGCGCGCCGTATCACCGCGCCTGTTATCAAGAAGCCGGCCACTGCGTCTATGAGGATAAGCATGGCACGCCGGACGCCTGGCATCCGCCGGCGCAGCAGGAGGAAACCGTTCACAACAGTGTCCGCTGCCCGCAGTGCGGCCACCGCAATCCGCCGGGGGCCACCGTGTGCAATCACTGCGGCAAGTCCCTGCTTCCAGACGAGGAGCCGCAGGACGGTCCGCAGCAGGGCAGCCCCTTTGAGGCGCCCGGCGGGCCCGGGAACGGCCCGTGGTCTTATGGAGGCCGCGGGAATATGGGCGGTGCGATGCCGTTTATGTTCGACCCGATGGGCGGTGTAGATCCGGACACGTCCATCGACGGCGTCAAAGCCTCGGACCTTGCCAAAGCGGTACAGAGCAATACAACCTATTACCTGCCCGTATTCCAACGGCAGGTGCAGGCCCGCCGCCACCGCTTTAACGGGGCTGCGTTCCTCTTAAGCGGCGCATGGCTTTTGTACCGCAAGCAATACGCGCTCGGGGCGGTCATTACGGTGGTGGAATTGGCGCTGCAGTTTTTGTGGAATTATATCGACCTTGCGTTCGTGGCGCCAATCCTGTACGACGCGCTGCAGGCGGCAAGCGACAGCTCCGCCTCGCTGTATGCGATGACCCAGGCACAGACGGAAGAGATCGCCGTGTATCTGACGCAGCTCTCCCCGTTCCAGCAGTTTCTGATTGTTTCGCCGTTTTTGATTCTGCTGGGAATCCTGGTGCTGCACATCGTTGTGGGCGCCATCGCCAACCACATCTACCGCAAACACTGCGTAAAGCTCGTGGAAAAGATCCAAGCCAAGACGTCCGAACCCGGCGAGATGCTGATCCTGTATCAGGAGCGCGGCGGCATCAACTCGATGCCCGTATTCTTTGTGTTCATTGCTTACCTCGTGCTCACCTACCTGCCGGGGCTGATCCTATAAAATTCCATGCGTTCATTCGCAAAAGTCTGGAGAAAAGAGGCGACCCCTTCATGAAAAAAGTTACGAAAGCAGTCATCCCCGCGGCGGGGCTTGGCACGCGCGTTCTGCCCGCGACGAAAAGCATGCCGAAGGAGATGCTCCCCATTGTCGATAAGCCGGCCATCCAATACATTGTGGAAGAAGCGGTCCATTCCGGCATCACCGACATTTTAATCATCACAAACCGCGGCAAGGGCCTGATTGAAGACCATTTCGACCGTGTGCCGGAGTTGGAAGCGCGCCTGCACAACGGCGGCCCGGCCAAAGAGGAGATCTAC
The DNA here is from genome assembly GCA_944385055.1 of uncultured Clostridia bacterium. GTDB lineage: Bacteria > Bacillota > Clostridia > Oscillospirales > Acutalibacteraceae > Caproicibacterium. The sequence continues at coordinate 294,530 of CALWVT010000001.1, read as the reverse complement.
CAGGAGATCGTAGACATTGCCCACATGGCGAACATCTATTTTGTGCGCCAGAAAGAGACCCGCGGCCTCGGCCACGCGGTGGGATGCGCGCGCTCCTTTGTCGGGAACGAACCGTTCGCGGTCCTTTACGGCGACGACGTCGTCATCAGCAAGGAACCCGTATGCAAACAGCTGATCCGCGCGTATGAGCAGACCGGAAAAGGCTGTTTGGGCGTGCAGAAAGTCCCGCTCGAGGATATTTCGAAATATTGCTCGCTGCGCGTGGAACCGCTGCACGACAATTATTATAACTGCACCGACATGGTCGAAAAGCCCACGCCCGACAAGGTCATGAGCCAGTTTTCGATCCTTGGGCGCTGCCTGCTGCCGCCGGAAATTTTCGACATCATTGACCAGACGCCGCCCGGCGCCGGCGGGGAAATCCAGCTGACCGACGCCATGCGCCAGCTCGCACAAAGCCAGGGCATGATTGCGGTCGATTATGAAGGGCACCGCTACGATATGGGCAATAAGCTCGGCATCATGAAAGCGCAGGTGGAAGTCGCGCTGCATCACCCGGAAATCGGTGAAGGATTCCGCGCGTATCTCAAGGAAATCGCAAAAACACTCGATTGAATTCTTGACTTTCCCTTTTGATTCTGATAAAATAACTCTGTTAGTCCCGTCATGGGACTGACGTATCCTTGCTCCGCGCCATGTCGCGGGGCCATATGTCCAAAAGGAGGTGCACACCATGGAAGAAATCAAGAACAAGTATGAAACCGTCTTCATCGTTTCCTGCAAACTTGACGAGGAAGCCATTGCAGCTGTCGTGCAGAAGTTCAAGGATCTGATTGCAGCGAATGGTACTGTGGACGGGGTCGACGAGTGGGGCAAACGCCGCCTGGCTTATCCGATCAACAAGGAGAACGAAGGCTACTATGTCCTGATCGACTTCACGAGCGTTCCCGCTTTCACGGCGGAGCTTGACCGTATCTACAAGATCACGGACGGCGTGATTCGCTCGCTGATCATCCGCAAGGATGCGTAAGTCCACAAAAGAAGGAGGGGTTTCCGATGCTGAATGTTGCCGTACTGATGGGGCGCCTGGTTGCAGACCCTGAACTGCGCCACACCCCGAGTGATATTCCCGTAACGACCATCCGCATTGCGGTGGACCGCAATTATTCCCGGCAGGGCGCTGAAAAGCAAACCGACTTTATCGATGTGACCGCGTGGAGAGAGAGGGCGGAATTTATCTGCCGGTACTTCCACAAGGGCTCGATGATTGCGGTACAGGGCTCGATCCGGGTGGACAACTATACGGACCGGGACGGCAATAAGCGCACGCGCGTAGAAGTGGTCGCGGACAACGTGAGCTTCTGCGGAAGCAAGCGGGAAACCGAGGCGTACGGCGGCGGAGATGCCTATGGCGGGTCGTCGTACGGATCGAGCTATCAGAGCAGCTATTCCTCGCAGCGTTCCGCTGCCCCCTCCCCTGCCGCGCCTGCGGCAGAGCCGGCCGCACCCGCGTATGCGAGCGGCGATGCCGGTGATTTTCAAGCGCTTCCGGACGACGACGATCTGCCGTTCTAAGGGAGCATTGCAGACAACACATGAAGGAGGTTTTTACAGATGGCTGACAGAGACAACCGTCGTGGCCGCAAGGGCCGCCGCAAGGTTTGCAGCTTCTGCGTAGATAAGATCGACCAGATCGATTACAAGGACGTTGCCAAGCTGCGCCGCTTTATTTCGGAGCGCGCGAAGATTCTGCCCCGCCGTGTCACGGGCACATGCGCGCATCATCAGCGTGAACTGACCGTCGCAATCAAGCGTGCGCGTCATCTCGCTTTGCTGCCGTTCAGCAGCGACTGAGTTTTTCACAAAAGAGAAGGCTCGTGGAGAAATCGTTCTCCGCGGGCCTTTTTTGCTGCCAATCTTAAAAAAGAAAAAGTCCGCAGCAGAAAATGCCCTGCCGCGGACGTATTTTCTTTTAGTTTGCCCCCTGGCCGCTGCTGACCTCGACCGTAACTTCGGAGCCATAGGCCATCATCGCGCCGGCCTCATTATCCCGGTAGCCGATGACCGTGCCGCTGGGTTCCTCGCTGGGGACGGAATCGGTCTGCATCAGGAAGCCGGCATCTTCAATTGCCTGTCTCGCCTGCTGGAGGGTATCCCCCGCAACATCAGGCAGCGCGCGCATCGCGGCGCCAAGGCTTACCGTGACCGTAATCACCGAACCGCGCTCCATCGGCTCGCCCGGCTTGGGGGTCTGCTCGATGATTTCCCCCTGGGGGATGCTGTCGTTAAACTCGCGGTTGTTGTTTTCGCTGATCTGGTAGGAGCTCGCGTTCATGACGTCGGAAAGCTGCATGCCGATCAGATTTGGGGCTTCGATGATATTTGAATCTTCCTGCGAAGAGGTTTCACGGGAAGAAGAACTGCTTTCCTCTTCCTCTTGCGAGGAGACTTCGGAACTCTCCTCGTTTTCATCCGACGAAGAGGAAAGGGAATCCCTAGAAGAAGTTTCATCCCCAAACGCCCCTGCGGAGACGGTGGAAGAAGGTGCATCGCTCGACACGAAAAGCGCATTCCCGGACGAGGTGCTGGTGGGCGTTGTGGGGGTGCCCGGCCCAAACAGGCGGATGGCCCAGGCAATCAAGACCACCGCAATCGCCGCAATGACACAGATTAACAGCACCCACAAATACGTCTGCTTTTTCGGCCGGCGCGGACGGTCCTCTTCCGGCGCGGTTCCGCGGGATTTCCCGGCATAGGGGCTGGCGATTTTGCGCAAGCTCTGGGTTTCTTCCAGAGAGACCTTCGCCGTCGGGGTCGAATTCATCTCGGCGCGCAGGCGCTCAAATGTCGGCGTGCGCGCCTCCTGGCCGACCTGCAGCGCATTCGCGAGTGCCGTCACGACGTACGGCGGGATGGCCTTTAATTTACTTGCCGGCAAAAGCAGGCGCGGATCTTCGCGGCGCTCGCGCGCATCTTTGGGCAGGACGCCGGTCAGCGCAAAAAACAGCGTCGCCGCAAGGCCGTACACGTCGGTAGCCTCCCCGACTTCCAGGCTCGCATCATACTGTTCAATGGCCGCACAGCCCGGAACGATGCTGCACTGCAGGCCGGTGTCCGTCATGCGCGAAGCAGAAATGCAGAAATCCCCCAGCCGCATCTCCCCTTCCGGCGTAATGAACAGGGTATCCGGGGAAATCCCCAGATGGCCCACACCGGAGGCATGCAGCGTGGAGAGCGCTGAAACGACCGGCCGGAACAGCTTCCAGCTTGCGTTCCAGGTCAATTCCCCGCCGCTGCGCTCCACAAAATAGCGCAGGGTGATGGCTTCCTCCCACGGAGAGATCGAATAGGCGGTAAAGTTTTCTTCAAAGACGTCGAGCACCGGCACGATGCCCGTCTGTGTCTGGAAGCGCTTTAACGTCTCCTGATAATTGATAAAGTCTTTTAAATATTGATCGAAGAGGCTCTCATTCCCCGCAATGACGGCGATATCGTTGGAATTCGGCACCCGCGCACAGATCGGCATCGGGAAAAATTCATGAATCTGCACCGTGCACAGCTGCTGCATATCGAAGCCGATATAGAATTTTCCTTCTCCATTTTGGCGTTTTAAACGCCCGACCATATAACGATCCTGCAAGACGGTGCGGTAGGGCAGTGCCTCTTTTGCCTGGGGCTCCGCCTGGGAAAATCCACACTTTGGGCATTTATCTTTTCCATCCGTTTCTGACATACAGTTTACACACAGATGTTCATAGCCTGTCATCCACACCCAGTCCTTTCTTCTAAAAATCAGGCGAAAAGCTGCATCGATAAAACAGGCCCTGCTTTTCCGCGGTGTGCGGAATTCTGCAGGGCCCTGACAGCCGTTTTTCACCAAAAGACAAAATACGCCCTTTGGTTTTTTATTATACCATGCCGAACGTATGAAATCAAGGCGGAATGGCATTCCCGCCGGTTACAGTTCTGTCATACAAAAAAGCAGCCCAAAGCCGCGGCTTTTGCGGTTTTGGGCTTCCTTTTGATGCGTTATTCCTCTTCTTCTTCCGTATCGGGCATCTCCCAGTTGTGCCAGACATTCTGCACATCGTCGTTGTCCTCCAGGGCATCGAGCAGCTTCTGCATGCTGGTCTGCTTATCCTCGGGGAGCTTGACGTACGTATTCGGGACCATCTGGATCTCGGCCGTCTCGAAGGCATAGCCCTTCGCCGTCAAATCGTCGAGCACGCCGGAGAAATCGTCGGGCTCGGTATAGATGACGAACGTGTCCTCATCGGCCTGGAAATCGGAAGCGCCGGCCTCCAGCGCATCCTCCATGACCTGATCCTCGTCGTGGTCCTCGCGCTCAATTTCCAGCACGCCCTTGCGCTCAAACAAAAACGAGACGCAGCCGGTCGTGCCGAGGTTGCCGCCAAACTTATCGAAATAGTGGCGCACATCTGCCGCGGTGCGGTTGCGATTGTCGGAAAGGGCCTCGACGATGACCGCAACGCCGCTCGGGCCATACCCCTCATAGGTGATGTTTTCGTATGCGTTTGCGTCGCCTTCGCCGGCTGCCTTTTTGATAATGCGTTCGATGTTGTCGTTCGGGACGTTTGCAGCCTTTGCCTTCGCGATGCAATCCTTCAGCTTGGAATTGCTGGCCGGGTCGGGACCGCCGCCTTCCTTCACTGCGACGGCCAGCTCACGGCCGATCTTTGTAAAGATCTTTGCCTTTGCGCCGTCTGCTTTTTCCTTTTTCCGTTTAATATTATTCCATTTCGAATGGCCAGACATATTTGACATCCTCCTGAAAACAGACTTACATTTTATTATACCATGCGTGTTGGAAATTGACAAGGGCTTATCCCGAAGAAGCGGGAGCCGCGGCATATAGGTCCGAAAGCGGCGCAAGGGTGTAACCCGCCTGTTCCCATTGCGTGAGCAGCGGGTCTAAAATTTCGGCATTCGTCTTTGAGGTGCAATGCAAAAGGACAACGGCGCCCGGATGTGTGCGCGATAACAGCTTTTGCAGCGCAGCGTCGGGGTCCGGCTGGTCATCTTGCAGCCAATCGACGTACGCGAGGCTCCAGAAAATCGTATGATATCCGAGCGCCTGCGCCTGCTTCAAATTTTCGACGCTGTATTTGCCCTGCGGCGGGCGGTAGACCTTTTCCATCGGTTTGCCGGTAATCTGCGTATACAGGGTTTCCACCGATTCGAGCTCCTGCGAAAACGCCGCCTGGCCGGCTATCTGGGACATATCGTAATGATGGTACGTGTGGTTGCCGACCGTGTGACCCTCCGCAGCCATACGCCGCACGAGGTCCGGCGCCGTTTCGAGGTAATTGCCGACAACAAAAAACGCGGCCGGCGCCCCATGGGCTTTCAGGGTATCTAAAATCTTTGCCGTATACCCCGCCTCATAGCCGGCGTCAAAGGTCAGATAGATTTTCTTTTCCGACGGGTCGCCGAGATAATAGGCGCCGTACTGCAGAAGTTCCTTGGCCGAAGCGTTCCCGACCGGCGGTTCGCCGTCTTTTTCAAAATGCAGGCCCCAGTCCTCCGAAACGGAGGCGCCGGCAGGTACGGCCGGCTGCGCCACCCGCTTGGCAATCGGGATGGCAGCCAGCACCAATGCCAGCGCACCCGCCAAAAGCAGGTGCCTGCGCTTTAACACAACATACAAAGCCCTTCCCCCTTTTTTGGAGAATCCTTATGCGGGGGAAGGCGGAATTATGCGCCGTCTTTGCCGTTGGAGAGGAACATACGCAGTGTCTGCCAAAGGACTTTTAGATCCGTGACGACTGAAATATCCTCGAGATAGTCGAGGTTTAACTTCATCTTAATCGGCAGGACCTTTTCGACGTACGTCTTTTCGGGGTCATCCGGGGAAGCGGCAAGGATTTCGTCTTCATTTCGGAAATGCAGGCTGCTCGGCGCGGTTACGCCGGGTCGGACCAGCAGCGTCGGCAGATAGGAAGGGTCGTATTGCTCGACGTATTTCGGAACTTCCGGGCGCGGGCCGACGAGGCTCATCGTGCCGTTTAAAACGTTGAAGACCTGCGCGAATTCGTCGAGGCGGCACTTGCGCAAAAGATGGCCCATGCGCGTGATGCGCGCGTCCTCGCCGACCGTCAGCGCGAGGCCCTTCTTGTCGGCGTCCTGCACCATCGTGCGGAACTTAAAAATGCGAAACGGCTTCCCCCACCGCCCGACGCGCACTTGGCGGTAAAAGACGGGGCCGGGGGAATCGAGCTTAATGGCGGCCGCCAAGAGGAGCATAATAGGCGACGTCACCCCCGCGATGACGGCCGCAGCCGCCACATCAAAAACGCGTTTTGCAAACAGCTGGCCGCGCTTTTTTTCCAAACGCTGAAACCATTCTTTCGTATCGGCATTCTGCATCTCGGGCGGCAAATCGGAAAACTGCACGCAAACCTTCCTTTCGTGTCCTTTTCTCGTCTTTATTATAGCACAGCACACACGGCAGATTCAAATTTTTCCGAAAACGATGGCAGTTCCCGTTTACTTTTGGACAACCACACGGTATACTAGAATATAGATTCTGTTCAGAAGTATAGATTTTTCGGGGAATTTGCCCGCTAAAACGGATATGTGGGCATTTGCAATCTTGCACGGAGGTTTCAACACGATGTATTATCTGGGAATCGACTTGGGCGGCACGAATATCGCCGCCGGTATCGTAAATGAACAATATCAAATCATCGCACGCGCAAAGCGGCCGACGCGCGTCAACTGCGGGGACGAAGCGATGACGGAACAGCTCGCGCTGGCCGCATTGGAAGCACTTGGCGCGGCGGGGCTGGCCGTGGAGGATGTGCCGTGGATCGGCGTCGGTTCGCCCGGCAGCATCGACAGCAAAAACGGCGTGGTCTGCTTTGCGGGCAATTTGGGCCTGCGCGAATACCAGATGGCAAAGCTCCTCGGCGAACGGCTGCGTGCGAAGGTCATCGTCGAAAATGATGCAAATGCCGCAGCGTTTGGCGAATACAAGGCAGGCGCTTTAAAAGGCGCGGACAACGGCATTGCGGTCACGCTTGGCACCGGCATTGGCGGCGGCATCATTTTAAACGGCAAAATCTACACCGGCTGCAACGGCGCGGCGGGTGAACTGGGGCATATCGTCATCGAGATGGACGGCCGGCCCTGCACGTGCGGGCGCCATGGCTGCTGGGAAGCCTACGCTTCCGCGACGGGTCTGATTTTGACGACGAAAGAGGCCATGCAGGACGCGGACAAGGCCTCGCCGATCTGGCAGATTTGCGGCGGAGACCTCGACAAGGTAGACGGCCGCACGGCATTCGACGCCATGCGTGCGGGCGACCCGGTGGGAAAACAGGTTGTGGATACCTATATTAAGCATCTGGGCACCGGCCTTGCGGACGTGATCAATATCCTGCAGCCGAGCATGCTCTGCATCGGCGGCGGCATCTCCCATGAAGGGGAAACGCTGTTAGCGCCGCTGCGTACGTTTGTGCGCCAAGAGGCATTTGAAGTCCCCGGCGGCATGCTGCCGGAAATCCGCGCGGCGGAGCTCGGCAACGACGCGGGCATCATTGGTGCGGCATTACTCGGTGAGGCGTAAAGATGGGCATTGCAGAACGAAAATTCGGCATACTGCCGAACGGCGAAACCGTTAAAGCATTTACACTGGAAAACACCGCAGGCGTGCGGCTGACGGTGCTCTCGTTTGGGGCGCGGCTGCAGTCCCTGCAGGTGCCGGATAAGCGGGGGACGCTTGGGGAAATCGTGCTCGGCCACGACACGCTCGCGCCGTATTTGGAGCCGTCGGACTTTCATGGCGCAGTGGTTGGCCGGTATGCAAACCGGATTGCCGGCGGACAGCTCACACTCGAAAGCGGGACGTATCCTCTCCCCTGCAACGAACCGCACGCGTGCCTGCACGGCGGGAACATCGGATTTGCCCACCGCAACTGGCGCCTCAAGCGCTGTGAAAACGACGATGACGCGCCGTCTGTGACGCTTGCGTACACGTCCGCCGACCTGGAAGAGGGGTTCCCCGGGCAGTGCGAGGTGACCGTCACATACTGCCTGACGACGGACAACGCGGTGATGCTCGACTACACGGCCCGCACGGACCGGGAAACAGCCGTCAATTTTACGAACCACACCTTCTTCAATTTGAGCGGAAGCGAGCGGAAGGATATTCTTTCGACGCAGGTGACGATTTTCGCGGATGCGATTACGGAAGTGGATGAAAATCTCCTGCCGACGGGGCGTTTGCTGCCCATTGCGGGGACAGTTTTCGATTTTTCAAAGCCGAAAACACTCGGGCAGGATTTCCGCAGCCCGCAGCTGCAGCATACAAACGGCTACGACCACAACTACGCGTTGGCCGGCACAGGCTACCGCAAAGCGGCGGAAGCGTATCTGCAGGCAACGGGGCGGCGGATGCTCGTCTTTACCGACCAGCCCGGCATGCAGCTCTACACGGCCAACGGATTCTCCGAAAAAGATACCGACCGCAAGGGACGGCCCCGGAAGGCGCACACCGGGTTCTGCATGGAGACGCAGCATTTTCCGGATTCGCCGAACCATCCGGCTTTTCCCTCCACCATTTTGCGGCCGGGCGAGCGGTTTACGTCCCGGACGGTCTATAAATTTGAAATTGCACGATGAAAAAGAAGCCCCCAGCAAACGGCATTTTGGCCTTTGCTGGGGGCATTTTCTGCGTGTTATGCGGCATTGCGAGGGCACGCGAAAAAAATCTCAAAAAAGCAAAAACTTTTTCCCGCGTTTTGCGTTATAAAGGTTAGCAGCTGCTACATGGAGAGGAAAGGAGGCGAGCGCCATGAAACGGGAGCGGCGGATGCGAAAGCGCCTATTGTGCGGCGACCGCGACGCGCTGCGGGCACTCATTGAGCGGTACTACGAACCGGTTCTGTGCTACGCCGCGCGCCGGCTTTTGGACGACGACCTTGGCGCCGAGATTGCGCAGGAGACGTTTGCGCGGTTTCTCGAAAACCTGCCGGAATACCGCAGCGAACAGGCTTTCGAAGGCTATCTGTTCGCGATTGCCCGCCACCTGATTGCGGACCACTTCCGCCGAAAGGGGCCGGACTTGCCTGGCGACGAGGCGCTCGCCTGCCTGCCCGGTGCGGGTTCCCCCTCTGGGGACATCGAGCGCGGGGAGCGAAGCGAAAGGGTCCGGCGTCTTTTGGGGACGCTGCCCGATGTACAGCGCGAAGCCATTGTGCTGCGCTATTATGAAAATAAAAAGCTCACCGAAATCGCGCGGCTGACCGGCGCAAACCTTTCCACCGTCAAATCACGCATCCGTCAGGGGCTTCGCCGCATGCAGAAGGCCCTGCAAGAGGAGGGAGATCCATGAAAAAAGTGACCAAACGCGATGTCGTGCGCCTGCTGCGCGCGGACCCGGGGCCGAAAGCGGCGCCCGGCGAAAAAGCGGCGCTCTTTTCCCGTCTGGCGGAAAAGCTGCCCGACGCGGGGCAAGTGCGCTGCCGGAATTTATGGCAGCAAATCCGCTACCAGCTCGGATACCTCTCGCGCGGGACGATTGCGCTGCTGATTGCGGCGTTCGCGGCGCTGTTTTTCTTGTGCCGCTTCCTGACACAGGAAACGGCGGCGCTTCCCGTGGGGGCGTGCGCGTACTTTTTGATGCTCTGTCTGCCGTCGCTGCTCGCCTTGCTGATTGTGCCGGCGCTGCAGAAAAGCCTTTTTTCCGGCATGGCGGAACTCGAGAGCGCGTGCCGGTTTTCGCTCAAGGAAATCCTGCTTTTGCGCATGCTGGGGCTCGGCGTGCCGGGCTTTGGGGCGGCGCTCGCCCTGACGCTCGCGGTGCCGGGAGAAGGCGCCTTGCTGCCCGTCGCGGCGGGAGCTTCGTACTGCCTGTTTACGGGGCTGTCGCTGTTGTGCGCGTCGCGCTGGCGGCAGACTTGGGCGTGCGCCGTGCCGCTCGTGCTGTGGAGCGGGCTGCTGGCACTGCTTTTGCCGGCAAACCCCGGCGCGGGCGTGCATCGGTCGATTCTGGAGACCCTGCTGCCGGCGCTGTCTGCGCCGGGCGCGATGCTCGTCCAATGCGCGGCGGCGGGTATGGTACTCTTTCTCGGCATCCGGCGCTTATTTGGGTGCCTGATTGCACGCGAATCCGATATTCTGTCCTTAGTAGGAGGTTCCCTATGAAACGAAATGCAAAACTTTTCGGCGCCCTGCCGCGCTTTGCGATGCGCAAAGCCATCCGCCATCCGGCCACAATTGCCGGGATATTCGTAATGGCAGCAATTTTTCTGCTGTTCCTTTTTTCCGCCTATGCCCCGCTTTTGTCCGGCCATCCTTATGGAGAGTTTCAGGATCCGGAGTACAAGGCCGTCACAACGGCACAGTATCGTGCTTGGCGACAGGAAATTCTCGACAGTTACGGCGGCACACAAACGCCCGAAAAACATGCCGCGCTTCTGCAATACGAAGACGGCTACCTGAGCGAAAAAAATGAACCGGAATGGGACGAGACAGCCAACGGCAACATTCACGCTCCCGAATCGTACACAAAATTTCTGACGGTAGAAAGCCTTTTGCGGGCCTACAGCGACTCGGCAGAGCGTGCGGAGCGCTTAAAGGAATTGCAGCATGACAATTCTCCGGCCGCAAAACTCGAGTACGCACTATTAAAAGACCTTCCCACTTCCAATGGTGAAGGCGCCGGAGAAGCCGGCGATCTGCTTTTAGGGTATTATCTGCTTGCTTGTGTGCCGGCCGGCGTTCTCGTACTCGCGCTAAGCGACACATTTGCAAAAGAAAAACGCACGCGCATGGACGAAATGATTATCTGTACGGCACGCGGACAATGGCCTTTCTGGCGGAGTGTGCTTTTGGGCGCTGGCGGGCTATGTCTGGCCGCTTTGGGCACGTTGTTCCTTTTCCTGTCTGTTCCGGCGCTGTGCATCGGTGTAGATTTGCAGGCACCGCTGCAAAATATTCTGCGGCAGTCCCCCTATCCGCTGACGATGCTTGGTGCACTGTGTGTATATCTCGCAATGGTGTTTTTGGGGCTTTGGAGCACGGCCGCCATCACACTGACGTGCGCGGCGTTTCTTCCGGGTAGTGTGCTTCCGATGCTTTTAAGCGGGGGCATCTGTGTGGGGCCGAGCCTGCTGCGCATGCTTACCGGATCGAACAATCCTATTTTCCTATATACACTGATGGGGCTTTTATCCCCAGAACACAGCCTGCGGGAATTTCACGCCGTCACGATTGGGGCCATCGCCATCCCGCAGCCGATTGCGGTCTGTGTGCTGTGGGCTTCCATCAGCGCCGTTTTATTCATCGTTACACAACTGCACCTGCGCCGCCGTTTTGCGCGCGGGGTCGAATAAAGGAGGAACCGCTATGATCCAGCTTCGAGCCGAATCACTGACCAAAACCTACGGCGCAAAGGCCGCCGTCGACCACGTCTCTTTCACGCTTTCGCCGGGCATTTACGGGCTATTGGGCGCAAACGGCAGCGGCAAAACGACCTTGATGCGCATGCTCGTGAGCGTTTTGCGGCCGACGGGCGGGCAGATTTTCTGGTGCGACCAGGAGATTTCAACGCTTGGCGCGCAGTACCGCGACGTGCTTGGGTATCTGCCGCAGAATTTCGGCTACTATAAAGAATTTTCCGCGTGGGATTTTCTCTTGTACATGGCTTCGCTCAAGGGCTTAGACGGCAAATACGCGAAAGCAAAGGCCGCGTCGCTGCTCGAATTGGTGGGCCTTGCGGACGAGCGGAAGGCAAAACTCCGCACCTTTTCCGGCGGCATGCTGCAGCGCGCCGGCATCGCGCAGGCACTGCTCAATGACCCGAAACTTTTGGTGCTCGACGAGCCGACGGCCGGCCTCGACCCGAAGGAGCGCGTGCGCTTCCGCAACTTATTGAGCGACATTGCGAAGGACAAAATCGTTCTGCTTTCGACGCATATCGTCTCGGACGTTGAGAGCATTGCGGATGATATTTTCCTGTTAAAGCGCGGAAAATTGATCGATGAGGGCAGCGTGGAATCGCTCCTGGCGGCCGTCATGGGAAAGGTCTGGCAGGTCACGTGCACGCCGGACGAAGCCGAGGGGCTATTCAATCTTTACGCTGTCGCAAACATGCGCCACGAAAACGGGCATGTGGTGCTGCGCGTGTTAAGCGAAACGCCGCCCACGCCGGACGCCGAGCCCGTGCGCACGCCGACGCTCGAGGACGTGTATCTGTGGCATTTTGGCGAAGAGAGCGGGGAAACGAAATGAGCGCTTTATACCGCTATGAGCTTCGAAAGCTCTTCTGCCGAAAGCAGGCGGTGGCCGTGCTCTGCCTGCTGCTTGCGCTGAGCGTACTCGCGGCCATAGGCAATGCACAGGGGGCGCTCTTCCCCGCCACGCACTGGAATGGATATGAAAGCGGCGCTTCGCTCTCCGAGACGGAATTTGAAAAGCTAAGCGAAAAAGCCGCGCCGCTGCGCGAGCAGCAGACGGCAGGCGGCACCTTTTCGGACGAAGAATGGGAAACGCTTTCCTACTACATGGGCGCCCAGGAAGCGCGCACACCGGCGGCTGCCGGGACGCCGGTGCCGGCCGCAGAGACGCCGGAACTCTTGAAAATGGCGGAAACGCTCGGTACGATGTCCGTCGAGGGCGGGTACACGGGCAGCGCCGCGCGGCTTTTTGCGGGCATCCCGGCCGGCTTTTTGCTGCCGGCGCTGTTTCTGCCGTTTCTCTTGAGCGGCCTTTTCGCGGAAGACGCGCGCTGCGGCATGGACGCTTTACAATTTTCGGCGCGGTTTGGGCGCGGGCGGCTGCTCTGCGCAAAGCTTTTGGCCGCTTTGACCGCGTGGCTGCCGGCAGCGGCAGGGTGCGGCGCAATCTGTGTGCTGCCGCCGGTTTTATCGGACCCGCATACGGACTGGGGTGCATCCATGCAGCTGCTCTATCCGAACGCGGCGTATGCGCTGACGCTCGGCGAAGCTGCCCTCTGGCTCATCGCGGCAGGCGTGCTTTTGAGTGTGCTCTCCTCCCTTTTCGCGCTTTTGCTCTCGAGTCTTTGCAAGGCATCGCTTTTAGGGGCCGCGGGCGGCTGTATGCTCGCACTGTACCCCTTTTTGCGCGTATTGCCTCTCGCACCGGAAGCGCGGCGCGCGCTGTGCTGGAATGTGACATCGCTTTTGTTTGGCACGGACGATTCGTTTGGCTGGCTGTCGTTTTTCGACGGGGCAAAAGTGTTTGGGCGGTTTTCTTTTTCGGTGCCGGTAATCTTCTGTCTGGCGGGGATTTTCGGGGCTGTGCTGCTCACTTGCTGCATCTGGCGCTTTTTAACGCGGCAGGTGAAGGGATAAGGCTTGTGAAAGCTGCAAATCCTATAAAACCATTTCTAAAAAAACAGAGCGGATGGCTTCTGCCAATCGCTCTGTTTTCCATTCTATCTCTTTTATAAATTTTCATACGAAAGCAATCGCATCTTCCGCATAAACGGGGCACACGCACGTTCCGGGGGCGTATCTGCTGTTCCCAAGTGATACATTCAAAAGGTGCAGGGGGAAGCGCATTGCCGCATATACATTTTGGGTGCTTCTCATCCGGAATATAAAAAATCGGCGGTACGCTTGTGAAAGTCCGTACCGCCGATTCTTTTCATTTATAAACGAGACCGCAATTTTATTTCCCGGAAAATGGGAAAGCACATTTACTGCGCCGGGAGCTCCTTTTTGGAAGCTTCCTTTTTGCCGCCCTTTTCGGGCTGGGCTTTGCGGTCAATCCACATCGCATACAGCGGGCCGGCGATGCAGTTGGAGGAATAGCAACCGGTCACAATGCCGACCATCATCGGCAGCGCGAACGTCGTGACGCTCGACAGGTTGAAGATCGTACCGACGATAAACACGCACGCGATCGCCGCAAACGTGCACAATGCCGTGAAGATCGAGCGCGTCAGCGTCTGGTTGATGCTCAGGTTCACAACCTCGCTGGACTTCGCGCGCTTGCCCATCAATTCACGATTTTCACGGATACGGTCATAGACGATGATTGTATCGTTGAGGGAATAGCCGAGGATTGTCAGCACGACGGCAATAAAGTTCTGGTCGACCGGAAGCTGGAAAATCACAAACGTGAAATATACCATCAGCACATCGTGCAGCAGCGCGATGATGGCCGTGACGCCGGCGGGCATACCGCCGATTTTCCGGAAGCGCAGGGCGATGTAGCCGATCAACAGCACGGCCGTGATGATGACGGCCACAATGCACTTGCGGAAGAAATCCGTACCCATCGATGCATCGATGGAGCTGGAATCTTCGATCGAAATCGTATCGTCCGGATACTGCTTCTGCAGGCTTTCGAGCACCTGCTGCTGCGTATCGACCGAAATGTTCTGGGAACCCGCAACGGAGATCGAAATCTGGTTGTGGGGTTCGCCGTTGCCGGACTGGACGTTGCTGTTCAAGCGCACCGAAACGTTCGAACCAATCACATCCTCGACCGCCTGCTCAACCGTAGCCTGATCCATCGTGCCGGTGTAGGAGTAGTTAATCTCCGTGCCGCCGCGGAACTCGATGTCCAGCTGGGTACCGAACACGATATTGAAAATAACGCCGACGGCCAAAAGGCAGAGGGAAATCGCAAAATAGATCTTCTTATTTTCACAGAAGTGGATCTTAAACTGCTTCAACGGCTGCACCTCCTTTTCCAGACTTTTCGTGGATCGGACCGCCAAAGAGCCACTTCTTGCGCAGCGGCTTGAAGGCGGCGAGGGACTTCGTCATCAGGCGCGTGGTACCGACGCCGAACACGAAGTTGCCGATGTTGCCGATCAAGAGCGTAAAGCCGAACGAGTAGATGGTGCCGGTCGTGCTTGCGCCGAACAGGAAGGAAAGAATGTTGTTCGGGCCAAAGACCAGCATCAGGATGACGGCGACCAAAATGGTGGTGACGTTGCCGTCGAAGATGGCCCAGAAGCTGTTCTCGTCGCCGGCCTTAATGGCGTTGTCGATCGATTTCCCCGCCCAGATCTCTTCCTTGATACGTGTGGCGGTAATGATGTTTGCATCGACGCCCATGCCGATGGAAAGGATGATACCGGCAATGCCCGGCAGCGTCAGCGTAAAGCTGCGCATGAACGGGAAGAAGCCGGAAACCGCCGCAAAGCACAGCGCAGCCTGTCCGCACAGGGAGATGACGGCCACAACGCCGGGCAGGCGGAACATCAGAATCATAAAGACCGCAACGAATACAAAAGCGATAATGCCTGCGATGGCCATCACCTGCAGAGAAGAGGCGCCCAAAGTCGGGCTGACCGTGCTGAAGCTCGTTGTGTTGAGCTTAAAGGGCAATGCACCGGAATTGATCTGGTTGGCAAGCTGGGTCGCTTCCTGGGCGGTAAAGTTGCCGCTGATCTGCGCATTGCCGCCGGTGATGCCGGTCTCGCCGTATTCTGCCTGGTCGACCGAAGCGGAAGAAATCATCGTATTATCCATCCAGATGGAGAGCGTCGTGCCCGCATTGGCGACCTTTTTCGTCGCCTCCGCAAACTTTTCGGCGCCGTCTTCCGTCAATTTCAAATTGACGACGTACTGACTTTCGCCGGTTGTCTGGTTCTGGATCACGCCGGCGGAGGCAGAATCGACGTCGCTGCCCTCGAGCAGGACGTTTTCTGCGGTAACACCCGTCGGGTCCGTGTACACCGTTTCGCCGTTGCTGTCAAGCGACGTATTCTGATACTCGCTGCCCTCGCGGAATGTCAATTCGGAGGTTGCAGCCAACTCCTGAATGGCCTCTTCCGGGTCGAAATCCTGTTCGTCGTTCGACCACGGGTAGCGGACAATGATGCGGTTGTGGTTGTAATCGACGTCTAATTCATAATCGGTAATGTTGTTTTGGACCAGACGGGTCTCGATCACGGACCGCGCCGCATCCATTTGCTCGGTCGTCGCGGCATCGCCGGTATCGGGGGCAAAGGTTGCCTCTACACCGCCGTTGATATCAATGCCCCATCTGATATCACCAATCCCCTTGACGTAAGTGGTCTTGGTGTCGCCTCTGTAAGAATACACGCCGGACATGGACGCAAAGGTAAAGGCGAAGATGAGGATTGCCACGATAAAAAAGATTGCTTTTCGTGCTCGCTTCATGCGTTCATCCTCCAATAATATACGAATCCTTCCGCGCGGCTGCCGCAGACGGAACACCCTTCATTATAGTTTTGAAGGGCAGAAAAGTCAATCGTCAGACAGAAACTCTCCCTTCCTTTTGCAAAAAAAGCCGCCTTCTTTTTGCGGGAAGGCAGCTTTTGTCTTAATTTTCTTCCGTTTTTGCGCCGAGGAGCTTCTCGCAGGCGGCCAATTCCGCACACAAGCAGAACAGTTCGGCCGCAATCTTCAGCTCATCGAGCGGCGGATACGTCGGGGCGACGCGGATATTGCGGTCATTCGGGTCCTTGCCGTAAGGGAACGTAGCGCCGGCACCCGTCAGGGTAACGCCCGCCTCCTTACACAAAGCGACCGTGCGCTTGGCGCAGCCGTCCATCACGTCCACACTGATGAAATAACCGCCGTGCGGCTTTGTCCAGGAAGCGATCCCCTTGCCGGAAAGGCGGCGTTCGAGCGTTTCCTCCACGAGGGCAAACTTCGGCGCGATGATCTGCGCGTGACGGCGCATTTGTGCGCGCACGCCGTCCATATCTTTCAGGAAAAGGATATGGCGCAGCTGGTTGAGCTTATCGGGGCCGATGGTCTGGTAGGCGTAATGTTCGCGGAAGACCTTGAGGTTTTCCTCGCTGGCCCCCATCGCGGCGACGCCGGCGCCCGGGAACGTAATCTTGCTTGTGGACGCAAAGAACAGGGGCATATTGATGCTGTGGCACTTGCGGCACTCTTCCCAGAGATTCAAAAGCGTATCCGGCGTATCGTCGAGGTCGTGCACGCAGTAGGCGTTGTCCCAGAAGATGCGGAAATCGGGCGCGGCGGGTTTGAGCGCTGCGAACCGGCGGACCGTCTCATCGGAGAACGTGATGCCCGTGGGGTTCGAATACTTCGGCACGCACCAGATGCCCTTGATGGCCGGGTCCGAGGAGACGAGGCGTTCGACGACGTCCATATCGGGGCCGGTCGAAAGCATCGGCACCGTAATCAGCTCAAAGCCGAAATACTGCGTCACCGCGAAATGGCGGTCATAGCCGGGCGCCGGGCACAAAAACTTCAAATGCCCCTGCTGGCTCCAGGGCTTCGAGCCGGGGAAACCGTGCGTCATGCAGCAGGAAATCGCATCGAACATCATGTTAAGGCTGGAATTGCCGCCGACAATGATGTTATGGTCGTCCAAGCCCATCATTTCCGCGAAAAGCTCGCGCATTTCCGGCAGGCCGTCGGCCAGGCCGTAGTTGCGGCAGTCGTCGCCGGTGGACGCGTGCAAATCGGACTGCGGCGTCAAAAGGCCGAGCATGCCCATCGACAGGTCGAGCTGTTCACTGCTCGGCTTCCCGCGCGCCATGTTGAGCTTTAACCCCTGCGCCTTATACGACTCATATTCCTCTAAAAGCTGCGCGTGCAGCGTTTGCAGCTGTTCGGTTGACATCTGCGAATATTCCACAAACAAGCATCTCCCTTTTCTAATTTGCGGCAAATGAGCACCGCAAGTCCGCAAAGACCTTTACTATTTTAGCGGACGAAGCGGGAAAATGCAAGTTTAAAATGAAAATCCTGCATTTTCACAACAACCGATTCGGGCGAAAGGCTGGTTTTAGTGAAAGCGTCTTCTCATTTTTCCGGCTTTTAGAATTCCGCGCTGCCGGTCGTGCGCGGGAAGGGCAGGACATCGCGGATATTCTGGATGCCGGTCAAATACATGACCATGCGCTCAAATCCCAAACCGAAGCCGCCGTGGTGCGTACCGCCGAAACGGCGCAGATCGAGATACCACCAATAATCCTCCATGTTCATGTTGAGCGCTTTCATGCGGGCCTCGAGCACGTCCAGGCGTTCCTCACGCTGGCTGCCGCCGATAATCTCGCCGATTCCGGGAACGAGCAGGTCAACGGCCGCAACGGTCTTGCCGTCGTCGTTTGCGCGCATATAGAACGCCTTGATTTCGGCCGGGTAATCCGTCACGAAGACCGGCTTTTTATAAACCTGCTCGGTCAGGTACTTTTCGTGTTCCGTCTGCAGGTCGCAGCCCCAGGAAACCGGGTACGTAAATTCCGCGTTGTGAGGTTCGAGGAGCCGGATGGCTTCCGTATACGTGACGCGCGCGAACGCGTTGTCGCAGACGTTGTGCAGGCGGTCGAGCAGGCCCTTATCGACGAAGCGATTGCAGAATGCAAGATCCTGCGGACAGGTCTGCATGACATATTCGATCACGGATTTCATCATCGACTCGGCCAATTCCATAACGTCCTCGAGGCCGGCAAACGCGATCTCCGGCTCGACCATCCAGAACTCGGCCGCATGGCGCTGCGTGTAGGATTTTTCCGCGCGGAACGTCGGGCCGAACGTATAAACCTGGCCGAACGCCATCGCCATGCACTCCGCTTCCAGCTGGCCGGAGACGGTCAGGCAGGTCGGCTTGCCGAAAAAGTCCTGCGTGTAATCGACAGAGCCGTCCTCCTTGCGCGGCGGGTTATCGGCGGGCAGTGTCGTGACGCGGAACATCTCCCCCGCGCCCTCGCAGTCGCTGGCGGTGATCAGCGGCGTATGCACATAAACAAACCCACGCTCCTGGAAGAAGCGGTGGATGCCGTAAGCGGCCGCCGAGCGGACGCGGAACGCCGCGGAAAGCAGATTCGTGCGCGGGCGCAGATGCGCAATCGTGCGCAGATACTCGACGGTATGGCGCTTTTTCTGAAGCGGATAATCCGGCGTGGAAGCGCCTTCGAGCATGATTTTTGAAGCGTGCAGCTCAAACGGCTGGCGCGCCTGCGGCGTCAAAAGCAGCGTACCCTCAATGCACAGGGCCGCGCCGACGTTATATTTCGTCACTTCCTGGAAATTATCAATCTTGTCCGCCTCAAAGACGATCTGCAGACCGCCAAAGCAGCTGCCGTCGTTTAAGTCGATAAAGCCGAGCGCTTTGCTGTCACGGATGGAGCGCACCCAGCCGCAAACGGTCAGAGGCGCCTGCGTAAAGCGGGCAGCGTCCTGATAGATCTCCGCGATTTTTGTCCGATTCAAGGTTTCGGTTCCTCCTTTATAAAATGCCTTGCGTTCTTTCCCGTTTAGTGTAACGCAAAACGGAAGGCACTGCAAGGAAAATCAAAAAATCTTCAAAAATCGAAAAATAGGGCTTGCTTTTTCTCGAAACATCCGTTATAATATAAAAGTCGCCGCAAGCACGGCGAGGTTGCCAGTTGGAGAGGTATTCTAATTGGTAAGGAGCCACATTGGAAATGTGGTGTGCCGCAAGGCATTGCGTGTTCGAGTCACGTCCTCTCCGCCAAAAGAAAAGCACAGCAGAAATCCTTTCTGCTGTGCTTTTTTGTTTTGTCCGAAACAGGCTTTAGAAAACCGTGTCCGTCTTCGCATCCCAGATGCCGTACAGGTCTGTGCGGCGGCCGGACAAAAGCGGCAGACGCGCGCGGTACATCTCAACGGCTTCAAGCGGGAGTTTAACAAGCGAGAGGCATTCGTCCTCACCCGCGCGGCAAAGCACGTCGCCCCACGGGGAGCAGCAAATCGAGTGGGCATACGGGGCATACGCGCCGGCGGTCCCTTTGGCCGGACCGATGCCCGCCGTGAATAGCTGGAAATCCGCCGCGCGCAGGCGAAACAGCAGGTCCCAGTGCGCGGCCCCGGTTGCTTGCGTAAAAATGGCCGGAACCAACACGAGACGGGCGCCGCGGTGTGCCATGAGGCGGAAAAGTTCCGGGAAGCGAACATCGAAACAGATGCACAGGCCGATCCGGCCAAAGGGCGTATCAAACACGGTGGCGGTGTCCCCGGGAGAAAATAGGTCCGCCTCGCGGAACAGCGTACCGTCTGCAAGGCGGGTTTCAAATAAATGCAGTTTCCGGTGGGCGGCAACGAGCTGTCCCTGCGGGGAAAAAACAAAACTGGTGTTAAAAAGCGTCTCCCCCACCCGCTCCGGCAGGCTGCCGGCGACAAGCCAGGCACGATTTTTGCGCGCCGCTGTGCGCAGGCATTCCAGCACGGGGCCGTCCCGCGTCTGGGCGCAGGCGCGCATCGCCTGCGGCTGGTAGGGGCACAAAAACATTTCCGGCAGCACGGCCATCTCTGCCCCTTCCCCGGCGGCACGCTCGAAGTGCGCCAGGGCACGGGCAAGATTTTCCCGGGGATCTATAGTCCCCTGCATTTGCAAAAGCGCCAAACGCATGGTGTGTCCTCCTTTTTCGAGACTTCAAAAAAAGGGTAGCGAATCTTTTCAGATTTGTCAAATACGTACGCGTGTGTGATTGTTAAAATTATGTTATATTTTGCTGCGGACTGCCCAGTGCCTTGCTGGACGGTGCAAAAATTGTTATACTAATACTAATCGAAAAACAAGAAGTTGGTTTGATAGTTTGAAACCCCCGCTTTTTCAGAATGGAGCGGGGCACTCAAGGAACAGGCGGTGTATACATGAATAAGAAAAAGTTTCCGAAAGCCGCGGCGGTCATTGACATCGGGTCCAGTGCTTTGAAAATGCGCATCTCGCAGCTGCGCAAAGGCGAAATCGTGGATCTGGATCAGTTAGTCTACCCGCTTTCTCTGGGGCACGAGGTCTTTACAACCGGCTCGATCAGCTTTGAAAGCGTGCGGACGCTGACGGAAGCGCTGGCCGGCTTTAAGAATCTGATTCAGGAATACGGCGTAACACAGTGGCAGGTGGTGGCCACCACGGCAATCCGCGAGGCCTCGAACCGCGCGTTCGTGCTCGACCAAATCCGCATTAAAAATGGATTCTCCGTGCGCGTGCTGGAGGATGCCGAAGAAAAGACGCTGATCTATTCCGAGATTCTGGACCTGCTCAACCGCACGGGCGATTTGACGGAAGGATACAGCCTTTTGTCCTATATCGGTTCCGGCACGCTTGGCATTGCGCTGCACGACGGCCAAAACATGGTTTACTCCCAGAATGCGCCGATCGGTGCTTTGAAGCTGCACGACATGCTGGCCAGCATTGAGGAGCAGACTGAAAACTTCGACCAGGTGCTCGAGGAATACCTGCGCGCGATGCTCAATTACCGCCCGTTTGAGATGGGCCACGACATCGTCAATATTATCCTGACGGGCAATGAAGCCGAGATGATTGCGCATCTGTGCCACGCGGAACTGGAAGAGGGGCGGTTTAAAATCCCGGTCAAGCGGATTTTAAAGCTCTATCAGGGAATTTCCAAGATGACGTCGAGCAAGATTGCGCTGCACTACCAGCTCTCGGAGAACGAGGCGGACCTTTTGTACTCGGCACTGGCCATTTATGTGCGCCTCATCCGCCTGACGAACGCGGGGTTTGTCCTCTCGCCGAAAATTGATTTGTGGGACGCACTGATGCGCCAGATGCTCTTACCGAAACAGGACGCGGTGTATTTTGAGCATGTGCGCAGCAACGCGCTTGCCTGTGCGCAAACCATTGCGTCGGATTACCAGTGCAGCCAGGCGCATACGCAGGTGGTGCGCACGATTGCCGGGGAAATTTTTGACCGCACAAAGCCCCTGCACGGCATGGACCGCAAACAGCGGCTTCTGCTGGATTTGGCTGCCGTGCTGCATGACTGCGGGCACTTTGTCTCCGTCAAGCAGCATCTGGACGCGACGTTCGACCTGATCCGGCACATGGGGATCTATGGCATGACGGATCGGGATATGCTGCGCATTGCGTTTGTGGCGCGTTACAATGAATTCTATGAGCCGCAGCTGCGGGACCCGGCCTTCCAGCAGATGTCGGAACATTCTGTCACGGAAATCGCCAAGCTCGTCGCGATCTTCCGCCTGGCAAACGCGCTGGACAAGTCGCAGAAGCAGAAGATTCCGCAGGTCAAGGTGAAACTCTCGGACCAGCAGCTGACCATCAGCGCGCAGACGAATGAAAATGTCCTATTGGAACAGTGGGCTTTTGCGCAGTGTGCCGGCTTCTTTGCGGACGTGTTTGGCGTAAAACCCGTTTTGAAAATCAAGCAGACCCTCATTTAAAAAAGGAGCAACAGCATGAGCGACAAAATGAAAACCGAAAAGGAGCAGCCGACCCCTTTCCCCTACTATAACCGTGAATTGAGCTGGGTGGATTTTAACGCCCGCGTGCTGGAAGAGGCCATGAAAAAAGAGAACCCGATTCTCGAGCGCGTTAACTTCCTCTCCATTACGGCCAGCAACCTGGATGAATTCTTCATGGTGCGTGTGGCCGGCGTCATCGAACAGATCAAAAGCAAATACAAAAAGCCGGACCCGAGCGGCATGACGCCGTCGCAGGTGTACGCGGCCTTGTCGGAAAAGATCCACACGTTTGCCGAACGGCAGTATTCGTGCCTGCTGCGTTCGATTGTACCGGCACTGCGGCGGGAAGGGCTTTCCTTCCTTTCGCTGGAGGAACTCGACGCAAAGCAAAAGGCGTTCATCGAATCGTATTTTGATAAAATCCTTTTCCCGGTCTTGACGCCGCTGGCGGTCGACCGCAGCCGGCCATTCCCGTTTTTGTCAAATAAGAGCTTAAACATCGCAATCCGCCTGCGCCTGAAGGGCCAGGAAGAGCCGGCATTTGCCGTCGTGCAGGTGCCGGGCATCCTGTCGCGCTTTCTGGAAGTGCCGAGCAGCGAGGGACGCTGTTTTGTCCTGTTGGAAAATGTCATCATCTCGTGCTTAGACCGCCTGTTTGAGGGCAGCACGGAAGTGCTCTCCGCGAGCCCGTTCCGCATTACGCGCAACAGCGACCTCGACATTGACGAAGAGGCGGAAGACTTGATGCTCGCCATCCAGAAATCCATCAAAAAGCGCAAGCGCGGCCGTCCGGTCCGTCTGGAGCTGCTGCAAAAATGCGACCCGGAAACGAAGGCATTCTTAGTGGAAATGCTCGACGTGAAGGAAAGCGGCATTTACGAAGTGCCCGGGCCGCTGGACCTGACGTTCTTCTCCAAATTTGCGAGGCTGCCGGGCTGTGAGCATCTGTGCTTTAAGCCGATCGTGCCGGTATACCCGCCGGCCGACTTCTGGGGGTACAGCGACATCTTTGAGGCAATCCGGGAAAAGGACCGCATGGTGCATCATCCCTACGAGAGCTTTGAGATTGTGGTAAACTTCATCCGCCAGGCGGCCGAAGATGAAAATGTGCTCGCCATTAAGCAGACGCTCTACCGCGTCAGCGGCCATTCGCCGATCATTGCCGCGCTGATTAAAGCCGCGGAAAACGGCAAGCAGGTGACGGTCCTCGTCGAGCTGAAAGCGCGCTTTGATGAGGAAAACAACATCCTTTGGGCCAAGAAACTCGAGGAAGCGGGCTGCCACGTGATTTACGGCCTGGCGGGCTTAAAGACGCACTGCAAGATCGCGCTGGTGGTTCGCCGCGAAGAGGACGGCATCCGCCGCTATCTGCACATGGGCACCGGCAACTACAACGACTCCACCGCCAAAATTTACACGGACCTTGGCATGTTCACGTGTAAAGAGCCGTTCGGCATTGATGCCAGCAGCCTGTTTAACGTCCTGACCGGCTACAGCCAGCCGCCGGAGTACAACAAGATGGTAGTGGCTCCCCACGGCATGCGCACCTTCTTCCAGGAAATGATTGAGCAGGAGATCATGAACGCGAAAAACGGCCTGCCCAGCGGCATTACGGCAAAAGTCAATTCGCTGGTCGACCCGGACATCATCGAGCGGCTGTACCGCGCAAGCCAGGCCGGCGTCCCGATCCGTCTGATTGTGCGCGGCATCTGCTGCCTGATCCCGGGCCTTGCGGGGATCAGTGAGAACATCCAGGTTTACAGCATTGTCGGCCAGCTTTTGGAGCACAGCCGTATTTTCCGTTTTGAGTGCGGCGGTACGCCGAAGATCTATATGGGCAGCGCCGACTGGATGCCGAGAAACCTCGACCGCCGCGTGGAACTCGTGTTCCCGGTGGAGGACCCGGACTTAAAGCAGCGCGCGTTTGACACGCTGGACCTGATGCTCAGCGACAACATCAACGCCCGTATGATGCTCAGCGACCGCTCCTATATCCACATCGACCGCCGCGGCAAGCGCGCCTGCAACAGCCACCGCGAGTTCAGCCGCCTGGCGCAGGAGCGCCTGAAGGCGTTGGAAACGCAGGAGCGCGCAAAACCGTTCCGCCCGCTGACCGCCGAAGATGTTTCTAAATAAAGACTGTTCGCGGACGCATTTTTGTGCTATACTATGACTATGTGCAAAAGGAGATGTGCAAAAAAGGAATGGAAAGGGGAACCTTCGCGTGAAACGAGTAGGAATTCTGACCAGCGGCGGTGACTGCCAGGGATTAAACGCTGCCATCCGCGGCCTGGGCAAAGCGCTGTACCAGGCGTTCGGAAAGGACATTGAAATTTACGGCATAGAAGACGGCTATCGCGGCCTGATTGAGGGGAATTACCACAAAATGAAGGAAAGCGAATTTTCCGGCATTTTGAATCTGGGCGGTACGATTTTGGGGACAAGCCGCCAGCCCTTTAAGCTGATGCGCGTAGTGGACGAAAACAGCGGCGACAAAGTGCAGAATATGAAGGACAATTACCGCAAGATGGGGCTCGACTGCCTGGCAATCCTGGGCGGCAACGGCACGCACAAGACGGCAAACCTTTTAAGCCAGGAAGGCCTGCACGTCGTCACGATGCCGAAGACCATTGACAACGACATCTGGGGCACCGACATCACGTTCGGTTTCCAGAGCGCCGTAGACGTGGCGGCAAATGTGCTCGACAGCATCCACACGACGGCGACATCGCACGGCCGTGTGTTCATCGTGGAAATCATGGGGCACAAAGTGGGATGGCTGACGCTGCACGCGGGCATTGCCGGCAGCGCAGACGCCATTTTGCTGCCGGAGATCCCGTATTCGATCGACAGCATTTCGAAGGTCATCGAGCAGCGCAGCAAAGCCGGCAAGCGCTTTTCGATCATTGCGGTGGCGGAAGGCGCGCTCTCCAAAAAGGAAGCAAAGATGAGCAAAAAGGAGCTCAAGGCGGCGCGCGCGGCGGAACCGTATCCGTCGGTCGCATACCGGCTTGCTAAGCAGCTGGAGGATGCGACCGGACACGAGATCCGCGTGGCGGTGCCGGGGCATATCCAGCGCGGCGGCAGCCCGTGCCCGTTTGACCGGGTGCTCTCGACGCGCTTCGGCGCGGCGGCGGCGCGGCTGATCCGCGAAAAGAAGTACGGCTACATGGTGGCCATGCGCAACAACGTCATTGTACCGGTGCCGCTTTCGGAAGTAGCCGGTAAGCTGAAGACGGTGCCGCTGGACCTCGACATCATCCAAACGGCGCGCGACATCGGCGTCAGTTTTGGCGATGAATAATCCCTTCTAAAAACAAAAAAGAGCGCAGCAAAAGCAACGTTTCCAATGCTTTTGCTGCGCTTTCTTTATGAAAGGCTTTAGGAAATGGGCTCGCCCAGGCGTTTGAGAAACGCCGTAAAATAATCGGGCAGCGGGCTCGTAAACTCCATATATTCCCCGGTGCGCGGATGGACGAAGCCGATGACGCGCGCATGCAGGCACTGGCCGTCTAACCCCGGTGCCGGCTTTTTGGGGCCATAGAGCGGGTCACCGGCAACCGGATGGCCCATGTACGCCATATGGACGCGGATCTGGTGTGTGCGGCCCGTCTCGAGTTTGCAGCGGACATGGGTAAAGGCGCGGTAGCGCGCAAGGACCGTAAAATGCGTGACGGCATTGCGGCTTGCCTTTTGGGTAACCGCCATCCGCTTGCGGTCGACAGGATGGCGGCCGATCGGCGCATCGACCGTACCGGAATCCTCCTTGATGACACCGTGCACGACGGCCTCATAAAGGCGCGTAAACGTATGTGCCTGAATCTGCGACGCGAGGGCCTGGTGGGCAAAATCGTTCTTGGCGACCATCAACAGGCCGCTGGTATCCTTGTCGATGCGGTGCACGATGCCCGGGCGCAAGACCCCGTTGATGCCGGAAAGCGAATCCCCGCAGTGGGCCAGAAGCGCATTGACGAGCGTATGGTCCGGATGGCCGGGCGCGGGATGGACGACCATGCCTTTGGGCTTATTGACGACGAGGAGATCCGCGTCCTCATAGACGATCGAAAGCGGGATCTCCTCCGCCTGCACCGCAAGCGGCGCCGGGTCCGGGAGCACCACACAAAAGCACTCCCCCGCCTCCACCCGATGGTTTTTGGAAAGCGGGGCGCCGTCTTTTGTGACAAGCCCCTGCGCGATATACTTTTCGACGGCGGAGCGCGTCACCCCGTCTAGACCGGTACTCAAGAATTTATCGAGCCGCTGCCCTGCCTGTTCCGGGGAGACGGTCAGCGTAAACTGCTGCGGCATCTTTCAGGCCTCCGCGCGGGGCTCTGCCGCTTCCTTGCGGTCGCGGCGCAGCACATGGACCAAGAAGCAGACCGCTCCGGCCACCACACAGATGTCCGCAAAATTAAACACGGGCGGGAAAATGGAAAAGCTCAGATAATCCACCACGAATTGACGGACAAGGCGATCGATAACGTTGCCGATGCCGCCGCCCAGAATGAGCGCGCACGCCGCCCAGGAAAAGCCGTCGTGGTGGCGGTAGCGGACCAAGGCGGCAATGATGACGATACAGACGGCGACGGTCAGCAGCGCAAACAGCCACTGCCGGTTTTGCAGGATGCCGAAGGCCGCACCGCGGTTTTCAACATAAACCAGTGAGAAGAAGCCCGGAATCACCTCATAGCGGCCAATCGGCGCGAGCCACGAGAGCATCACGGCCTTAAGAATCTGATCTACCGCCACGATTCCCGCGGCAGACAACAGCACGATCACGATTTGCATCACGAATGGGTTCCCCCTCCGAAAGAAGAAAGGCGGAGCAGACCCTCTGCCCCGCTCTTTCCCATTTCTATAGATTTTCTTAAGATTCCAATACCTGCGCACAGCGCTCGCACAGGTCCGGATGCGCGGCATTCTTGCCGACGGTGTCGCTGTACATCCAGCAGCGTGCGCACTTTTCGCCTTCGGCGTGTTCCACCGTGACGGAGAAGTCGGGGAGCTCGACGTCTGTGAACGTGCCGGTGCCGCCTTCCTGCACCTCGACGGCGGAGACGATCAGAACCGGCAGAAGCTCCTTTTCGACGGACTTCGCGAACGTGTACAGGTCACCCGTGCAGTGGAGCGTGACCTTTGCGTCGAGCGCGGCGCCGATGACCTTCTGCTTGCGCGCCTTTTCGAGCGCCTTCTTGACGTCGTCGCGGATCGCGTGGATGCGGTCCCAGCGGGAGACAAACGCCGCATCCTCGGGCAGGCCAGAGCCCTCCGGGAACGAATTAAGCACCGCGGCGCGCGGGTCCTCGTCCTTGCTGTGCGGCATCGCCTTCCAGATTTCATCGCCCGTATACGCGAGAATCGGCGAAACGAGCAGCGTCATGCCGCTCAAGATGCGGAACATGACGGTCTGCGCCGCGCGGCGGGTCAGGCTGCCGGCCTTTTCCGTGTACAAGCGGTCCTTCGCCACGTCAAGGTAGAAATTACTCAGATCGACGACGCAGAAGTTGTGAATCGCGTGGTAGGCGTTGTGGAATTCATACGTGTCGTAGCTTTCCTTGACCTTCGCGATCAATGCGTCAAACTTGCGCAGCGCCCACAGGTCAATTTCCTGCAAATCCGAAAGTGGGACGGCGTCTTTGTTGGGGTCGAAGTCGTGGAGGTTGCCGAGCATGAAGCGCGCCGTGTTGCGGATCTTGCGGTACGCGTCGGACAGCTGCTTTAACAGATCCTTCGAGATGTGGACATCCGTGTGGTAATCGGACGAGGCGACCCACAGGCGCAGAATATCGGCGCCGTACTGGTCGATAATCGTCTTCGGGTCGATGCCGTTGCCCAAAGATTTGCTCATCTTGCGGCCCTCGTCGTCGATGACCCAGCCATGCGTGCAGACGGCCTTATACGGCGCCTTGCCGCGCCACGCGACGCTCGTCAGAAGGCTCGACTGGAACCAGCCACGGTACTGGTCTGCACCCTCCAAATAGAGGTCGGCCGGCCAATGCAGCTCGGGGCGCTGATCCGCGACCGCAGCGTGGGAGACGCCGGAGTCGAACCACACGTCCATGATGTCGTGCTCTTTGACAAAGGAATGGCCGCCGCACTTCGGGCAGACGGTGCCTTCGGGCAGGATTTCCTCGGGCTCGGTCGTATACCAGGCATCGCTGCCCTTTTCGCCGAAGAGCTTCGAAACACGCAGCATGAGATCCTTGCGCATCAGCGGCTCGCCGCAATCCTTGCAGTAGAAGATCGGGATCGGCACACCCCAGCGGCGCTGGCGGGAAATGCACCAGTCGTTGCGCTCGCGCACCATGGACGTGATGCGGTCCTTGCCCCAGGCCGGAATCCACTGGACTTTGTTGATCGCGTCGACGGCCTGCTCCTTGATCGAATCCACCGAGCAGAACCACTGCTCCGTCGCACGGAACAAAATCGGGTGCTTGCAGCGCCAGCAGTGCGGGTACTGGTGGACGATGTGCTGCTGGGCAAACATCGCGCCGCTCTCGACGAGATAATCGGCAATCGCCTTGTTTGCCTCCTGCGTGGTCATCCCCGCGCAGATGGGCCCCGCCTCCTCGGTCATGCGGCCGTGCGCATCGACTGGGACCAGGATCGGCAGCTCGGGATAATGGTTGTGGCAGACATTGTAGTCGTCAACGCCGTGGCCGGGCGCCGTATGGACGCAGCCCGTGCCGCTTTCAAGCGTGACGTGGTCGCCGACGATGATTAAGGATTCGCGGTCTAAAAACGGATGCTGCGCCTTCATATATTCGCAGTCTTTGCCGGTAAACGTCGCGATCACTTCGTAATCGGAAAGACCGGCGGCCTGCATGGCGGACTCATAAAGCGCGGACGCCATGATATAATACTCCCCGCCGCAGTGGATCAGGGAATATTCAAAAGACGGCCCCAGGCAGATGGCCTCATTGGCCGGCAGCGTCCATGTGGTCGTGGTCCAGATGACGAAATAGGTGTGGGCGAGGTCTGCGCCCTTCGACGTAAAGAAGCCGCCCTTGTCATCCGTGACGCGGAATTTGACGTAGATGGAATCGCAGGGGTCTTCCGCATATTCGATCTCCGCC
Source organism: uncultured Clostridia bacterium (assembly GCA_944385055.1). Lineage (GTDB taxonomy): Bacteria > Bacillota > Clostridia > Oscillospirales > Acutalibacteraceae > Caproicibacterium. Next base: position 265,318 of record CALWVT010000001.1, on the reverse strand, counting down.
TCGGCGAGTGCCGTCTGGCAGTCCGGGCACCAATAGACCGGCTTTAAGCCGCGGTAAATGAGGCCCTTCTCGCACATATCGGCAAAAATCTCGATCTGCTTGGCTTCGTAATCGTGCGTGAGCGTGATATACGGGTGATCCCAGTCGCCCAGGCCGCCCAAACGCTTAAACTCGTTGCGCTGGCCGTCGATGTACGACTCCGCGAATTCACGGCAGATTTTGCGCAGCTCCACATCGGAAATCGTGGCGCTGTTTTTCACGCCGGCCTTCTTGCGCGCCTTTAACTCCGTCGGCAGGCCATGCGTATCCCAGCCCGGCACGTACGGTGCTTTATAACCCGACATATTCTTCGAGCGGACAATCATATCCTTCAGCACTTTATTCAACGCCGTACCCAGATGAATATCGCCGTTCGCATAAGGCGGCCCGTCGTGCAGAACGAAGACGGGCTTGCCTTCGTTTTTCTTCATCACTTCTCCGTAGAGATCTTCTTTTTCCCACTCAGCCATTGCCAGCGGTTCCCGTGCGGGCAGTTTTGCCTGCATCGGAAAATCGGTCTTTGGCAAATTCAAAGTGCTTTTGTAATCCATCCGCTTTCTCTCCTTCAATGCAAGCCGCCTTTTGCTGCATCCGCAAACTGCTTTGGGCGGCTTTTTTATTCTACCCCAAACGGCTTATTTTTTGCGATCAAAAATATCGGCGACGTCGTCGTCTTCCAAATCATACTCGTCACCGAACTGGACGCTGGAAACGACCGGGCGCGTCACCGCGGGCGACGGCTCGACAGGCGAAAAGGAAACCGGCTCCGGCTGGCTTTGCTGGACCGCCTCCTCGGGGGCCTGCGGGGCATCCTCTTCCTGCAAAACGACGGCCGGCACAGGCTCCTGCGTGTGGACCGGCGCCGCGGCCTTCAGCGGCGGCTCCTCGGGCGCGGGGGCTTCCTCTGCCGGTGCAGGCTTTTCGGCGGGCGCCGGCTTTTTCTCCACCTTCGGCAGGGCGTTGATCAATGTCAGGTGCTTCTTATACATTTCCAGAAGCGAGGTGCGGAACGCCGAAACTTCCTGCTTGAGCTGGTCGAGCTTTTCCTGCTCATCGCCGATCTGGCGGCTGGCGCCGGAGACGATCTCGTTTGCCTTGCGGTTGGCGTCGTTGACGATGGCCTCTGCCTGGTGGCGCGCTTCCCGGATGGAAGCGTCCCGCATTTTCTGCGCGCTGACGAGGGCGGACTTGATATCGTCCTCCTCTTTGCGGTACTGTTCGACCTGGGAAGAGAGCTCCGCAATCTTGTCGTTGTAGCTCTGCATCTGCGCGTTGAGGCGCTCGATGGTGTCGCGCTGTTCGGCGGTCTTCTGGATTAACGCGGAATACGAGGACTCCACCTCATCGAGAAAATCGTTGACATCTTCTTCCATATACCCGCCGCGGAAACCCGCCCGGCGGAATTTTTGATTCTTAATATCATTCAATGAAAGCATTTTTGACCCTCCCGTGGTTCAGATAAATTTGCGCCCTACAAGCTTTCGTTTGCCCTTTTTGGTCTGGGCACTGACGCTGTCGATGCAAAAGCGGCCTTTCCCGCGAATGGAAAGGAGTGCGCCCTCCGGAACAGTATATGCGTGCGCATGCACGGGGCTGTGGTCCACCTGGACGCAGTCGCCGTCGATGAGAGCGGCGGCCTTGTCGCGGCTTAAACCCGTGCACGCGGCGACGACACAGTCGAGCCTGGGCGAAGCGATGACCGCCTCGATGGGCTGAAAATGGTGGAGCGCCGGCAGCGGCTCCTCGACAGAAGGCGAAAGTTTTACGCCGACTCTCCCAATTTTCGCGACCTGTGCAAACAAAAAGTCACGCACCTCACAGCGGCAGTAGAAGACGCATCGGCCCTCTTCCAAAAGGAAATCCCCGAGCGTTTCACGGCCGATGCCGGCCGCAAGAAACGCGCCCAGGAAATCGCGGTGGCTGAGTGCGTCGCATTTGCGCCATGTGGCCGTCGCGCCGCAAATAGGAAACAGCGCCGGGTCGGGCTCCTGCCAAAACGGAAACGCGCCAAAATAGACGCGCTCCGCATCGGGATGGCCGCCCCACAAAAGGAAGTTTGCGCCGCACGTTTCCGCAAAGCGCTTGGCAAGCGAGGCCTGACGTTCATCGAGGAATCCGACAAAATGCGGCGTATTCTGCCGCTCGGCAGCCGCCGCGGCGTCTTCTATGCGCGCTTGAAGCACCGCATCCGTATGGTTTGCCGCCTGCATCACACGTATACGCCGTTCGTATCCAGATCGCTCATGACGTCGTCCCCCATCAGGTCGACGTTATAAGGCGTGATGATAAAGGTATTTGTCGCAACACGCTTAAACTTGCCGCCGTTGGCATAGGCGACGCCGCTCAGGAAATCGATGATCCGGCGGGAGACATCCTTGGCGGTTCCTTCCAGGTTCAGCACGACCGTATTCGTGCGCAAAAGTTCGTCGGCGATGGCGGAAACCTCCTCGCCAAACTGCTCCGGTTTAAAGAGGACGACCTGCAGCTGGGTCTTTGTGTTCAGGTTGACCACTTTGCCGTCCTGGCTGCGGCGCGTGCTATACGTGCTTTCGCGGCGCGCAGCTGCCGGTTCCGAACGCGTCTCGCGAGCCGTTTGACGCGGGGCGGTTGTGTCTTCCTGCTCGGGAGTTTCCTCCTCATAATCGTAATCGCCGTACTCCTCTTCCGGCGGATTCCAAAGCTCCTTGAATTTCTGCAGCAGCCCTGCCATATGAAAAACCTCCTAAAAGACTGTTATTTGCTGTAATCCCGCGGCCCAAACAACGAGGACCCGATGCGCACCATATTGGCGCCCGCTTCGATTGCCTGCGCATAATCCGCAGACATGCCCATCGACAAGAACCGCATATCAATCCTATTATCTGTGTTTTTGCGGCTGATGTCAATGTAAGTTTCGTGCATTTTTGAAAAGTATGCGAAACTTTCTTCTGCGGACGCGCCGGCGGGCGGAATCGCCATCAGGCCGCGCACAGTAATTGCGGGAAGCTGTGCAACATTTTCGAGCAACTCGTCCAAGTTCTCCAAAAGCACACCGGATTTATTTTCCTCCCGGCCGATATTGACTTCGAGGAGCACATCCATGGTGGTGCCGTGTTTGATGCACTGGCGGGAAATCTCCTGGGCAAGCTTTACGCTGTCGACGCTTTGAATCATCGAGACGCGGCCAATCAGATATTTGACCTTATTCGTCTGCAAATGGCCGATAAACTGGACATCCGCAAGGTCTTTGCGGTAGCCGTCGTATTTGTCGAGCAGCTCCTGCACCCGGTTTTCACCGATACACCGCACGCCCGACTCAATGGCGTGGTTAATCACCTCGACCGGCACCGTTTTGGTGGCGGCCAGCAGCGTAATATCCTCGCGCTTGCGCCCGCTCTTTTCGGCAGCTTTGGTGATCGTTTCCTCGATGTGTTTGAGGTTTTCCTCGACGTCGTGAAAGCGCGCTTGCAGCGCCTGTTCATTCAATGACTTTTCCGTCATACAGGTCATCCCCTTCTATTACCACTTCATCGTAAAGCTGAATGGACTCATCTGTCATCAGCGTGTCGAGATCCGGATCCGGATCGCAGTAAATGTAATTGCCGTCGCTGTAAAGCGGCACAATCTGCCTGAATTGAAGTTCGGTGCCGTACGTCACATAGACACCCTCGACGTATTTTTCCTGCGTGACGGTGTTGCCGTTGGCATCCGTGACTTGTTTTTGGACCGTCTCGAAGTGGACGGCGTCCTGGCTCACCTGAATGCCGGAATACGTGGCGAGCGTGACCTCGGCGGTCTCCTTGCGCAGATTGATCAGGGCGCTGTCCATTTGGGCCGATTCCAGAATAATGACGGCCTTATCCTCGCCGGGCCGCTGATTGACGCGGGCAACCGTCGCCGAAACCTCCTCATTGCTTGCAAACGGGAAGGAAATCGTGACGGAGGTATCCGTTTTAAACTTGCTCGCGTCATTCTGGCTGACGGTGAACACAAAATACCAATTAAACTGGCTGCATACACGGCCGATCACATTGTCGGGCACCGCCTGCGGCTCGATGTCCTTGTCCAAATCCTCCGCATAGATCTCGAGGACATCCTCATAGGAAAAGGCGTTTTCATAGCCATCGGTCTTGCTCGAGAAATAGCCGGCTTCCGGCGCCGAAATCGCGCCGAGGCTTTCGCCGTTGCTCTGCACGGAAAGGGAGGAAAGCTGATCCTGCAGCGCGGCGATGCGTTCGCTGAAATCCTGCACGTCGCCGTCGGCAAGCTGCTTTTCATTCAAAAGCTTTAAAAGTTCGCGGCGCGCGTCGTCCAGATCGGCGCCCGGTTCTTCGGAAAGCTGGGACAAGGTCAAAAGCTGCGTTTCCAGCAGGGATTCTACATTTTCGGTACTGTAGGTAATCGAGTCGCCCATGCCGGAAATCTCCTGCAGGTCGGACAGCTGCGCCTGCAGGTCCTCCGCCTCGTGCAAAAGGTCGGCATCGGCAACGCTTTCATAAGCATGGGCGACGGCACCGCCCTTATTGATCTTGCTGCCGTCGGGCAAATCGTACTCGAGTACGCCGCCCAGCGTATTCGTCAAATATTGTTCGTCGCGCACGGCGTAACCGGTCACCTGCAGTTTTTCCTCGACGGTGCGGTAAAGCGCCGTTTCGGTCTGCTGGCGGCTGAAATTGGCGTTGTAGATCTGATAACCGACAAAGTACAAAAGCAGCGCCGCCACCACGAAAGAGACGATGCGTTTGGGCCATACACTGTTCAGATGCATACAAAGCTTCCTTTCCAATGGGTTTGCACGCGGTGCAGGACCTCTTCGAGCAGCGCCTGCGGGGTCGGAAAGTCGTCCACAAACAGCGGCTGCGCATCCTTTTCCCGGCGAAACCACGTTAACTGGCGCTTGGCGTAGCGGCGGGTGGCGCGTTTCATCTCCTCGACAGCCTGGGAAAGCGTGCAGGTGCCCGCAAAGTACGGGAGCAGTTCTTTATACCCGATGGCCTGGCGGGCGGTTTCCCCGGCGGAAAAGGAAAACACGTGCCGGGCCTCTTCCAATAGGCCGTCCGCGAGCATTTTGTCCACGCGCGCGTCGATGCGGCGGTAAAGCGTTTCCCGATTGCGAAACTGCAGAACCTGAAAGCAGGCATCGTACGGCGGCGCTTCCGGGAGGGCTTCCCGGGCGGCCTGGGTGGGCGTTTTGCCGGTCGTCTCGTAAATTTCCAGCGCGCGCACAACGCGTTTGAGGTTATGGGGATGGATCTTTGCGGCAGCCTCGGGATCGATCTGCGAAAGCCGCTGATGAAGACTTTCGGGGCCATGCGCCTGCGCGAAGGCAAACAGCGATTGGCGCAGCGCTTCGTTGACGCCTTCCCCCGCAAACGTAAGGCCGGAAAGAAGGCTGCGGATATAAAGGCCCGTCCCGCCCGTCAGCACGGGCAGGCGGCCGCGCGCGGTAATCTGCGCAATCGTGCGCGCGGCGAGCGCCACATAATCCGAAACGGAAAACGGTTTTTCGAGCGGCCAGAACCCGAGCAGATGATGCGGCACGCCCTGCATTTCCGCTTCGGTGGGGCGGGCCGTGCCGATACGCATCTCGCGGTAGATCTGCATGGAATCCGCAGAGACCACTTCGCCGTTTAAGCGCTTGCATACTTGCACGGCGAGGTCCGATTTGCCGCAGGCCGTTGGGCCGGCGAGCACCAAAACCCGCTCTTTCAAAGCCAATTCCCTCCGTTTCTCATGAAATTATGTAAACTCCAGCTTCTATTGTAATCGAACCGGACCCAAAAAGCAAACCAAAATGCAAGGCAAAGGGCGTCGGAACTTTAAACATTCTGTAAATCTTCACTCATCCGCGCCCGAACTGCCGCTCGAGGTCCTTGCGCTTGAGGACGATCGAGACCGGCCTGCCATGCGGGCAATAGCGAATGTCTTCCTGCTCCAATCGTTTCGCGAGTGCCAAAAGCTCCTCGGGCGAACTTTCGTCGCCGGCCTTTACGGCGGCGCGGCAGGCGATGTTGTGGAACAGCCATTCGAGCTTTTCGGTCTGCACATGGGTGCGGTGTTCGAGCAGGTAGCCGGCCATTTCCTCGACGGCGGCGGCCGCGTCCTCGCCTAAAACCGTCGGCACGCTGCGCAGCAGCACGCTGCCGGCCCCGAAATCTTCGAGCAGGAAACCGGCCTTCTGGAACGTCTCCAGGTTCTCGAGGACGGCGGAATATTCCTCTTTCGAAAGCGTGATGGGGACTGGCGACAGGAGCATCTGCTGGGGGATTTCGCCGACCTCGCGGCGCAGTTTCTCGTAGAGCATGCGCTCGTGGGCGGCGTGTTTATCGATGATGCGAAGTTCCTCGCCCTCTTCGATCAGGATATACGTGGAAAAGGCTTCGCCGACGAGCTTTGCCGGCACGGGCGCTTTCTGGCGCTCCGCATAGGAAAGCGGGGGCGTTTCCGGCTGCTCGGGCGGCGGCGAGGGGGGTTGCGGCAGCGGAACGGGCGGTTCCACAGGCTTTTTGCGGGGCGCGGGTGCTTGGGGCGGCGCGCTGCGCACATAGGAATCGATACTGTACGCGCTGTCCGACAGGGAAAGCACTTCGTTTTCTGCCGGCCGGCGCGGCACCTCTTTGGCGGGCGGCGCGGGCTTTGTGGAGGAAAAGAACAGCTGCTCGGGCGGCGTCATCAGGCGGATCGGGGCCTGCGCGGGCTTTTGCGCCGTGGGCAGCTTTAAAACGCTGGGGGCATCCTCCGTTTGCAGAGCGGTTTTGACCGCGTGGTACACGGCTTCGAAAACCGGCTTTTCGTTCATAAAGCGGACTTCCATCTTGCTGGGGTGGACGTTGACGTCTACGGTGGCGGGATTGACGGAAAGATGCAGTACGCAGCCGGGGAATTTTCCGACCATGATGCTGCCGTGGAACGCCTGTTCCATGGCGACCATGACGGTGCGGGACTTGACATAGCGGCCATTTAAGAACATATTCTGCATGCTGCGGTTCGGACGCGCCGCTGTGGGTTTTGTGACAAACCCCCAGACGCGGACGTCGTTGAGCGTATAGGAGACCGGCAGAAGGCTCTTTGTAAATTCACGGCCAAACACGGCGAACACGGCGTTTTTGAGCTTGCCGTCGCCGGGCGTATTGAGTGTCTCCTTGCCGTCGCGCAAAAAGCGGAAGGCCACTTCCGGATGGGAGAGCGCCGCATGGTCGAGCACGGCAGCCACCGCATTGCCCTCGGTGACATCCTTCTTGAGGAATTTCATGCGCGCGGGCGTATTATAAAACAAGTCGCGCAGCACGAGCGTCGTGCCCTGGGGGCAGCCCGCATCCTCACAGGCCTCCTCTTCCCCGCCGGAAATCACATAGCGCGTGCCGGCGAGCTCGTCTTTTGTGCGCGTGAGCATTTCCACGTGCGTGACCGCCGCGATGGAGGCCAGCGCTTCCCCGCGGAAACCCAGTGTATCAATCCGAGAAAGGTCCTCCTCGGTCTGCACTTTGCTCGTTGCGTGGCGCAAAAAGGCTTTGGGGACCTCTTCGCGCGGGATTCCCGTGCCGTTATCGGTCACGCGCATAAAGGTGACGCCGCCGTTTTGAATTTCCACGGTGACGGCCGTTGCGGCGGCATCGATCGAATTTTCAACGAGTTCCTTGATCACAGAGGCCGGCCGCTCTACGACCTCTCCCGCCGCGATCAGCTCGGCGACATGTTTTTCCAGGACATGAATTTCCGGCATTGCACCGTCCTCCTTTCGCATAAAATTTTATTTATATATTTTTATATATTAACGTTTACAGGGCTGCACCGTCCGCAAAAAGCTGCGGCGCTTCTTCCCGCTGGCCGCGGCGCAAAAACGCCTCGACGAACGCCGTGCGGCGCTCCCACTCCGCACGGGAAGCGGCAAAGTGGAAAAGGGCCGTCTTTTTGCGCCAAAGCGGCAGCGTTTTCCGTTCCAGATGGTCGAGCTCCTCCGCAAAGGACATGCCGAGGGTCTGGCCATAGCAGATGCATTGATAAATCTGCAAAGCGCCGTTGTGGTCCAAAAGATCGGCATCCTGCACAAGATGGGTCGCCGTATCGTAAGGGGAAGCGTCCGGCGGGCGTTTGTCGTCGTGCACCGCGATGATGGCGGCGGCACGCTCCAAAAGCGGCGCAGGAACTTTGCCGGCTAAAAGCTCCCGGACCCGTTTGGCACCGGCTTCCCCGTGCTCGTGAAACGCCGTGTCGTGGCAGACGTCGTGGAAAAGGCCGGAAAGGTACACAAGGTCGTCGAGCCGTGGGCTCTCCCCGACGGCTTTGCGCAGTACAACGGCGAGGTGCGCAACGCGGCGGCAGTGGTCGGCGGTCCAATGGCTGCCGCGGCCGCAGGCATCCGGCACCCCTTCAAATTCATGAAAAAGAATGGCTTCCAAAGCCGATTGGTCGAGCGTCATCGCGCCGCCCCCTTTCCGGAAAGCGGCAGCTCCAAAATGGAACGCATGGGCTGCATCGAAAAGCCCTGCGTATAAAGCGCATAGGCGGCCGCATTGAAGCGGTAAACTTTTAATTGAAAGCTGTCGAGGCGGCGCTCTTCGCACGCGCGGAGCATCGCGCGCAGCAGAGCCGTCGCCACGCCGCGGCGGCGAAACGTGGGCTCGACGTACAGCGCCATGCCCTTGCCGAACGCGTGCGGGGCAAAGTAAGAGCCGGGCTTTTTTTCAAAGCGGCGCAGGGCAAGAATCGCCATACCGGCGGGCGCATTGCCGATTTGTGCAAAAAAACACAGCCGGTTTTGCAAAAGGGCGGCAAATGATTCTTTTGAATCGGGCTGGGACTTTCGCAGCAGAAGGTCCGGGCGGGCGGCTGCGTGGAAATTGTGCAGCGACTGCATCATCGCCGCGGCGGGCACGTAGTCGTCTGCGTCCATCGGACGCACCGAAACATCGGCCGGCGCTTCGGGCAGAGGCGGCAAGGGATTTCGCAGCGGCAGCTCGAGCGACGTGCGGCGCGGGCGCATGCCGAATTTCTGCGTATAAAGGGCGTAGGCATTCGCATTAAAATGGTAGACATTTAATTCCAGAAACGCCGCGCCGGCCGCTTCTGCCCGCGCGCGCACTTCGGAAAACAGCGCCGTCGCCACGCCGCGGCGGCGAAATTGGGGCAGCGTGTAGAGGTCGATCAGCGCGAACGCGTCATAGGCGCGCCGGCCCTCTTCGAGATCTTCCGGGTACGCGCGGGGCTGCCACAAAAGGAACCCGGCCAAGCGCCCATCGGTTTCAGCCGCAAGAGAATCGTTTTCGCGAAGCATCTGCGCGAATTCTTCCGGTGAGGGCAGCGTCTCCCGCCGCAGCATCAGGTCCGGGCGGGCATCCGCGTGGAAATTATGAAGGGACAGCATCATCTCCGCCGCAGCGGCGTAATCGCCGGTCTCCAGCGGACGCAGCACCAGTGTCATGGGTCAAGTCCCCTCCTTTGCGAGTTTCGAGAGTGCGAACAGCTCGTTCATGCACTCGATCGGCGTGAGCGTATTGACATCCATTTCGCGCAGGCGGCGCAGCACCTCCGATTCATTCGGCGGCGTAAGCATCAGCTGCGCGGGCATTTCCTGCTGGGCCTGCTTGGGCTTGGGGCCTTTGGGCGCGGAAACCGGCTGGCCTTCGGTCAGTTCCTTTAGGATTTCCTTGGCGCGGCGGATGACTTTGTCCGGCACGCCGGCGAGCTTTGCGACTTCGATGCCATAGCTGTCGTCCGCGCCGCCGCGCACGATGCGGCGCAAAAACGTGATATCGTCGCCGTGCTTTTTGCAGGCGATGTTGTAATTTTTGACGCCCGCGAGCAGGGATTCGAGTTCCGTCAATTCGTGGTAATGCGTCGCAAACAGCGTTTTTGCGCCTAAGGTCTTCGGATTGGCGACAAACTCGAGAACGGCGCGTGCGATGCTCATGCCGTCATATGTGGAGGTGCCGCGGCCGATTTCATCCAAAATCAACAAGCTGTGGGCCGTAGCATTCTTTAAGATTTCGGCCACTTCCGACATTTCAATCATGAAGGTAGACTGGCCGCTCGCGAGGTCATCCGAAGCGCCGACGCGCGTATAGACGGCGTCTACGATGCCGATCTGCGCCGAAGTGGCCGGCACAAAGCAGCCGATCTGCGCCATCAACACGATCAGCGCAACCTGGCGCATATAGGTGGATTTGCCGGCCATGTTGGGGCCGGTAATCACGCAGACGCGGTTTTCGTCTTCGTCGAGCAGGACATCGTTCGGCACAAACGGCGCCGCGGAAAGTGACTCGACGACGGGGTGGCGGCTTTCCTTCAAAAGGATTTTGCCGCTGACGTCCACCGTGGGGCGCGTGTAATGATTTTGGACACTGACACGCGCAAAGGACAACAGCACATCGAGCCGGGCGACGGCGCGCGCCGTTTTCTGCACACGCACAAGCTCTTTGGCAACCTCTTTGCGCACGGAATCGAACAGCTGGTATTCCATTTGGACGCTGCGGTCGTGCGCGCCGAGGATGCGGCCCTCGAGCTCTTTTAATTCCGGCGTGATGTAGCGCTCGCAGTTTGTCAGCGTCTGCTTGCGCACGTAGGAATCGGGCACGCGGTCCCGGAACGCGTTGGGGATTTCAATATAATAGCCGAATACACGGTTATAGCCGACCTTCAGTTTCGGGATATCGGTCTTTTCCCGTTCCTGGGCCTCAATCTGCGCAAGTACATCGCGGCCGCCGGTCATATCGCCGCGCACAAGGTCCAAAGCCTCGTGGTAGCCGGGCTTAATGATACCGCCTTCCCGGACGGAAAACGGCGGATCATCGACGATGGCGCGGTCGATCAAAGCGGCAACGTCCTCGAGCGCGTCAATATCCTGCTCGATGCCACGGAGCATCTCCGAATGGACCTCCTTTAACGCCTCGCGCAGGGGAGGCAGGCAGCGGGCCGCCGATTCGAGCGCGCGCAGGTCACGGCCATTGGCATTGCCGTAAACAATACGGGACATCACACGTTCCAGGTCGTGGATGCCGTCGAGCGCATCGGTGAGCGTATCGCGCAAAAGGGCGTCCTCCATCAATTCCTCGACGGCGTTGAGCCGCCGGCTGATGGCGGCGGGGCTCAGAAGCGGCCGTTCGATCCAGGAGCGGATCAGGCGCTTTCCCATGGGCGTGCGGGTTTTGTCGAGCACGCCTAAAAGCGAGCCGCGCTTGTCCTTCGTGCGCATCGTCTCCAAAAGCTCCAGATTGCGCCGGGCATTATAATCGAGGCGCATGTACTGCGCGCCGCTGTAAAGCTGCAGCTGCGTCAAGCGTTCGATGCCGGTGCGCTGCGTGCGCTGCAGATAGCAGAGCAGGGCCCCCAAGGCGCACAAAAGCTCCGGCTTGTCGCTGAGCCCGAGCGCCTCCAAGGTATCCTCCTGAAACTGCGCAAGGACGAGGGCCTTGGCGCCTTCCTCATCAAAATCCGCATCCGAAAGTGTTTCCAGATGTGCGGACAGACGGTCCTTTAAAAAGGCGGGGACCGACGCTAAGTTTGCTGCCGCCGCATTGAGCAGCGCTTCCCTGGGGGAATAGCGCGCGAATTCATTGGGCAGCGCTTCCGCCAAGTCGCCGCGCAGCCGTGTGCCGTACAGTTCGCCTGTGGAAACATCCGCAAAGCAGACGCCCGCGGTTTCCCCGCGGACGCAAACGGCGCAGATATAATTGTTGCGCGACTCGTCGAGCATACTGCCTTCAATGACAGTGCCGGGTGTGACGACGCGGACAATATCGCGTTTGACGATGCCCTTTGCGAGCGCCGGGTCTTCGACCTGTTCGCAAATTGCAACCTTATAGCCCTTGGCAATCAGGCGCGCCATGTAGGGTTCATAGCTGTGAAACGGCACACCGCACATCGGCGCGCGTTCGCCCTGGCCGCAGTCGCGGCCCGTCAGCGTCAGGTCCAGTTCCCGGGAGACGAGCTTCGCGTCGTCAAAAAACATCTCGTAAAAATCGCCCAGACGGAAAAAGACGATCGTATCGGGAAACTGTTTTTTAACCGCAAGATACTGCCGCATCATCGGCGAAAGGGCATTCGGATCCGCCGATGCTTTCTCTTTCTTTTTCATCGGTTAATGGCAGCCGCCGCACGTGGAGCAGTCATGCGTGCACGGCTCGGTGGTGGCGGGGTCCTCCCCCTGCGCGCAGTTGGAAAGGATGCCCGTAATGCGCTGCAGAAGGCCGTCAAGTTCGCCGCGGGCGGCGTTATACGCGGCCATGCTGGGGTTTTTCATCACCTCGTCGTACTTTGCCTGCAGGTTCGTCTGCAGCTGCTGCACGCGCTCGGGGCTGCGGTCCTTTTTCTGGACCTCCGCGTCTAAGTTCATGCGGATCAGGTTAAACGCGCCGATCTGCTCCTGCAGTTCCTTGTCGGCGTCGCACTGGGCGTTGACTTCCCGGAATTTTTTGTAAGCCGGATGTTCCTGTAAAGCGGCGCCGAGGGCGCGGGTCATTGCAATGATATCGTTTTCCATTGGGTTGATGCTCTCCTTTTCGATGGGAATAAAAAATAAAATAAAAAATAAAAACGAAACAACCGGTTAATCACCGGCCGGCGGCACAAGCTCGCCGGTCAAAATCCAGTTGCGGGCGTTCGTGATGCGCACGTGCTGGAAGGTGCCGCACAAAGCGGGGTCGCCCGGGAAATCCACGACGACGTTGCCGCCGGTACGGCCCGTCAAAAGGCCTTTTTTCGGGATTTCTTCTTCCACGAGCACGCGCTGGACAGTCCCCACGGCGGCGGCACAGCGGCGGGCAGCGACGGCTTCCTGGGCTTTGCAAAGCTCCTGGAACCAGCGCGACTTTTCCTTTGCCGGGACGGGGTCCGGCATGGAAGCGGCGCGCGTGCCACGGCGGGGCGAGTATATAAAGGTAAAGAGGCTTGTAAACTCCACTTCCTGAATCAGCGAGACGGTGTCCAAGAATTCCTCGTACGTCTCGCCGGGGAAACCGACGATCACGTCGCTTGTCAGGCTGATGTCCGGCATCACCCGGCGCGCATAGGAGACGAGCTCCAAATATTTGGCGCGGTCGTAGTGGCGGTTCATTTCCTTTAGGATGCGGTCATTGCCGGACTGGAACGGCAGATGCAGGTGGTGCGCAATATGGGTGGAACCGGCCATCGTGTCGAGCAATTCGCGGGTGCAGTCTTTCGGGTGGCTCGTCATAAAGCGGATGCGGTAATCGCCGGGGACCTCGTCGAGCATACGCAGAAGCTGCGCGAAATTGACGCCGTAGTCCGGCTTTTTGCCGTAGGAATTGACGTTTTGTCCCAAAAGCGTGATGTCCTTATAGCCGGCCTCCACAAGGCCGCGAAACTCCGAAAGCACCGCCTGCGGATTTCTGGAACGCTCGCGGCCGCGGACGTACGGCACGATGCAGTAGGAACAGAAATTGTCGCAGCCGTACATGACCGAAAGCCACGCCTTAAAGCGGCCCTCGCGGCGGATAGGCAGGCCCTCGGGCACCTCGCCCGTTTCCCCGCCGCGCGCAAACACGCGCTCGTGCTGGGTCACGCACGTAAACAAAAGCTTCGGGAAATTCGGGATCTGGTGCGGGCCAAAGACGAGGCTGACGTACGGATAGCTTTTTTTGATGCGCTCGGCGACGTGTTCCTGCTCCATCATGCAGCCGCACAGGGCGATGAGGACCTCCGGGCAGCGGCGCTTTAGATTTTTAAGCGCGCCGACATTTCCGAACACGCGGTCTTCCGCATGCTCGCGGATGGCGCACGTATTAAACAGGATCAAATCCGCCTGCTCGGCGTCCTGCGTGAAGGCAAACCCCATTTGCAGCAGCATGCCCTGGATGTGTTCGCTGTCGGCGACATTTTGCTGACAGCCATATGTGTGCACGAATGCAAGCGGGACCTCGCCGCGCTTGCGCGTTTTGAAAATCTGCCGCAGCTGCTCGATCGTCTGGCGATCGGTCCCGGCGGCCGAAAATAGGCTTTCTGACACCCGCGCTTCCTCCTGTGTTCCATTTAGTCGGTATCTAAAGGATTATAGCACATTCTGCGCGTTCGGGCAAGGCGGGCACGCGGGGAATGGGCAAAAAGGCAGGGAAAGCGTTTGTACGGCGAGTCTCTTGCAAAAATCTGCCTGACGGTTTAAAATATGAAAAAATATAGCCTTTTTGTTTTGATTTCTGGGAAACCCGCGCAAAACGCCTGCTGTTTACCGAATGTCCTGGATTCCGCGCAGCAGGGAAAGGCTGAAATCTTTCGCAAAGGAGCATCTCTGGAATGGAACCGAATCAGGAGTACCTGGAACTTCTGGCTGAAAGTTATCCGACGCAGGCACAGGCCGCGGCGGAGATCATCAACCTCAACGCGATCTGCTGCCTGCCGAAAGGCACGGAATACTTCTTCAGCGATCTGCACGGGGAATATGAAGCGTTTGTCTATTTATTGAACAGTGCTTCCGGTATTATCCGGGACAAAATCGAGACCCTGTTCGCGCGTTCCGTGCGCGAAGAAGAGCGCGCACAGCTGGCGATGCTGATTTACAGCCCGACGGAGATGCTGCGCAAGATGCGCCGGGAGCGCACGCCGGAGGAACTGACCGACTGGTACAGCGTGACGATCTACCGGCTGGTGCAGGTGTGCAAGGCCGTCTCCTCCAAATACACGCGCTCGAAAGTCCGCAAAAAGATGCCCGCAAACTTTGCGTACATCATCGACGAACTGCTGCACGCGGACACGGAGGAAAACAAGGACAGCTATTACGGGGAAATCATCCATTCGATCGTACAGACCGGCATGGCGCGGCCGTTTGTGGAGGCATTTTGCAAATTGATCCGCGCGTGCAGCATCGACCGGCTGCACATCATCGGCGATATCTTCGACCGCGGCCCGCACGCGGATATTATTTTGAATGAACTGATGCAGTTTCACGACGTGGACATCGAATGGGGCAATCATGACATTTACTGGATGGGCGCCGCGATGGGAAATCCGGCATGTGTCGCGAACGCGATCCGCTTAGGGATTAGTTACAACACGTTTGACCAATTGGAAGACGGCTACGGCATCAACCTGCGGCCGCTGTGCATGTTTGCGTCGCGCGTATATGCAGACGACCCGTGCGAAGCATTTTTGCCGCACATCCTGGATGAAAACACGTACGACCCGGTGGACATCTCGCTGGCGGCCAAGATGCACAAAGCGATCGCGGTGATCCAGTTTAAGCTCGAAGGCCAGCTTGTGCTGCGGCATCCGGAATACGAGATGGAAGGCCGCGCCATCCTGCGGACCATAAACTTTGAAGACGGCACCGTCGAAGTTGATGGAAAGCGCTATCCGCTAAAGGACACGTCGTTCCCAACCGTAGATCCCGAAGACCCGTTAAAGCTAAGTGACGAGGAGGAGGACCTGATCCAAACGCTCGCGATGTCGTTCCAGCACAGCGCGCTTTTACAGACGCATGTGCGGTTTTTAATCTCGCACGGAAGCATGTACCGCTGTGTCAACGGCAACCTCTTATATCACGGGTGCATCCCGATGCAGGCCGACGGGACCTTCGCGCAGATTGAACTGTTTGGGGAAACGCTTTCCGGCAAGGCGTATCTGGATGCAATCAACGAAAAAGTCCACAGTATTTACTTTATGGACCCGAACACGCCGCGGCGCGCACAGGAAGCCGATTTCCTGTGGTATTTGTGGTGCGGCCCGAATTCGCCGCTGTTCGGAAAAAGCAAGCTCTCGGCATTTGAACGGTATTTCCTGGAAGCGGAAGAGACGCACCGGGAGATTTACAACGACTACTACGTGCAGGTGGAAAGCCGCGAGACGTGCGCCCGCATTTTGGAAGAATTCGGGCTTGACCCCGCGCATTCGCACATCGTCAACGGGCACGTACCCGTGAAGATCCGGCAGGGCGAGCACCCGGTCAAGGGCGGCGGGCTTTTGTACATGATTGACGGCGGCATGTCGAAATCGTACCAGAGCCAGACGGGCATTGGCGGCTACACGCTGATCTACAATTCCCACCACTTAGCACTCGCCCAGCACAAACCGTTCGCGGCGGCCAAACAGAACTTAGCCGACAACGCACCGACGGTGCAGGTCGTGGAGCCGATGCAGCAGCGCGTGCTGGTAGGTGACACAGACACGGGCAAGGCGCTGAAAAAGCGCATCGCGGCTTTGCAGCGCCTGCTGGAAGCGTACCGCAGCGGCACGGTTGCGGAGCGCCGATGAGCCGGGGCATTTTGCGGGCGCGGCCGCTTCTCCCCCGCACAAAACCGGAAGGCACACTCGTTTCGGCGGCACAGCGGCCAAAGCAGCGCATCCTGCTTTTGGATACGCTGCGCGGGCTCGCGCTTTTGAACATGCTTCTCTACCACTTCCTTTATGACTTAGTCTCCTTTAACGGCGTGGACCTGCCGTGGTATCACGACACGCCGGGGTACATTTGGGAACAGTACATCTGCTGGAGCTTTATCTTGCTTGCGGGGATCTCCCTGCACTTTTCGCGCCACCCGGTGCGCCACGGGCTTCTGACGTTCGGCTGCGGGGCGGTGGTATCGCTCGTGACGGCCGTCGCGACGCCGGGAGACGCCGTCCACTTTGGGGTGCTGACGCTTCTGGGCAGCGCGATGCTGCTTGCTTCTGCACTCCGGCCGGTGCTGCGGCGGATCCCCGCGGCGGCGGGCTGCATCGTCAGCGGCCTGTTGTTCGTGCTGACAAAGGCGGTGCCGTCGGGCGGGTTTGGCATATTGAATTTCATGCACTGGCCGCTGCCGGACGCGTGCTATACGGTGTACTGGCTGTATCCGCTCGGATTCCCCACGCCTCTGTTTGCTTCGAGCGACTATTTCCCGCTTCTGCCTTGGTTTTTCCTGTTCCTGACTGGTCTCTTCCTGTGGGAATGGGGCGGCAAAGCGCTCGCCGGGACCCGGGCGGCCGGCTTTCGGATTCCGGCCGTCACCCCCCTCGGGCAGCATACGCTGTGGATTTACATGGTACACCAGCCCCTGCTTTATGGGCTCTCGATGCTGCTTTTGTAAAGGCGGCGCCTTCTGCCTCCCCTTGCGGGGATGCACATTTGGGTGTATACTCAAATCGTGTCAAAAAGGAGGGACGCGTACAATGAAAGTAGGCATTGTGGACGCAGGCGGCGGCCTGCGCGGAATCTATGCGGCGGGCGTGCTCGACTTCTGCATCGAACAGGGCCTGCAATTTTCGTGCTGCATCGGCGTCTCGGCCGGCAGCGCCAACATGGCCGCTTACCTGGCCGGACAAAAGGGGCGCAATTACCGGTATTACACCGAATACTCCCAGCGCAGCGCTTATATGGGGCTCGGGCAGTTTTTGCGCACAGGCTCGTACATCAACCTCGATTACGTTTACGGCACTTTGAGCAATTCGGACGGCGAAGACCCGCTCGATTACGAAAGCATGCAGAAAAACCCGGGCGAGCTGTACGTCGTCGCGACGGAAGCCGAGACGGGGCGCGTCAAATATTTTTCGAAAGACGAATTAAAAAAGGACGACTACCGGGCCTTTATGGCCTCCTCGTGCATTCCGGCCATCAACCGCCCGTATGTAATCGACGGGGTGCCCTACTTTGACGGCGCTCTGTCCGACCCGGTGCCGGTGCAAAAGGCGCTGGACTTGGGCTGTGAACGCGTGGTTGTTCTGCTCTCGCGCCCGTGCGACGCGCCGCGCAAGCCCGGGACCGACCCGCTTCTGGCAAGGCTTGTGCGCCGCAAATACCCAAAAGCGGCCGAAAACCTTCTGAAGCGCGCCGGGCGGTATAACGCAAGCCTCGACCTTGCGCGGAAGCTCAGCAAAGAAGGGCGGGCGATCATTCTGGCGCCAAAAGACATCGAAGGGGCCGGGACCCTCTCGAAAAACAAAGGCGCGCTATTGCGGCTGTACCGTTTCGGGCTGGAAGACGGCGAAAAACTGCTCCCGTTTCTCAAAAACGAATCTGGCATTCATTAAAAGCCGGGACCTTTCGAAAAAAAGGCCCGGCCTTTTTTGCGCCGCTTTTTTAAAACACGGTACGGCGGAAAATGTGGGGATCTTGGTGGCTGTGGGATTCTCCGTTTTTGAAAATTTGAAGTTTTTTTCGTCCCGGCCGTCAGATTTTCCGATAGAAAAAGAAATCGAATTGTGTAGCCATTTTACAATTCTGTTCCCGAAAGGTTCCTCTTATTTCTAATTTCTTGTATAAATTTTGTGCAAAACAGCACCAAATCCTCATAAAAAGCAGAGAAGTTCAGCATTTTAGAATGGATTTGCGCAGGATTTCTGGAAACGCATTGACGGACGGAAAAAGCGTGTGTATAATGGGAGTATGCATGTATACGACTGCAAAGATGCAAAACCCAGTTTGCTTCCTGCACAGCGGCAGGAGCGCTTTTTCCGAAAGGAGCCCAGAGCTTATGAACGGACCGGAAAAGAAAGGGAACCAAACGGCTCCCCTTTACGATGCTTCCTTTGAACACGACGCCTGCGGCATTGGCGCAGTGGTCGACATCAAGGGCCGCAAGACACACAAGACCGTCGATGACGCACTGAAGATCGTGGAAAAGCTGGAACACCGCGCCGGCAAAGACGCGGAAGGCAAGACCGGCGACGGCGTCGGCATCCTCTTACAGATCTCGCACCGCTTCTTCTCGAAAGCGGCCGAGCAGGCAGGGTTTTCCCTGCCCGGCGAACGCGACTATGGCATTGGCATGTTCTTTTTCCCGCAGGACACGCTCAAGCGCAGCCAGGCCAAAAAGCTGTTTGAGATCATCATTCAAAAAGAGGGCATGGAATTTTTAGGCTGGCGCACGGTGCCAGTCAAGCCCTCGATCCTCGGCACGAAGGCGCGCGATAAGATGCCTTATATTGAACAGGGCTTTGTGCTGCGCCCGAAGGGGGCGCGCCGCGGGCTCGACTTTGACCGCAGGCTGTACGTTGCGCGGCGCGTGTTTGAGCAGTCGAGCGTCGACACGTACGTGGCCTCGCTGTCGAGCCGCACGATTGTCTACAAAGGCATGTTCTTAGTCAACCAGCTGCGCAAGTTCTATCCGGACCTGCAGTCGGAGGACTACGAGTCCGCCATCGCGACTGTGCACTCCCGCTTCTCGACGAATACACAGCCTTCGTGGGAACGTGCGCATCCGAACCGGATTATCCTGCACAACGGTGAAATCAACACGATCCGCGGCAATATCGACCGCATGATGGCGCGTGAAGAGACGATGTCCTGCCGGGCGCTTGCAAACGACATGGACAAGATCTTCCCGGTCGTTGCGTCCGGTGATTCCGACTCCGCGACGCTCGATAAGACGCTGGAATTCTTAATGATGTCCGGCATGGATCTGCCGCTGGCGGTGATGATCTGCATTCCGGAACCGTGGCAGAAGAACACGGCGATCCCGTATAAGAACCGCGACCTTTACCAATACTATTCGATCTTGATGGAGCCGTGGGACGGCCCGGCGGCGATTTTGTTCTCCGACGGCGACTGCCTGGGCGCGGTGCTCGATCGCAACGGCCTGCGCCCGTCGCGTTACTACGTGACGAAGGACGGAAGGCTGATCCTCTCGTCGGAGGTCGGCGTATTGGACATCCCGCCGGAGAACATCGCGCAAAAATCGCGTTTGGAGCCCGGCAAGATGCTGCTGGTGGATACGGTGGAAGGGCGCATCGTCGAGGACAGCGAACTGAAGGCCCGCTATGCGGCGAGAAAGCCCTATGGCGAATGGCTGGACCAGAACCTGGTGCGCCTGCGCGATCTGCCGATCCCGAACCGCAAGGTACCCACGTACTCGAGCGAAGAACTGCCGAAGATCCAGAAGGCGTTCGGCTACACGTATGAGGACGTGCAGGGGTCTATCCTGCCGATGGCAAACACCGGCGCGGAGCCGACGGCCTCGATGGGCATTGATATCCCGCTGGCGGTGCTCTCGCACCACGACCAGCCGCTGTTTAACTACTTTAAGCAATTGTTCGCGCAGGTCACGAACCCGCCGATTGACGCAATCCGCGAAGAGATTGTCACGGATACGACCGTGTACCTGGGCGACAACGGCAATCTACTCGAAGAGAAGGCCGAAAACTGCCGCGTCCTGCAGGTGCACAACCCGATTTTGACCTCGACGGACTTAATGAAAATCCGCTCGCTGAAAAAGCGCGGCTTCTGCGTCGAGACGGTTTCGATTCTCTATTATAAGAATATGCCGTTAAAGCGCGCGCTCGACAAGCTGTTTGTTTCCGTGGACCGCGCGTACCGCAACGGGGCCAACATCATCATCCTGTCCGACCGCGGCGTCGATGAAAACCACGTGGCGATTCCGTCGCTGCTGGCAGTCTCCGCGATCGAACAGTATCTGATCCGCACGAAGAAGCGCACGGCGGTCTCCATTGTGCTCGAATCGGCCGAACCGCGCGACGTGCACCATTTTGCAACGCTTCTGGGCTATGGCGCACGCGCGATTAACCCCTACCTCGCACACGAGACGATCGGGCAGCTCATCGAATCCGGGCAGCTCGACAAGGATTACTACGCGGCGGTGGACGACTATAACGCCGCCATCCTGCACGGCATCGTCAAGATTGCGTCGAAGATGGGCATCTCGACGATTCAATCGTACCAGTCCTCGCAGATCTTTGAGGCGGTCGGCATCAACCACGAAGTCATCGACGAATATTTCACCAATACGGTTTCGCGCGTAGAAGGCATCGGCTTAAAGGAAATTGAAGCGCTGGTGGACCACAACCACACGAAGGCCTTTGACCCGCTGGGGCTTGCGACGGATTCGACGCTCGACTCCTTGGGCTATCACAAGGAGCGTTCCGGGCAGGAGGACCACCTGTACAACCCGCGCACAATCCACACGCTGCAGGAAGCGACGCGCCGGGGTGATTACGCGCTGTTTAAAGAATATACGGCCTTAGTGGATGACGAGAATAACCCGCACACGCTGCGCGGCCTGCTCGACATGCGCTACGCCAAGGAGCCGATTCCGATCGAGGAAGTGGAAAGCGTCGATTCGATCGTCAAACGCTTTAAGACGGGCGCGATGAGCTACGGTTCGATTTCCAAGGAAGCGCACGAGTGCATGGCGGAAGCCATGAACATGCTCGGCGGCAAGTCAAACTCCGGCGAAGGCGGCGAGGAGCGCGACCGTCTAGGCACCTCGCGCAATTCCGCCATTAAGCAGGTGGCGTCGGGCCGCTTCGGCGTGACGAGCGAATATCTGCTTTCGGCCAAGGAAATTCAGATCAAAATGGCACAGGGCGCAAAGCCCGGCGAGGGCGGTCATCTGCCCGGCAAGAAAGTCTATCCGTGGATTGCGAAGACACGCTATTCGACGCCGGGGGTTTCGCTGATCTCTCCCCCGCCGCACCATGACATTTACTCGATTGAGGACTTGGCGCAGCTGATTTACGACTTAAAGAACGCGAACCGCCAGGCACGCATTTCCGTCAAGCTCGTCTCGGAAGCGGGCGTCGGCACGATTGCGTCCGGCGTTGCGAAGGCCGGCGCGCAGGTTGTGCTGATCTCGGGCCACGACGGCGGCACGGGCGCCGCGCCGCGCACATCGATTCAAAACGCCGGTTTGCCGTGGGAACTGGGCCTTGCGGAGACGCACCAGACGCTGATTCAAAACGGCCTGCGTTCGCGCGTGATTCTCGAGACGGACGGCAAGCTCATGAGCGGCCGCGACGTCGCAATCGCGTGCATGCTGGGCGCGGAGGAATTCGGCTTTGCAACGGCGCCGCTTGTGACGATGGGCTGCGTGATGATGCGCGTATGCAATCTCGACACATGCCCGGTGGGCATTGCGACGCAGAATCCGGAGCTGCGCAAGCGTTTTCGCGGCAAGCCCGAATACGTCGCGAACTTCATGCGCTTCATCGCACAGGACCTGCGCGAGCATATGGCGAAATTGGGCGTACACACGGTCGAAGAGCTCGTCGGCCGGACGGACTTGTTGAAGGTGCGCGAGCACGCCGTCAATGAGCGCGCGAAGCTCGTGGACCTGTCGGGCATCCTCGATAACCCGTACACGGACGCGAAGCAGTACAAGGTCCACTTTGACCCGAAGGACATCTACGACTTCCAGCTGCAGAAGACGGTGGATTTGCGGGTGCTCGAAAAGGAACTCGCGCCTGCTTTGAAGGCCGGCGAACACGCGGAGGCGACGATCCACGTCTCCAGCACGGACCGCACGGTGGGCACGATCCTCGGCAGCGACATCACGCGCCGCTTTGGCGACGGCCTGCCGGAAGACACGTTCGTCATCCACTGCCAGGGCGGCGGCGGACAATCCTTCGGCGCGTTCATCCCGAAGGGGCTCACGCTGCACCTCGAGGGCGACTCGAACGACTACCTCGGCAAGGGCCTTTCCGGCGGCAAGCTGATTGTGACACCGCCGAAGGGCGTGACCTTTGACCCGGGCGAGAACATCTTAATCGGCAACGTGGCGCTGTACGGCGCGACCTCCGGCAAGGCATTTCTGCGCGGCGTGGCCGGCGAACGCTTCTGCGTGCGCAATTCCGGCGCGACGGCCGTCGTGGAAGGCGTGGGCGACCATGGCTGCGAATACATGACCGGCGGCCGGGTAGCCGTGCTCGGGCGCACGGGCAAGAACTTTGCGGCCGGCATGAGCGGCGGCATCGCGTACGTCTGGGACCGCGACCGCGACCTGTATTTGAAGCTCAATAAGGAGCTCGTCTCGATGGAACCGGTAGAGGAAAAGCACGATGTACAGGAACTCAAGCAGATGATCACTGAGCACGTCGAAGCGACCGGCTCTACGCGCGGGCAGTACTTGCTCTCGCACTTTGAAGAGGAACTGCCGAACTTTAAGAAGATCCTGCCCCACGATTATGCGCGCATGCTGCATGCAATCGGGCAATACGAAGAAAAAGGGATGAGCCGGGAGCAGGCGGAGATGGAGGCCTTCTACGCCGCCGTAAACAAAAAGGAGCGTGTCTAACATGGGAAAGCCGAGTGGATTTCTGGAATTCGAGCGGATCAATGAGCCGGGGCAGGCGCCTTTGGAGCGCATCCGGCATTGGGATGAATTTCATGTCTCGCTGCCGGAAGAGCTCAGGCGGGAACAGGGCGCGCGCTGCATGGCGTGCGGGGTACCCTACTGCCAGTCCGGCATGGTGCTCGGGCGCGGCGTATCCGGCTGCCCGCTGCACAATCTCATTCCGGAATGGAACGACCTGATCTATCACGGCAATACGGAGCTTGCGTTACAGCGGCTTTTAAAGACGAACAATTTCCCGGAATTTACCGGACGGGTCTGCCCGGCGCTGTGCGAAGCTGCGTGCACATGCGGCTTAAACGGCGACCCGGTGACGATTCGTGAAAATGAGCTGGAAACGGTGGAAGCGGGCTTTGCGGAAGGGTATTTAAAACCGCAGCCGCCCACGACAAAGAGCGGCAAGCGCGTGGCGATTGTGGGCTCGGGCCCTGCGGGCCTGGCCTGCGCCGAACAGCTCAACCGCCGCGGGCATGCGGTGACGGTTTATGAGCGGGACGACCGTCCCGGCGGGCTTTTGATGTACGGCATCCCGAACATGAAGCTCGAAAAGCAGATCGTCGACCGGCGCATCCAATTCATGCGTGACGAAGGCATTTCGTTTATCACGCAGGCGGATGTGGGCAAAAATTACGATCCGAAAAAGCTCTTGTCGGAAAACGACGCGGTGGTTTTGTGCTGCGGCGCCAAAAAGCCGCGCGACCTTGCGGTGAAAAACCGCGGCGCAAAGGGCGTGTATTTTGCGGTGGATTTCCTCTCGCAGAACACCAAGAGCCTTTTAGACTCCGGCTTTGCGGATCACCAGTATGTCGACCCGCAGGGGAAAAACGTCGTGGTCGTCGGCGGCGGCGACACGGGCAACGACTGCGTGGGCACGTGCATCCGCCACGGCTGTAAATCGGTCGTGCAGCTGGAAATGATGCCGAAAGCGCCCGACGCGCGCACGCCGGACAACCCGTGGCCCGAATGGCCGCGCATTTGCAAGACGGATTACGGCCAGCAGGAGGCCATCGCCGTGTTTGGCGCCGACCCGCGGCTGTATTCGACGACGGCAACGGAACTGCTCACGGACAAGGACGGCACTTTGACGGGGGTCAAGGTTGTGAAGCTCTCGCCCGACTTAAAGCCCATTGCAGGGACGGAGCAGGTGCTGCCGTGCGAACTTCTGATCATTGCGGCGGGTTTCCTGGGCTGCCAGGAATACACCGCAAAGGCGTTTGGCGTAACGCTGACGAAGCGCAATGTGGTGGAGACGCAGCCCGACGCTTACGCGACAAATGTACCCGGCGTATTCACGGCCGGCGACATGCACCGCGGGCAGTCGCTCGTTGTCTGGGCGATCGCGGAAGGGCGCCGCGCCGCGCGGGCGGTGGATGAATATTTGATGGGATATTCGAATCTGCCCGAATAAATCCAAAAATAAAAGAAAGGCCATGCTGCAGGCATTGCTGCGGCATGGCCTTTTTGTATGGATGGGAAAAGATTTTATGGCGATGTCGAAAGGCCGGCGCGCTTTACGCGTGCGCAGGCGGAAACAAACGCATCGGAAAGCCCCGGCGCGGCGGGAAAATAGAGATGGGCGAAACTCGCAAACAGGTTTTTGCGCGCAAACCCGCATCGCCACGTGCGGCCATCGGGTTTCTCGAGCAGAAAATCCTCGCCGCGCTGGGGGGTATCCCAATAATGAAAGCAATGTACCGGAATGCGCTCGCCTTTTGAAAGCAGAAACGAATCCGTCTGCGCTTCCAAACGCGCATAGCCAAAACGGCGCAGCCCCACACGGCGGCTTTCGCCGGGCAAAACGCCCGCCATGGGAAAACAGGCGCCGGACGCATCCTGCAGGAAATCGAGCAAATAGAGATAGCCGCCGCATTCGGCAAGTGTCGGCAGGCCGGCACGCACCGCCCGTGCGACCGATGCGCGCATGGAATCATTTCCCGAAAGGGCACGTGCGTGCAGTTCCGGCCAACCGCCGCCGAAGTAGAGACCCTGACAGTCTGCGGGCAGGGCTTCGTCGTGCAGGGGGCTGAAAAAGCAGAGCTGTGCGCCGCTTTGGCGCAGAAGCCGCAGATTTTCGTCATAGAGAAAGCAGAAGGCTTCATCGCGCGCGACGGCAAGGCGCACCCGGACCGGCGGCTGTTCGGCTTGATCAAAAAACGGCGGGACAGAAAGCGGCGGGGCACTTTCCGCGATTTGCAAAAGCAGCGGCAGGTCGACGGTCTTTGCACATTGAGCGCCGAGCGCTTCCATTGCTTCGGAGAATGCCGGCCGTTCCTTTGGCGGGATGAGGCCGAGGTGGCGGCTTTCGAACGCGCTGGCGGGCATTGGCGGCAGATACCCCGCAACGGGCAGGCCGGTTTCTTTCTCCAGCGCGGGTTTCAAACGTGCGTAGGCCGCGGGCGTACAGTCATTCAAAAGCAGCGCCTTTATAAAACTCGGCGAGCGGAACGTAGAGAAGCCGCGCACCTTTGCCGCCAAAGACAAGGCCTCCCCTTTCGCGCGCAGCACGAGCACCGCCGGCGTCCGGGTCGCGCGCGCGACCGCATAGGCGCTGCCTGCCTCCGTCATGGCGGCGCCGTCGTAATACCCCATGGCGCCCTCCAGAACCGTCACGCCGGCGTGCTGGGCCTGAAACGCGAGCAGGCGGCGGACCGTTTCCTCCGAGGAGAGATAGAGATCGAGGTTCAGGCTGGGAACCCCCAAAACGGCGCGGTGGAACATGGGGTCGATATAATCCGGGCCGCATTTGCAGGAAGCCGGGGAAAGGCCCCGGGCCTTCCACGCCTGCAGCAGGGCGCAGACGGCCGTCGTCTTCCCCGCCCCGCTCTCCATTGCCGTCAAAAGCAGGCGCGCATTAGCCACGGTCTTCCTCCCGCTCCAAGAGCAGCACACTTAAAGGGGCAAAGGATTGCCCGCAAAGCGCCGCCGCGGTGCCGGCCGTCACACGCTGCTCGGGATAGGAAAGCGCCTCGCCGACGGCGGCGCGGGCATTTGCAAAGCCGCCGTCACAGGCGGCCTGCAAAAGGCGGTGGACGCCGCCCTCCCCACCGGTCAAAAAGAAGACCGCGGCGTGCAGGCGCAGCTGCGCCGCAGGGTCACACGCGATGCCGTGCGCACTGACGAGGTGCCACGCCTGCCACGGGCGGCCGAGTGCCGCCGCAAAGCAGGCAACGCTCGGGACACCGGCGATGGAACGAACGGCATATCCCGCCTCCTGCAAAGCCGCCCGCAGACGGGCCGCGCCGCTGTAAAATCCGACGTCGCCGCTCAAAAGCACGCACGGGGCTTTCCACTCCGGATGTGCACGCAGGGCTTTGAAAACGGGCTCCGGCAGATAACAATCCTGCCGCGCACCCGGGCAAAAGGCGGCAAGTGTCTTTAATAAACGCGGCGCGCCGAACACGACATCGGCTTTTTGCAGGGCCAAAAGCCCCTCCCCGGTCAATCCGCCGGGGCCGCCGGGGCCTGCGCCGATCAATGTGATTTGCATGATGGATTCCTCCCGGTCATTGGTATCTGCAACTGCGAACGGGATAACGTCCGCAATCGTTCGAGAAGCTGTGCATAGGAAAGGCCTTGCTCTGCCGGACGGCGCAGCACCCAGAGCACAGCGCCGCAGGCTTTTGCCGCAGAAACTTTTTCAGAAAAGCCGCCCGCGGCGCCGCCTTCTTTCGTGACGAGGTGGCGGATTTGAAACTGCGAGAGCAGTGCGCGATTGAGCGCCTCGGAAAATGGCCCCTGCATGGCCACGATGTGCGAAGGGGGAATCTTTTCCCGCTCACAAATACAGAGCGCTTCGTGTGTCGGCAAAACCCGCACGTACAGCCGTTCGCGCGCGAGGGGCGCAAATGCCGGAAGCTCTTTGACGCCGGTCGTCAAGAAGACCGGGCCCTCCGTTTCAGCCAGGGCAGCGGCGGCTTTTTCGGCGGTTTCCAATACACGGGCATCCGCGGGCAGAGGGCTCTGCGGCCGGGCGAGGCGCAGGTACGGCACCGCAGCGTTCGCGGCGGCCGTTTGCAGATTCCGCGTGACCGCCTTCGCATAGGGATGCGTGGCATCGACCAGGACGTCGAAATTTTCCTGGCGCAAAAGGGCCTCGATCTGCGGCTCGTCGAGACGGCCCGTCAAAACGCGGACCTGAGAGGGCAGCAGCTGCGCGCCGTATGCCGTTGCGACGCTGGCCGTCACCTCCCAATCTTTCGAAAGTTCCTCGGCAAGACGGCGGCCCTCCGTGGTGCCGGCAAACAGCAACAGGCGTTTCATAGCGTGTATCCGCGCGGCGTGACGAGCTTTCCCTCGAAAATCCGCGTCTGGCTGTTGCCAATGTAGACGGTTGTGAACATGTCGGCGGCAAGATCGGAAAGGGCCGCGAACGTGCAGACGCCGCTTTCCTCCCCCTCCCGGCTGATGCGGCGGGCCCAGCCGCAAGGCGTCTGCGGCGCGCGGAATGGGGCAACCACTTCGCATGCGCGCTTTAAGTATCCTTTCCGGCTCCGGCTTTCCGGATTATACAGGCAGAGGACGAAATCGGCCTCCGCCGCCGCGCGCAGGCGCTGTACGATCGTCTGCCACGGCGTAAGGCGGTCGGACAGGGAAATGACGGCGAAATCATTCGTCAAGGGCGCGCCCAGCAGCGCGGCCCCGGCCGTTGCGGCCGTCACGCCGGGCACCACCTCGACGGCGACTTCCGGATACGCCGGCGCAAGCTGCAGCACAAGGCCGGCCATCCCATACACGCCGGGATCGCCGCTGCAGAGGAGAGCCACCGTCTTGCCGCTCTGCGCCTCCTGCAGCGCTTGGCGGCAGCGCTGTACTTCCCCGGTCATTTGGGTGGTATAGACGGGTTTTTGGGGAAAAAGCGGGCGAACAAGGTCGATATAGACCGTGTAGCCGCACAAAAGGTCGCTCGCTTCCAAAGCGCGGCGCGCCTGCGGGGTCAGCATCTCCTCCCCACCGGGGCCAATCCCCACAACGTAGACTTTCTGCATAGTTCCTCCTTCGCGGATGTTTTTTCAAGACGGCCAAAGCGGCATGCCTTTGAAAAAAAGCGGGATAAGAAAAAAGCCGCCTCTATTATAAGAGACGGCTTTGCTTTTTGAATCAGCGCAGGCACCAGGAAACGGCGACCGCCTGCGTCCCCAAATGGGTACTCAAAACCGGGCCGAGTTCCCGCTGCAGCAGTTCTGCCTGCGGGAAACGGCGGCGGACCATATGGGCAAGGCTTGCGGCAATCTGCGCGCTGCCAAACCCCTGGACCATCAGGCGTTTCGCGTTTTCGGGCACCATCTGCGTGAGCATCCGGACGCGTTCCGCACGGCCGCGCGTCTGGCCGCGCGTCACGATCGCGCCGCCTTCCAGCGTAAAGACCGGGCGGCGGTTTAAGATCGTATTGACGGATTGGCTCGTAAAATTGAGGCGGTGGCTGCGGCGAAGCGCACGCATATCCTCAACGGAGAACGCGACGCCGACCTCTTTTTCAATGGTGCGGAAACGGTCCGAGAGCTGGGAAAGCGACAGGCCGCGCAGGCTCTCCTCCCGCGTGCGCAGCAGCGCAAAATACAGGGCGCCGGCCGTCAGATGAGAATCGAGCACCGTAATATGGGCATTGCCGAGCGCCCGCGCCGCCGTTACGGCACTCGTCCATGCACCGCTCAAGCGCGAGGAAAGCACGATGCACAGGACATCGCATCCCTGCGCCAAAAGCTGACGAAATGCCGTCGCAAACGCAGAGGGCGTACACTGGGCCGTTGCGTAACGGGAAGCACGGCTCAAGCGGTCCGTATAGCCCGGATTTTCGTCCGTATAATTTTCAAGATACGCTGTGCCGTCTACCGTATAGCTGTGCGGGACAACACAGATGCCGAATTTTTCGGCCTCCGCGTGGGTCAAAGGGGCGGTGCTGTCGGTCACCAGGGCGATCATTCCTTAAACACCCCCATCTTGCGGAAACGGGCGTAGCGTTTTGCGCAGCGCTCCTCGCTCGTCATCGCTTCGAGCGCATCGAATTCCTCCGAAAGCTCGAGCGGCAGCGTGCGCCACAAGGCGTCCTGGTCGCTTTCCGGCAGAATGCGTTCGATCAGGCCGAGTTCCAGAAGGTCCTCCGGCACGCAGCGCAGGCTGTCGCTGGCCTCGCGGACCTTTTTGGAATCCTTCCACAGGATGCTTGCGCAGCCTTCGGGGCTGATGACCGCATAGTAGGCATTTTCGAGCATCCAAACCTGGTCCGCCACGGCAAGCGCGAGCGCGCCGCCGCTACCGCCTTCCCCGATGAACACCGTGAGGATCGGCACTTTAAGCGTCATCATCTCGCACAGGTTTTCGGCAATAGCAAGGCCCTGGCCGCGCTCCTCCGCGCCGGTGCCGCAGAAAGCGCCGGACGTATCGACGAAGCACAGCACCGGACGGCCGAATTTCTCCGCCTGTTTCATCAGGCGCAGCGCCTTGCGGTACCCTTCCGGGTGCGGGCTGCCGAAATTGCGGAACGTGCGCTCCTTCATCGTGTGGCCCTTTTCCTGGGCGATGACGGTGATGGGCTTGCCGCACAGGCGGCCCACGCCGGCCACGATGGCCGGGTCGTCGGCAAAGCGGCGGTCGCCGTGCATCTCAAAGAAATCGGTGACAACGTGGTTGACAAAGTCTAAGCCGGTCGGGCGGCCGGATTTTCTCGAAAGCTGGATGCGCTTATAAGCTTCCATCGCTTCACGCCTCCTTCCTGTGCAGACGCAGCAGCTGCGCGAGCACTTTGCGCTGTTCCGGGCGCGGCACAATGCCGTCTAAGAACCCTTTTTCGAGCAGGAACTCCGCGCTTTGGAAACCCTTGGGCAGTTTTTGCCGCATGGTCTGCTCGATCACGCGCGGGCCGGCAAAACCGATCAGCGCGCCGGGCTCCGATAAGAGGATATCGCCCTCCATGGCAAAACTCGCCGTCACGCCGCCGGTCGTCGGGTTCGTCAGCACGGTGATATACAAAAGGCCCGCGTCGCTGTGGTACTTGACGGCGCCGCTCGTTTTTGCCATCTGCATCAGGGAAGTCGTGCCCTCCTGCATGCGGGCGCCGCCGGACAGCGTAAAGCCGATCACGGGCAGGCGCTCTTCTGTCGCGCGTTCAAACAGGCGCGTAATCTTCTCGCCGACGACGGAACCCATCGAGCCCATCATAAAGCGGCTGTCCATCGCGAAAATGGCGCAGGGCTCCCCTTCGATTGCCGCTTTGCCGGAAATGACCGATTCGTTTTCGCGGCTATTTAAACGGGCGCTCTTCAATTTGACGGCATAGCCCGGGAAATGCAGGAAATCCGTGCTGCGCAGGCCGGTATCCCATTCCTCGAAACTATTCTCGTCGCAGATCTTTAAAAGGTGCTTGCGGGCGGGGTATTTAAAATGGTACCCGCACGACGGGCACATCCACAGATTTGCCCGCATATCCGATGTAAAAATGGTCTTGCCGCAGCCGGGGCATTTCGTGCAGAGCTGGTCCGGAACCTGCGGCTGCTCGGTAAAGCCGCTGCCGGCTGTAGCAACGCCCATGTTTTCCAGCTGGTTGCGGCTGGGCTTAAAGTTTGCGGACTTCAGCATCGTTATTCAGCCCCTCTCTTTTCCATAAAGTCGGTGGTATAGCTGCCGTCGAGAAAATCAGGGTCGGAAAGGATATCCATCTGCAAATCCGCGGTGTGCGTAACGCCCTCGATCACGAGTTCCGCCAGGGCGGCTTTCATCTTCCGCACGGCCTCCTCGCGCGTCGGCGCATGGACGATCAATTTCCCGAGCAGGGAATCGTAGTACGGCGGCACGGAATAATCCTGATACAGCGCCGTATCGAAACGCACCCACGGACCGCCCGGAATATGCAAGAGGCTAATGCGGCCGCAGCTGGGCATGAAATGATTTTCGGGGTCCTCCGCATTGATGCGGCACTCGATTGCGTGGCCGTTTAAGCGGATATCCTCCTGGTGAAACGGCAGTTCGATGCCGGCAGCGGCGCGAATCTGCCATTTGACAAGATCCAGGCCCGTGACAAATTCCGTGACGGGGTGTTCCACCTGCAGGCGGGTATTCATTTCCATGAAATAAAAGTTGCGATCGCTGTCGACCAAGAATTCAATGGTGCCGAGGCTCCGGTAATGGACGGCGTGGGCGGCTTTTGCGGCCGCATCCATCATCCGCGCGCGCATTTCCGGGGTGATGCAGCAAGCGGGGCTCTCTTCGAGCAGCTTTTGGTGTTTGCGCTGGATGGAGCACTCGCGCTCGCCCAAACAAACGACATTGTCGAAGTTATCACAGAGGATCTGCATTTCAATATGCTTGACGGGGTCGAGATACTTTTCGAGATAGCACGCGCCGTCGCCGAAAGCCGCCTCGGCCTCCTTGGAAGACGCCAAGAAGGCGGGCTCTAACTCCGCTTCCGTGTTGACAAGCCGGATTCCGCGGCCGCCGCCGCCCGCACGTGCCTTGACGAGAAGCGGAAAACCGATTTCCTTTGCCGCCTTTTTGGCCGCCTCAACATCGGGAACAATCTCGCTGCCGGGAACAACCGGCACGCCGGCCTCGCGCATTGTGCGCTTTGCGGCGTCTTTATCGCCGAGTTCCGAAATGAGCTTCGCGTCCGGGCCGATAAAATGGATATGGCACTTCTCGCAAAGTTCGGCGAAGCGGGCATTTTCACTCAAAAGGCCATACCCCGGGTGAATCGCCTGCGCGCCCGTTTTGACGGCAGCGGAAAGAATCGACGGCATATTCAGATAGCTGTCCTGGACACGTGCCGGCCCAATGCAGACGCTCTCGTCCGCCAGGCTGACATGCAGGGCGTCGCGGTCCGCCTCGCTGAAGACGGCCACCGTGGCCACGCCCATCTCTTTACAGGCGCGGATGATGCGAACGGCAATCTCACCGCGATTGGCAATCAGAATCTTGGAAAACAATGGGCCCACTCCTTTTTCCCTGCGGGGTCATCCGACCACCGCAAAACTCAAATCGCCGCTGACCACAAGTTTCCCGTTGACACTGCCCTTGCAGTGCGTAAAATAAAACGACTTGAAAACCCGCGTGACGGCACATTCCATCTCCAATGTATCCCCGGGCTTTACGGGGGTGCGGAATTTCACCTTATCGATCCCGGTAAAGTACGGGGTCTTGCCTTTGAGCTTATCGGCCAGCATCACGCAGCAAGTCTGGCCCATCATCTCGCACAGCACTACGCCGGGAACCGTTGGATTCCCCGGAAAATGCCCCTGCAAAAACCACTCGTCCCCGCGCACCGTATAGCGGCCGTGGGCGGTGCCGTCGGGCTGCAGCGACGCCTCATCGACAAGAAGCATCGGCTCGCGGTGCGGCAGGATCTCTTTGAGCTGTTCTCTATCCATCTTCCCTAAACCTTCCCTTTTAGACAATCTTAAACAGGCACTGGCCGTACTCGACGAGCTGGCCGTCCTCGACGCAGATGTCGACGATCTCGCCCGCCTGGGGGGATGTAAACTCGTTCATGAGCTTCATCGCTTCGATGATGCACAGCACCTGGCCCTTCTGCACATGGTCGCCGACCTTGACGTAGGGTTCCTCCTCCGGAGAAGGCGCGAGGTAAGCGGTGCCGACCATCGGGGATTTGATCTCGGTGATGTTATTAAAATCGACGACGCTGTCCTTCGCTGCAGGGGCTGCCTGCTGCGGCGCCGGTTCTGCCGGGGTTTCCGCGGCCGGGGTCGCCGTGCTGAGGGCTGCGGGGACCGGAATCGAAATCTGCGGCGCTGCGGGCGCAGAAACGACCTGTACTTCCTTTTTCAGGACGACGTGCTGGCCATCGATCTCAACGTCGAGCTCCGTGAGGGCTTTGTCCTCCATCAGCTGGGCCAGCTCCTTGACTGCCTGCAAATCCATGACTCATGCCTCCCTGACTTTTCCGAAGACCAGGCAGCCGTTATGGCCGCCAAAGCCCAGGTTTGTCGAAATTGCGTTTTCTACATCCATATGGACGCTCTTGCCCGGCGTATAATCGAGGTCGCATGCGGGATCGGGCTCTGTCAGGCCGATCGTAGGCGGAATATCGCCGGTGTCGATTGCTTTCAGGCACGCGATGGCCTCCAAAGCGCCCGTTGCGCCCAGAAGGTGGCCCGTCATGCTCTTTGTCGAGCTAATCTTCACTTTGTAAGCGGCCTCGCCGAACGCCTGCTTAAAGCCCTTCGTCTCCGTTGCGTCGTTGAGCTGTGTGCTCGTGCCGTGGGCGTTGACGTAGGTATGCTCGTCAGGCGTGATGCCGGCCTCTTCGAGGGCCAGGCGGATGCAGCGGGTGATGCCCTCTGCCTCCGGCTCCGGCGCGGTAAAATGGTAGGCGTCGCCCGTATTCGCATAGCCCAGCACTTCGCCGTAAATCTTAGCGCCGCGGGCCTTGGCATGTTCATACTCTTCGAGAATCAAGATGGCTGCGCCCTCGCCGAGGACGAAGCCGCTGCGCCGCTTATCGAACGGAATGCTGGCGGTGGCAGGGTCGGGGTTCGTCGTCAGCGCTTTGCAGCTGGAGAAGCCCGCAACGGTCAACGGGACCAGCGCCGCCTCACTGCCGCCGGCAATCACGGCGTCGGCATAACCGTCGCGAATGCAGTGGAACGCTTCGCCGACGGTGTGGGTGCTCGTCGCACAGGCGGTGACAATCGGCACGCAGGGACCCTTGGCGCCCGTGCGCATCGAGATGACGCCGGCACCCATGTTGATAATCATGGCCGGGATCATATACGGGGAAACGTGTTTGCCGTTTTCCATGCTCGTATGATTCTCGAGCGTCGTGGTAATGCCGCCGATGCCGCTGCCGAGATAAACGCCCAGGCGCTCCGGGGCGATATGATCCTTAATGCCGCTGTCGGCCATGGCCTGTTCCGCTGCGGCCACCGCATACTGGGTAAACAAGTCGTTTTTCCGCAGATCGGATTTTGAAAAATATTGAAGCGGATCGAAGTCCTTGACTTCCGCCGCGATATGGACCTTTAAGTTGGACGAATCAAAGCGGGTGATGGGCCCGATGCCGTTTTTGCCGGCGACGAGGTTTTCCCATGTCTGCTCGACCGTATTTCCCACGGGCGTTACGGCGCCCATACCGGTCACTACTACTCTGCGCATCCTGCACAACATCCTTTCTTACATGCCCAGGCCGCCATCCACGCGCAGGACGACGCCTGTAATATAAGCGGCTGCATCGCTCGCTAAAAAGGCAACCGCATGCGCCACATCCGTCACCTGGCCGACCCGGCCCATGGGAATGGTCTGCAACGTGGCATCCTTCGCCTTCTGGGTCATGGCGGCCGTCATGTCGGAGGCAATAAAGCCCGGTGCGACGGCATTGCAGGTGACGCCGCGGCCGGCGAGCTCCTTGGCCACGCTCTTTGTCAGGCCGATGATGCCCGCTTTTGCGGCGGAATAACTCGCCTGGCCGGCATTGCCATGCAGGCCCACGACGGAGGAAATATTCACGATGCGGCCGTAACGCTTCTTCATAAAATGGCGGTAGAGCGCCTGGGTCATATGAAACGCGCCTTTCAGGCTCGCGCCGAGCACGCGATCGAGGTCTTCCTCTTTCATAGAAAGCAGCAGACCGTCGCGCGTAACACCGGCGTTGTTGACGAGCACGTCGACGCCGCCAAAATCGGCGAGCACTTCGTCGACGGACTGCTTAACCTGCGCCAAATCCGAAACATCACACTGATAACTTTTTGCGCGTGCGCCCGCTTCGGTCAAAAGCGCGACAGATTCCTCTGCCGCGGCGGTGTTGCCCGCGTAAAAGATCGCCACATCCATCCCGGCCTGCGCCAGCTCCAGCGCGACCGCGCGGCCGATGCCGCGGCTGCCGCCCGTGACCAGGGCCGTCTTTTTCTGTTCACTCATGCGATTGTTCCTTTCCGTATTGCTTTCTTGAACGGTGCAGAAGGCTTATGCCTTGCACGCCGCGACGGCGTCCGACAGCATCTGGGCATCCTCGACGCGCAGAATTTTGGCGTCGGGGGCGATGCGCTTAACGAGGCCGGAAAGCGTTTTTCCGGGGCCGACTTCGATAAACGTGTCGAAACCGTCTTCCATCATCTGGGAAATGGTCTGCTGCCAGCGCACGGGGTTCTCCATCTGCCGCGCGAGCGTCGCCTTGAGCGGCTCCGCATAGGGCTTCGAGGTGAAGTTTGCATAAACCGGAATGCGCGGCTGATGCATTTCCATCTTCTCGAGGACAGCCTCGAGCGACGCGGAAGCCTCATGCATCAGCGGGGAATGGAAACCGCCGCCGACGGCAAGTTTTTTCGCACGCCCGCCCGCCTCGGAAACGGCCTTGCAGAACGGGTCGATCTCCTCGCGCTCGCCGGCCGCAACGAGCTGGCCGGGGCAGTTATA
Source organism: uncultured Clostridia bacterium (assembly GCA_944385055.1). Classification (GTDB taxonomy): domain Bacteria; phylum Bacillota; class Clostridia; order Oscillospirales; family Acutalibacteraceae; genus Caproicibacterium. The sequence continues at coordinate 229,940 of CALWVT010000001.1, read as the reverse complement.
ATTGACCGGCCAAATGTGCTCGAATTTTGCGCAGATGGCCTCGACTTCTTCATTTTTGAGTTTTAAAACAGCGGCCATCGCGCCGGGGTGGCGGTCATTGGCCTGTTCCATCAAACGGCCGCGCTCGACGACGAGCGAGAAGCCCGCTTCGTCGGAAGCAAACGCGCCCGCAAACGTCAAAGCGGCCACTTCACCCAAAGAGAAGCCCGCGACGCCGTCGGCATGGACGCCCGCCTCTTCCAAGGCGCGCGCCGCCGCGAGGTCGACGCAGTAAACGCAGGGCTGGGTGTTGTGCGTCTGCGTGAGTTCTTCTTTTGTGCCGGAAAAGCACTGCGTGCTTGTACCCGGGCGGACGGCGTCTGCGGTATCAAAAACCGCCTTGGCCGCCGCGCTGGCATTGGACAGGGATTCGCCCATGCCGGGATACTGCGCGCCCTGGCCGGCAAACAGGAAGGCTACTTTACCCATTTTGCCGCCCCTTTCAGAAGCGCTTCGGCCTCTTCGCAGACGGAATGGACGATGTCCGCAGCGGGCTCTTCCTTCTTGACAAGGCCGGCAATCTGGCCCGCAAGGAAGCAGCCGTTCTGCTCGTCGCCGTCAACGGCCGCATGGCGCAGGGAACCCGTGCCGAGGCGGTTGAGTTCCTCGACGGAGACATTTAAGTCCATCTCTTCCTTCGCAAAGGTGCGGCTGAAGTGGTTCTTCAGGCTGCGCACGGCGTCGCCCTGACGGCGGCCGGTCACGATCGTGTCGATGTCCTTTGCTTTCAAGACGCGCTTTTTATAATTCTCATGGACGTTGCACTCGTTGGCGACCAAAAACCGCGTGCCCATCTGCACGCCGCAGGCGCCGAGCATCAGTGCCGCCGCCATGCCGCGGCCGTCCGCGATGCCGCCGGCCGCGATGACCGGGATCTTCACGGCGTCGCAGACCTGCGGCACGAGCGCCATCGTCGTGCTCTCGCCGATGTGGCCGCCGCTTTCGCAGCCTTCCGCAACGACGGCAACCGCGCCCGCGCGCTCCATCATGCGCGCATACGCCACGCTCGCGATGACCGGGATAACCTGAATGCCGGCCTCCCGCCACGCGGCCATGTACTTGCCCGGGTTGCCCGCACCGGTCGTCAGCACGCGCACGCCTTCCTCCACAACGACCTTCGCAACCTGGTCGGCGTAGGGGCTCTGCAGCATGATGTTGACACCGAAGGGCTTATCGGTCAATTCCTTCGCCTTACGGATCTGTCCGCGGACCCATTCCCCATCTGCGTTCATCGCAGAAATGATACCCAGGCCGCCCGCGTTGCTGACCGCCGCCGCAAGGTCCGCGTCGGCAATCCACGCCATGCCGCCCTGGAATACCGGGTATTGAATTCCGAGGATCTCACAAATTGGGGATTGCAGCATGCTTATTCCTCCGTCTTGTCAATCAGATTGAGCAGATCCTGCACGGTCTTGAGCTGGGCATCTTCGGGGATCTCGACGCCGAATTCGTCTTCGCAGGCCATCATCATGTCCACGATGTCCAGAGAGTCAAAATCCAGGGACTCAAACGTCGTCTCAGGGGTCAGCGTGCCGGGCTCCAAATCGTCCTTGTATTCGCTGATGATCTTTTCGAGTCTTGCCAGAGTTTCAGAATTTGCCATGATTGTTTTCTCCTTTTTGCTTTGAATTGCAGTGCATATATGGTTTAAAAAATCGGACTAACAAAATTTTAATCGCGCGTCCATTCAAGGACGGCCGTGCCGCTTGTAAGCCCCGCGCCGAACGCGCAGAGCATCAGGATGTCCCCGCGGTGCAGGTGGCCCAAACGGGCTTCCTGGTCGAGGAGGATCGGCACCGACGCGGCGGACGTATTGGCCGTACGGGCAATCGACGAGGGGACTTTTTCGGGCGGCAGGTGCAGCTTTTTGGAGGCCGCATCCATGATGCGCTGATTTGCCTGATGCAAAAGCACATGATCCACCTTTTCAAAGGGGATGCCTGTCTCTTCGCTTGCGCGGCGCAGCTCCGCGGTAATCGTGCTGACGGCGAAGCGGTAAATTTCGCGGCCGTCCATCACGAGGCCGTGGGGCGGCTGCTCGTTTGTCTCAAACGGGCTTTCCCCCGGCGCATGGGGCACATGCAAAGCCAAGCTGCCCTTTGCGGTCAAATGCAGGTAGCGCAGGCTGTCGCCCTCCCCCAGCACGGCCGCGCCGGCGCCGTCGCCGAACAGCACGCAGGTGGAGCGGTCCTTCCAGTTTAACAGGCGGCTCAAGCCCTCGGCGGCCGCAACGAGCACATACTTTGCGCGCTTTCTTGCAAAGATGCCGTCGGCATAGTCGAGCCCATACAAGAAGCCGCTGCACGCCGCATTGACGTCCACAGCCGGGCAAGTAGCGCCCAGGCGCTCCTGGATCATGCAGGCAAGGCTTGGACTAATCCAGTCCCCGCCGACGGTCGGGCAGATGATATAGTCGAGTTCCTGCGGAGAAACGCCGCTCATTTCCAGCGCACGCTGTGCTGCCGTAAACGTGATTTCCGTGACGGATTCGTCGGTAATCACATGCCGTTCGCGGATGCCGGTACGGGTGCGGATCCATTCGTCGCTCGTCTCCACAAGCTTGGCCATATCGTCGTTTGTCACAGTCTTTGCGGGCAGCGCGCTGCCCGTTCCAAGAATCGTAAAACTCAAGTTGTTCCCTCTTCTCAATGCAGTTCTTCGTCGAAAAATTGGTTGAGCTTGCGCACGCCGGAAAGCATCGCTTCCCGCTCCTGGCGCGTCAAGGATTTTGTGACCGCACGCACCATATGCCGGTGAAAATAGCGGTGGGCGGTCACGATCCGCGCGCCCTCGTGCGTGAGCACAACATGGACGACGCGGCCGTCGGAAGGGCTGCGCTGTTTTTCCACGAACCCCTTGCGGCAGAGCTTGTTGACGGCCGCCGTGACGCTGGGCAGGCTGATGCCCTGGCTCGCGGAAAGGCAGCTGATCGTGCACGCCTGCCGCTGCTGCGCAACGGTCTCCATCAAATGCACTTCCCGGATAGAGACCTGATGCTTGGAGGTCGTGCGAAGCATCTGCTCCTCCAAGCGGTCGATCGAACCGTACGCCTTCACCAATAAGTCATTGAGTTCAGACTCAAACGCGGTGATGTCTACCGCCTCCCTTCCCTGCCTAGGCAAATACTTAGTTTAGCTAACTAAGTATACGGCGCGTCTCTGACGTTTGTCAAGATACACATTCTTGAAATTGGAAATTTTATTCCTGCCTGCTTTCTCTAAAAGCCGCGTGGATTTGATTTCAAATGCCAATTTTGGAATGAATCAGGCGGGGTTTTCCGCTTTGATTTGGAGAAGGGACACAAAGTGTTGGCAGATTGGGGAAGGATTTTCTTCGGTCAATTGTAGCGGCTTTCGTACTCCTGAATCTTCGTGATATTCTGCCGCTCGATTTCGCTGAGTTCGCTTTCCGGCACCTGTTTGACTTTTGGCAATGCCTGATACCAAGGAAGCGAATAGAAATGGGAGCGGTAGGGTTCCGTTTGGAAATCGAAGCCATGGCGGGCGTAGATCTCGTTGCGGGCGAGGGCGAGCTGCTCTTTGGCCTGGCCGGAAAAGAGGACCGGCACAAAATCAAGCGTATTGAGCAGGCGCTCGCTGCTTTCGGGGAAGACGTCGCCCTCGTGGAGCGTGCTGCCGCCCGAGGAGGTGTTTGCGGAGGACGGGCGCGAGGAAGTCTGCTGCTGCACGGTTGGAACCGCGGTGGAGAGCATCACAAACGCCGTTTCGCGCGAAGCCGCGCTGCCGGTCTGCACGGACAGCTGGGCCGTGCCCGCCGGGGAAAACGTGCCGCTGATATTGAGGCGGCTGCCCAGCAGGGAAACGACGCCCTCTTCCGAAAGCGTACCGGAAAGCGGCGTACCGGAAAAGGAACCCTTCGGCACATAGGAGCCGGAAATTTCCCCGTCCGCACACTCGGCGATGACGAGGCTGTTGCCGGTCTCGTCGTTCCAAACGCCGGTGAGGTTCCACGTATCCACGGCCCAATTGGTCACACGCGGCCGGGAAAAGCCCGACGACGAATCCGCGGGAATGCCGATTTCCATATGGAGGGTCGCCATCGGTTTCGTGACGGTAAAGCGGTAAGTGATGCGGTCCGCGTAATTTTCGTCCGTACGGATGTCACTGATTTCCGATTCCGCGACGCGGAAGTCCGTAAAATTGCTCTGCCGGACCGCTGCGGCAAGCGCGGCGGCATCGTAGCCGGCCGGCACGGACGAGGAAGCGGATGCCGCGCTCGAAGCCGCCATACTCTGGGTGGAATCGGGCGTCGCGTACAGGGTTTCCCAAGGCCATGCGCCGCTGCCCTGGTACCAGCCAAAGCACAGCCCAAACGCGGCGGCGGCCAAAACCAGGACCACCATCAGCACGACGAGCGGGCCGTGCGAGCGGCGCGGGGCTTCCTCCTCAAACGTCCAATCGGAAGGCGGCGGTGGCGTTGGCGCGGGGGGTGCCGGTTCGGGAGGCGGCGCAGGAGACACTGTAGACGGCGTCTGCGGCGTTTCGGGTGAAAGCGGGGCGCCGCAGTGCATACAGGTATTCGATTCGGCCGGATTATCCCAGCCGCAGTTTGGACAGAGCATGTCCTCACCTCTTTCTTTGTGGAGGATGGTAAAAAGGGGTGCCTCCTACCCGCGGCTTGCGGCGGCGGATCAGCGCGAAGAGCGCAGAAAAGCATAGGGCCCCACAAAAGGCACCCGCCGCATCCAGGCAGACATCCGTCAAAGCAGGGGTGCGGGCAGCGGAAAAGTGCTGGTGCCATTCGTCGAACAGCGCGTACAAAACGGCTGCCGTTTCGGAAAAGAAGAATCGCCGAAAACGCTGCCCGGCGGCGCGAAAGACGGTCGAAAAGCCGCCGAACAACGTGCCGCCCAGCAGAAAATAAGCGCCGAAGTGCGCCGCTTTCCGCACCAGGCGGTTGGCATCCGCCAGCGGCAGTCCAAAAAGGCGCCGCAGCACAGATGCAAGGGGAAGGCTCAGCGCATCGCTTTCGGGGCCCGGCTGGGCGGAAAAGCCGAACAGGGCCAGCATGATGCATGCGGAAAGGCCGAAAAAGAACAGGCGTTTGGAGAAAAGGCGGACAGAAAGCAAGCGATCCCTCCTCCTTTTTTCACAATTATACCATATCTTACGCCGCAAGAAAACCCCGTTTTTGTCTCCTTTGCAAAGGAGGGGCCGAAAGCATAGAAAAAGCCGGGCCCGCACGCGGGAAGAGCCCCGCTGTGGGTCCGGCTTTTTCCTTTTTCGGTTTCCGCTCTGCAAACGCGCGCCGCTTACAGAACCGCGTCGAGCATTTTGCGGTAGTCGTCAATCGGGTACGCGCCAACTTTCGTGTTGACGGCCTTCCCGTTTTTGAAGACATACACGGTCGGGATGCTCATGATGCCGTACTGGGCGGCGAGCTCCTGGTTGCGGTCCACGTCGACCTTCAAAACGGCGACGCGGCCGGCGTATTCTTCGGCCAGCTGTTCGATCACCGGTGCGAGCATCTTGCACGGGCCGCACCAGGTAGCCCAAAAATCGCACAGGACAACCGGATTCTGCTGGAGTGCCTGCTGTAGCGCAGCTGCGTTGGCGTGGATGACTTCTGCCATAAAAATAACCTCCTTGTGCCGGGGAATTATCCCTCGTACGTTTCTAAAGTTGCTTTGTTGATAACGACATCCGTCTCGGGTTTATCGTTGTCATCGACCGGGGTGGCGGCAATGGCGTCCACGACGTCCATGCCCTCATAGACCTGGCCGAACACGGTGTGGCCGCGCGGCGGGTCAAATGCATTGTAAGCGCCGTCGAGCGAAGGGTTGCCGCCCTGCTGTTCGTAAAGCGCTTTGTAGGTATCCGTCAGCTTTTCGGGGTTGAGGATGGTATACTGCTGGCGGGCAATCTGCGGCCAAAGGCTTTCGTCGATCTGCAGAAGCTGGTCATAAAGCGATTCATACTGCGCCCAGACGCTGCTGTCGACGGGGCCGGCCTGGTTAATGAAGAACTGGCTGCCGTTGGTGTTCGCGCCGCTGTTGGCCATCGCGAGGGAACCGCGCAGATTGACGAGCGTCTCGCTGAACTCGTCTTCAAACGGCTCGCCCCAGATGCTCTCGCCGCCGGTACCGTCACCGTTCGGGTCACCGCCCTGAATCATAAAATCATCGATCACGCGGTGAAAGGTCAGGCCGTCGTAATATCCCTTTTCGATCAAACCCGTAAAATTCTCCACGGTTTTGGGGGCTTCCTCGGGGAAAAGACGAATTTTGATAGTGCCCATCGACGTATCGAGCACGGCAACCTGTTCGCCAGCCTTGGGCGGGTCGAGCTGGTAGCCGAGCGTCGGGCTCTGCGTTTCCGACGAGCCGCATCCTGCCGCCGCACAGGCAGCAGCCAGCACAAAGGCTGCCGCACAGATCCACTTGGAAAGACGCACATTCTCACATCCTTTCTCATGTGCTGTTTCTTCCCAGTTTACAAGAATCGCACGAAAAAAGCAACCCTTCCGCCCCTTCTTTTCCGCATGGCGCCGTCTGGCGGCGCATATATTGGGGATGTTCGACAGTGAAAAAAGGAGGTAGTGAAAATGGATGCATACACACCGGAAGGCTGGCGGCTGGAATCAAAGGAAAACCGCGCCGCATTGGAAAGCCCCAAATCCCTTCTCAAAGCGCAGCGGCAGGGAAAAATCCTCGAGGCCAAGGCGCTTGTCTGCGATAAAGCACACAATCTGTGGGTCAACTTAGGCTGCATGCAGGGGATGATCCCGCGCGAGGAAGGGGCGCTGGGGATCCGGGAAGGGACCGTGCGGGATATTGCGCTGCTCGCGCGTGTCAACCGGCCCGTCTGTTTTATCGTACAGGAAATCCGGGAATCCCCGGGGGAAAAGCCGCTTGCTATGCTCTCCAGGCGGGAAGCCCAGGCGCGCTGCCGGCGCGAAAAGCTCGACCGCGTGGTGCCGGGGGATGTGCTCGACGCGCGCATTACGCATTTGGAGGCTTTCGGCGCATTTGCCGACATCGGCTGCGGAATTGTCGCGCTGATGCCAATCGACATGATCAGCGTCTCACGCATTCACCACCCGCGCGACCGTTTCCGTGTAGGGATGGATATCCGCGCCGTGGTGCGCAGCACCGAAAACGGCCGCATCACCTTAAGCCAGCGGGAGCTGCTGGGCACGTGGCTTGAAAACGCCTCGCGCTTTTCGAGCGGTGAGACGGTGGCGGGGATTGTGCGCAGCGTAGAGCCGTACGGCACCTTCGTGGAACTCGCGCCGAATCTCGCGGGCCTTGCCGAAAAGCGCGAGGGCGTAACCCCCGGGCAGCAGGCGAGCGTATACATCAAAAGTATTTTGCCCGAACGCATGAAAATCAAACTGGTTCTGATCGAAACATTTCCGACATCGGAAACGCCGGCGCCGCCGCACTACTATTTTACGGGCAGCCACATGGACCGTTTCCTCTATTCGCCGCCGGGCTGCGTAAAGCATGTAGAAACCATCTTTACGCCCACACAGCCCACCGACCCTTAAACGCCCGGCAGAAACGACGCGGCGGAAAGCACGGCGCCGCAGAACTGGGCGCGGCGCTCCTGCTGCTGGGCGGCGGAAAGGGGTTTCCCGGCACGCTGCAGAAGCGTTGCCGGCTCCACCGCAAACAGAAGGCTGTCGAGCTGCTCGACGCGCACCCCGCCGATCTGGCCCGCACACACGCCCATGCGCACGCTGGCGTACAGGCGCAAAAACTCCGAAAATTCAAGCGCACGCGCACTGGCGAGCACAGCAAGTGCGCGGCCGACCGCGTCCTGGGCCTCTTCCGTCTGCAAAAAGGCCGTGCGGGCCTGGCGTTCGCGGGTGCACAGCTGGCCGGAAATGGAAAGCAGGTTTTTGACGGCATCCGCTTCGCTGATCCCAAACGAGATGCGGTTTGTCAGCTCATAGCAGGCGCCGGCAGGGTCGATGGCGCTGTCAAACAGGCCGCGCAGGGAAAAGCCGAGCTGTGCGACATCGCTGGAAAGCTGCTCGACCGCCCCGCCCTGCTGCAAGGCGGGCAAAAAGAGCAGCACCGACGGCTGCAGGCCCGTTCCCAGGGCGTCGAGGCGCTGGGTTAAATAGCCGAGCTGTGTGTGAAAGGCAAAGCGCAGCGTGCGGTCTAAGACCGTGTCGAGCGTGTTGACGCGGTTTAAAACGTCCGGCAGCGCACTGCCGGATGCGATGCCCTGCATACTGACGTGGTCGATGCCGTTTACAAGCACGCACAAGCTCTCGTCGTGCGTATAGAACACGGCGCGGCCCTGCGGCTCCGCGATGAATTCCGCCGAACAGAGCTGCCGTTCCACGAGGGAAACGGCCTGTTCGGGTTCCTGTTCGTCGAGGAACGCGGCCGTCCACGCAAGATCCGGCACCGCAGAGAGGGCTTTCTCTACGCGCAGGCAGACACGTTCCCGGTCCGACGCCGACATGCGTACGGGGAACGGCAGATCCGAAAGGTTGCGCACCATGCGGATGCGGGACGCAAACACAACGTCGCGGTCAATGCCGGGCGCTTCATACCATTTATGCATCGGGGTCCTCCCCTCCTTCCAAACGGCGCAGGCTCTCGTTTAAAAGGGCCTGCCGGCGCACGCGGTCCGACTGTTCGACGGCATCGCGCAGGGCATCCTGCAAAACGGTCAATTCCATATTCTGCTGGGGCTGCGGCAGGTTCTCGCCGGGCATCTTTCCGCAGTGCACGTCTGCACCGTAAATGTGCTGGAGCACCGGCTGCAGCTGCTCCCGGAACGTCTCATAGCAGCGCGCGCAGCCGACCAGGCCCGTTCGTATGATGTCATCAAACGTTGCGCCGCACTGCGGGCAGTGTTCCACACCGGCAGGCGTTTCCTCCAAGCAATCGCTGAAAACGCTCCCGAAGCCGCGGTCGAGATGGGTCAGCAGCGACGTATAGCCGAGCCGCTGTGCACACACCGCGCACAGCGCCCGTTCGGTCAAGCGGCCGTTGACAATCGTTTTGATGCGGGTCGTGACCGGGCGCTCCCCGCAGCACTGACATAACATAAAAGGTCCCTCCCTGTTCAAAAATCCGTTCACACATTCCGGGAGCGCGCAATATACTGGATTGTAACAACAAACAAGGAGGCAATCCAATATGTGCAACAATGGTTTTGGCGGTAACTGCTCCTGGATTATTCTGATCATTATCCTGCTGATCTGCTGCGGCAACGGGAATGGCAACAACAACGGCTGCGGCAATGACTGCGGCTGCGGCAGCGGATGCAGCTGCTAAGCTCTCCATTTTGAGAAAGGGGCGTTCGGGCCTTTTGGGGTCCGAACGCCCCTTTTGCATGCGCAAGCAGGCGATCTTTTTAAAAAAGGAACGCTTCGGCTTACTCGTTTGCGAGCGCCTGCGTCAGCGCACGCGCCAGCTGGTCCGGGCAGGAAGTCGGGCGCATGCCGCAGCGGATGCCCTTGCAGCGGTCGATGACATCCTGGGCCTTCATGCCGGCAACCAGCGCGCAGATGCCCTTGAGGTTGCCGTTGCAGCCGCCGATGACCTGGACTTTGCGGATCGTGTCGCCGTCTAAGTCGACAATCATTTCCTTCGAACAGGTGCCGGATGTTTTATAACGATACTCCATTTTTCTACACTCCTCACAATCATTCAGAAACACACAAACGCCCCTCCTTTTTACGGCCGCAGGCCAAGGAGGCGCGGCGGCTTTACCGCAAGAGGCGTTCGGTTGTAAAGTGGCGCGCCGCACTGCGCCATAAAAACAGGTCAATCACCCAAATGACCGCGGCGATGGCCAGATAGCCGCCGCTTTGCAGCCGGAAAAGGCCCGAAAACTGCGCGACAAACAGCAAAATAAACGGCAGTGCGACGTAGCCGCAGATCTGCATGGACTCCCCCACGCCTGTCCCGTGCGCATTCAAAACCACCATAAACAGCACACCGAATAGAATCAACCCCGGTGCAACGAGCAGCAGAAGCACCCACCAGCTCGCGTTGGCCAAAAAGAACGTAACGCCCAGCTGGATATCGCCGACGATCATAATGACCGTAAACAGCAAAAACGCGATGAGCGTTGCCAGGACCGACAGCACCAGGCAGCCGATGACTTTGGCTTTGAAAATCTCGCGCGTCGTTAAGGGGGTCAGGAAAAGCGTCTCCATCGTGCCGTGCTGGCGCTCCCCCAAAAAGGAGGTGGCCGCCGCGATGCATGAGACAAGCAATGGGATCAGCAAAAAGAACATCGGCCCCAGGCAATCGGAAAACAGATAAAACAGCGCCTGGCGGTCGTTCATCCCGCTCTGCGCCTCGCCGAGCAGGGCGCGCAGCTGGTCCATGCCCGCAAAGCTCTGTGCGGGCAGCAGATTGGAAAGCACAATAAAGACAATCGGAATCACACCGGCAAAGACCAAAGGCAGCAAGATCAATAGTGCCCGCACGCCGGCGCTGTTCCAGATCTCGCGGAAATCCTTTTTTAAGACGACCGTTTCACGCGGGTTAATCAATTTCCGCAAAGGGCGCGGCAAATTCATTGGCCAGCCTCCTTTTCCTCCAATCGGACGTAAGCGTCTTCGAGACTCGGCCGCAGAAGGCGGGCCTCATAGACCGCGTGGCCGGCCTCGATCACTTCACGCAGAAGCTGCGGCATCTGGGCGGGGTTTTGGATTTCTTTTTCCCAATAGCCGCGGCCTTTATCCTGCCAGCCGGGCAAAGAATCCTCCAGTGCAAGATGGAACCGCGCGCGGGCGACGCATCCGGCCGCCTGGGACAGCTCGGAAAGGCTGCCCATTGCCGTCAGGCGGCCGCTGTGCAGCAGCGCAAAGCGCTCGCACAGGCGCTGGGCGACACGAGGCTGACGCGTACAGACAAAGAGCGTGACCCCCTCTTCCCGCCGCAGGCCGCGCAGCAGCGCAAAGACCGCGGTCGTGCCTTCCGGGTCCAAGCCGTCGTCCGGCTCGTCGAGCAGCAAGACGCGCGGGCGCAGAAGGAGCGCACGGGCCAGCGACAAGCGCTGGCGCATGCTCGTGGAATACGTCTGCACGAGTTCGCCGCGCGCTTCCCAGATGCCCAAATCCTTCATCAGCTCCGTACTGCGCGTCTGCAGGTCGTCCATCCGCATGCCGGCGGCACGGCCGAAAAAGTGCAGGTTCTCCTGCCCCGTCATCGTCTGGTACATCTTGGCCGACGGCAGCAGAACCCCGCAGAGCCGGTGGACCTTTTCGGGCTGCTTGAAGGGATCCAGCTGCAGGATGCTGCACGTGCCACGGCTGGGATGCAGCAAACCGGAAAGCAGGCGCACGAGTGTGCTTTTGCCGCTGTCGCGGCCGCCCAACAGGGCGAAGGCGCCCCCTTCGGGGACATCGAACGTGACCGATTCGAGGGCATTCGTCTTGCCGTTGTACGTTTTTGTGAGCTGCTGTGCGGTGACGGCACCCATACGCTTCCCCCTTCCTTTGGAGCGGTCCCGCCCCAAAAAGCTTCCCCTCTATTATAGGGGTTCGCGTGCAAAAGCGCAAGCCGTGCGGCGCGGAATTTTATGCACGCAGCCCGGTTTCCCGCGCTACAGCCAAAAAAGCCGCCCCGGGGCCTTTTGCAAAGAAGGAGGCAAAGGCCGCCGGGGCGGGCGTTTTTTAAAGGCAGAACATTTTTAAGCGGCATCCGCAGTCTGTGCGTCCGACAGCTCAAAATAGCCGGGCTCGGCGCCGCCCGTCGTCTCCTCGTCGGGGGATTCTTCGGCGGGATACTTTGCCGCGCGCACACGCGGGGCCGGGGCGGTAACGGGGTCGCAGTCGACCTCAAATGTGGGCGCCTCATCGGTCAGATGGTTTAACCCCGCGTTGCGGATCACCGTCGGGTAATCGAGCAGTGCAAGGTCCATATCGACGGAACCGGAAATGCCCGGCACCGTGCCGGAATTGTCGTACTGCCACAGGTGGGCGCCGGAATAGAGCAGCGACGCGTTTGTCGTATAGCGCGCATACCAGATATCGTAATCCTTGAGCGCTTCCATGTCGAACAGGTTGCGCGTATTGCTCAAGTTCGTATAATTGATCGCGTAATAGCCGGCATCTTCCACCGTGCTGCAGAACGCCTGGACCATCTTCGTGGCGAGTTCCTTATCGATTGTCACGTCGTGGTAATTTTGCGCGTACGTCACGGTCGCGCCCTCGATGTCGCAGGAAACCGGCAGTTCGACTTTATACGGGGCAATTGCGTTCATGCAGTAGCGCGCTTCCTCGGCGGCGCTCTCCTCATCCCACGCGTAGCTGAACCAGTACACGCCGACCGGAATGCCTAAACGGTTGCATTCGCTGATATTGTATGTAAAGTAAGCATCGATGTTATTCTTGCCGTAGCCCGCGCGCAGGATCGCGAAGCCGATGCCGGAAGCTTTGACGGCTTCCCAATCGATCTTCCCCTGGTGGTGGGAGACGTCGATGCCCGTGTAGCCGGTATCGAAAATGGAAATGGTCACCGTGATCGTGCAGTGCTTGACGGAGGCTTGCCCGGGCAGCGTCGTATAGATGGCACTCGCCTCGCCGGGATCACCGACGGCGCGGACGCGGAAATAATAAACATCATTGCCGTTTTCGACGGTCTTCGTGACATTCTCGGTGCGCAGGACATTGCCGTTGCCGGCGGCGATGCTGGGCTCGAGGCCCTGCGGGCCGACGATCTCAAACCGGAACGCGTAGGTATGGCCCTTGTCCACGGTAAAGTCGACGGTGGTGTCCGACTTGACATACGGCGCACCGACCGTAATCGTGCAGTGCTTGACGGCTTGTTGTCCGGGCAGCGTCGTATAAATGGCGCTCGCTTCGCCGGGCGTGCCGATGGCACGGACCTTAAAGTAATAAACATCGTGGCCGTTTTCAACGGCTTTCGTGACATTTTCGGTACGCAGGACATTGCCGTTGCCGGCGACAATGTGGGGCTCTAACCCCCGCGGGCCGACGACCTCAAAGCGGAACGCATACGTCTTTGACTCCACGACCGTAAAATCGATCGTCGTGTCCGACTTGACATACGGCTCGGCGGGACTTTCGTCCGCAGCAAAAGCCGGCATCCCCAGCACCCCCAGCAGCACAGCCACTGTGAGGAAAAGGCTCAGCAGTTTTTTATACATCGAATCCCTCCACTGTAAAACTCTTCATTTTCTCGTGCTTTGTGCGAATTTGTCGTGAATTTTGTCAATACGTTCAGTATAACGCCCGCCCCGACCGCTGTCAACCCCCGCACGGAAAAATACACGGAGAGGATTCCCCGGGCCGAATCGGAAAAATCAAAAAGCCGGCCGCTGCAGGTTGCGGGAACGGACAGGATCCGATATAATAAAAAGAAAAACACACTTGTACGTATGGAAAGGGGAGGTTCCCGATGGAGCCGCAAAAACAGGAGCCGCAGCAGCCGGAAAAGCCGGAAGGACAGGCAGAACGCCTGGCGGACAAGCTGCTGCACGGGGCCTACCAGGTATCCCGTTACGTAGAGATTGTACTCGCCATCTTAATCATCGTGGTGGTAGCCGTGCTGGTCGTGCGCATGATCGCCGACCTGTTTGCGGGCGGCTTTGCGGCGCTGGAAGTGCAGAATTTCACGGCCTTCCTCGCAAATGTCCTCGCGCTGGTTATCGGCATTGAATTCGTGCTGATGCTGTGCAAACACACACCGGAAATGCTCATCGAAGTGCTCGCGTTTTCGATCGCGCGGGAGCTGATTGTCGGCCACCTGCAGACGTGGGAGACGCTAATTGGCATCGGCGGCATCGGGCTGCTGTTCCTCGTGCGCAAGCACCTGCTGTTAAAGCAGACGGAGCGCAAACAGCTCGACGACACGTTCTGACAAAAGCCATTCAAAACCAAACAAAAACCGGCGCCCGCCTGCTTCGCGCAGGGGGCGCCGATTTTTTAGAATGCAAATGCGTTTTTAGAAAGCAGAAAGCTCAGCGCGGGTCGAGCTTTTCGAGCGTCTCCCAGATACCGTTTAAGTAGGTGGCGCCCAGCGCGCGGTCGTAAAGGCCGTAGCCGGGACGGGCTTTTTCGCCCCAGATCATGCGGCCATGGTCCGGGCGCATGTAGCCGTCAAAACCCGTGTCGTGGTATGCCTTCATGATCGCGACCACGTCCAGAGAGCCGCAGGCGGAATAGTGGGCGCTTTCCTCAAAGGAACCGTCGTCGAGAATCTTGACGTTGCGCACATGGGCAAACGGGATGCGGCCCATCGCACTGTACTTGCGCACGAGCTTCGGGATATCGTTCGAGCGCGTGCAGCCGAGGCTGCCGGAGCACAGGGAAATGCCATGGTGCGGGTCGTCGTAAAGGCTCAGGAAACGGTCGAGGTTTTCTTCATTCGTGATGATGCGCGGGATGCCGAAAATCGACCACGGCGGATCGTCCGGATGGATGCCCATGTAGACGTCGCTTTCGACGGCGACCGGCATGATTTCCTTAATAAAATGTTCGAGGTTCTTCCACAGGCCTTCCTCGCCGAGCTTTTTGTAAGCGTCGATCAGGGCCGCCATCTCATCGGTCGTATAGGAGCTGTCCCAGCCGGGCAGTGCCAGCTTTGTGGGGTCCATCTTCGCGACGTCTTCCTTATAGTAGACGAGGGCCTGGCTGCCGTCGGGCAGCGGCTGGTCTAAGCGGGAGCGTGTCCAGTCAAAGACCGGCATGAAATTGTAGCAGATGCACTTGACCCCGACGGCGGCCAAGCGGCGGATGTTTTCCTTGTAGTTTTCAATGTAGCGTTCACAGTCGCCGGTACCGAGTTTAATGTCCTCATGCACGGGGACGCTCTCGATGACCTCCATTTCCAGGCCCTTGGCGTTGACCATATCCTTGAGCTTCTGGATTTCTTCCACCGGCCAAACTTCCCCAACCGGGACACTGTACACCGCTGTCACCACACCGGTCACGCCGGGGATTTGGCGGATCATATCGAGGGTAACGGGGTCGTCGGGACCATACCAACGAAATGTCATTTTCATCCGAATACTCGCTTCCTTTCTAATTGGTGCGAATCTGGTTTACACTGATTGTTGCTCATTATAACTCAAATTTCAAAAAAATGCAATCAATTTTGAAACTTTTTGTTTGTGATGCTTTATGCCTCTTTTGGACCTTCACGCCAGCCGGGGGAATCGCAGAACGCAATCCGGCCGCAGGCACGTCCCTCCGTTTCAAACAGAAGGACTTCGTTTTCGCCGGCGCGCAGAAGCGGCGCGGGCACGTAGAGCCGCGACTGCGGGCCTTTGTCCCAAAAACGGCCCAGCAAAAAGCCGTTAACCAGCACGCAGCCTTTCCCCCACCCCGCAAGGTCGAGGAACGTGTCCGCAGGCGCTTCGATCGAAAAGCGGAAGCGGTAAAAGGCGGGAAGCCCGGGCGTAAAGCCCGCGGAAAAGTCGAGGCGGGAAGCCATCGCGGCATCCATCGGCAGGGGGATCATCTCCCAGCCGGCATGGCTGCGGCCATCGAGCAGGACGGCGCCGTCGATGCCCTTACGCTGGTACGCGAGCAGCGGGCCGTAATTGACGCGGCCGAGGTTTTCGACAAGGATCGAAAGCCGGTGCTGCAGCGGCAGGCACACGTCGTGCGGCGCGTGCAGTTCGCGGTCATAGAGCGTCATGGCGGGGCGGCCGTCAAAAAAGAGCTGGGCGCGGTCGGCGGTGCGCTGCAGTTCAATCGTCCGATACGTCCCGTGCGGCGCGACCTGGGTGGAATACAGCACATAACCGACGCTTTGGCCGAGCTTTTCCATGCAAAGCGGCCAAGGGCTTCGGACCGGCTCCCCCAAAGACGGCAGCGCAGCCTCGAGGGAAACGCAGTCGGTGACGGAAACCGTCCCAAACGCCCGTTTCGGGATGGGCGGCGGCGGGGCCGGCAGGGGTTCTTCCGCGAAGCGGGCGAAGAGTGCGCGCAGCGCGTTATATTTTGGCGTCATGGAGCCGTCCTCGGCAAGCGGCGCATCGTAGTCGTAGGAGGTCGTGTCGGGGCTTAACGCCCCATAATCATTCGCGCCGTTGAGAAGGCCGAAGTTCGTGCCGCCATGGAACAGATACAGATTGATACTGCCGCGCTTTAAAACCGCTTCGACCTCGCGCGCACAGACATCCGGCGGCGTCGTGTTGTGGGCGCGGTCACCCCAGGCGTCGAACCAGCCTACCCAGAATTCCGTGCACAATAGCGGGGCCTCCCCGCGCGTCTGGGCGAGAAACGCCTGCAAAACAGCAAATTTTTCGGGCGCACCCGCGCCAAAATTGACCGTGGGCAGCGCGCCCTCGACACTGCCGTTTGCAAGGGAGCGCGGCAGCGGACCGTCAGAAGTAAAGAGCGGCACCGTCACGCCGTTTTCGCGCAAAAGGTCGCGCAGCGCCTCCAAATAGGCGTGCTCATCGCCGTAAGAGCCGTACTCATTTTCCACCTGCATCATCAGGATGTTGCCGCCGCGGTCGATCTGCAGCGGGGCAAGCACCTGCAGAAGGCGGGCAAAATAGCGGCGCACCGCCCGCAGAAACGGCGGGTATGTGCAGCGCAGGCGCATGCCGTCCTCGGCCAAAAGCCAAGAAGGCAGGCCGCCGAAGTCCCATTCCGCACAGATATACGGGCCCGGCCGCACGATGGCCCAAAGGCCCAATTCCTGTGCGAGTTTTAAAAACGCGGCGACGTCGCGGCCGCCGGAAAAGTCGTAGACGCCCGGTTTCGGTTCGTGGAGATTCCAGGGGATGTACGTTTCGACGGTGTTGCAGCCCATCGCCTTGAGCTTTTCGAGGCGGTCGCGCCAATAGGCGGGCACGACGCGGAAATAATGGATCGCGCCCGAACGAATCTGGAACGGGCGGCCGTCGAGGTAGAACCGGTCGGACTGGGTAAAGGTGTGTGCCATAAAAGGCTCCTTTCGTCTGGCGCCCTGCGTTGCACGCGGCCAGACCTGCATGAAAACGGCCGTGGTGGAAGCAGAAGGCAGCTCGATTTTCCCCAGTATACCATACGCGGTTTTCGGCCGCAATACAAAAGGCATAAAAAGCCGGTAGAAACACAGGTTTCGCACCGGCTTTTGTCCATGTATTACATACACGTTCCGGCCGTTTATTCCAACTCAAACGCGCCGGTATAGAGCTGGTAATACTGGCCTTTTTCCGCGAGCAGCTGCTCATGGCTGCCGCGCTCGATGATCCGGCCGTGTTCGAGCACCAGGATGGCCTTGGCGTTGCGGACCGTGGAAAGGCGGTGCGCACCGTGCGCCCGTACATTAAGGCGTCCATGCCCTGCTGGACGATGGCCTCGGTGCGGGTGTCGATCGACGAGGTGGCCTCATCCAAGATCATGACCGGCGGGTCCGCGACGGCGGCCCGCGCGATGGAGATCAGCTGGCACTGGCCCTGGGAGAGGTTGTTGTTGTCGCCGTTAATCTGGGTCTGATAACCGTCTGGCAGGCGGGAAATGAACGCATCCGCACCGGCGAGCTTGGCGGCGGCGATGCACTCCTCGTCGGTGGCGTCCAGACGGCCATACCGGATATTGTCGAGGATGGTGCCGGTAAACAGGTTGACATCCTGCAGGACAAGGCCCATGGAGCGGCGCAGGTCCGGCTTTCGGATTTTCGTGATGTTGATGCCGTCGTAGCGGATCTTGCCGTCGGCCAGGTCGTAGAAGCGGTTGATTAAGTTTGTGATGGTCGTTTTGCCCGCACCGGTCGCGCCCACAAACGCGATTTTCTGGCCGGGCTTTGCATAAAGGGAAATATCGTGCAGGACCGTCTTCTTGCCGTCGTAACTGAAATCGACGTGGTCAAACACGACGCTGCCCTGCACACGGGTGTATGTCACGGTGCCGTCGTGGTGCGGGTGTTTCCAGGCGGGGATGGTGCCGTCGGGGTCTTCCCGGAGGGCGCCGTCTTTTGTCTGCTTGGCGTGCACGAGTGTCACATAGCCTTCATCCTCTTCCGGCTGCTGGTCCATCAAATCGAAGATGCGCCCGGCGCCCGCCAAACCCAGCGCGACGCTGTTCATCTGCTGGGCCGTCTGCGTAATGGAGGAAGAGAACTGACGAATGACACCCAAAAAGGACACCAGCGTCCCGATTGTCGTGGAAAAGGTGCCGGCCCCGAACAGCGCCATGGCGCCGCCCAAAATGGCGACGACCAGATACTGCAGATTGCCAAAGCCGGACAGGACCGGCATCATGACGATGGAGGTCCCGCCCGCCTGCATCGCGTTGCCGAACAGGGTTTCGTTGATTTCCCGCATCTTTTTCCGGGAAGCTTCCTCGTGGCAGAAGACCTTGACCACCTTAAGGCCGCCAAAGATCTCCTCGATATACCCGTTGAGCTGGCCGATGGAGGTCTGCTGTTTGGCAAAATACCGCCGGCTGCGCCGCAGCAGGCGGCTCCCCACGAAGGTCATCAGGACGGACAGCGCCACAACGACGAGGGTCAGCCACAGGTTAAAGTGCAGCATCACACAGAAAGAGAATACGAGCGTGACCGAGGCGGAAATCAGGGCGGGCATGCTTTGGGCGATTAACTGGCGGAGCGTATCGGTGTCGTTCGTGTAGACGCTCATGATGTCGCCGTGGGTGTGGGTGTCAAAGAAACGGATCGGGAAGGTCTGCATCTTTGTAAACAGGTCGTCGCGGATTTCCTTTAAGACTTTCTGGCCGATGATCGCGATGACACGGTTATAAAACAGCGTGCCGAGGGAACCGATGAGGTAAACGACCGCCATCACGATCAACAGGCTCATCAGCCCCGCAAACAGGTCCTCCCCGGTCTGCAGCATGCGCAGGATGTAATCGTCGATGATAACCTGGACAAACAGGCTGCCGATCATGCTGCAAAGGACGTTGATTAGGACGCACACCACCACAAAGGTAAACGCGCCGCGGTGGCGCTTGACGATGTAAGACAGCAGCCGCGTCAGGGTTCCCTGCTTATTCTTCTGCATGGCCGGTGCCCCCTTTCTGCTGGGATTCATAAATTTCCCGATAAATGGCGTTCGTCTTGAGCAGCTCCTCGTGGGTGCCGACCGCGTCGATGCGGCCGCCGTCCATCACGAGGATGCGGTCGGCGTCTTCCACCGAAGAGATCCGCTGTGCAATGACGATCTTGGTGGTGGCCGGCAGATCGGTGCGCAGCGCTTCGCGGATCAGCGCGTCGGTTTTCGTATCCACGGCGCTGGTGGAATCGTCCAGAATTAAGATTTTCGGGCGTTTGAGCAGCACGCGGGCGATGCACAGCCGCTGCTTCTGGCCGCCGGAAACGTTCGTGCCGCCCTGTTCGATGTAGGTATCGTAGCCGTCGGGGAAAGTCTGGATGAATTCGTCGGCCTGGGAACGCTTGCAGGCCTCCACGAGTTCGGCGTCCGTGGCCTTTGCGTTGCCCCAGCGCAGGTTTTCCTTGATGGTGCCGGAGAACAGCACGTTTTTCTGCAAGACCATGGCGACGGCGTTGCGCAGGGCTTCCAGGTCATATGCGCGCACATCCCGGCCGCCGACCCGGACGCTGCCGATCGTGGCATCGTATAAGCGGGGAATCAGCTGCACCAGCGAGGATTTGCCGGAACCGGTGCCGCCGATAATCCCAATCGTTTCGCCGGAACGGATGTGCAGGTCAATGTCTTTTAAGGAACATTTTTCGGGATCGCCGGTATAGCTGAAACCGACGTGGTCAAAGTCAATGGAACCGTCCGGGATTTCCGTGACCGCGTCCTGCGGGTCCCGGATGCTGGGCTGTTCGTCGAGCACCTCCCGGATACGGGAAACCGACTCGCGCGACATCATCACCATGACGTAGATCATCGAGAGCATCATCAAAGACATCAGGATCATCAGCGAATACGAGATCAGGTTATTTAAGTCGCCGGTCGTCATGGAGATGCCGGCCAGGATGGTGCCGTTGGCGGAGCCGACGATGGCCTTTGCGGAAATCCACGGGATCACAACCAGGCACGCATAGATCGCGAGCTGCATCATAAACGGGTTAAAGGCGATCAACGTCTCGGCCCGCGTAAAATCCTTCTGGATGCTGCCGGAAATGCCCCGGAACTTCTGCCCCTCGTAGTCTTCCCGCACGAAGCCCTTGACCACACGGATGCCGTGCAGGTTTTCGCGGACGACGCCGTTTAAGCGGTCGTACGTTTTGAACACGCGGTGGAAAATCGGCTGCGTCAAACGGGCGATGACCAATAGGCCGATTAAGAGCAGCGGGATCACGACCAGATACAGGATGCCGACTTTCCAATTGATGGAAAACGCCAGCGCCAGCGCACAGATCAGTGACACCGGGCTTTTGACCGCCACGCGCAGCATCATCATATACGCATTCTGCACGTTGACGACGTCGGTGGTCATGCGTGTGACGAGGCTGTTTGTTGAGAATTTGTCGATGTTCGAAAAGGAAAAGTCCTGGATCCGGTCGAACATGGCATTGCGAAGGTTTTTCGATAAGCCGGAAGCCGACTTGACAGACTCCCAGCCGCAGGCCGCCCCGAATACCAGCGCCAGCGCCGCGATCAGCAAGAGGGCAAACCCGTAGTGCAGGATGGTGTCCATCGACGTTCCCGTGCTCGTCAGCGTGTCGATGAAATGGCCGGTGGTGAGGGTCAGAAGCAGCTCGCACACCGTTTCCAAAATCACAAGCACAGGCGTCAGCAGGGCGTCTTTTTTATATGCCTGCAGATATTTGAGCAATGAAAACATTTCGTTTGCAGGTCCTCCTTTGTTCCAATTTTGAAGCGCCTTCGCGTTTTTATGGGACCTGCGGGGAGGGCTGCTGCATGTTTTCCACGATCTGAAAGAGCGCGTGCCGGACCGCTTCCAAAGCCTGCCGGGAAAGGCCGGTGCAAAGGCGGGCGTCGAGCGCCAGCATCTGCCCGGCAACCGCCGCCTCGCACGCGCGGGCTTTCGGGGTGAGCGCGATCTCCTTCTTGCGGCTGTCGCTGCCGCTTACGTTCTGGGTCAGATACCCCATCCCCTTTAAGGCCTGCACCGTCGTACAAATGCTGGACTTCGAAAAGCCCAGCTTCTTCGCGAGTGCGGAAACAGAAAGGGCGCCGTCCGTCTCGGGGCGCCACCGCAGCATTTCATAAAGCAGAAACAACTGGGAAAAGCGCAGCCCGGTGCCGTCGGCCGCCTGGTTTCCATAGGAAGCCAAACGGCCGCCGACACGATAGAGCAGCTCCACCACCTGATCTTTGGGCATCCTGTACAGCCTCCTCGCTTGGCAGCCCCATAAAAAGGCGAAAGATTCTCTATGTATTATAAATTTCCAAGGAGGCGGACGCAACGCATTTCGCGAAAATTATTCTATTTATTTTATTATATCTAATAAATAAAATTTATAAATTGGCTTGCATCCCCTATAAAAACGCCGTATAATCAAAAAAACGATATCGGGAGGCCATGATGAACCTTTTTCAATTGGAATGTTTTCTGGCGGTTGCGAATACGCTGAGCTTTGCCCGTGCCGCCAAGCAGATGCAAATCTCGCAGCCGGCTATTTCCCACCAAATCAAAAACCTGGAGGAAGAGCTGGACGTAAAGCTGTTCCAGCGTTCGACGCGCGTCGTGCAGATGACGCCACAAGGGCGCGCGTTCCTGCCGGACGCCAAAACGATCCTCTCGACCGCACAGCAGGCGAAGCTGCGTTTTCAGAAGAAAGACCGGCGGGCGGTCAAAACGCTGTCGATCGGATGCAGCGCCTTTACACAGTTCGCGGCCCTGGCAGACCATCTGCGGCAGCTTTCGCAGCAGATTCCGAACCTGCACCCGCAGCTGCATGTGGTGCCCCATGAATACCTGTTCCATTTGCTGGAGACGGGGAAAGCCGATCTGGTCTTTGATTTTAAAACGGAGGAGGAAGGGCGCCAGCGCTACACGTACCGGGAACTGGGGCGTGCGGCGCTGACCTGCGTATGCCGCAAGGAACATCCGCTCGCGCAGCACGCACAAATCACGAAGGCGGACCTCGAAAAGGAGCCGTTAATCTTCTGCGACCCCGTCTACCTAATCCCGGAAGTGGCCAATTTGCAGTGGCAGCTGGCGGCGGGGCGCAGCCCGGTGGACCTGCATTTCTGTGATTCCTCGGAGGCGGCGGTGATCTTGGCGGCGGCCGGTTTGGGGATCGCCATTCTGCCGGAGCCGCTTGTCCCGCTCGACGCCCGGATCGTGCGGGTCCCGCTGGAGGGAACCGCCAAATTGTCCGCCGGCATTTTTTACCGGCCGTATCCGGGCGACACGACCCTGCGGACCTTTATCCATCTGCTGACCCATTCGCCCGCGCCGGAAGCGCCGGGGGCGGCCGGCTGACCCCTGTATGGCGGCATGCCGTAAAAACAGCAAACAGCCAAAAATGCCCCGCAGCCTTCCTGAAAAAGCTGCGGGGCATCTGTAATCGAATATCAAAACGGGATTAGAAATCGATGCGCTCTTCGTCGCACGCGCGTTCGACGGCAAATTTCCCCTG
Source organism: uncultured Clostridia bacterium (assembly GCA_944385055.1). Taxonomy (GTDB): domain Bacteria; phylum Bacillota; class Clostridia; order Oscillospirales; family Acutalibacteraceae; genus Caproicibacterium. Next base: position 207,463 of record CALWVT010000001.1, on the reverse strand, counting down.
CAAAAGGGCCGTATGGGCGCCGACGGTTTCGCCGCACCACGTGCTCGCAAGCAGCAGGCGGCCGACAGACGGGACGCGGCCGGCCGGCGCAGCCGTTTTGGCGCCCGCCGCGCGGACAAATCCCAAAAGGCCCATGTGGGCGTTCGTGCGGTCGGCGTACGTCAGCGGCGTATGGCAGGCGACGGCCTCCAGGCTGCCGGAAAGCTGCGGGAAGCAGCGCACGAGCGCGTCCGCGACCGACTCGGTCAAGCGGCGGCGTTCCCGCAAATACGGCTCTCCCTGCAAAGCGAGGGTCTCCCAATAGGCATACGCCTCGCGGCCGCGTGTGGGCACGTCCACCGCGATGAGTTCGCGGCCGCCGCGCACAAACGTAGGGTCTTCGCCGTACTGCGTCAGGCGCAGACGGTCCACCCCGCCGCCGGCCGCCGGCACAACCGTAGTGGGAAAGGAAAACGTATAATAGGGCGGCAGTGCATCGCCGTCGGCCCAAAATAAGAGACGGGTCGTACAGACCGGCGGATACTGGGCCGGCGCATCCCAGCGGGCCTGCAGGCGCCGGTCGACGTTGTAGGCGCTTTTCAAAAGGGCGCGGCTGACATAAAATGGATCGCACGCGGCGAGGACCCAATTGGCGAGTACACGGCGGCCCTCCTGCAGCTGCAGCCCGCGCGCCGTCCCGTTGGAGATCAGGATCTCCTCGACGGGGGTGGAAAGCTGCAAATCGCCGCCGACTTCAAGGTAACGCTGCGCCATGCGCTGCACAAGCGGCCGCGCGCCGCCCATCGGCAGGCCGCTGTCGCCGCCGGTAAAATAGGCGTACTGCAGGACAAGCTCGCCCAGGCTCGCGCCGGGAGGCACCGCCTCGACGAAGGCACGGCGCAAAGCGGGCATATGGAGGCCCTCCGCCCATGCGGCGAGCGGGACGAGGTTGAGCTTTGCCAAAAGCCGGCCCGCTTCCCCTGCGTGTTCGCTGCGGCGGCGCTCCAACGGGCCGCAGAGGTCCGCGGGCTTTTCGACGCGCGGAGAAAAGCCCTGCAGCGTGCGCACCCAGCCGCAGAACTTCTGAATCTGTGCCCCGTCTTCCGGCGCGAGCGCCTCACACGAGGCGGCAAAGCGGTCGAGGTCCTGCCAGAGCACGGCCGTATGGCCGCCTTCCGTGGCGGCAAAAAAACATTCCGGCGAAAAAATCATCGTGCCGCCCAGTGCGCCGACTTCCTGCCAGCAGCGGAAAAGCGGGCTGCCCTCTTTCGTTCCGACGAGCAGGCGCAGGCTGCCCTCGAGCGCAACGCCGTTGGCAGTCCAGCCGTGCAGGCTGCCGCCGACAAAGCGGTTCTTTTCAAAAATAGTCGTGCTGAACCCGTGGGTCTGCGCGTAAATTCCCGCCGAAAGGCCCGCGATGCCCGCGCCGATGATCGCCATTTTTCTTGGATTGCGCATCAAAAGCATCCTCCTTTCCGTTTTCGGGAAACCAGGTGAAGGGTTAACGCCTGCCGGCGGTCAATCCGCCTGCAGTTTTTCGATGCAGGCCTTGATCTCCTGCATCTTTTCGGGAATCTGGATATGCTGCGGGCAGCGCTCTGCACAGCGGCCGCACTGCACGCACGACGCGGCGCGCTGCGTTTCGGGCAGGGCCTCATAAGCCTTGAGATAGACGCCTTCGCGCTGGGAGAGCGTATAGTCGTTGTAGAGTGCGAACATTTTGGGGATCTCTACGCCGGACGGGCAGTCCATGCAGTAGCGGCAGCCCGTGCAGGGAATGGTCAAGTGGGCCTTATACAGCTCGGCGGCCTTTTCGAGGGTCTTCTGTTCCTCATCCGACAAGGGCGTAAACGCCGTAAACAGCGCGGTATTTTCACGCACCTGCTCGAGCGTATTCATACCGCTTAAAACGGTCATCACGCCGGGGAGGCTGCCCGCGAAGCGAAGCGCCCAGGAGGCAAGGCTTCTGTCGGGCTCGGCCTGCTTGAAGCAGGCGGCCGCCTCCGGGCACAGTGTCGCCAGCGCGCCGCCGCGCACCGGCTCCATCACGACGACCGGGATACCGGCGTTCTGCAGAAGCGTATACTGGCCCTTTGCGTCCTGGGCAAGCCAGTCGATGTAGTTGAGCTGGATCTGCGCGAAGTCCCAATCCCGCAGGGAAAGGACCTTTTCGAGGACTTCGGGCGTGTCATGGAACGAAAAGCCGAGGCGGCGGATGCGGCCTTTTTCTTTCTGATGCTCGAGATATGTAAAGACATCAAATTTTTCAAACGTTTCGAGGGATTTGGCCGTGATGCTGTGGCACAGGTAAAAATCGAAATAGTCGACGCCGCAGCGCTTGAGCTGCTCTTCGAAGATGCGCTCCACATCGCCGGGCATTTTCAGGTGCCAGGACGGCATCTTATCGGCCAAGAAATAGCTCTCGCGCGGATATTTGGCGAGCGCGCGCTTTAAAAAGCCCTCCGATTTCCCGTCGTGGTAGACGTAGGCGGTGTCATAATAATTGACACCCGCCGCATACGCTTCATCGATGAGGCGCTCCGCCTTTTCAAAATCGATTTCCTGGCTTTCCTCGCTTACGCGCGGCAGGCGCATGCAGCCAAAGCCTAAAAGGGACGGCTTCGCCGTCGTCCCGCGGTATCCACGTGAAAACATAAGAATTTCCTCCTATTTTCTATTTTCATAGAGAAAGCCGCGCAGAAATTCGCCTGCGCGGCGGGCTTGCCTGGAAAGCCGGAAAAACAGCGCCCGGCGCAAGGGCCTTTTTCACGGCATTGCAAAGGGGCGGGGCCCTTTGCTATAATAAAAACGAGAGTGCCCGGCCGAAGCCATGTACGGGCCAAAAAGGAGAACGGTTGATGGAAAATCGTGTTATTGGACGCTTTGCACCCACGCCGAGCGGGCGGATGCATTTGGGAAATGTGCTGTGCGCGCTTTTAGCCTGGCTTTCCGCGCGCAGCAGCGGCGGGAAAATCGTCCTGCGCCTAGAAGACCTGGACACCCACCGCTGTCCGCCCGGGGCCGCCGGGCAGCTGGAGGACGACCTTCTATGGCTGGGCCTTCCGTGGGACGAAGGCGGGAGCCTGGGCGGGCCGCACGGGCCGTATTTTCAAAGCCAATGCACGTCCTATTACGAGGAGGCGCTGCACACGCTGCAGCAGCAGGGGCTTTTGTATCCATGCTTCTGCACCCGCGCGGAACTGCACGCCGCAGACGCGCCGCACCTTTCCGACGGCCGTGTCCTTTACAGCGGCAAATGCCGGCACCTTTCCGCCGAAGAGATCGCCGAAAAGGCAAACGTCCATCCGCCGGCCATCCGCCTGCGCGTGCCGGACGGGCGCATCGCATTTTTGGACCGCTGCCAGGGGCTGTATACCCAAGACCTCGCGCGCGAATTCGGGGACTTCCTCGTGCGGCGTTCGGACGGCGTCTTTGCTTACCAGCTGGCGGTCGTCGTGGATGACGCGCGGATGGGGGTCACGGAAGTGGTGCGCGGGCGCGATTTGCTGTCCTCTACGCCGGCGCAGCTATACTTGATGCGCATGCTGCACCTGCCCGCGCCGCGTTATGCGCACATCCCGCTGCTGCTCGCACCGGACGGGCGGCGGCTTTCAAAGCGGGATGGGGATTTGAGCCTGGAGGCACTGCGCGCGCGGTTTCGCTCGCCGGAGCCGATCCTGGGGCTGTTGGCGTATCTCTGCGGTTTGCAGGAAAAGCCGAAGCCCAAAAGTGCGCAGGCGCTTTTGGAAGGGTTCTCATGGGAGAAAGTCCGCCGCGAAGACATCCGCGCCGATTTCCCGCGGCTGCTGAAAAAGCTGTGAGGCGCAGCCTTTAAAGGCTGCGGAAGCGCCCGGGGCTCTGCACGCGGTTGATAAACGTGCGCAGGGGATTCTCCCGCTTTTCGACCTTCGTCAGCCACTCCGGGCGGATCTCTTCAAAGACGGCCTGCGGAATCTCATAGGAATCGAGCGGGCGCTGCTCGAGCAGATTCTTCTGCATCGTGTCAAACTGCCGCTGGGTAAATTCCTCATTGGCCAACAGGCGTGTGCGCTGGCCGGGGCGCGTATAATGCATCACACAGTACATGTAATCCGCCCAGACGTTGTATTCGGTCAGATAGATGCGCTCATCGGGCACGTTGAGCGTCAAAAGGACCCCGTCGCTGACCTTCCCGTCGGTACAGAAGCGACGGCCTTTGACATAGCCGAAAATTGGCGACTCGCAATTTAATTGAAACATTTCTACCAGCGCACGGTAGGGCACTTCAAATCGCAAATTTTTGCGCGCCCGGTGGACTTTTCCGCTGCGCAGCGTCATGAGGACCTGTTTGGATTGATACGTTTTGATGATCACGAATAGTTCCCTCTTTCTCTCTTCCCCGCCGCAATGCGGGGGCGGGCTCATCGCACAGCCCAATCGTACAAAACGGTGTCCGGCTTTCCGACCGCGAGCGGCTTAATCAGATAGCGCCGCAAAAGGCGGTCGTTGTCGAACCCGGTGGTGTGGTAAAAGGCTTCCGCAAAGCCGCCTGCGATGCAGCCGACCGTATCGGTATCGCACAGGCAGCTAAAGACATTGCGGATGCAGCTCTCATAATCGTGGCTTTCCAAAAAGCAGCGGAAAGCCAGCGGCATCGTCGCCTGGCAGGTCAGGCGGACCTTTGAAAATGGGCGGCGCAGCACCAGGGGGGCTTTGAGGGCGTAACCGTAACGCTTCTCGATCACGCGCTGGATTTCCTTTTTGCTGCAGCCGATCCGCGCCAAAAAGACGCCGACCGCCGCGGCTTTGGCGCCTTTGATGCCTTCCGGGTGATTGTGCGTACACTGGGCGCTCAAAGCGGCCTGGCGCTCGACCTCCTCAAGGGTATCAAAATACTCGCCGATGACGCCCGCGCGCATGGCCGCGCCGTTGCCGCAGCTTTGGTAAGGGCGGCGGTTCGAAGAGTGCAGCCAATCCTGAAACATTGCGCCGTAGCCGACGTTCGGATAGCGCTTACCGAAGGTACGGTACGCATTTTCGTAGCTGTGCCCCATCAAGATGGCGTATTTTGTCGCCACGGTCATCACCGTGTCGTCCGTGTAGCGGCAGTCCGGCGCAAACAGCTCTTCCGTCTGCCAATTGAAATTGCTGGGACGGCTGAATTCGAAGCGTGACCCGGCGATGTCGCCCAAAATGGAACCGATCATACCTTTTATCCCCCTATTCCTTAGACTCAGTATACCGGATTTATACAAAAAAGAAAAGGGCCTTGTGCAAAAAAGATTTTCTTTGCGCGTTTTTTTCGTCAAAGCCCGGACACGCAAGCGGGATAGAGCGGATAGAGCCGTTATGGAGTTGACATAATCTCATTTGTGCGGTATACTATAAGCGCACAAAGCGTATTCCTTTGTAAAAAGGGTGCCATTCCTGGATCGACAAGCTCTTATGCTTCGCTCATGTTTGTGACGTTATACATTGCCGGAAGGCCGGATGGGATTCCCGTCTGGCCTTCCGGCGTTTTGGGAGGAACCGATGGACGAGATCGTATTGGGTGGACAAACCATACCGTTCACACTGGTGCGCAAACGGATTAAAAACATCAACCTGCACATTCAAAAGGACGGGAGCATTTTTGTCTCCGCGCCGGCACGGGTGCCGAAAGCGTATGTGCTGCAGGTTCTGCATGAAAAAGAGGCGTTTTTGCTGCGCACGCGCGAGGCGTTGCTGCGCCGGCAGCAGCAGGCACCGCCGCCGAAAGCCTTCGTAGAAGGTGAGACGTTCCGGCTGCTGGGGCGGTTTTACACGCTAAAACGGGTGCGCACGCCCGGCGTCGCGGCAGAGGGCGGAGCGCTGCTGTGCGGGCCTGGGGACCCGAAAAAGCTCGTGCCGGCCTGGCTGCGGAAAGCCGGGGAATGCGTGTTCCAAAAAGCCGCAAACACTGCGCGTGAGCGGCTTTTGGCCCAGCAGTTCCCGCTGCCGGAAGGCGTCCAGCTGCGGCAGCGCCGCATGGTGTCGCGCTGGGGCAGCTGCAATCCCGCGCGGAAGGCCGTGACCTTTTCCACACGGCTTTTGGAAACGCCGTATCCATGCATTGAGGCGGTGGCGATGCACGAGTTTTCCCATTTCCTGCACGCGGACCACTCGAAGGCGTTTTACGCCGTGCTGGAACGCTGCATGCCGGACTACCGCGCCCGCGCCAAAATCCTATGTGAGGAAGCGTACCGGATTTTCTACAACGAATGAGCGGCAAAAATTTTTGCTTTCCTGTGATTTGCAGTTGACAAACTCCCGAAAACCTGTTACAATAGTAAAGCTGTTCGACACAGCGCAATGAATCATTAGCTCAGTCGGTAGAGCACCTGACTTTTAATCAGGGTGTCCGGGGTTCGAATCCCCGATGGTTCACCAAAACGGCAGGGGCACGGGATTTGTGCTTCTGCCTCATTTGCAGGAGTAGTTCAGTGGTAGAACATCAGCTTCCCAAGCTGAGAATGCGGGTTCGATTCCCGTCTCCTGCTCCATGGATCCAAACACATACACATCCGCGGCGCACTTTCCTGAAAAGGGGTGCGCTTTCTTTTTTGGTTTCATAGAAAACTTGTCGTTTTAAAAAGGAGGCTGCGCAAATGACGGAAGTGGTGGCGGCGCTTTTGTGGGACGGGGACCGGTTTTTAATCTGCCAGCGGCCCGCCAATAAAGCGCGCGGGCTTTTGTGGGAATTTGTCGGCGGAAAAGTGGAGCCCGGCGAGACGAAGGAACAGGCGCTGCAGCGGGAATGCCGCGAAGAGCTCGCGATTGCCATCGATGTCGGGCCGGTGTTTTGGGAGACGGTGCACGAATATCCGGACATGACGGTGCATTTGACGCTGTTTTCGGCGACGATTGTCCAGGGGCCGCCGCAGCGGCTGGAGCACGCCGACCTGCGCTGGATCCTGCCCGAGGAAATCCCGCAGTTTTCGTTCTGCCCTGCCGACAAACCGGTTTTGGACCTTCTGCAGACACGCGCAAAAGCCGAATAAACCCCAAGACGGCGCCATCGCCTTTTTAAAGCGATGGCGCCGTCTTTTGTACGGAATCCATTTACGCGCTTTGCCGGCGGGTGTGCAGCAGCTGCACCCATGCGGCGAGTGCATCCCATTGAAACGTGTGCAGCGCGCGGGCATAGACGGCAAACGCTGCAGGGTCCTGCTCCTGCAGCAGCTGCAGGCCTTTGCGCGGGCCAAAATAGAATTCCCCGCGCAGCTGAAAATAAATTTCAAGGCTATCAAAGAGAAGCCAATGCCAGCGGTAATCCCCCTCGGCGTCGCCGCGGCGCGCACGGTCAAGCATTTTATCGCACCAGGCAAGCAGATGATCGAGCTCCTGCGGCGTCTTTTTTGGGAACTGTTCGATATATGTCCGCACGGCGCGCTGCATTTTGGCGGCCAGGCCGTGGCGGTCGAGTACAATTTTCGCGTCCGAAAGCTGCACGAACGCTTCCGGCTGAAACGTCTTTTCGATGGCTTCCGGCGAATAAAGGAACACATCGAGAACCGTGCCATCGATCTTCGAATTGTCGTAGGTGCGCTCGGCATTTTTTGTGAGCACGCACGCATCAAAATCGCTGTGCGGGCCGTTTCTCCCCTGCGCGAAGGAACCATACACGAGGATCACCTCGGGGTCATACGTCCGCTTTAAATAATCGAGGATGTGCACTGCGGTTTGCTCCATGGTTTTCCCTCCGAAATCAAAAATGCAGCGGCAAAGAAGCCCTCCTTGCCGCTGCATCGAATTTTTAAAACGTTTGTGGGGTATTCTTATTTCACCATGCCGGCGATTTCCTCGGCAAAGTTGTCCTGGCGCTTCTCGAGGCCCTCGCCCTTTTCGAAGCGGACATAGCCCGTGATCGCGATCTTGCCGCCGAGTTCCTTCGCAACGGAATCCGTGTACTGCTGCACGGACTGCTTGCCCTCCTTGACGTACGCCTGGTCGACAAGGCAGATCTCCTTGAAGGTCTTCTTGACCTTGCCGGCGACCATCTTCTCGATGACGTTGGCGGGCTTGCCGGAGTTCGCGGCCTGCTCGGTCGCAATCTTCTTCTCATGCTCGACGACGTCGGCCGGGATATGGGCCTCGTCGAGGTACTGCGGGTTCATCGCAGCGATCTGCATGCCGATGTTCTTCGCATACTCTTCGAATTCCGGCTTCGCGGCGACCTCATCGGTCGTGTCGAAGGAAACGAGGACGCAGATCTTGCCGCCTGCATGGATATAGGAAGCGACGTGGCCCTCCATGCGCGCAAAGCGGCGGACCTTGATGTTCTCGCCGATCGTCAGGATCTTCTCCTTGAGGATTTCGTCGATGGTCTCTTCGGAACCGGATGCCTTGCAGGCGAGCAGCGCTTCAACGTCCGCGGGGTTCTGGTCCATGACCGTCTGGGCGCACGTCTGCACGAACTCGTTGAAGGAAGCGTTCTTCGCGACAAAGTCGGTTTCCGCGTTGACTTCGATGGCGACGCCGACCTTGCCGTCCGCCGAGGTAGCCGCATAAGCGACACCTTCGGCCGCGATGCGGCCAGCCTTCTTCGTGGCGGCAGCCAGGCCCTTTTCACGCAGGTAATCGAGCGCTTTGTCCATGTCGCCGTCCGAAGCCGTCAGGGCCTTCTTGCAGTCCATCATGCCGCAGCCGGTCTTCTCGCGCAGTTCCTTGACATCTTTTGCTGTAAAAGCCATGTTAGCGTATCTCCTTTTATTGTATGCTCAAAAGTTTTTCATTCCGGATGGATCTTCAAAACTTATTCGGCGTCCTTCTCGGCAGGGGCTTCGTCTTTCCCCTCTTCGCCCTCGGCCTCGCCTTCCTGGCCTTCGCGGCCCTCGATCAGGGCGTTGGCCATCGTGGCGGAGATCAGGCGCACGGCGCGGATGGCGTCGTCGTTGCCGGGGATGACGTAATCGATCTCGTCCGGGTCGCAGTTCGTGTCGACGATCGCGATGATCGGGATGTGGAGCTTGCGGGCTTCCGTGACGGCGATGTGCTCTTTTCTCGGGTCAACGATGAACAGCGCAGCCGGGAGCGTCTTCATGTCTTTGATGCCGCCCATGAACTTCTCGAGCTTTTCAATCTCGAGGTTCAACTTGACGACTTCCTTCTTCGGCAGCAGATCGAACGTGCCATCCTCCTGCATCGTCTTGAGCTGGTTTAAGCGGTCGATGCGGCGGCGGATCGTGCGGAAGTTCGTCAGCATGCCGCCGAGCCAGCGGGCGTTGACGTAGTAAGCGCCGGCGCGCTCAGCCTCTTCGCGGATGGACTCCTGGGCCTGCTTCTTCGTGCCGACAAACAGCACGTTCTTGCCTTCCGCGGCGAGGCTGCGCACAAAGTTGTACGCTTCCTCGAGCTTGCGGACCGTCTTCTGCAGGTCGATAATGTAGATCCCGTTGCGCTCCGTGAAGATATAGGGCTTCATCTTCGGGTTCCAACGGCGGGTCTGGTGGCCGAAATGGACACCGGCTTCGAGCAGCTGCTTCATAGATACGATTGCCATTTTTAAAAGTTCCTCCTTGGTTTTTCCTCCGCCGCGCCTTCGGCACCGGAGACCGCCCGCCTTTTCCTCACTTGTTTTCGCTTCGGAAACGGCCGGCAGCACCGTCCTATGCCGGTGCGGCGTGTGAACTAAAAATTTTCCTGCGCAAACCGCGCACGGTGTATTATACCATGCCCGCGCCAAAAAAGCAACCGCCCGCCGCGATTTTTCGCAAAGAAAACGCTCCATTCCCGCAAGGCCGCGGCCATATGGCAAATCGCGGAAAAGAAAGGCGGCAGGGCAAAAAATTTTTCTAAAAAAGCCGAAGGAAATTACAGGGGGAACCCTTGGATTTTGAAAATCGTGGGTGTATAATATGAACGAAAAGCCGGGAGGAATTCTGGCAAATTTATTGGCAAAGGAATGTAGGGAATTATGTTAGAAAAAATGATAGAAACCTTAAAGCAGAACCCGCGCCGCATCGTTTTCACGGAAGGATGCGACGCCCGCATCCAAACGGCAGCCAGCCGTCTGCACAAGGAGGGCTTTCTGACGCCGGTGCTCATCGGTGTGCCGGAGGAGGTAACCGCGGCCGCAAAAGCTGCGGGTATTGACATCGACGGCATTGAGATTGTCGACATCAACACGTTCCCGGATTTTGAAAAGATGGTTGCGACGATGGTTGAGCTGCGCCGCGGCAAGATGGACGAGGCGACGTGCCGCGCGAACCTCAAGAAATCGAACTACTTTGGCACGATGTACGTCAAGATGGGATATGCCGACGCGCTGCTCGGCGGCGCGACGTATTCGACGGCGGACACGGTCCGTCCGGCGCTGCAGCTTGTCAAATGCAAGCCCGGCCACAAGATCGTGACGAGCTGCTTTATCCTGCACCGCCCGAAGGCCGACGGCAGCGAAGAAATCTACGCGATGGGCGACTGCGCAATCAATATCGACCCGACCGACGACGAGCTCGTGGAGATTGCCCAGGGCACGGCGGAAACGGCGCGCGTGTTCGGCATGGAACCGCGTGTGGCAATGCTGTCGTACAGCTCGAAAGGTTCCGGCAAGGGCGAGAGCGTCGACAAGGTCCGCTCCGCAACGGCAAAGCTGCAGGCGCTGCACCCGGATTACGACGTCGACGGCGAATTCCAGTTTGACTGCGCGTTCGTGCCGGAAGTGGCGGCCTTAAAGGCGCCGGATTCCAAGGTGGCAGGCCACGCAAACGTGTTTATTTTCCCGGAAATCAACGCGGGCAATATCGCCTACAAGATGGCACAGCGCTTTGGCGGCTTCGAGGCAATCGGCCCGGTCATGGCCGGCCTCAACGCGCCGATCAACGACCTGTCCCGCGGCTGCAACGCCGACGAGGTCTACAAGATGGCCATCATCACGGCGGCGCTTAAATAAGTCATAAAATCTATATCCTCTATAATTATGAAACGGGCGGCACCCCTTGCAGGAACAACCTTGCAAGGGGCGCCGCCCGTTTATTTTTTCATTGCAAACTGTCCCGCCGCCCAGCAGGAAGTTTCCCTGCAAAAGGGAAACCCGTGTATTTGCGCAAAGAGTGCTTTTCGAAAGCTGTATGAAAAAGGCCTGCGGCAAAAGCGGAGACAGAAAACGATATAGCCGGCCTTACGCGCGTTTGCGGTCCTTCCAATCGCAGACGGCTTTATAAATCTGGACGAGGAGCGTGGGCAAAAACGCCAAGACCACGATCTGCAGGATATGGGAAACCGTCAGCGGATAGACAAGGAACAACCCCTCGAGCGCCGGTAAAAACAGGACGATCGCCAAAAGCGCGACGCCCAGGAAAAACGCGCCGACCGAGTAAAGGTTCGTCGAAAACTTCAGCCGGAAGATGCCTTCCTTTGCGCGGCAGTTAAAGCCGTGGAACAGGCGCGCGAGTGTGAGCGTGGCAAATGCCATCGTGCTTGCGGCCATCGCGTTGTGGCTGGTGCCATAGCCGAGGTAGAAAGCCACCATGACCGCGACGGCGATCAAAGCGCCCTGGGAGAGGACCTGGGCCCAGACGCTGCCGGTCAGGATGCTCTTGTGCGGGTCGCGCGGCTTCTGGTCAAGCAGGCCGCGGCGGGCGGGCTCCATGCCGATGGCCAAAGCGGGCAGGGAATCCGTCAAGAGGTTGATAAACAGAAGGTGGACGGCCTCAAAGGGCTTCGGCAGCATCATGAACGACGCAAACAGCACGCACAAAATGGCGGCCATATTGCCCGAAAGCAGGAAGCGGATCGCGTTTTGGATATTGTTATAGACGCTGCGGCCGTTGACGACGGCCTTGACGATCGTTGCGAAGTTGTCGTCGGCGAGGATCATGGAAGCGGCGTCCTTGCTGACTTCCGTGCCGGTAATGCCCATGGCGACGCCAATATCCGCTTTCTTGAGCGCGGGGGCATCGTTGACGCCGTCGCCCGTCATCGAGACGATGGCGCCGCGGCGCTGCCAAGCCGAAACGATGCGGATCTTATGCTCCGGCGAAACGCGCGCATAAACGGAGATGTGCGGCAGGCGCTCGTCGAGCTGCTCGTCCGTCATGGCGTCGAGCTCCACGCCGTCGAGCGCCTCGTCGCCGTCCTCAAAGATGCCGATGCGGCGCGCGATGGCGGTGGCGGTGACCTTGTGGTCGCCGGTGATCATGACGGTGCGGATGCCGGCGCGCTTTGCGTCCGCAACGGCCTGGATGGATTCCTCACGCGGCGGGTCGATCATCGCGACGAGGCCGACGAACGTAAAGTCCTGTTCATCGTCGAGCGTCAGCGGCCGGATTTCCGGCAGCCGGCGGCACGCAAAGGACAGCACGCGCAGGCCTTCCTCGGAGAGCGCGTCATTGACGCGGAGAATCTCCGCACGGCGCTCATCGGTCATCGGCACCTCGCCCTGGGAGCGCAGCTCTTTCGTGCAGCGTGAAAGCAGCACGTCGATGGCGCCTTTCGTCAGGAGCGTCGGCACGCCGTCGAGGTCGTGCAGCGTACTCATGAGCTTGCGGTCGGAATCAAACGGCAGCTCGCCTAAGCGCGGGTGCTGTTCGCGGTACATCGTTTCCTCGACGCCGAGCGCGTCGCCGATCTGGACGAGGGCAACCTCGGTGGGGTCGCCGATGAACGTGCCGTTTTCCTCATCGGTGGTCGCGTCGCTGGCCAAGAGGCCGATCTTGACAAGCAGGTGCTGCGGGTCGTTCGCGAGGTCGGGGTCGGCGCCCTCGATCAGGCGGCCGTCGGCGTAGAGCTTCTGCACCTGCATGCGGTTCTGCGTGAGCGTACCGGTCTTATCCGAACAGATGACAGAAACGGAACCGAGCGTTTCAACGGCCTTCAAATCCTTAATAATCGCATTCTGGCGGGCCATTTTCTGCGTCCCCATCGCCTGAACAATCGTCACAATGGAGGAAAGCGCCTCCGGGATGGCGGCCACGGCGAGGGCAACGGCAAACATCAACGAGTCGAGGATCGGCATGCCGTTGCGCAAAATGGAGAGCAGGAACACGCCGACGCAGATGATCAAAATGACGGCGGCGAGCTTTTTCGAGAAATCATCGAGGCTGCGCTGCAAAGGTGTGCGGCGCTGCTGGGTCTCATTCATCAACGAGGCGATGTGGCCGATCTCCGTCTGCATGCCGGTGCCCGTGACGAGCACGGTCGCGCGGCCATACGTGACGAGTGAGCCGGAAAAAACCATATTTTTGCGGTCACCGAGCGGAACCTGCTCCTGCATAAGGGTTTCGGACGTCTTTTCCACATCGACGCTCTCGCCGGTCAAGGAGCTCTCATTGACCTTTAACGACGCATTTTCGAGCACCCGGCCGTCGGCGACAACCATATCGCCGGCTTCGAGGAACAGGATGTCGCCGGGGACGACCTGCTCGGAGGGGATTTCGACACGCGCGCCGTCACGCAGGACCTTGGCCGTCGGGGAGCTCATCGCCTTGAGGCTTTCGAGGGATTTTTCCGCCTTGACGTACTGCACGGTGCCTAAAATGGCGTTTAAAATCAGCACGACAAAGATGACGATGGTGCTCTCGCCCTGGCCGGAAATCAGGGAAATCACGGCCGCCGCCACCAAAATGACGACGAGCAGGTCCTTAAATTGCTCCAAAAAGACCTGCAGGGTGCTTTTCTTTTTCCCCTCGGTGAGCTTATTTTTGCCGAACTTTTCGAGCCGTTCCTCGGCCTGCGCCCGGCTTAAGCCCTGGGCCGTGGCGTCGAGGGACGCGAGCGCCTGTTCGGGCGTCCGGTTAAAATACGATTCTGCCATACGCTTTGCTCCTTTTTACAGTTTGTAGCATATTGGGCGGTCTTTGCAGGGCGCGGGCAAAAGAAAAAGACTTCCCGCGACTGCCGCCTTTGGACAGTCATCGAAAAGTCTTGTTACCATATTGGCACACATGGCCAGACAGCACCTGCGGGATTCTAAAAAGATCCGCGCGTCGGCCGCCGTGATGTTGACCGTGCGTCTTATAACTACTCCCTTTTGAAGACTGCCTTATTATACCCTGGCGCCCCGGCTTTGTCAACGAAAAGCCATAAAAACGGCTGTCTTTTATGAATTGCCCCAGTTTTTTCCGGATATGCGTGCTCTTTTTGCACGAGAGGCACGGAAGCGAGCCGCGGCGCCTTCCAGCAGAGGCGGAGGAGGAATTTTTTTGACAGCTTTTTGCAGATAGGTGTCTTGTCATCTGTCATGAAGTATGGTATACTCCTAAGATAAAAGCGACCGCCCGGCCGGGGCCTGCAGCAAACGGGCACCTTTCAAAATGCCGGGCGGCCTTTACAAAGCAGGAGGGACAGCGGTGGAAGAGAAACAGGCGCGCTTACAACGGCTCAAGCGCGAAAAGGACGCGGTAATCCTTGCACATTACTATGTGCCGGAGGACGTGCAGAAAGCGGCCGATTATGTGGGAGATTCCTTTTATTTAAGCCAGGTTGCCCAGCGCGTGGAGGCCAAGACGATCGTGCTGTGCGGGGTGCGCTTTATGGGGGAAAGCGCCAAGATCTTAAATCCGCAGAAGACCGTCTTGCTGCCGGACGCGGCGGCGGACTGCCCGATGGCGCACATGGCGGACCCCGCGCGCGTGCGGCAGGTAAAGGCGCAGTATCCGGACGCGGCGGTCGTGTGCTACGTCAATTCGACGGCGGAACTGAAAATGCTCGCGGATGTGTGCGTGACGTCCTCCAATGCGCTGGCGGTATGCCGGGCGCTGCCGAACCGGCGCATTTTCTTTATTCCCGACCAGCATCTCGCGCATTTTATCGCCGCCAAGCTGCCGGAAAAAGAGTTTCTCTTCAACGACGGCTGCTGCGTGGTGCACGACGCCATCCGCGCCGGGGACGTGCAGGAGACGATGCGGCGCCACCCGGGCGCGAAAGTGCTGGTCCATCCGGAATGCCGGTCGGAAGTGACCGCGCTTGCGGATTACGTCGGCTCGACGGCGGGTATTTTGACGTTTGCGCAGCAGGATGACGCAAACGCTTACATCGTGTGCACGGAGCGGGGCATCTTCTATGAGCTGCGCCGGCGCTGCCCGGAAAAGACATTTTTCCTCGTAGAGGGCTGCAGCCAGACGTGCACGGACATGAAAAAGGTCACGCTCGACAAGGTGATCGCCGCGCTCGAGGCAAACGCCCCGCAGGTCACGCTGCCGGAAGCGGTGCTGCAGGCGGCAAAAACGCCGCTGGAACGGATGCTCGCGCTTTCGCGCTGAAGACGCGGCAGGCGGCCGGATGGGCCGCAGAACCATATTTCATATCAAAAGTCCATATCAAAGAAGGGGTTTGGATTGAAGGAGCAATACGATGTGCTGATCGCCGGCTGCGGCGTGGCGGGACTGTTTCTCGCGATGCATTTGCCGGAACAGATGCAGGTGCTGCTGCTTACAAAATCGTCCGACGAGGAGGAAAGCGATTCCTTCCTCGCGCAGGGCGGCATCTGCATGCTGAAAAACGAGGCGGACTTTGACAGCTATTTCGCGGACACGATGCGCGCCGGGCACTATGAAAATGACCCGGATGCCGTTACGACGATGATCCGCTCGTCGCAAACGATCATCCGCGAACTCGTGGCGTGCGGCGTGGACTTCGCGCGCGAGGCGGACGGCTCGTTTTCGTTTACGAGGGAAGGCGCGCACTCGACGCCGCGCATTCTGCACCATGAGGACTGCACGGGACGGGAAATTACGAAAAATCTCATGCGGAAAGTCAAGACGCTGCCGAATGTGACGTTGTGCACCGAGACGATGCTGCTTGATCTTTTGTGCGCGCAGGGGCGCTGCTGCGGCGGCGTACTGCTGCAAAAAGGCGGAAAGCCGTTCCCGGTGCTCGCGCGCGACACGGTGCTCGCGACCGGCGGCGTCGGCGGCGTGTACGAAAACTCGACGAATTTCCCGCATTTGACGGGGGACGGCGTCGCGCTGGCGCTGCGGCACGGCGTGGAAGTGGAAAACGTCGACTATGTGCAGATCCACCCGACGACGCTGTACTCGAAGCGGCCCGGGCGGCGGTTTTTGATTTCGGAATCCGTGCGCGGCGAAGGGGCCGTGCTGCTCGATAAACATGGGAACCGGTTTACGGACGAACTTTTGCCGCGCGACCGGCTGACCGCGGAAATCCACAAGCAGATGCAAAAAGACCACACGCCGTTTGTGTGGCTTTCGATGCGCACGATCGACTGCGACGTCAAAAAGCGCTTCCCGACGATCTGCGCGCGCTGCGAGGAGGAAGGCATCCATGTGCCGGAGGATCTTGTCCCCGTGGTGCCGGCGCAGCACTATTTTATGGGCGGCGTCAAGGTAAACCTTGACAGCCGCACGAGCCTGCCGCACCTGTACGCGGTGGGTGAAACGGCGTGCAACGGCGTACACGGCGCGAACCGTTTGGCGAGCAACTCGCTTTTGGAAAACCTTGTATTTGCCGAGCGCGCCGCGGCGGCGATTGTCAAAACGGACAGCGCATTCTGCCCGGCGGAATACCAGCCGGCGCGGTACCGTTCGCCGGAAAGCTGGCAGGCGGAAAACCGGCAGCTCGTCAAAGACGAGATTCTTCATGAAAAAGAACAAAGGAGCAAGACCTCATGAATCCTGTGACGACGCTTTTGCACTGTGACCCGGTGCTTTTACAGGCCCTGAAAGAAGATATTACGAGCGAAGATGTGACGACGAACGCCGTGATGCCGCATGCACAGAAGGGGGAAGCGCAGCTCTTATGCAAGGAAGACGGCATTTTGGCGGGCATCGGCGTGTTTGCGCGCGTGTTCACGCTTTTGGACCCGCGGGCAAAGACCGAAGCCTTTTTTGAAGACGGCGCGCGCATCCACAAAGGGGACCTGTTGGCGACCGTCACGGGCGATATCCGCGCGCTGCTTTCGGGCGAACGGACGGCGTTAAATTTTTTACAGCGCATGAGCGGGATTGCGACGTATACGCGCCGGCTCGCGGACGCGCTTGCGGGCACGAAGACGAAGCTGCTCGATACGCGCAAGACGACGCCGAACCTGCGCGTGTTCGAAAAATACGCCGTGCGCGTGGGCGGCGGCTATAACCACCGCTTCAACCTCTCCGACGGCGTATTGATTAAGGATAACCACATCGGCGCGGCAGGCGGCGTACGGGAAGCCATCGAGCGGGCGCGCGCCTATGCGCCGTTTGTGCGCAAGATCGAAGTGGAAGTGGAGACGCTCGACATGGTGCGGGAAGCCGTAGAAGCCGGCGCCGACATCATCATGCTCGACAATATGGCGCCCGAAACCATGCGGGAAGCCGTTGCGCTGATTGCCGGGCGCGCCGAAACGGAATGCTCGGGCAATGTGACCGCGGAAAATATCGCAAAGCTCGCGGAAACGGGCGTCGACTACATCTCAAGCGGGGCTTTGACGCATTCGGCGCCGATTCTCGACCTGTCTTTAAAGAACCTGCACCCGATTGCGGACGCACAGGCGTAAGAAATTTTGACGCTGCGCTTTGGCCGTGATAAAATAGGGGTAGTTTTGCATCTTGAATGATGGGACAATCCCTCGAAAAGGAGCGACCTTGCATGAAACGCAAATCCCCCTATGACCCTTCCATGGATGAGACGCGGCCGATCGACCCGGACGCGACGTATGACGACGGCTACGACGGCAATTACGACGACGGCTATGCGGAGCCCTACGACGCGGATGACGAAGACACAGACGGCCCTTATGCGGAGCCCCCTGTCTCCCGCAGCCGGGAAGCGTACGGCTATGAGGACCGCGGCTACAGCGACCGCGAGATGCGCAGGGATTACGGCCGGACACCGCGCAGCGGCAAGCCGCTGGTCGCCGCCATCGTGGCGGCCGTGGTGGTGTTGATTCTCGTGCTGGTCCTGGTGTTCCGCGGCTGCGGCACTTCGACCGACACCGCAAGTTCCCTGCCCGCTTCCCTGCCGGCGGCGGTCTCTTCCGAAGACGAAGGGATCTCGGAAGAAACGGAACCGGCGCCCGTATCGCAGGAAGCGGAGCCGGCACCAGAGGAACCGTCCTCGCAGCCAGAAGCTTCCTCCGAGGTTTCTTCTGTGCCGCCGGCTGAAAGCGAGCCGCCCGCCGAAAGTGTGCCGGAGTCCCAGCCCGCCTCGCAGCCGGCGCCTGCGCCTTCCAGCGAACCGGAAGCGCCGGAAAGCACGCCGGCCCCCGCCGAAAGCGAGCCGCCCGCCGAAAGTGCGCCGGCACAGACCGCACCGGAATCCCCGCCCGCGGAGACGGCGCCTGCGTCGGAGGCAGCGTAAAGCCGGCTTTTTTGCAGCCGGCAGCCGAAGGCACTGCCAATTAAAAAACATAAAAGCCGCATCCGAAAAAACGGGTGCGGCTTTTTTCTATGGATGCTTCGATTTAGACGCTTTTATTTGGCCGAGGCGCGGCTGCCGCCTAAAAAGCAGCAGGCGCACAAGGCCGCAGGCCATGCCCAGCGGGAACGCCACGCCGAGCAGCAACCCCCCGGAAAGGCCGTTTTGCAAAACCTGCGCCGCCATGCCGGAAATCGAGGGGCCGGCGGTACAGCCAATATCCCCGCAAACTGCCAGCAGGCCAAACATGGCGGTGCCGCCGCGCGGGAACGCACGCGCAGAGAGGCTGTAAAGCCCCGGCCACAAAAGCGACACGCTCAGCCCGCATAAGGCGCAGCCGAGCAGTGCAAAGGCCGGCACGGGCGACAGTGCGGCCAAAAGGTAGCACGCCGTGCATGCACAGGCGCACAAAAGCAATGCGTGGCGCAAATCGAAGCGCTTTCCAAACAGGCCAAAGAGCAGTCGTCCGGCTCCCTGCAGCGCGGCGAACAGGCACGGGCCCAGCAAATCCCCACGCACCTTTTCAATCCCTAAGCAGCGCTGCACAAACAGCGACGCCCACTGCCCCATGGTCATGTCCGCCGCCCCGGCGCACACCATGAAGCACAGGCACAGGCAGAAAAGCTTCGTGTGCAGCAGCGTAAAAACCGGCGTGCGCTGCCCGGCCGGGACCGCATCCGGCAGCGGCGCCGAATAAAATGCGAAGAAATTGCAAAGCGGCACACACGCCCAAAGAAGCGGCAGCCACCACCAGTTCTCTCCCCCGACGATCCGTAAAAAAAGCGTGGTGCCGAGCACCACGGCAACCTGCCCCCAGCAGCAAAACGAATGCAGCAGCGCCATGGAAGCCGCGCGGCCGTTCTGCTTTTGCGGCAGCGCATCGAGGATGGGGCTTAAAAGCGCTTCGATCAAGCCGCTGCCCATCGCGCTCACGACGACCGCCAGGCACAATCCCAAAAACGGGTCCAAAACCTGCGGCAAAACGCCCATCCCAAACAATCCGGCCGCCGCACACAGATGGGCTGCAAGCGTGCAGCGGCGCTCGCCGATGCGCTCCACACACGTCACGGCAAAAAAATCCATGAGAAGCTGTGTGCCGAAATTGAGCAAAATCAAGGTGCTCAGGGCGCCAAATGAAAAATGATACTGCGCCTGGAACACGGTAAACAGAAGCGGCGCCAAGTTGTTGACGATCCCCTGGGTCAAATACGCGGCGTAACAGCAGCGGCGCGTGCGCGCAAAGGTTCCCTGGCGCAAGGCTTTCTCCCTCCCCCATCCGATCAGATATCACCTGCTTTAGTCTATGGAAGAAAGGGGGATTTGGTTCCCAGAAAGGAAGCCAAGGCAGCGCCCGGCGAATGGTGGGACGGGGGTAAGATGAAAATTTGCCGCAAAAAAGGGAGCCCGGAAAAAGGCTCCCTCTCTTCATTTTCTGAAATCTTCTTATTCTGAAATCTTCTTATTTTTCTAAATGTAGAAAATACAGATGCCGCAATCGGAAAAAGTTCATTCGGCAGTGGCCATGCGGTACATCGCTTCGAGGCAGATTTCGGCGTGCTGCAGGAAACGGTCGATGTCGATATTCTCGTTCGTATTGTGCAGGCGGCGGTCCCCCTCGCCGGGGAAGAACGGCCCAAATGCGACGCCGCGGCCCTGCATCGAGCGCGCGTACGTGCCGCCGCCGCAGGAGAAGGTTTCGGCGGGCTCGCCCATGACGTCCGCATAAGCGTCCTTCAAAAGGCCGATAAACGGGCGGTCCTCCGGCAGATAGAGCGGCTGATCGTCGGTCACGCACCGGCACGAAAGGCCATACGGCAAGGCTGCGTGGCGCACAGCCGCACAGATGTCGTTGCCGGAAGCGGTCACGGGGTACCGGATATCGATGCCGATGCGCTGCTCGTTGCCGTCGATGCGCACGATGCCGAGGTTGACGGTCAGGGGGCCGGACGGCTCGTCGCTCTGGCGGATGCCAAGGCCTGCGCCGGTCGTTTCCAGGCCGATGCGTTCGGCCGTAAACAGATTCAGCGCGCCGAGTTCCGTTTTCGTAAAGACCTTTTGCAAGAGGTACAATAAGTGCGCGGCGGCATTCTTGCCGGCTTCGGGCATCATCGCATGCGCGGCGACACCGAGGCTGACGATGTAGACACCGTCGGGGGTATCCGCAATCTCAAATGTGCCGCAGGCAGGCGCCAGCGCGCGCAGGGCCGCGGCCTGTTCCGCGCTGCAGCGCAGGGAAGCCTCCGCTTTCTGGGGCACGGCGTTGACGACGGTGCCGGCCTGAAAGCGCTTGACGGCCGTGCCCGGCATGCCGCCGGAAATGTCCAGGCGCAAAATGCCCTTTTCGCGGTTGCAGATGCCGTAATCCGCATCCGGGGTAAAGCCGAACACGGGCAGGCCCTCGCTTTCGTAGTATTTTTCGATGTCGTCGCTCGCGACCTCCTCGCCGCCGCCAAAAATGACGCGCACACGGCGGCGGGTCTTGACGCCCTCCTCCTGAAGGACCTTTAACGCATACAGTGCAACCACCGCGGCGCCCTTATCGTCCGCTGTGCCGCGGCCGTACAGCAGGCCGTCCTTCTCGACGGCCTCAAACGGGTCCGTCTGCCAGCCTTCGCCGGCGGGGACGACGTCCACATGGCACAGGACGTCCGCAAAGCCGTCGCCCTCGCCGTAGACGGCGTGGCCTGCATAATTGCCGACGTTTTTCGTTTCGAGCCCCAGGCTCTGGGCAAGCTCCAAAATGGCGGAAAGGGCCTTCGCGCTCTCCTCACCGAACGGCATGCCGGGCTTTGCCGGCGCCACGACGGAAGGGATGCGGACGAGCATGCGGATGCCTTCGAGGATCTGCGGGCGGTATTTCAAAATCTTCTGACCAAACTGCATAGATATGGACACTCCTTTTTTCAGGAAACGGATGGACGGAAAGCAGCATGCGGCACGCCGCCCCGGGCACGGATCCGTTTTCTTTCAGTATAGCATATTTTTCGCGCCAGCGGAACAAGAAAAGCCAAATTGTTCCGCAGATTTGCGGGCTTTTTTGCGGGTGCAGCGGCACAAAATTCCGCATCGGGGCAAAAAAGGACTTGTAATTTTCCTTCCTCTCGTTTATAATAAGTAAATGTATCCGACCTGTGCGGCAGCCGGGAAAATCGACCGGTATCCCATGCGGGTGTTCGAAGAGAGCAAGGCAGAAATGGCGTGCGGCAGGATATGCAGACGGGCGGGCTCTGTGCGGCGGGGCGCCGTGAACCATGTCAGGCGGGGAACCGAGCAGCATTAAGCGGAGTGGCCCTGTGCGATACAGGTTTGTCTGTCCGTCTGTATATCCTTCTGCACGGCGGCGCGCAACGCGGCTGTCTTGCTCTTTTCTTTCTGAAAACGGACTGAAAACGGGCAAAGCAGAAGGTTTTGAAAGGAAAAGAAAGGGAGCGCGCGAGGTGTATCAAGTCCTTTACCGGAAATGGCGGCCGCAGGTCTTCAAAGACGTGGTGGGACAGCCGCAGGTGACGCAGACGTTGAAAAACGAGCTGAAAGCCGGGCGGATCGCACACGCGTACCTGTTTACCGGCAGCCGCGGAACGGGCAAAACGACGTGCGCGAAAATTTTGGCGCGGGCGGTCAACTGCCTCTCTCCTATCGACGGGGACCCCTGCGGCGAATGTGAAATCTGCCGGGGCATCCAGGACGGGAGCATCCTGGATGTGGTGGAAATCGACGCGGCAAGCAACAACGGCGTTGACAGCATCCGTGCGCTGCGCGAGGAGGTAAACTTCACGCCCGCGGCGGCGAAATACCGCGTCTACATCATCGACGAGGTGCACATGCTGTCGATTGGGGCATTCAATGCGCTGTTAAAGACGCTCGAGGAGCCGCCAGCGCACGTCATCTTCATTTTGGCGACGACGGAAGTGCACAAGCTCCCGGCGACGATCCTTTCGCGCTGCCAGCGCTTTGACTTCCGGAGAATCCCGCCGGAAGACATCGCAGGGCGGCTCCGCTACGTAACCGAACAGGAAGGCGGCACGATCGACGAGGAGGCCGCGATGCTCTTAGCGCGCCTGTCGGACGGCGCCATGCGCGACGCATTGTCGCTTTTAGACCAATGTTTGGGGCGCAGTAAGCAGATAGACGTCAAGGTCGTCAACGAAGCGGCAGGGCTTGCGAGCCGCGAGCACCTGTTTACGCTGACCGAGGCGCTGCGCGACGGCGACAGCGCGAAGGCACTCGCGGTGGTCGACGAGATGCACCGCGCGGGCAAGGACATGGCGCGGCTGTGTGAAGAGTGGCAGAGCCACCTGCGCGCGCTGATGCTGATTAAGACGATGCACGACGCGCGGCGGCTGGTGGCCGTGACGGACGACGAATTCACGGCGCTCGAAAAGCAGGCGCTCTCCGTACGGCTTTCGGTGCTCCTGCACGGCTTGGACACGCTGCAGGAGACGCTTGAGCGCATGTACCGCGGCGGGGACCGGCGCACGGCGTTTGAGATGGCGGTGCTGCGCCTTTGCTGCCCGGAACTCGACGACAGCCGCGCGGCGCTCGTGCGGCGCATCGAGGCCCTCGAGCGCGGGCTGCCTTCGCACCGCACGGCACAACCGGCAGCGCAGCCTTCCGCAAAAGAGCCGACGGCCGCCGCGCCGGAAGAGGAAGGCCCTCCTGCCGCTTTTGCGGCGCCCGCCTCCCCCACACCGCCGGAACCGGCCGCGCACGCTTCCAAAAGCCCGCCGCCTTCCTTGCAGGCGCTGGCCGCGGCGGCCGAGCCGCTTACGGAATGGCCCGAGATCCTGCAGGAATTAAAGCAGTATTCCCGCACGGTAGCGGCCGCGTTTGACGGCTCGTCAGCCTACACGAGCGGACCGTACGTGCTCATCGATGCGCAAAGCGAGCTGGCGTTCCGCTTGCTGCGGGAGCCGGCCCAGCGTGACGGCATGCGCCGGGCCATTCAAAAAGTGACCGGGCGCACGTATAAGCTCGGGCCTTACCGCCCGGCGGACGAGTCCGCACAGAAGGCGGCCGACCCCTTGCAGGCGCTGGCCGAGCGGGCACAGGCGCAGGGTATTCCCGTCGTCGAATCATAACGTTTGGACGGCAAAGGAGAAACCGCCTTTTTTACAGGCACGGGCTCCTTTCCACATAAAAAAGCAAGAGTAGAAAAACAAAAGAAATTTTCGTTACGAATTTGGAGGTTCCATTCATGAAAGCGAGATTACCACAGGGTTACGGCGGAGGGCCGAGAAATCTGCAGCAGATTGCAAAGCAGGCGCAGAAGCTGCAGGCAGACATGGACGCACTGGGCAAAGAGCTCGACGAGACGCCTTACACGGCGACGGCCGGCGGGGACGCGGTGAAAGCGACCGTACTGGGCAAGATGGAGATCCAGTCGCTCGAAATCAAGCCCGAAGTGGTTGACCCCGAGGACATTGAGATGCTCGAAGACCTCGTGACTGCCGCGGTCAATGAAGCGCTGCGCGCGGCGACGGACGACCGCGCCAAGCGGATGGAAGCCATTTCCGGCGGCCTGAATATGCCGGGGCTGTTCTGATGGCCTCGTATACGGTCGCGCCGCTTGCGAACCTGATTGACCAATTCGAACGCCTGCCGGGCATCGGCCACAAAAGTGCCCAGCGGCTTGCCTTTCACGTGCTGGGCATGACGAAAGAGCAGGCGGAATCGTTCGCCAAAGCCATTGTAGACGCGCACGAAAAGATTCACCACTGTGCGATCTGCTGCAATTTGACGGATGAAAAGCTGTGCCCGATCTGCCGCGACCCGAAACGCGACCCGTCGTTAATCTGCGTTGTGGAGGATTCGCGCGATGTGCTGGCGCTCGAACGCACAAACGAGTACCGGGGCACCTACCATGTGCTGCACGGGGCGATTTCCCCCTTACAGGATATTGGGCCGGAAGACCTGTGCATCAAGGAGCTTTTGGCGCGCGTGCAGAAGGGCGGCGTGCAGGAAGTGATCATGGCGACGAACCCGACGGTTGAGGGCGAGGCAACGGCGATGTACCTTTCGAAGCTCATTAAGCCCCTGGGCGTCAAGGTGACGCGGCTGGCCTATGGCATCCCGGTCGGCGGCGACCTCGAATACGCGGACGAAGTCACGCTTTCGCGCGCATTCGCGGGGCGCAGCGAGTTATAATCGAATCTAGAGACGAAAGGAGGCGGCCCTTTGAAGCCGGAAAATTTCAAGACGATTGCGCGCAATAAGAAGGCCTACCACGATTATTTTGTGGAGGAAAGCATGGAAGCGGGCATCGAACTGTGCGGCACGGAGGTAAAATCCCTGCGCGCCGGGCAGTGCAACCTCAAAGACGCGTGGTGTGCGGTAGAAAACGGGGAACTGCTCGTTAAAAACCTGCACATCAGCCCCTATGAGCACGGGAACCAATTTAACCGAGACCCGATGCGGGAACGCCGCCTGCTTTTGCACAAGCGGGAAATCATGCGGCTTTACGGGCTCGTCAAGCAGCAGGGGTGGTCGTTAATCCCACTGTCTCTGTACTTTAAGGGAAGCCTTGTGAAGGTGCAGGTGGGGCTCTGCCGCGGTAAAAAGCTGTACGATAAGCGCGCGGATCTGGCGGCGCGTGCGGCAAAGCGCGACATGGAGCGGGCGCTCAAAACGCAGAACCGCTGACTTGCATGATTTCTGAAATGGTGGTATACTAAGAAATGCGTTTCCGGAAGGCAAAGTGCCTTCCTTTCTATGGGGATGTAAAGGTTTCGACGGGGGCTGTAAGCATCGGTAAGCGAGCAGCGGGGCGGGACCGCTTTACGAATCCGCACCTTTAAATTTAGATGAGAAATCTTCTAAGAACGACAGCAAGATCGTAAACGTTAGCTTCAACAATTACGGGATGGCTGTTGCAGCTTAAAAATAAGCTGCCATCCACACGGTGAGTACCGCGGCGCCGTGCTGGGTGTAACCCCAGCGGTGAACGTGAACCGGGCGACGCCTTTAACCCGGTCATGACCCAAAGGCTCCCTGCCTGGTAAGCCCGCCTGCGGGCGCACCGGGCAGGTAAATAGAAAACGCAGGATACGCTCGTAGAAAGCCTGTGTAAGCGGCTTTCGGACAGGGGTTCGATTCCCCTCATCTCCACCACAAAGCTGAGGCTGGACGCTGTGCGCGCCAGGCTCGGCTTTTTCTTTTGCCGGAAAAGTTCCGGCACTTGAAATATAAAACGAACCGAGACCCTTTCGAAAGGGTCTCGGTTCGGCGGGCGGGGTTTTGGTTTTGGAAATTTGGGCGGGCTCGAAGAGAAGAAATCAAGCGTCGTGCTTCCGCGTCAGAACGAGTCCGATGATTGCTGCAATCAGGGCAACTGGCGCCGCTCTGACAAACAGCCACTCAAACGCGTGAAAACCGACTCCAAGAACGGCGGCTTCCGGGTCGCTGTAATCCCAGCTGAGATATGGGCTATTCCAGACCAGCAGGACTGCGAAAAAAATGACGATGACTATGCACAGCGAGAGGAGTAGCCAAAAAAGCAGTTTCCGTTTGGCTGTTTTCCGCTGCGCAAGCTGCAAATTGATAATCTCTAATTTTTCGGAAATCACTTTCAGGGCATCCGTCTCCGGCACGGTGACCGTTTCTCCCAGCAAAGTGCTTACGGGCGTTTCAAGCGCCTCGGATAGAGAAATCAGCAGATCGGCATCCGGAACGGACAGGCCCTGTTCCCACTTTGAGACCGTTTGCCGCACCACGTTCAGTTTGGCCGCAAGCTCCTGCTGCGAAAGCCCTTTTGCTTTTCGGATTGCTCGGATGTTTTCGCTCAACATTGTAACACACTCCTTTGCCGTTGTTACCGCCATTGTACGAGAAAGTGCCCGTTGCCGCAAGCAACGCAAAGGAACATGCGGGGAAAACGGAGGATTTTCCTTTGTAGTGGGCTTTCGGAGATGACAGCTGTCCATTTTTGAAATGGATAAACGATAACTTGCCGGACGAAAATTTCTGTTGTATGAAATCATGATTCCCATTGCGGAGATAAAAACCGATTGGGTAGAAAAATGGAGAATTTTATTTTTGCGTACAAATCCTTTGCCGCCTGCAATTGCCTGTCCGACGACACCGACGGCTTTGAACTCCTTGTCAGAGAGGACGGCCTTCTGAAATACCAAACCTTTACGTTTGAAGGCTGCGCGATCGATTTGGCTTTTTACAAGCTGCAGCCTGAAACCCTCGAAAAGATAAAAAACACCATGGAAGCGCATGCTGAAATCTTCGAGGTAAATTCCCAACTGCGCAACGGCTCCTTCGACGGGACCTTTCATCAATTCCTGTTTACTGCCGCAGGGAAAGAAAGAGAAATCCTCGCTTTAAACATAGAAAATTCTATGGACGATCAAAGAAAAATCCGCAAAGCGTATCGAAAAGCGTACGGCGAAACTTTGCGGCAGGAACGCATCGTATTAAATTTGTTTTTTGAAATCTGCGCGATTTTAAAAGAAGAAAAATATGAGCTGGCGCTAGACCATTTTATAACCCCACGTCTAAGCATACAACGTCCAAAATAAAGGTTTTATCGGATTTGAAAAGCCCAAAGAAAATTTTTTGCTTTCTCTTTGGGCTTTCTTCTTTTTTATTTTTTTGTGCGCGTCAAAATTTACGTATCCAATTTGCAGAGATACAGCGTCTTCGTTTCGGCGTCGTAGAGACCGATGGTCAAATTGAAAGACGGGCGCTTGAGAAGATCCGGCGTTTCCGCCCGGCGCGTTTCTGCCTGGCGGTCGAGCAGGCAGTAATAGCCGGTCTGAAGTTCGGGGACCAGCGGGTTCCCCGCATCGTCCGTCAAATAGGGGCCGTCGCTGACACTCCCGTCTTCGGACGTGCGGCCATACAGCAACGTGCGGGTGGTCTCGTCGAGCGGCAGCGGCTTCCACGCAGGATTCGTCTGGAGCTGTTTTTCGACGGCGCTGTCCGAAAACGAATAGGAGACGCAGGAAACGCCGTCGCCATTCCCGCTGTGCGTATCGTAGGAAGATTGTTCGCGGGCGCCGATGAGCGCAATCCCCAGCGCCTCTGCATCCGCCGCGCCCTGCCGAAAGCCGCAGGCCGCAAAGATACACAGGATCCACAAGAGGATGCCGGCCGTCAAAATTCGCTTTTTCAAAAAATCGCCTCCCGAAAAGTCTTTTGGAATCGGAAAGATTCTACACAAGCCTCGGCCGTTTGTCAAGGAGCGGCCGCCTTCTCGGAGAGGATGGTTCGAAAAATGCGGACAACGTTTTTACGTTTGCGATTCCGCCGAACGGTCGCGAAGCAGCACGCATTGGCTGCCGCGCTCCGCGTAGACGCTTTCAAACTGGGAGCGGCTATACTCGACAATGCCGGCGAGCGGGTCGGCGATGGTCACCGTGTCGGGCGCATAGCCGATGAGGACGGCCCCGTGGTCGTTCGTACTCCAATCGACGTACGTCCCGTCCTCCGTGTACCAGCCTTCCGCCTGCCGGCGGTCGGTCATGCCAATCGTGACCCAAACGACAACCGGCGTGCCCTCGCTGACAAAATCATACAGCTGCTCGGGGGTGGCCCCGCTTTCATCGACGGCCTGCAGGCTGCTGCCGGCATCCTGTAAATACGTATTGGCGGCGGTCACAATGGCGCCCGTCCCGCAGATATAGCCCGCTTCCGTAAAGGGGTCGCCGATAAAATAATTGCGCATATCTCCCCCATACAGGCGCCCATCCGCACCCTCGTGGAGATTTGCGCGGGCTTTCGGAAGATAGTCCGCGGCCATGGTCGTCTTGTCCACCGGGTAGCCGTAAAAATGCAAAACCATCGTCAGCGCGGTGATCTCGCAGCCGGTGGGAAGCTCCGGCATTTGATAGAGGATGGGAAAATCCGCAAGACGGAAGGAATCCGGGCGCGAAGCCTGCGGCGCGGCACTGGAGGGCGGGGTGCTCTCTGTGGATTCTGCGGCGCTGGAAGCGGGCAAAGACGAAGATTCCGGCTGCTGCACGGCGCTGGAAGGGGGCAGCGATGTTAGATTGCTCTCCATGATTTCAACCCTGCTGGAGGACGGCAAAGACGCCGGGGCTGCCGCCTGCTGCGCGGAAATTGCCGGCGCACACGCGGCTAAGCACAGCGCCAGCACGCCCGCCGCCAGGCACAGTCTCTGTTTTCTCATACACACACCTCATCGGTTTTTCCGCCAGGCCCATTCGCCCCCTAGTTTGGAAAGCACAGTTCTCGGCTGCGCGGGCTATGCCGGCGGTTTCTTTTGTCTGATTATAAAGCACCGCCGCAAAAATGTCTAATACCTATCCTTTATTCTTTTCCATAATCTTTTTATATAGGCCAAACCGGCCGCCGCGGACAGCGGACACCGAAGCGGAGCCCTCTCCCCTCGTGCAAAACGGAAGAAGCCAAACGGCCGCCTGGGCGCCGGCGGTGGAGGATTTTTCGCCGAAACGGGCGCAATTGGCGGCCTCGGTGCCATAATTTCCTTGTTTTCAGAGATGGCTTTTGCTATAATGAAGGAGAGGCAAAGAAAGGCCGCTGCAAAGCGCCGGATGCCTTTTAAAAAAACAGTAAGCAACGCTCCCCGCGGGGCATCCATGCGTTTGGCTGCCTCGTCGTGAGGGGCTCGACAATTCCCGGAAAATTGCCGGGAGGTTTTGAAGCGCCATCCATAGAGGAAAGGAAGATTTGGTCATGGCAACGAAAAAAGCAGATCTTACCAATCAGAAACCGGCCGAACAGGAAACCACTGCGGCAGCCGAAAAGAAGACGGCCTCCGCTGCAATGAACGCACTGCCCCTTGCGGGGAAGCCCGCATCCGTGAAGGCCTCTGCGCCCGGCACGCAAAAAGCGAAGTCCGCCGCGAAGAAAGCCGCCGCTTCCACAAAAGAAAAGGCTGCGCCGACGGAAAAGAAAGCCGCAGCCGAGAAGAAGGCGCCGGCGGAAAAGGCATCCGCCGCAAAGGCAGATGCGCCGGCCGCAAAGAAGACAACCTCTACAAAGAAGAAGAGCACCGCGGAAAAGAAAACCGCTTCCACGAAGAAATCCACCGCCAAGGCCGCCGCAAAAGAGACGGCGCCGGCCGAGCAGAAGGCTGCCCCCGCAAAAGAAACGGCGCCGGCTGAAAAGAAAGCTGCCCCCGCAAAAGAGACGGCGCCGGCCGAACAGAAGGCTGCCCCCGCAAAAGAGGCGGCACCGGCCGAGCAGAAGGCTGCCCCCGCAAAAGAAACGGCGCCGGCCGAGCAAAAGGCTGCCCCCGCAAAAGAAGCGGCGCCGGCTGAAAAGAAAGCTGTCGCCGCAAAAGAGACGGCGCCGGCCGAACAGAAGGCTGCAGCCCCCGCTGCCGCTGCGCCCGCCGCGGCGTCCGCACCCGCCGCAGAAGAGACGCAAAGCGCGCCGCAGGAACCCGCATGGGCTTCCCTGCCCCGCCGGAGCGTGGCATTCATCGGCTCCGAATGCTATCCGTTCGTGAAGACCGGCGGCCTGGGCGACGTCATGTATGCGCTGCCGCGCGAACTGGTCCGCCTCAACTGCGACGTCCGCGTGCTGCTGCCGCGCTATGCCTGCATCCCGAAGGAATACCAGGATAAGATGGTCTACCGCGGCGAATTCTACATGGACCTCGGCAAGACCGGCCGCAACTATTACGTCGGCATCATGGAATACATCCAGGACGGCGTCGTGTACGATTTCATCGATAACCAGGAGTTCTTCACTGCGGGAAATCCCTACGTGAACCTCGTAGACGATATCCCGAAATACTGCTTCTTCAGCAAGGCCGCGCTCGCCGCACTGAACTATATGAACTGGATCCCCGACATCGTCCACTGCCACGACTGGCAGGCCGCGCTGGTGCCGGTGTATCTGCGCACGCTGTTCAAGGATTCGCCGGTCGGCCACGCGAAATCGATCCTGACGATCCACAACCTCCGCTTCCAGGGCATCTACAACATCCCGACAATCCAATACTGGACCGGTCTGCCGAACAGCGTTTTCGGCATGGGCGCACTCAAGCAGAATTATGTGGACGCGAACCTGTTAAAGGGCGGCATCGCCTATGCGGACCGGGTCACGACGGTCAGCGGCACGTATGCGTGGGAAATCCAGACGCCGGAATACGGCGAGCATCTGGAAAACCATCTGCGCTACCACAGCGGCAAGCTGCGCGGCATTGTCAACGGCATCGACTATGAGATGTGGAACCCGGCAACGGACCCGGCGCTTGCTTCGAATTACTGGCTTGGCAACGTGCTCGACCACAAGATGGAGAATAAGCGCGCGCTGCAGCGCGAATTGGGGCTTCAGGAGGATGAAGGCAAGTTTGTAATCGGCCTGATTTCCCGCCTGACAAACCAGAAGGGGCTCGACCTCGTCAACGCGATTGTGCCGCAGATCCTCGACGGCAACACGCAGATGATCGTGCTCGGCACGGGCGACAAGCAGTACGAGGATGCCTTCCGCTACTATGAAAACACCCACAAGGGCACGTTCAGCGCATGCATCCAATACGACGAATCCCGCGCCCATCGGATTTACGCCGGCGCCGACGCCTTATTGGTGCCTTCGCGCTTTGAGCCCTGCGGCCTGACGCAGCTCAACGCGATGCATTACGGCACCATCCCGATCGTCCGCGAAACCGGCGGCTTGAAGGATACGGTGCAGCCCTACAACGAGTTTTCGGGCGACGGCAACGGCTTTACGTTTGACCGCTACGACGCGGGGCTTTTGCTCGACGCGATCAACCGCGCGAAGACGCTGTACTTCACAAACCGCTACCACTGGGACGAAGTTGTGCAGCGCGACATGGATAAGGACGTGTCGTGGGGCAAGTCGGCAAGACAGTATAAGGACCTGTACCTCGAATTGACGCAGTGGTAAACGCCGCACCCCCCGAAACGGGCCGTTAAACCGCTTTTCGGAAAAACAAAACAGGAAGGCGCCGCCGCCGGTTTTCTGCCGGTGTGCGGCGCTTTTGTTTTCGGGCGGAAAGGCAGCGCGAAAGAATTCCTTCTTTCTCCTTTTCAGGAATTGAAAGCACTTTTTCGATACATTATTTGATGCTTTTTACAGAAATCATGGGTGAAATTTCAAAAAAACAAGCCTTGTCCGGCAAAAAATTCGAAAAAGGCCTTGCAATTTTCGAAAAGGTATCGTATAATACGATTGAACAAAGGCGTTCCAGTTTTTTGGAACGCCTTTCTTTTTTTGCCCCAAAATATTTACCTTTTAGGAGATGAGGAAGAATGAACACAGGAGATAACGCGTTCGTGCTGCTGTGTGCAGCTCTGGTATTCCTGATGACCCCCGCGCTGGCCTTTTTCTACGGCGGCCTGGTGCGCCGGAAAAACGTCGTCAACACGATGATGGCGTGCGCCGGCGTGATGGGGCTTTCGGTGGTGCTGTGGATTGTGATTGGGTTTTCCCTTTCGTTCGGCGCCGATCACGGCGGCATCATTGGAGGGTTCGAGTACGTATGCATGAACGGGCTTGACTTTAACGAGGCCCTGTCGTACGCGCCGACGCTGTCGTCGTTTACGTACGTCGTGTTCCAGATGATGTTTGCGATGATCACGCCGGCACTGATTACCGGCGCCGTGGCAGGGCGCATGCGTTTTAAGGCGCTGTTCCTATTTATCGCGCTGTGGTCGGTGCTCGTCTATTACCCGATGGCCCATATGGTCTGGGGACAGGGCGGCTTCCTGGCAGAACTCGGCGCGGTCGATTTTGCCGGCGGCAACGTCGTGCACATCAGCTCGGGTGTCAGCGGCCTGGTGCTGGCGCTGCTGCTGGGACGGCGCAGCGGCGTAGAGCACGTCTCGTACCGCGTGCACAACATCCCGTTCGTCTTCCTCGGCGCGGGGCTGTTGTGGTTCGGCTGGTTTGGCTTTAACGCCGGTTCGGCACTGGGGGCAAACGGCCTGGCGGCGCACGCTTTCCTGACGACCGGGCTGTCCTCCGCGGCGGCTTTGCTCATGTGGATGCTGCTCGATGTCATCAAGGACGGCAAGCCGACGCTTGTGGGCGCCTCGACGGGCCTCGTGGTGGGCCTGGTCGCGATCACGCCCGGCGCAGGGTTTGTGCCTGTGTGGTCGGCAATCGTGATCGGTGCTTTGGTCAGCCCGATCTGCTATTTCACGATGAACTTCCTGAAAAAGAAGCTGAAAATTGACGACGCGCTCGATGCGTTCGGCTGCCACGGCATCGGCGGCATCTGGGGCGGCATCGCAACCGGCCTGTTTGCCCGCAGTGACATCAACCCCGTCGCACAGTGGAACGGCCTCGTTTTTGGCGACGCACGGCTGTTCGGCGCACAGCTTTTGAGCATTGTGATCACAATTGCGGTGGCGGTCGTGGGCAGCCTGATCTGTGCCGGCATCACACGGCTCTTTACGCCGCTGCGCGTCGAGCACAAAGAGGAGCTTTTGGGCCTCGACCTGACGCAGCACGGCGAGCAGGCTTATCCGTCGTTTAACGGCTTTGATTGAGAAAGGAGCGGCAGATACTGATGATGTATAAGGTCGAAGCGATCGTCCGCGAAGAGAAGCTCGAGGACATCAAGGAAGCGCTGCACGCGATCGGGGTCAACGGCGTGACGGCTTATCAGGTGATGGGCTTCGGCGCCCAGCGCGGCTACAAGACCGTTGTGCGCGGCCAGGAAATTGACGCGGTGCTGGTGCCGAAAATCAAGCTGGAAGTTGTGGTCTCGTCCGAAGAATGGAAAGAGAAGACGATCCAGACGATCTGCGACGTGGCGCACACGGGCGAGATCGGCGACGGCAAGATCTTTGCCTTCGCGATCAGCGACGCCGTAAAGATCCGCACCGGCGAACGCGGCTATGACGCGCTGCAGGCGACGAACAACGCCCTCGACGGCGAATAAAGAAATTTTTTCAGATTGAAAAAAGCGCCCACACGGCCTGGCAAAGCCGTGCAGGCGCTTTTCGATTGCCATGATAAACTTGCCGTCATAAAAAGGTTTGCGATTGCGCGGGGCGCGTATACGTCTGCTCGAGCATGGCGACATGGGATAAAAAGGCGGGGTCGTCAAAATACTTGGCATGGACGGGACAGACCCGGACGCAGGCCTGGCACTTGATGCAAAGGCCCGGCACGGCGGTGGGGTCGTCTTTCGAAATGGACCCCATCGGGCAGGCAGCGGCGCAGC
Organism: uncultured Clostridia bacterium; assembly: GCA_944385055.1. GTDB lineage: Bacteria > Bacillota > Clostridia > Oscillospirales > Acutalibacteraceae > Caproicibacterium. The sequence goes on along the minus strand of CALWVT010000001.1, from coordinate 174,063 downwards.
GGCCGCAGGAACGGCAGCGTTCCGCGTGGGTTTTGGGCTTGGCCTTTAAAAAGGCGGCGGGTTTGCCGTCGAGGCCGAGCGGCGTATAGTACGGACCGACGGGGTCTCTCCCCGCGACAGAGACGGGCGCGGGAAGGGTTTGGGCCTGGCGCACCTTTTCCGCGGCTGCGCGGGCAAAGGCGCGGCGCTGCGCCCGGTCGGCTTCCGTCGGGTGGCCCGGGGCAATCTTTTCGGAAAACGCATGGCCCGCGGCAAAGGCGGCGCCGGCGACGGTATGAAAGCCCAGCTCCTCGAGCGTATTGCGCAGCTCGATCAGTGCATCGTCGAAGCTGCGGTTGCCAAACGTGACGACCGGCACCGCGAGGGCCTCCCCTCCGCAAAACCCCGCACGCAAAAAGGGCAGCACCTTATTGGGCACACGGCCCGCATAGACAGGGACACCGAACACGACGAAATCCGTCTCGCAAAAGGAATGGACCCCCGCCCGCTGTGCAGGCAGCGTAAAATCGAGCATCCGCAATGGCACATGCAGCGTTTCGGCTGCCGTGCGCGCGACATCACAGACCGCAGAGGCCGTATTGCCCGTCGGGCTGAAGAAAGCCGCCCAAACCGTTTTGATCCGCATGGCGTTTCCCCTCCTCTTTTTTCTGCATTATACCCCACGCGGCCGGTGTGCCGCAATGGGTTTGGAGGAAAGAAAAAAATTTGCAAAATTTTTTCGAAAAACGCTTGACAAACACGGCCTTCCCGTTTATAATATATTCTTGTCAGCCGCCGAGAATGCTGGCGTAGCTCAGTTGGTAGAGCAGCTGATTTGTAATCAGCAGGTCGGGGGTTCAAGTCCGTCTGCCAGCTCCAAACGGGCATGGCCCGTCGCCGCAGATGCGGCAATCGGTTGACGTATGAAACGCAGCTTTGGCTGCCATATGGAGGAGTTCCCGAGTGGTCAAAGGGGGCAGACTGTAAATCTGTTGCTTCGGCTTCGATGGTCCGAATCCATCCTCCTCCACCAAAAAATTTGTGATAATGAGGCGAGGCAGTTTTCTGTCTCGCCTCATTGTCGTAAATGGAAATCATCCAATTGCTTATGACGACCCGTTAGGAAATGCGCGGGCTTATCAATTGGGTGATAGGATTATAACATTTGGTGTTGCACCGTTTAAAAATCATAGCGCCACACATAAAACGTCGCATAAATCGACGATGACATCTTCCTGGAGTGGGGTTGGTTCACAAATAGCAACTAGCGCTGCTCAGAATGCAATAACGACTTTAGGTGACGAAGGTGCTTCTGATGCGGTCGATTTTGTTTCCTCTAAAGCAAAGGTGGATATAAGTCCTCCAATGACAGTGCTTAAAAAAGCAGGCATCATTTCGGTAGGCTTTGCGGTTGTGGGTGCTATACAAGATATTGTCACATATCATGATGATCCCACAACAGTAGCATGTGCACTGTTTATCGATGCAGAATCTTATGTAGCGGGGATAGCAATGGGGGCATTAATTAGTGGGATTGTAGCAGCTACACTTTTGAATCCTTTTACTGCTCTTGTTGCTACAATAGGGTTTGGTATTGCTGCTGGTGTTGCACTTGATGGCATTGCAAATTATGAAAAGAAACAGGTGATCGGATATTGAATTTTGAAGATCTCCTTTTAATTTATTTGGTTCCGCCTTTTTTTATATGGATGATTGTACTGTTTATAAGAAGCTATCAAAAAAAGGGCTTTTTTGTTTCATGGATGAAACATCAATGGGAATTTCTTTTAATTGTCGGATCGTTGATGGGAGCGATCCTTTGTGTGAGTGCAGCGAGAGCGATTGATTATTTTGCGTTACCCTATTACAAAGCGATTGATCCATTCATGAAGGTGGCAGAATGCTTGTTTCTTCTTTGCATGGTGTTTACGGAATTTTCTTGTTACTTTGCAGTGAAACGGAAAGCTGCGTCACCGGCGGTTCTTCGCAATCTTACAACGGCTTATACCATGTTGCCGTTTGTCATTCTGTTTGTGTTTACCGCGTTTTTGTTTTCTAATTTTTAAATCGTAATTTCCACTCTACAAGCTACTCTTAAAAAAGCTGTAGGGTGAGACTATTTTTGGTTTTTCATAAAACTATTTTCCGTTGCTCATGATGCCTTGCTGATGTTTATCATGTGGGCGATTACAAATGACCCCTAAGTAGTGCAATATTATCACGCGATTGTTTTGCAAAGGGCATTACGATCTTGTCTGTTCTTTTGGGTTCGCTGAACCTCCTCGTCAGCCCTATCACGATTGTCAAGAAACCGGCCCCTTCCTGCCGCGCGCGGGGAGGGGCCGGTTTCTTTGTTCTGCTTGATGATCATCGAAAGCGCTTTGACGTCCATGTGATCCGCATATTGGGAGCAGCAGTCTCGCTTCGCGCAACAATCTAAAAACATAAGACAAAAAAGCCTAAGTGGGGCCCTGCAAAAGGGTTCCCACTTTGGCCTTTCCAGATATTTACTTCTTTTTCTATGCGTTTGGATCTTCACATACATCCTGTCCGGCGCCTGCGTCCTCCGCCTGGATGAGGATCTTATTTTTCAGCAAATCCACGTTTTGAATGGTTCCCCGCACACGGGTCGTCTGGCCAATGATGTCGCACAGCGTAATGTCCTTGCCGTCGAGGAATACGTTGCAGACGCTTTCCGACACCAGTTCTTCCCGGCCATTTTCACACACATAAACGTTTGACAGGCACATGTCTTGTTCCCTTCCCTGCTTTTATTTTCCGGTGAAAACCGCCTTGCGCTTCTCGATAAATGCCTTGACGCCTTCCTGAAAGTCGGCGGTCTTTGCGCACGCGCGCTGGGTGGGCGCCTCCGTATGGTCGAGCCAGTCCTTGTAATCGGCAAACGCAGCCGCATAGATCTGCTTTTTGATATTCTGATACGCCGTCAACGGGCCGTGCGCCAGCTTCTCCGCGAACTGCATAACCGTGCCGTGCAGTTTCTCCTTGGGCACAACCTGATAGGCAAGGCCCAATTCCTTCGCTTCCGCTGCCCCCATCGGACGGCCGGTAACGGACAGTTCCAAAGCCCTGGCCGCGCCGATGCTCTTTGAAAGCAAATAGGCGGCGCCCGTGTCGGGCACTAAGCCGAGGTTGACAAAGGCGAGGATAAACTTCGCGTTGTCGGCACAGAACAGGAAATCCCCGCCAAGGGCCAGGCTGACGCCCGCGCCTGCAGCCGCGCCGCAGACGGAAGTAATCACCAGCTTGCGCATCTTTTTCATGGTATCCGCCAGCTGATCGACGCGGGCAACCAGTGCGTCCAGGCTGATCCCCCCGCCGGCCTGCACCTGCTGATAAAAGAACCCGATATCCCCGCCGGCGGAAAAAGCCTTGCCGTCGCTCTGCAAAACGACAACCTTGACCGCATCGTCCCGCTCGGCGTCCTGGAACCGGCACAGCAGTTCCTCCGCCATCTGCTCGTCGATTGCGTTGAGATTCTTCGGATACCGCATCGTAAGGACCGCGATGCCGTTTTCCACGGTGTATGCTGTCTTCTGGAATTCCATCTTTCACGTCTCCCTATAGAGATTTTCCCGGAAATCTTTTGCCGTTCAAAATTTTCCCGGGAAAACAAAGTTCTTCGATTGGAAAGGCCGAAGCCTTCTAAAAGCCGCGCCGCTTATTGAATGGTGATGCCCATTTTCCCTTCCGTGAAAATGCGTTCATCCATCAGCTTCAGGTTTTCCGAGAGGATCGGCTTGAAGTCCATCTGGTCGAGGATGTCCTTCTGCAGATCGACACCCGGCGCGATTTCTTCCAGGACGATGCCATCCTTCGTCAGGCGCAGGACCGCGCGCTCCGTCACGTAGAGGACTTTCTGGCCGCTCTGGGCCGCATATTCCGCGCTGAACGTAACCTGCTGCACGTGTTCGCGGAATTTTCTGGATTTGCCTTCCTGGAGGATTGTCAGCTTGCCGTTGCCGACCGCATACTTCGCGCCGCCGGCCGTAAAGGTGCCGGCAAAGATGACGAGCGGTGTCGGCTGGGTGACGTCGATAAATCCGCCGCAGCCGGGCATCATGGTGCCGAATTTCCCGACGTTGATGTTGCCCTTCGCGTCGCATTCTGCCAATCCTTCCACGGCCATGGAGAGGTTGCCGCCGTCGTAGAGGTCGAAGTTATAGGCCATCGAAAGCGTGCCCATCGTGTTGACCGCACAGCCGAACGTGTCGCCGGTCCCGGGGATGCCGCCGAGCATGCCGTCTTCCGCGCTCATAATCAAGTCGTCGCTGAAGCCCTCTTCCCCTGCGACGGACGCGACCAGCGTCGGGATGCCGATGCCGAGGTTGACGATGGATTCCGGCTTTAACTCCATCGCGCAGCGGCGGGCAATGACGGTGCGGACATTGAGCGGCAGCGCCTCCATAGAATCCACGGGAATATCGAACCGGCCCGTGCGGGAAGCGTCGTAATAAATCTTGCTCGTCATTCTATGGTATTTTTCCGGCTCCTTCGAGACGACCACCGCATCGACAAACACGCCCGGAATCTCGATGGACGCGCCCGGAAGTTTACTGCCGGAAAGGTTTTTGACCTGCACGATGACTTTGCCGCCGCAGGCCTTGACGCCCATGGCCAGATCCCGCATGTTCATCGGGCCACACTCATCCTCGACGGAAACATTGCCGTTTTCGTCGGCCGTTGTCCCGCGGATGATCGCGACATCAAATTTCGGGACCGGATAGCAGAGCCATTCCTCACCGCCAAACTCGACGAGCTTGACAATCTCTTCCGTCGTCACGTCGTTCATCTTGCCGCCGTCGAGGCGGGGGTCAACGAACGTCTTTAAGCCGATCTTGCTCAAAAACCCCTTTTTCCCCTGCAGGGAGGCGCGGTACATGTTCTGCACGACGCCCATCGGGAAGTTATAGGCCTGGCATTTGTTGGCGTTGATGTACGCGGGAATCTTCGGGTTTAAGCCGGTGTGGCCCATGATGATCTTCCCGATCAAGCCGTCGTGCGCCCAACGGTCAAAGCCGCTGTCTTCCAAGCCGGCGCTACCGGTATAGACGCAGGTCAGATTGTTCGGGTGGCCCGTCTCGAGGAAACGGTCCTCCACGGCCTTAAAGACCTCGTCGGCCAGCCCCCAAAGGACAAAGCCCGTCGCGGCAACAACCGAACCGTCTTTGATAAGGTCCAGCGCTTCCTGCATCGATTTTACTTTACTCATGTTGCGATCCTTCTTTCATTTTCTAAAAATCAATCCTTCTAAAAATCAATCCGCCAATACGCTTTGCAAAATGCTTTCCACCGCCGCAATGCTCACCGCTTCCGCCGGGAGTTCCCGCAGCGATCTGCCTTCCCGGTCGTATTGATTGAGGATTGGGTCCTCCGGGATGGAGCCGACGACCGGCACGCCGACTTTCTCGACGAGCGCCTGCAGCGGCTGGTCGTTTTTGACCCGGTTTAAGACGAGGCCGGCCTTGCGGACGCTGATGCCGTTTTCATTGGCCAGCGCAATTTTCACGATGCCGCGGGCCGTCTCAAGGCTTCTGGCCGACATATCCGAGACGACCAAAAGCGTATCGAGATCCTTTAAGACCCGGCGGTTAATCTGCTCGGGCCCGGCTTCCCCATCGACAATCGAAATCCGATAATCCTGCACGAGCATATCCATGCCGTGGCGCAGAAGGTCGTTGACCGCGCAGTAGCAGCCCGGCTCTTCCGGACGGCCCATCAGCAAAAGGTCAAAGCCGTCCCCGTGATGGACGATATCGCGGATGACCTCCCGCATGGGGCGGTCGTTCATCTTCTTTTTGACGTCGTTATAGCCCACAATCGAACGGCGCATGGCGGTGATGGTCTTTTTCGGATCCACCTGGATGCCCAGCGTATAGGGCAGGCTCATCGCCGAATCCGCATCGATGGCCAACACCTCGCCGGGATACCGCTTTGCGAGCATCGTGACCATCAACGAGGCGATGATGGATTTCCCGGTGCCGCCTTTGCCGGTGATGGCAACTGTTTTTCCCTTTCCCATACGATCATCCCTGCTTCTTCTGATTTGCGATCAAGGTCTCCATATATTCCGTAATCGTTGCCTTGATCTGGTCCGCCGTCTGGTAGCGGATATCGATGCCGTCCTCGTCAAACGTCAGCGTCGGCAGCCCGTACTTTTCATAGATATAATCCTTCACGAGCTTGCTGGCGGCCCACGTGTGCTTGCATCCCACATGGCCTGCGAACATCGCGACGTTTACCTTGTATTCGCCGATCATGCGGTCGACCATCTTGATCCACGGTTCCGCAGGGCCGGAGGCGCCGTGCACCATCGGCGAATTCAGCGTGCGCTGGCCAAGGCCCAGGAAGATGCTGTCTTCCGAGGAGGTATCGATGACCTGGTAGCCTTCGTAGCCGAAGCCGTCCATCACGAGCACCGCGTTAAAGGCCTTTTCCATCCAGCCGACGATGCCCGCGTTGTTCCAGAGCATGTTTTGCAGCCAGATGACGCGGAACTGCTCTTTGCCCGGCGTGACGCCGCGGCCGGCCTTCACGTTGCGGACGCCGTAATCGTATTCGGCCTGCAGGAAATCGACAGCCCCCTGGCTGCCCATCATGCCGCCGACCATTTCGTTGAGCACGAGCAGGCTGCCCGGAAGCGGGCAAGGCGTAATCTGGCGGAGCTTGGAGCATGCCGTCAAAAGGCGCGCCGCCTCGTTCCCGCGCTCGAGGATCTCCCGAAAACGGTCCCAATCGAGTTTGTTGCCCGTGACTTCTTCCAAAAACTTGCAGGCCTCTTTGATCTGTTCGCCAATGTACCGGTAGCCGCGCTCATCCTGCCGGTACGGCGTATCCAGGCAGAAGCTGGGCACGCCGAGGATTTTGGAGGCGGCCGTATAGGCCACGCGGGACGAGTCGCACGGCGTGACCGTGGAGAGGACCGCGTCCGGCTTCATCTTCAAATCCCCCGACAAATAGTAACCGATCTGCCCGCGGTTGATGGAACAGAGCTGGTGGCTGACGTATTGGTCCGCGAGGTCCAGATACTTAAACGTCTTATCCGAATTTGCGTAGCGCATGATCAGCGTTTCCGGCACGAACGGCACCGCGTCAAATGCATAAATCAGCTCCGCAGGCGTATTCGTGCTGGTCAGGATCAGCTTTTTGCCCCGCTCGTGAGCCGTGCAGATGTCGTTCCAGTGGTCCATCTGCAGCTGCGCCATCCACAGGCGGTCCGGGTGCTTTGCCTTCATGTGGTTGTACATATTGACGACTTCTTTATGTACATCCGGCAGCAAATCCACTTCATGGATTTCGTTTGTCTTCGTGTCGTTCATCAGTCTGTACCTCCTTCAAGCATTTCTACAAACGCTTCTGCGCGAACGCCAACCTGGCCGGCATTCGTTGTGATTTCTTCTTTTTCCAATGTCAGCACCGGATAGCCATCCTCCTTAAACCGGTCGTAGAAGAACACGCTCTCGCCGCCCCACAGGCAGCAGTTCTTGAGGCGGACGTAGACGATGCCGTCCACGTCGAATTCCTTGGCCAGGCGCAGCATATCCTCGTACATCTCGTCGTGCAGGTCGGTCATCCGCGGACAGGTCAATTTTTCAAGATACGAACGCGCGATGGACTCCAGCGGCGTCTCCCCCTCTTTCCGGGTGACATCCTGCCACAGATAGCGGGTGCCGTAGCAGTTATAATCCGTGACGATCAGGCCGCCGTGCTCTTCGAAGATATGGACATAGTCCGGGTCATCCACCGCCGAGCCGATCATCATGAGCCTTGCGCCGTACCCCGTGATCGGTTCGCGCCCCTTTGCCTCTTCGATAAAGGCTTTAAGCTCCTGGTTATAGATCTCTTTTGGCATGGACATGGCCTTGATGGTCCACTGTAGCGTCTCGGTGCCGCTGACAAGCGGGTGCTCGCCTTTCGTGAGGCTGAAAAGCTCGCGGATCAGCGCGCGGGTTTCGTTGTAAAGGTCAATCGAAGCGTTGAGCGCCTCATCCGTGATTTCGCGGCCGGAGAGCTTCTCCATCTCTTCCTTCAGGATTTTCAGCTCATCTACGAAATAACGAACGGCCAGATGGTCGTGATTTCTCGGGACATTGAGGTTTACCTTGCACTTTGTGTTTCCAATCACTTTCCAGTTATCGTACAGGCGCTGCACGAACATGCAGCCGTCCGAAACGACAATGCCGTCGAGGAAATGGTACTTCCCGCTGATCAGGTTCTGCAGGCAGGCCCTGCAGAATCCACACGCGTAGTCGGTCATCCACAGCTCGCCGTCGCGGTCGTCGGTGCACTCCGTGCCCCGGATTCGGACGGGCAGCATTCCCGCGGCGTGGATGATCTCTTCGGGAATGTGGCAGCAGACCGTGCCGACGACCTTGCCGCCTTTCTGCTTCCAGCTTTCTATATACGCATTATCGATTGCTATCGTTGGTTTCATACTCTCATGCTCCTTTATGTAAGAATCGTCAATGGGATGGATTTGCGTTTGGAGGGCCTTCCCGTCACCACGTGTGCTGCAGGGCATCGAACGGGCAGGCCTGCACGCAGCGGGGGCTCTGGCCGGCGTTTTCGCGGTTTTTACAAACCGTGCACCGTTCTTTCAGCCGGTTGCGGGCTTCTTCACGGATTTCCACGACCTCTTCGTCGTAATCGTCGAGGCAGACCGCAAACAAGCCGGCCGGGCACGCTTGGACACACGGCTTTTCCGCACAGGTGCAGCACTTGTCCGTGTCAATCCGAATATAATAAAAGCCGCTGCCGTCTTCATAACCATAATGACAAAGCATCTTGTTCACTCCGTTTTCCGTGCGCGTTTTTTCCTGCGCTGCAGCAAGTCATACCCCAAAACCGCCCCGCCCAGGGCGCCGGCGATCTGGGAATCGTAATCGCTTTGCAGGGCTTTGACATGCATCAGCCTTTCGATGCGCTTGACAACGCCGATATTTTTGGCGATGCCGCCCGTAATGGCGAAATCCTCCACCATTTCATTCTGGCGCAGCAGGCGCGCCACGCGCTCCGCCATGGCCTCGCAGTAAGCGGCCAGGACCTGCTCCTTCGTCCAGCCCTCCCGCATCAGGTGGCCGACCTCGGTCTTTGCAAAGACCACGCACTGGCTGGTAATCGGCGGCGGGTCCTTTTCGACCTGCAGGGAGCGTTCGCCGATTTCCTCGATCGGGACGCCCAGAAGGTCCGCGATGACCTCCATGCCTCTGCCGGTCCCGGCCGCACACTTGTCGTTCATCATGAAGGAGACGACCCGGCCGGTTTCGTCGCAGTGGATGGCCTTGCAGTCCTGGCCGCCCATATCGAGGATGGTCCGCACCGTCGAGCCATAGATGTAATGGGCGCCTTTGGCGTGGCAGGTAATTTCCGTAATGGTCTTATCGGCGAACGGCACATTGACCCGGCCGTAGCCGGTCCCAACGGTAAACGCGATGTCTTCCTGGCGCAGGCCCGTCAGATCGAAGACCTTCCGCATCGCGTTGTGCGCCGAATCCTTGCTGTTTGCGCCGGTGCGGATGCTGGCGTAGGCGACGAGCCGTTTGTCGGACAGAAGCACCGCCTGCGTGCTCGTGGAGCCGATGTCCACCCCCGCCGTCAGGGTGCCTTTCTGCCATCCTTCGAGGTCGGGGTTCCGCCAGCTCGTTTCCGACCATCTCCAAAATTCTTCCGCCATTTGAGTCCCTCCTCACGTTTTCGCGGCAAGCAGCGCGGCGCCGTAAGCACTCGCATATTCCGCACAAGGCACCACCGTGACTTCCTGTTTCATTTCCCTGTTGAGCGCCTCGATCAGGCCGCGGTTTAACGTCAGGCCCCCAATCGCACACACCCGTTCCACTTTGCCGAGCCGCTGCACCAGCGCGGAAATGTGAGACGCCACACTCGTCAAAACGCCCCACGCGATATCGGCCGCCTGTTCATTTTGATGGATCAGCGAAATCACCTCGGACTCGACGAACACCACGCACTGCGCGGAAAGGGTAATGTCCTTTTTGTGCTGCAAGGCAAGCGCGCCGAACGATTCGATGGGGGTTTCCAGCACGCGGGCCATCGCCTCCAGAAAGGTCCCGCTGCCGGAAGCGCATTTGTCGTTGACCTCGTAGCCCTGGACAATATGCTGCTCGCCGAGACGGATGGCCCGGTTCCGCTCCGCGCCGAGGTCTAAAATGCACCTGCAGGAAGGGGCCAGTGCACCGACGCCCGCCGCGGCAGACATGATTTCGTTGACCTGCCCGTCCCCGAACGAGATGGTCGGTGCGCCAATGCCCGTCTTATAGATGCGGTCCACCGCCTCCCGGGGAAGGCCGCTGCAAAGCAGATCCAACACATCCGAAGCCGCCTTGTTTGTGTCAAACGCCGTGCGGGTAACCGCCGTGGACTGAATGGCCCCGTCCCGGACCAATACGGCCTTCGTCCGCTGTGTCCCGCAGTCAATGCCAACTGTGATCATATATACCGCTCCAAAATCTGTTTTTTGAAAATGCTCAGCCCGTAATCAGGTCCGCTACTCTGCCGATTTCCGGTATCCGCATGGTAAGCGCGCTGCCGGAAAGGCCCTCGGCGAGGAGCACCGGGTTTACCGGAATCACACAGGCGACCTTGTCCTCGTCGGGAACCGCATCGATAAGGACCTGCTGCGCGGCCGCATCGACGCGGTTTAAGAGGTAGTAGACGGGTTTCCCGATCGCGGCCGCCATTACCGCAATCTTTTTCGCCAGCTGGATCGATTCATACGACGGGTCGAGCACCATGAACAGCAAATCCATTTCGCTGTCGATGCCGCGGCCGAAATGCTCGATGCCGGCTTCCATGTCCAAAATGGCCACCTGGTGGTCCGCAAGCTGCAAGTGTGCGACAAAGGCCTTTAACACGGAATGGAACGGGCACGCGCACCCCTCGCCGACCGCCTGGATCTTTCCGCTGCACATGAGCTTGATGCCGTCTTTTTCGGTCCGATACTTCTCCGGAATGTCCGATAAGGTCCATGGGCCCTTAAAATATTGGTTCAGGAACGCTTGGGGGTCCGCCCCGCGGCTTTGCAGGAAGCCTGCCTTCCCGCCGACATACTCCATGAAATCTTCCGGCTTTTCCATGCCGAGATGGCGGTGCAGGCCATAGTTGGATTCGTCCGCGTCAACGATCAGGACTTCCTCGCCGCGCGCGGCCAGTTCCCTTGCCAGAAGCGTGACAATCGTGCTCTTGCCGCAGCCGCCTTTTCCGCAAACCGAAATTTTCACTGTCTTTGCCTCCTTTTATACTTTCGATATTTTTTCTCTTCTTTTACTATACAACTTATGGAAAAGTACTCATCCTCTTTGCAGGGCGATTTTGATGCCTTTTTTTCATCTTTCAAAATGCAAAGGAAATCCGAAAATTCATCCATAAGGAGGATGCCAAAATCAAAAATGGACCCCGACCGCTTTTGCGGCCAGGGCCCAACTCTTCAAACTATATGGAAATTCCAATGGCTTTATTTATGCCGGTAGCTCATCAGGTACAGTTTCGAAATGAGCTCCGTCTTGTTGGCGACATTAAACTTCTGATAGATATTCCGATGATGCGTTTTGATCGTATTGGGGGAAATAAAGCACCGCTGTTCGATTTCGCGGTTGTCGTAGCCGTACGCCATCATCGTCAAGATCTCCCGTTCCCGCGGTGTCAGCGTGTTCAGCGTGGCCAGCACCCATTGGTCGCGGATTTTCTGGTATTCCGTTAAATAGACGCACATCGCCGTGCGAAGACCGCCAAACATTTCCCGGAACGCGATCGGCTTGACGTACACCCGGTAATTGTAAAGCAGGCAGTCGATCTTAATCCTCTCCGGTTTCAGGATGAGGTTCGCGCCCAGATGGTCGATCACGCACTGCGCGTAATTCTTCTCTTTCGCGCAAAACGGGGCGCCGTTCCCCGTGTCGGTATCGAAAGAACCGTTGTGCACGATGATTTCGCAAAAATCGGAGAACGTCCGGTTTTGATCGAGGATTTTCATCTCCTGGTCTAAGACGGCCACGCCGATATGGACCCCATCAAAGAATTCATGAAAACACTTCTGCTGCTCCGTTCTCCGCCTCTTTTTCAGGACATACTGCTGCGCGATGCACCGGCCGGTGCTTTTGAAAATTTCCCGCTCCGAGTCCGAAAGCGGGCGCTCCGGAAAAATGGACAAGGCCGCCAGATAACGGCCGTCCTCCTGCAGATACAGGCAGAGTTCCTGCGGTGCGCCGGCGCGCTTGAGAAATTGACGATACGCCGCCTGCGCCGCCGGGTCACCGGGCGTTGCCTCCTCGAGCGTGACCATGTCCTTTTCCAAAAGCGCCTTTGGCGGCATGGCCCGGCAAAAGGGGTCCGGGTGCTCGGAAAAGAAGGCCTTCACAAGGTCGTAATCGAGATTCCTGCATGCAAACGGGAAAGGCTGCCGACAAGTTTTGTGCTCCAAAGACGGCGGGCCGTCCCGATTTTCCACCAAAAGAAACTGCCGTATACCATAAGACTGTTCCAGCGGCTTAAAAAGAGTCTGGTAGCCGAACGGCTTCTGCGCCTGCATCGCACAAACCCATTCGGTAAACGCGGAAAGAGAAAACTGCATACTGCCACCTCATCCAATCGGGCCCGGCGAGGAAATCGATGGGAAGATTCCTTTCCGGGGCCTTTGTTTGCTGACGGAAACTTCATTTGCTGTAAAACATATTGTAACACCATGAAAATGGGAATGCAAGTCCATCCGAAAGGCTCCTTTGGCCGCGCAAGCCCGCCGCATGAAAAGGAAAAGCCCCGGAACGGGAAATTCCGGGGCCATACGCATCTAAGATTTTAAAATGGGAACAAAAGCAGGCCTTTCTCCCAAAAGGCCGCAGGCTTTGGCTTTTGGGGAACTTACGCGTCCGCTTTCGGCTGTGGGCTGCTCGGCAAAAACGGCCGCTTTTCGATGGCTTCGACAACGTCCTTCAAAAAGGCCGTCACTTCCAAATGCTGCGGGCAGGCGCGTTCGCACTGCTTGCAGCCGATGCAGTCGGAGGCCTTGCCGTGGCGCAGGGCGATGTTGTTATAATAGACCGCCTGGCTTGAGAAGCTGCCCGTTGTGCGGGAGAGGTTGTTATAAAGCGCGAAGTACTGCGGGATGGCGATGTCCTTCGGGCAGCCGTGCGTGCAGTAGCCGCAGCCCGTGCAGGGGATTGGCGTATTCCGCTCGATAACGGCGGTAGCCTTCTGGATTACCGCGAGGTCTTCGGGCGTGATGGGCTCGAAATGGCGGAACGTGTTGGCGTTATCGGCAACCTGTTCGAGCGTATTCATGCCGGAAAGGACGCAGACCACCCCCGGCTGGCTGGCGGCAAAGCGCATCGCCCAAGAGGCGTTGGAGGCCTCCGGGCGCGCCTGGCGCAGCAGGTCCTGGGCTTCGGCGGGCAGGCGGACGAGCGTGCCGCCCTTGCAGGGCTCCATGACGATGACGGGCTTTTGATACTTGCGGGCAATCTCGAGGCAGCGGCGGGACTCGACGTTTGGCTGGTCCCAATCGACGTAGTTTACCTGCAGCTGGAGGAAATCGAGCTTGTCCCCATACTGGGCGAGGATTTCGTCCAGCAGCGCCGGCATATCGTGGAAGGACATGCCGACCTTCCGGATCTTCCCTTCGGCCTTTTTCCGGACTGCGAAGTCGAAGACCTCGAGCTGCCGGCATTTTTCATAGACATTCGTGCCCATGTTGTGCAGCAGATAGCAGTCAAAGAACGTGACACCGCAGTTTTGGAGCTGTTCCGAAAAGATGCGCTCCAGATCCTCTTTGCCCTTTAAGTCACGCAGCGGCAGTTTCGTGGCCAGGCGGAAACGGTCGCGCGGGTAGCGCTCGACGAGGGCCTTGCGGACGGCCTCCTCGCCGTGGTAGCCGTGGTACGTATACGCCGTATCGAAATACGTAAATCCCTGCGCCAAAAAGGCGTCAAACAGGGCTTCGATCTTGTCGTAATCAAACGAGACCGGGTCGTCGGGGTGAAAAAGCGGAAGCCGCATGCAGCCAAAACCAAAGTCGACGTGTTGCTGTTCCATAAACATCCTCCTTGTGTCGTTTTCAAAATTTATTTGCGCGGATGCGTCCTTCCCTATTGTAGACGTTTTGGGCAAAGGTTGCAACGGGTTTTGCCCCTTGCAGGCGGGAACATCAGCCGCGCGGCACATCGGGGGCATCCGGGCGGTGCAGGTCCGCGCGCTCCCGGCGCAGCACGACCGCCGACAAAACGGCGGCGAGCACACTCGTCGCGGCAAAATTCATCCAGATGCCCGTCAATCCCAGCGGCCAGAACAAGAGCACGAACAAAACCGGGAACACCAGTGCGGTGGACACGGAAATCAGCGAGGCCGGCAGGGGCTTTTCGACCGCGAGCATATAGCTCTGTGTCGCAAACGAGAACCAGCGCGTCACGTACGTCAGGCTGAACAGGCGCAGCGCAAAGACCGCCATCTGCAGGATTTCTCCGCCGGCATTCGAGACAAACAGGCACGTAATCTGTTCGGGAAACAGCGCGGTCACGGCGGCCGACAGAATGGAGACGGCGGCGCTGGCCGTAAAGCAATACTTCTCGATGGCCCGCACGCGGGAGAGCTTCTGCGCGCCCCAGTTGTAGCCGACGGCCGGCTGCAGGGAATCGCACATGCCGTAGAGCAGCGGCTGGATAAAGCCGTCGACGAACATCAGGATGCCATAAACCGAGACGGCCGTCTCGCCGCCCATGCGCACGAGCAGGAAATTAAAGAGGATTGACGCGATGCGGCCGGCAATGTTATTGAGGAAATTCGGGCTGCCGCAGGCGACGATCTGCCGGATGCGCCGCAGCTGGAAACGGGGCTTACAAAAATGCAGCAGCGCTTTCCCGCGGAAAAACGGGGAAAGTGCGACGAGCACGCAGACGAACATGCCGCCGCTCGACGCCAAGGCCGAGGCCCAGATGCCCCAATGGAACACGCCGAGAAACAAAAGCTCAAGCCCGCAGCACAAAACGGACATCAAAATATTCAGGCCCATGCTGCCGCGGATATAGCCGCAGATGCGCAGAAAATTGTCCAGCGCAAAAATCATCGTCGTAAACGGCGAACACAGCGCGTACACGCGCAGGTACTGCACGGCGAGCGCGGCAAACGTCCCTTCCGCACCCATAAATTGGATCAGTGCCGGCGCCGCCGCAAAGATCACACCGCCTAACAGCACGCCGACGGCGACAATCATCAAGCAGGCGCACGTAAACAGGTTATTGGCCTCCTCGCGCTCCCCGCGCCCTAAGCTGACGGCGATGGGGACGGCCGAACCGACGCCAATCAAATCGGCTAGGGAAAAGTTGATGATGACGAACGGCATTGCGAGGTTGATGGCGGCAAAGGCGGTCGCACCTAAAAACTGGCCGACAAAGACGCCGTCCAGCGTTTGGTAGAGCGAGGATGCCAGCATACTGATGGCGCCCGGGATTGCGGCAGTAAAAAAGAGCCGCCGCGGCGCGGTCCTTGCAAAAAGGGCGGTGGAATCCATAAACTTGTGTTCTCCTCCTATTCTGAAAGCAAAACGGCTTTCTCCCCAAATGGGCTGTAAAAAAAGCGCCCGGTTATCCTTGCAAATAACCGGGCGCACCCGACCTCTTTTCCGACCTGTGTATTGCGATACACGGTCCTCCGAGAACCCTGGGGAAGATTTTTTGTATACCTACAGCATATGCGATTTTGCAGAAAAAGTCAATGGCCCGAAATAAATTTTTGTAAGCTGTACCGCATAAAAAGGGCAGCACCCCACCGAAAAGGGGCGCCGCCCGCAGAAGCGTTTGCTTATTTGTAAAACTTAAATCGAGATCTCGTGGGCAATGCGGTAGAGTTCCATATTGAACGGGCGCTTCATCTCGAGCGCTTCCGTGATGTCCATATCGACAATCTTGCCGCCCTGCATGACAACGACGCGGTTGCTGTGGCCTTCCTGCAGCAGCTTCACCGCGCGGTAGCCCATTTCACTCGCGACGACGCGGTCGCGCAGCGTCGGGGAACCGCCGCGCTGCACGTGGCCGAGGATGGTCGCGCGCGTCTCGATGTCGGTCGTCCACTCGATATGCTTTGCGAGCTCTTCCGTGCCGCCGACGCCCTCGGCGACCATGATGATGAAGTGGTGTTTGCCGGTCTTTAACGCGAACTGCATGCGGCCGATGATGTCGCGGCGGAAATCCCACGGGACTTCCGGCACAAGGATCGTCGTTGCGCCGACAGCCACGCCGACCTGCAGCGCCAAATCGCCGCAGCGGCGGCCCATGACTTCCACGACGCTGCAGCGGTCATGGGACTCTGCGGTATCGCGGATGCGGTCGATCATTTCCAGCGCGGTATTCATCGCCGTGTCAAAACCGATCGTGTATTCGCTGGAGGCAATGTCGTTGTCGATCGTGCCGGGGATGCCGATGCACGGGATGCCGGCCGCCGTCAGGTCGCGCGCGCCGCGGAACGAGCCGTCGCCGCCGATGACGACGACACCGACAACGCCCATCTCCTGGCACGCCTTGGCTGCCTTCTGGACGCCTTCGGGCGTGTTGAATTCGGGACTTCTGGCAGTGTAGAGAACCGTGCCGCCGCGCCCGATGATGTCGGACACGCTGCGCAGGTTCATGTCGACGACGTCGCCGTTTAACAAGCCATTGTAGCCGCGGCGCACGCCTTTCACGCCGAATCCCATCGCCAGGCCCGCGCGCACTACCGCACGAACAGCCGGGTTCATGCCCGGTGCGTCGCCGCCGCTGGTCAAAACGGCAATAGACTTTTCACTCATTGTAAAAACCTCCTGCTCCAAAATCCCCGCGGTTTTTTGCACAGCACCGCGGTGTTTCCTTCTATCTTTCTTTCTCTATTATAAAAGATATCCGATACAACTACAAGCGTTCGATATAGAAAAATTCCTCTTGAATTGTTGTGATTATTGAACATATGCGACATTTTTGTCGCCGAGCAGCTCTTTGAGCGCCGCAAGTAGTACAGAATTTACCTCCACCCCTTCGCGCCTGGGCGCGCAGTACATCTGATTTTCCTTTTGGAAGACGATATAAAGCGGCGTTTTCCCGTCGAAAATGGCGAGATACCGGCGCGCGCGCGAAAGGGCGGGGTCCTCTTTTGAGGAAACGCGCAGGTAAAGGCCGGGCTTTACGTGCTTTCCGGCGGGCTGCGGCGCCGGAGGGGTGGCGGACGGCTTCGGAGCGTCCGCTTTCCCGCGCTTTTTAGAGCCGTCTTTTTGGGGAACGGCCTCTTTTACGTGTTCGGCATCCTCGACGCGGTCGCACAGAAGCTTTGGCGCCTCCTCTTCCCGCACGCTGATGCGTCCGGAAACGCACAGCACGCGGCCGCTGCCCAGAAGCGAGCGGTAAACCTCCCACTGGCGGGAAAAGACGAGGACTTCGATGCTGCCGTAAAAATCTTCAAGCGTGACAAACGCCATTTCGCCGCCGCGCGAGGACTTTGTCTGGATGTGGTCGACCAATCCGAGCAGGCGGATATAGTCGCCGTCGGAAAAGCGGCTGCCCCCTTCGCCGGCTTCGAGCACATCGCCGACCGGCACAGCGCCGAAGTCGCGGTAATGGCCGGCATAGGCGGCCATCGGATGGCCGCTCAAATACATGCCGGCGACTTCCTTTTCCATCTCCAGGCGTTTGGCCTGCGAAAAATCCTCCATATGCTCGAGGCGGATCGGCTGTGTCTCCCCTGCCCCGGTGCCAAACAGGCCAAGCTGCCCTTCGACGTTGCGGCGGCGGTCACTTTCGAGCCAGGAAAGGACGCCGGGGACCGCGACGAACAATTCGCGGCGGTTGTAGCCGAGGCCGTCGAACGCGCCGCAGGCGACGAGGCTTTCGAGCGCGCGGCGGTTATAGGTGCCGTACAGGCGCTCGCAAAACGAGACAAACGAGGGGAACGGCCCGCCGCGCCGGCGCTCCTGCAAAATCTTTTCGATCAGCGCGCGGCCTAAATTGCGCACGGCCAAAAGCCCGAAACGCAGGTTTTCGCCCTCGACCGTAAAGCCCGCGCCGCTTTCGTTGATATGCGGGGGCAGCACGCGGATTTGGAGCTTTCCGCACGTATCGATATAGCGGGCCAGTTTGGCCGTTTGGTCGAGCGTACTCGTCATTAAGGCCGCCATATAGGCGCGCGGATAAAAGCACTTGAGATAGGCCGTCTGATACGCCAGAATCGCGTAAGCCGCCGCGTGGGACTTATTAAACGCATAGGACGCGAAGCTCTCCATCTCGCCATAGATTTTTAAGGCCGTCTCCTCGTCGATGCCGCGGCGCACGCAGCCGGGCACCTCGACCTGCCCGTCCGCATCGACAAGGCCGTGCAGGAAGATTTCCTTTTCGCGCTCCATGACGTCGTGCTTTTTCTTGCTCATGGCGCGGCGCACGATATCGGCGCGGCCAAGGCTGTAGCCCGCGAGCGTGCGGAAAATCTGCATGACCTGTTCCTGATAGACGATACAGCCGTAGGTGACCTTTAAGATGGGCTCCAGCAAGGGATGCAGGTATGTGATTTTTTCGGGGTGGTGGCGGTTTTCGAGATAGCGCGGGATTGACTCCATCGGGCCGGGGCGGTACAGCGCGACGACCGCGATGAGGTCTTCAATGCTCTCCGGGGAAAGCTGCATGATGACATTGCGCATGCCGCCGGACTCGAACTGGAACACGCCGTCCGTCTCCCCGCGCGAGAGCATCGCATAGACCTCTTTCGCGTCGAGCGGGACGTCCTCGGCGGAGAAATCCGGGTGGTCTTTCTGGATTGTGCGCTCGGCGTCGCGCAGGATCGTCAAGTTGCGCAGCCCCAAAAAGTCCATCTTCAAAAGGCCGAGCTCCTCGAGCGCCGTCATCGTGTACTGGCACACAACGGCGTCGCCGTTTTTCGAGAGCGGCACGTAGGCGTCGACGGGCTGGTCCGTAATTACAACGCCGGCCGCGTGGGTGGAGGCGTTGCGCGGCATGCCTTCGATTTTTTGCGCCATCGAAAGCAGGCGGTGGACCTCGGGGTCCTGCTCGTAGCGCTCGCGCAGGGCGCGGGACGTTTTGAGCGCCTTTTCGAGCGTGATGTGCAGCTCATTGGGCACGAGCTTTGCAACGGTATCGACGGCGGCGTAGGGCATCCCCATGACGCGGCCGACGTCGCGGATTGCGGCGCGCGCGGCCATCGTGCCGAACGTGACGATCTGTGCGACGTGGTCTTCGCCGTATTTCTGAACGACATAATCGATCATTTCGCCGCGGCGGTCGTCGGCAAAGTCGATGTCAAAATCCGGCATGCTCACGCGCTCGGGATTTAAAAAGCGTTCAAACAGCAAATCGTAGCGAATCGGGTCGATGTTCGTGATGCCGATGCAGTATGCCGCCAGACTCCCCGCGCCGGAGCCGCGTCCGGGGCCGACGGGGATGCCGACCTCTTTGGCGTGGCGGACAAAGTCGTGGACGATCAGATAATAATTCGTATAGCCCATTTTGTCGATCGTTTCGAGCTCGTAGGAGAGGCGCTTCTGCACCTCTTCGGACGGCGCATCGCCGTAACGGCGATGCATACCTTCCGTGCAGAGGCGGTGGAAATACGCGACGTTTTCCTCGCCCGTGGGCGTTTCAAAGTGCGGCAGCTTCGTCTTACCGAATTCGAACTCGACGTTGCAGCGTTCGGCGATGCGTGCGGTGTTATCGCAGGCTTCCGGCGTGTCGGGGAACAGCGCGCGCATCTCCTCTTCCGTCTTATAGTAAAACTCGGCGCCCGAAAACGCGAAGCCGGAATCCTCCGACAGTGTCTTGCCGGTCTGGATGCACAACAAAACGCGGTGCATCTCCTCGTCATCGCGCGTCAGATAGTGGCAGTCGTTCGTCGCGATCAAAGGCAGCGAGAGCTCGCGCGAGAGCTTTAAAAGGCCTTCCTTTACACGCTTTTGCTCGGGAATGCCGTGGTCCTGCAATTCGAGGTAAAAGTGGTCGGGACCAAAAATGTCCGCATACCGCCCGGCGGCCGCTTTCGCGCCGTCGTAGTCGTTTGCACAGAGGCAGCGTGGGATTTCGCCGGCCAGGCACGCGGACAAGGCGATCAGGCCCTCATGGTACTGTTTTAAGAGTTCCAAATCGACGCGCGGCTTGCTGTAAAAGCCCTGGGTCCAGGAAAGGCTGACGAGCTTGATGAGGTTCTGGTAGCCGGTCTGGTTTTCGCACAGAAGCACAAGGTGCCGGTTTTCGCTGTCGAGCTCGCGCGTGCGGTCGAAGCGCGTGCGCGGGGCGACGTAAACCTCGCAGCCGATGATCGGCTTGATGCCGCGTTTTTTGGCGGCCTTATAAAAATCGACGGCGCCGTACAAAACGCCGTGGTCCGTAATGGCAACGGCTGGATCGCCGCGTTCTTTGGCTAGATCCAAGAGCTGTTCGATGCGGCAGGCGCCGTCTAGGAGACTATATTCGGTGTGCAGATGCAGATGAACAAACAAACGTATGCCGCTCCTTTCACAAATGTATCAAAAGGAAGAGGCGCCGGTTTTTTCGCGGGCAGCCTTTTCGGCGATCTGCGTGATGCGCTGCAGGCGGTGGTTGACGCCGGAGCGCGACAGCGGCGGGTCGAGGCGCTGTCCGAGTTCGCGCAGGGAAAGGTCCGGGTTTTCATAACGCAGCCGCGCAAGCGCGCGCAATTCGGGCGGCAGGCTTTCGAGCGTACCGCCTGAGGCGAAGAGCGTTTGCAGCGCACGGATGGGGCGCGCTGCGGCGGAGGCGGTTTTTGCGATATTGGCCGCCTCAAAATTTGTCTGGCGGTTGACCTGGTTGCGCACCTCCTTGAACATGCGCGCCTGCATGACGTCCATCGCGGCGTTCGGCGCGCCGAGCGCCGTCAGGAAATCCTCCACGCCCGCTTCCCCGTGCAGGTACACCACATAGGAAGCGCCGCGGCGCGACAGGCGCACATGCAGGGAAAGCGGCAGCTCCAAAAGCAGCGTACACAGGTCCTGCGCCAGATGCATGCGCGGCGTAACGAATTCGACGCGGTAGTGCTTTTCCGGGTCGAACGCCGTACCGCACGCGAGGAACGCCCCGCGCAAAAAGACGAGGGTGGTGTCCTCCTCGAGGTTTGCGCGGTTTAAGCGCAGATGGACCTCGCGGCCGGTGTGGCCAAAATAGGAGAGCACACGCAGAACATCGCCGCTGTCGGGCACAGAAAGCGTGCACACCGCATGCGTCGCGCGGCGCAGGGCCGTTTGGGTAGAGACGATGGCGCCGGTCAATTCCGCGAGGAGGTCCGCCGCGAGCTTGACCGCCGCAACGCACTCGCTTTGCAGCGAAATCCCCTTTTCCCCAAAGCTGCGCCCAAACAGCAATAAGCCGTAGCACATCGCCCGCTTTTGGGACGCGCGCTGCAGCTTTGCTTTACAAAATTCCTGTTTGACCCGGGACGAAAACGACACGGCATTCCCCTCTAATTCTTCTGGATATCGCGGTGATTGACGCTGACGCGCCGGCCCTGCGAGAGCAAGTGGTCGTAGATTGCCTGCGCAAACGTGACGGAGCGGTGGTGGCCGCCCGTACAGCCGACGGCGATGACGAGCTGGCTTTTGCCCTCGTTGCAGTAAAGCGGCAGCGAGAAGTCGAGCAGTTCAAACAGGCGCTTTAAAAGCCCCTTGGACTGCTCCCACTGCATCACGTACTCCTGCACGGGCTTATCTAAGCCGGTCTGCGGGCGCAAGGCATCGATATAGTACGGGTTCGGCAGGCAGCGCACGTCAAACACGAGGTCTGCTTCCGGCGGGATGCCGAACTTAAAACCGAAGCTCATGCAGTAGATCTGCAGCCCCGCCGACGCGTCGCCCAAAAACAGGCCGGAAATGCGCTCCTTGAGCTGCGCCGGCGAAAGCAGGGACGTATCGATCAAGTAGTCCGCGCGCTCGCGCACGGGGCGCAGGATTTCGCGCTCGAGCTTGACGGCCTGTTCCAGGCCCGTCGTATCCTCCGCGAGCGGGTGCTTGCGGCGCGTCTCCTGGAAGCGGTTGCGCAGCACGGTGTCGGAAGCGTCCAGGAATAGGATTTTATACGGCTTTTCCGCGGCCTGCATCTCGTCGAGCGTCTCAAATAAGCTCGAAAACATATCCCCGCCGCGGATGTCCGTGACGACCGCGACGCGGGGCAGCGACTGCGCCTGCTGGCACAAGTCGTAGACGGCCGGGATGAGTTTCGGGGGGATATTGTCCATGCAGTAAAAGCCGATGTCTTCCATCGCATGCAGGGCGCGCGATTTGCCGGCGCCCGAAAGCCCGGTTACGATCAAAAATTCCATAGACGGCCCCTTCTTTTAAGAGATCGGGCGGATCTCGCACTCGAGACGGACGCCGCTCTTCTTAAAGACCGTCTTCTGGATCTGGTCGATGAGTTTTAAGACATCCTCGCACGTGGCGCCGCCGGTGTTGACAATGAAGCCCGCGTGCTTTTCGCTGACCATGGCGCCGCCGACCTGCGTGCCCTTTAAGCCCGCCTGCTCGATCAAAGCGCCTGCATACATGCCGTCGGGGCGCTTAAAGACGCTGCCGGCACTGGGCATTTCGAGCGGCTGGCGCTCTTTGCGGCGGTTGAAATAATCGTCCATCACAAGCGAAATCTGCTCGGCATTGCCGGGCTCTAAGCGCACGACGACGCTCGTGATGATGCAGCCGTTTTTCTGGTAGGCGCTTTTGCGGTAGTCCATCTCCATTTCCGGGCCCAACAGGGAATCCGTCTTGCCCGTGCGCGTGACGTGTGTGGTGGAGACGAGCACGTCGCTTAACTGCCCTTCAAACGCGCCCGCATTCATAAACGCAGCGCCGCCGACGGAACCGGGGATGCCCCAGGCGAACTCGAGGCCCGTCAGCGCATTGCGCTGGGCAAATTTGCAAAGGCCCGCAAGCGTCGCGCCCGCACCGCAGGCAATCGTGGTCGGATCCGAAAGCGTAATCTTGCGGAAATCACCGGTCAGCGACAGCACGGCGCCGCGCACGCCCGCGTCGCTGACAAGCACGTTGCTGCCGTTCCCCAACGGCAGCAGCCGCACCCCCAGCGACCCCGCCGCACGGACGATGTCCTTTAAGGCGATGATGTCTTTGACGGCGATGAACAGGTCCGCCGGGCCGCCGATCTGGAACGTCGTGTGGCGGCTCATCGGCTCATCCTTGAGCACCAGGCACCCGGCGTTTTCCGCAACGCGTTTGAGCGTTTCAATTTTATTCATGAAAAAGGTCCTCCCTTTCTTTCCTACTCGATTAGATTGACAAAACGGGCCCGCAAATCACAGCTGGGCAAAACAGGGGTCCTGCGCCACGCGGGAATGCGCCGCAAGGTACGCTTTCAGGCGTTCGAAATCCGCATTGACGACGAGTTCCTCGGGAAAATCGAGTTCCTCCAACAGCTTCTCCGCGTTGGGGAACACGCCGACGAGCGACGAAAAATGGGCGTCGCTGTCCACGACGACCGGCACGCGGTAGGCTTTGCACAATTCCAAAATCCGGCGGCAGTTCGCAACGGACTTCGGCCGGCTGTGGAACGTGCCCTCATTGAGCTCGACGAGCTTGCCGGCCGCGCCGAACTGCGGGATCACGCGCTCGTAATCGAAAGCAAAGCGCGGCGAACCGCAGTGGCCGATCACATGGACCAGCGGGTTTTTGCACACGGCCTCCCACAGACGCGTGACCTTCTCGGGCGTGGGGGATTCGTCCTGCGGCATGCAGCCGTCATGGATGGAGGCGACAACCCAGTCCAAATCCCCCTTGCAATTTTCCTCCAAATCGACATGCCCGTCGTAATCGATCACATTGGTCTCCTGTCCACGCAAAAGGAGCAGGCCGTCGAGCACATGCGGCACCACTTTTAGGTTGTGAAAATACCATTTTCCCGGCGCGCCGGGCATCGTGACGCCGTGGTCGGTGATGGCGATCGCGCGAAGGCCCCGCCGGCGGGCGGCAGCGGCCATCTCCTCGAGCGTACTGTACGCGTGGGTGGAAGCAATCGTATGCATATGCAGATCCGCTGCAAAGTTCATATCTGAAAAGCCCCCTTTTTGCCGGATCCGTTGTCAAAATGGGCGCAAAGGCCCGTTTGCTGCGGCACTTTCAAAAAAGTGCCCGCGGCATTCTCCGTTTTCTTTGTCAAGTATTTTAAATGTCGAGATCGCGCTTTGTGACCTGCTCGTCGACCAGGGAAAGATCCATCCCCAGGCCCTGCAGCAGCTCGCGGGCGGCATTGTAGCCCATCTTCTTCTGGCGGTTATTCATCGCGGCCACTTCGATGATGACAGCGAGGTTGCGCCCGGGTTTGACGGGAATCGTCAGGACGGGAACCTTGATGCCGAGGATCTCGGTGTACTCGCTGTCGATGCCCATGCGGTCGTAGACCTTGTGGGAATCCCACTGCTCGAGGTTGATGACGAGGTTGATCTTTTCGGAGACCTTGACCGCGCCGATACCGAAGATGCGGCGGGCGTTGATGATGCCGATGCCGCGCAGCTCGATGAAGTGGCGGATATTCGACGGCGCCTGGCCGACGAGGCTTTTCGCCGACACGCGGCGGATCTCGACGGCGTCGTCGGCGATCAAGCGGTGGCCGCGCTTAATCAGCTCGATGGCGGTCTCGCTTTTGCCGACGCCGGAGTCGCCGACCATCAAAACGCCTTCGCCGTAGACCTCGACGAGGACGCCGTGGCGCGTGATGCGCGGGGCGAGTTCGACGTTTAAGTAGGCGACGAGTGCCGCGACGAGGCTGCTCGTCGACTCGGCCGTCGTCAGAACGGGAATCGTATACTTTTTGGCGGCCGTCAACAGCTCCTCACAGACCGGCAGCTTGCGCGCGATAATCACGGCCGGCGGGCCCTGCTTAAAAATATCCTCAAGCACATGCTCGAGTTCCTCTTTGCACTGCTGCTTCATGAAAGCGGTCTCGGCGTTGCCAATGATGATGATGCGCGTGGGGTCAAAATAGTCGAAGAAGCCGCCCAGTTCCAGACCGGGGCGGTTGACGTCGCTGGAGGTGACGAGGAAACTCTCCGGCGGACCCGGCATATAAAGGGTCTCCAAGGAAAGCTCTTTGATGACTTTGTCCAGGGAAACACTGTAGGATGTCGTCGGCATGAAGGATACACCTGCCCTTTCGTGCGGCATCGCTGTGCCGCGTTTGCGTTTTTTGCACGCTTCTGTTTCCAGGAAGCGCCCGGATTCTGTTTGGATTTTATAAATCAAAACCCTTTGCTTTCTATTATAGCCGATTCGCGCGGCTAAGAAAAGGCAAAATCTAAAATTATTCTGCGGGAAGGCGGTTCTATTGCCGGGCAAAATGTGTTATAATACAAATGATTCTGCGGGTTTTCGACAGAATCCGCGTCGAAACTTGGAAGACTTTCCCGTTTTATCCTTATAAAAATTTCTTTCCTGCTCGGAGGTCATAGAAAATATGAAAATCGCGTTATTCTCTGGAGCCGGCAGCGTGCCGTGCGCCGCTTCCACCTACGTGTCCGTGCTGCGAAGCGGCCTGGAGAAGACCGGAAACGAGGTCATGGTGGTGACGGCCGACCCGGAAATCGAAGAATGCTTCCCGCAAAACGGCACGATTTACTGCCCGGCGCGCCCGACGCCGAGCCTTTACGGCTGCTCGGTGCGCACGAGCCTTTTGGGGCCGATGGAAGAGGACCTCGCCCGTTTCCGACCGGACGTCATTCATGTGGTGACGCTCGATGAGATGGGCTTGGCCGGCGTAAAGTTTGCGCAGAATTATGATCGGCCGCTCGTGACGACGATCCACAACCTGCACGATGCGCTGGAAGGGTACGGCTTAAACAAGGCATATGACAGTTTGGCGAAGATGAAGGTGCGCTCGACGGTGCGCAAGATCCTGTCGGAGAGCGACGCCATTTTGGCGCCCAGCAGCAAAACGGCCGATGAATTGAAAGCGATCGACATCCGCTGCAAATTGAAGCGCTCGCCGTTCTGCGTCGATTTGGACACGTTTGTGCCGTCGGACACGGCGCACACGGAGCTTTTGGACGAATGGAAAATCCCGAAAACGACGACGAATTACATCTTTGCGGGGCGGCTTTTGGACGACTGCGGCGTAGCGGCACTTTTGGAGGACTGGCACGCCGCGGTAGCGCCGACGGACCCGCTGCATTTGATTATTGCGGGTACGGGGCCGGACGCCGCGCTGTATGCGGAGCACGCAAAGACGCTGCAGCTTTCGGAGCAGGTGACGTTTGTCGGGCAGCTGTCCAAGCAGAAGCTGACAGACCTTTACAGCTGCTGCCGCGCGTTCGTCAGCGCGAGCCGGTCGGGCGCCATCAAGGCGGCGCCGCTCGAGGCGATGGCGGCCGGGCTGCCGGTGCTTCTGCACGAAGACAGCGCAAACGCGGAACTCGTGCGCGACGGCGTCAACGGGTTCTTGTTCCACGACGCGCAGCGGCTCGGGGAGATCCTGCGTCAATTGGAAACACTCGACCAGGAAGGCATCCATCTGCTGCACACGCTGGTGCGCAAGAGCGCGCAGAACCTTTCGGATGTAAACCTTGCCGAGGGGATGCTCGACACGTACGCCGTGGCGGCAAAGCGCCGCAAAGCCCACCGCAGCGCGCAGTGACGTCGGATGGAAAGTGTACATATAAGCAATCAAAAAGCATCCACAACAATTGAAAAACACAAAAGTGCGTCCGCACGCCCGGGAAACCGGGGGCGGACGCACTTTTTATGACGCTTTGACCGGCGCGGCAAAAGACCGCGCGCATTTTAAGCGGGGGAAGACGGGTTTGCGGCGCCTGCCGTGCCGGGCGCTGCGGGCACATGCAGCACCTGCGCCGCAAACCGGCCGAACGGACGGTTGAGGCGCCGGGCAATGGTCCCGACGAGCAGCGCGGCCGCGACGGTGCCCTCGCGCACACCCGCAAGCGTGTGCAGGCCGACAAGACCGCAGACGCAGGCGATCACGACGAGGGTAACGTCAAACACGACCTTCATCGTGCCGAACTTCAGCTTCGGGAACGCCTTGCAGATGGCCAGCACCAAGCCCTCGCCCGCGAGCGTGACGACCTGCGCCGTCACCTCGATACTCACACCGACCGCGACGAGCACGACGCCAACAAGGCAGAGGATCCACTGCTGCCAGTAGGCATCGCACGGGATCTGTTCCGTTAGCCAGACGCCGAAATCCGTCAGCACGCCGAACACGACCGCCACCGGCAGCTGCAAGAGCTGCAATAGCTCATACCGCCGGCGCAGCAGAAGGATCTGAATCAAAATAAAGACACAATGCATGAGGATGGTGATCTCCCCCACCGTGAGCGGCGCACACAAAAGGCTCAGCGTATACGGCACACTCGAGATGGGCGACGTGCCGAGATCCGCTCGGATGGAAAACCCAACGCCGACCGCCATAATCAGAAGCCCCACACACAGATATACGACGCGCAGAAAATAGTGCAGCGCGTCCGCTTTCGCTTGTTTCATCCTGCATTCGCCTTTCTTTCTTTTTGTTGGGGCCCCGCCGCCTCGGAAAGCGACTGTGAAACGGCGCATAGCGCCTGTTTGAGCGCGTCGAGCTGGGCGGCAGAAAGGGAGGCGGCCGCGGCTTTGTCCGCCGCGGCGAAGATCGCGTCCATTTTTTCCGCAAAGCGCTCGCCCTTCGGCGTCAGGGAGACGAACAAAGAGCGGCGGTTGCCGTCTTTCTGGCGGCGGGAAATGAGCCCGGCGCTCTCCATGCGGCCTAAGATGCTGCCGACCGTTGCCGGCTCGATTTCACAGTAGCCGGCGATGGATTTCTGGTCGCTCTCCCCCGCCATATGCAGGAACTCCAGCACCTTCGGCTGGCCGGAAGTCAGCCCGAGTTCCGCGGCCTGCGACAGGACGATGCGGTTGAGCTGCATGTGCGCCCGCATTAACAGATAGTGCAGAGACTCCATGCGCAAATCCCTCCTTTGTTTTCCCGGCAAGGCCGAAAAAACGCCCTATTGTAAGCATACAAATTCTATGCATGCTTATAATAGGGCGGTGTGCGGGATTTGTCAAGGGTTAGTCGTTGGGCACTTCGTAAAAATTGCCGGTAACCTGGTCGGTGCGGATGATATTGACGAAGGCTTTCGGGTCCACCTCGCGGACGGCGCGCTTAATCTGCTTGACCTGGCCGCTTTCGACGACGGAATAGATCATATCCTGTTCCTTGCCGTTATAAAGGCCGGTGCCGCGAAACAGCGTGGCGCTGTGGTGGGTTTGCAGGCGGATCTGCTCGTAGAGCTCATCCGGATGGGAGGTGATGATAAACAGCGTCGTGCGCTTATAGCGCGGATTGAGCAGGTGGACGACCTGCGTGGACGCAAACTGGAAGATAATCGAGTACAAAGCACTCTCCCAACCGAACAAAGCGCCCGCGATGACGAGCATGACGGCGTTGCCGGCCAACACGTAATTCCACGCATCGACGTGCAGCCGCTCCGACAGCGCGACGGCGATAAAGTCCGTGCCGCCGCTCGTTGCGCGGCCGCGCAGGCAGAGGCTGATGGCAAAGCCGTTGATGATGCCGCCGAAGATGCAGATCAAAAGCACGTCGTTCGTCAGCGGGATCGCGGGCAGGGCGTCGGTCAGGACGCTTGTCAAAACGATCATCAAACAGGAAAACAGCGTAAAGCGCCTGCCGATGAACCGGAAGCTAATGACCGCCGGCACGGCGTTTAACAGGAAATTGATCAGGGAGAACGGCAGCGACACGCCGCCGAAGGTCTGCGCGCTGCGCTGGATCAAAAGCGTCAGGCCGTTAAAGCCGCCCGGGAACAGCCCGCCGGCGTCGACGAAGCTCTTCATGTTCACGGCCATCACGACGGAGGCGCAGACGATCAGGACGACGCGCGTCAAAAAGTCGCGGGCAGTCAGGGGCGGCTCTGGGCGGCGGGGTTCGCGTTTTGCTTTCATTTCTGGAAATCCTCCCTCTGGTTCTGCAGACGAATCCTGCTTTTTCTTTTATTATACTGGAGAATCGGGGACAAGGCCAGAAAAAAGATGCACGAAAATGTTCTTTTTGATACAGAGAAATTGCGTCAAAAAGCCGGGCACAACGGGAAAAGCCCGTGCGCCCGGTTTGGAAGGTGTTTTTGGTTATGATTATGTTTTGGGTTATTATTATATTGTTACAAGGAGCGCACTGCCCGCGCCGGGCACTCAAACGCCCACCAGAGTTTCGAGAGGAACCAGAACGAGAAGTTCGAAATCGTGCCGCCCCACGAATCGTTGAGCATCACCGAGTAGGTGCCGTCGCCGTTTCGCATCGCGAACAAAAACGGCGTCTCCGCGTGGCTGTAAACGTAGTCCTGCGGCGTCACGTCGCGCCCGGCGCACTTTTGCGAAAGATAATGGAAATCCGGGCCATTCGGGTCGCCGCCGGCGTCTCCGTTTTCGAACACCGAAATGCTCCCCGCGTCTTCCCCGTCGGCCGTGCGCAACAAGAACTCGTAACTGCGCACGCCGCCGCCGAGCGTGTGCTCCGGGATGCAGGCGGCGATCTGCACGTCCTTGTCCGAAAAGGCCGGCCAATGCGACGAGCTTGTCCGGTCATAATACGCCTGTGCGATCGGGCGGGCCTCGTCTTCGGTCATGGAGGTCTCGGCATTGAGCGGCAGCACAAGCACGTAGACGACAAATGCCGCCGCAAGCACGCCAACCAGCAAAAGGGCCTTCTTTTTGCGGGCGGGTTTTCTTTTCATATCCTGCACACTCCTTTCACGCGCTTCTCGGGAAGCGGTTATTTCGCATGGCTTCTAACTATAGTGTACAGGATTTTTCTAAAAAACAAGTATTTTTATTGATAAATTTGAAACGCGGCGGGCAGACCCTTTTCGCATTTTCGACAACAAAAAAGCGCCGCCTCAAAAGAAGAGGCGGCGCCAACTATTTTTTTGGGGTTAGCGCAAAAGATGGACCATCCAATAGACGACCACCGGGAACACGAACAGGACAACCGCCTCCAAAAATGCGGCGGCGCCGAACAAGACCGTAACCGGTTTTTCGAGAAACGAGAGCTTTGAAAGCCACCCGCGCCGCTGTGCCAGAAGGAAACAGACAACGAGCACGACGCCGACACATGAGAGCACAAGCCCCGCGGCAAAGCCGGGCGGCGTAAACGAGAGCGTCACTTCGGAGACGCCGGCCGGGACTTTGACGGCCAAAAGGGCGCCGAACGCCGTTTCGACCGCGCACGGTTCGCCGTTGACGGTGGCCGTGTAGCCCGCTTCGGCCGGGATCGGCAGCA
This sequence comes from uncultured Clostridia bacterium, assembly GCA_944385055.1. Taxonomy (GTDB): domain Bacteria; phylum Bacillota; class Clostridia; order Oscillospirales; family Acutalibacteraceae; genus Caproicibacterium. The sequence goes on along the minus strand of CALWVT010000001.1, from coordinate 143,809 downwards.
AAAGCCAGCCGGACGCCTTCGCGTCGACCGTACCGGAAAGCGTGTTGCCCTGCTGGGAAAGATCCGCGCACGAGGCAGAGGCAAGCGCTTTTTCGAGCAAACCGACGTCCAATCCCGCGACGCCGAACGACGAGCACGTGATGTCGTGGTGCAAATCGAGCGTAATGTCGACGACCTGGCCCGGCTCGAACGTACCGAGCTCCAGAATGCCGTTTTGGGAATCTTTCGGGTACGACGGCGTGATCGTGCGGCCGTTGACCGTCACGCGGAACGCATCGTACGTCGGGCGGGAGAGATCGGTCGTCGCCTCGTCGAAACAGTCGAGGTAGAGGATCGTCTTTTTCGAGACCGTGATCGAATAGAAAAGCCTTCCGCCCGCACCGGTCACCTTCGTCGTGCCGCCCTTGTCGGTCTTGACGTGGGCGCCGCGCTCCTCAATCGGCGAAAAGCGTGTAAAGAGCGGTTCGTCGATGCCGAACACGCTTTCAAACAGCATCTGCTGCATTTGGAAACGGTCGCCGTCGGCGAGCGCTTCGCCGAGCGACTGCGTGACGACGCCGAACGGCAGCGTATACGGCGTCTTTACAATCGAATAGTCGCCGTTTTGGTAGAGGACCTCGCGGCCGTCCTCCGTGCCGCGCAGCGCGATGGTATATTTCTGCGCGAGCAGCGCGTCGGTCAGGGCCGTGCCGCCGTTGGAGCCGATTTCCATCCAATAGGAGGAATAGCCGAGCCATTTCATCGCATTAAGGGCCGTTTCGCCCGTCAGGGACGTGTAATGGCTCAAGGCATTGTAGCCGAGGCCGCCGAGCAGATTCGCATCGAAATATTTCTCGTCGAGCTTCACACGGTAGAGGCTGTCGTCGTCGACGCGGTCCGCAAGGTCCAGGACATTCTTGTAAGCGGTGCTGTCGCCGCCGGCCTGGCCGATGTAAAGATCCATATGGAAAAAGCCTTCGACGAGCGTGAGCGCGCACAGCAGCACGCAGAACGCGGGCTTTGCCAGGCGCCGGCCGCGGTATAAAAGGAAGAGCAGCAAAAACCCGCACAGCGCGCAGGCGGCAAACAGGGCTTCGAGCTTTAAGGAATCCGTGTCGCCCCAAAGCGTGCGGACGTATTCGGAGAGTTCCTCGCGCAGAAGCGCGTCGGACAAAAACCGCCACGCCAAAGCAAAGAGCAGCGCTGCGGCAGCGGCCGGCAGGACCCAATCAAACGCCCGGCGCCGTTTCGGGACAAAGCCCGCCCCGAGCAGGCGCTCGGTCTGTGCGAGGTACCATGCGGCAATCAAAAGGCCCAAAAACACCGGGATAAACCCGTAGCGCGCCGGGAATGCCTGGTAGCTGCCCAAATGCCACATGCGGTTGATCGGGTCAATCAGAAGCGGCAGCAGCATGAGCAAAAACAGCACAAACACGCACCACAGCCCCTTCGCGCGCGAACGCCCGCTGAAAAAGAACACGGGCGCCCCCACCGCAAGGGCCGTGCACAACAGCACCGGCAGGGTCGTGGGCAGCGGCGCCGTGAAGCTGCCGCTGCTGACACTCGAGAGCAAATCGACCGTGCGGCCGCTTTGCAGGTACTCGAGAAACGACGGCAGCCATACGACGGCCGTCGCGAGCAGCGAAAGCACCACCGCCAGCGCCGTCAAAAGAAGCCCTCTGCCCCGCCGTGCGCGCGGCACCGCGAAAAATGCGAACACACCGCCGGCGAGAAGCATCCACAAAAGCACGATGGCGCCCTCGTAGTAATTGATCACCAGCAGTGCCGCTGTGGAAAACGTGAGCAGCGCCGGGCGCGCCTTCTGAAAGACATAGAAATATCCCAGAAGCAGCAGCGGGAACAGCGCCACCACGTCGAGCCAGATGACATTTTGGTAAAACAGCATCGTAAAGCCCGACCACGCGTACATGCACGAAAAGCACGCGACCGGCACAGCCGGCAGCCGCGGGAATAGCCGCGCAAAGGCAATCGACGCCGTCAGGGCCGCCGCCGCCATTTTCAGCGCGACGAGGAGGTTCATAAACGCGTACAGGTCCGCTTTGGGCACGAGCAGCGTTAGAGAGGTAAACGGGCTTGCAAGGAAGAAAAAGAACACACCCCAAAAATCCATGCCGCCCGCGTTCTGGAGATTCAAAAACATGGAGGCATCCCCGTGCACAATGTTTTGAAAACTCATCAAAAGCGGGACGACCTGCTGGTTCATATCACACCAGGAAAGGGTGCGCACGCCGAACGGCCAATAGCCGCCGCCGAGAAACACGAGCAGAACGGCCGCCAGGACGGCAGCCGGGGCGAGCCAATACGCATGCCGGTTTTGCTTGCGCATAGAAGCCCTCCTTTCGAGTTCGAATTATTCGAGCACGATCTTATGGAACACCTTTTTGCCCTTTTTGACGACCATGGCGCCGTCGGGGAAGTCCTTTTCCGTGACGACGGCGGCCGGGTCCGTGACCTTTTCGCCGTTGACCGAGAGGCCGCCCTGCTGGGCCAAGCGCCGGCCTTCGCTCTTGCTCGGAATGAGCTTTACCTGCTGCAGAAGGTCCAAAAGGCCCATGCCCTCGCCGAGCGTTTCCTTCAAAAGCGTGGAAGTCGGCATATTGGCCGTGTCGGCCTTTGCGCCGAACAGCGCCCGCGCGCCGTCCTGGGCCTTTTTGGCCTCTTCCTCGCCGTGGACAATCTTTGTGACCTCATAGGCGAGGACTTCCTTGGCGTGGTTGAGCGCCGCGCCGCCTTCTTTCGTGAGCGCGTCGATCTCCTCAAGCGGCAAAAACGTCAGATACTTTAAGCAGCGCTCGACGTCCGCGTCGGGGAGATTTCTCCAATACTGATAGAAATCGAACGGGCGCATCTTATTCGGGTCCAGCCACACGGCGCCTTTTTCCGTCTTGCCCATCTTTTTGCCTTCGCTGTTCGTCAAAAGGCCAAACGTGACGCCGTAAGCGGGTTTCTGTTCCTTCTTGCGGATGAGCTCGACGCCGCCGATGATGTTGCTCCACTGGTCGTCGCCGCCGACTTCGAGCGTGCAGCCGTAGCGGCGGTGCAGCTCCAAAAAGTCGTAGCTCTGCATGACCATGTAGTTCATCTCAAAGAACGTCAGCCCGCGCTCCATGCGCTGCTTATAGCACTCGGCGTTTAACATGCGGTTGACGGAGAAATGGACGCAGATATTGCGCAAAAATTCGATGTAGTTTAAGTTCAGAAGCCAGTCGGCGTTGTTCGCGATGATCGCCTTGCCGTCGGAAAAATCGACGAGCGGAGCCATCTGACGCTTAAAGCATTCGATGTTGTGGTCGATTTCCTCACGCGTGAGCATCTTGCGCATGTCGGTTTTGCCGGACGGATCGCCGATCAGCGCCGTGCCGCCACCCATCAGCGCGATGGGGCGGTGGCCGGCCTTCTGCAGGCGCGCCATGACGAGGATCGTCATCAGATGGCCGACGTGCAGGCTGTCGGCGGTCGGGTCGAAACCGATATAAAACGTCGTCTTGTGGTTGTTGAGCAGGTCGCGGACGGCCTCCTCATCGGTCACCTGCGCGAGAATCCCGCGCGCTTTGAGTTCTTCGTAAACTCCCATTGTCAAATCTTCCTCCTATTTGTCGGGGGCATAAAAAAACACCCCCTGCTTTTTTGCAGAGGGCGGAAAATCCGCGGTACCACCTCAGTTCACCGCCCCCTCGCGGGGACGGCCTCAAGGGTACAGCAAGCCCCAAAGCCCGCGATACCCAGGCGCTGTAACGCGCGCCGCGCGGCCCGGCCTACTTCGCTTCCGAGCGGTTCAGCGGGCAGCTCCGGGAGGTAACTTCACCGGGGCGCGCTCCGGCTTACACCCACCGCCGGTTCTCTGAGCCGCGCTTGCCCGCTTACTTTTTCCCATCATTGCTTTTTTATTAAGATAGATTCGTAATAAGAGGGCTTTCCAACGCCCTCATGAGAGCCATTATACCCGGGAACGGCGCCGCTGTCAAGAGATGGCGCTTTCCCTCAGGCTTCGGCGCCCAGGCGCAGCATTTCCGCCGCATTTTCGAGGGCAAGCGGCGTAATCTGGGCGCCGCTGATCATCCGCGCGAGCTCGCGCGTGCGGCCCGCATCGTCTAAAAGCGTGACATCCGTAAACGTGCGGCCGTCTTCGATGTGTTTTTCGATCTTATACTGCCTATCCCCCATCGCGGCAATCTGCGCTAAATGCGTGACGCACAGCACCTGGCGGCCGCGGGCCGTCTCCCGCAATTTTTTGCCAATTTTCTGCGCCGCGGAGCCGGAAACGCCGGCGTCCACTTCATCGAAGATCAGCGTGCCGGAAAGGCTATCGAGGTTTAAGACGGATTGGATTGCGAGCATGATGCGCGACAGTTCGCCGCCCGACGCAATCTTCGACAGCGGGCGCGGCGGCGTGCCGGGATTTGCGGAAATCAAGAACTGCACGCGGTCGCAGCCGGTCGGGCCGGGCTTTGCGGGGCGCTGCTCCACACAGAACTGGACGCCGGGCATGTCGAGGTAACACAATTCCTGGCGGACTTTCTCCTGGAACGAAGCAGCCGCCTGCCGCCGCGCTTCGGACAATACGGCACCCAAGGCTTTGACCTGTTCGGCGGCGGCCTTCTCCTGCGCCTGCAGACGGACCAGTTCCTCGGCGCTGCCCTCGATCTGGGAAAGCTCCTGCTTGGCATGTTCCAAATAGGCGAGCATATCCGCTTCCGTCTCGCCATATTTCAGGGAAAGGCGGTAGAGAAGGTCTAAGCGCGCCTCGATGTCCTCGAGTTCCTGGGGGTCGAGCGGGTCGCTGTCGAGCGCGCGGATCTCCTCCTCACAGTCGAGCAGCTCATAGGCGGCGTTGGAAAGGCGGTCCGCAAGCGCCTGCGCCTGGGGCAGGACCTGCGCGACGGAAGACAACGCCTGTGCGGCCGCCTGCACCGCGCCCGCGGCGCCCAAAGCGTCCTCCCCGCCGGAGAGGGCCTCGCTCGCCTCGCCGATGGCGGCCTCGATGCGCGCACTGCTGCGAAACTGGGCGCGCCGCTGCTGCAGGCGCGCCTGTTCGCCGGGCTTGAGGTCGGCGTCCTCGAGCTCCTCAATCTCATAGGTCAAAAGATCCGTGCGGCGCTGCTTTTCCGTTTCATCCAGATCGAGCGCCTGCAGCTGCGTGCAGAGCTTCGTCCAATGGCGGTAAGCGTCCGTGTACGCCCGGCGGGTCTCGGGCGGCACCCCCATGCGGTCGATATAATGCAGGTGATTTTCGGGCGCCAAAAGCCCGAGGCTTTCGTGCTGGCCGTGAATCTGCAAAAGCTGCGCGCCCAATTCCCGCAGTGCCGCCGCCGGCGCGGGACGGCTGCCGACGCGGCACACGGTGCGGCCGTCCGCGCGGATTTCCCGCTGCAAGAGCAGCGTGCCGTCTTCCTCGGGCACAAACCCGAGCGCATCGAGTTTTTGCAGGACCGCATCGTTAAGGCCCGAAAAGCTCGCGCTGACGTAGGCGCCCTTTTCCCCGCTGCGCACAAGTTCCCGCGACGTGCGCTCGCCGAGCACCGCATGGATGGCGTCAATCATAATGGACTTGCCGGCGCCCGTCTCACCGGTCAAGACGTTGAAGCCGGGGCCGAATTCAATATTTGCTTTTTCGATGACCGCAATATTTTCAATATAAAGCTGGTTGAGCATGTATCCTCACCCCATCATTTTGGAAAGCCGGGCGGCGAGCTGCTGGGCGGCCTCCGCGCTGTGCGTCGCCGCGAAAATCGTGTCGTCGCCGGCAAGCGTCCCGACGACGGCTTCCCAATGCGCCGCGTCGAGGGCGACGCAGACCGCCTGGGCCATGCCGGTGTGGGTCTTTAAGACGACCAGGTTACCGGCGCTCGCGACGCTGACGGCGGAGTCGCGGAGCATCGTTTTGAGCTTTTCGGAGAGGTCGGGATTTTCCTCCCGGCCGGCCGTGTAGCGGTACTTGCCGCTGGGCGAGACGGCCTTCATGAGCTTTAATTCCCGCATATCGCGCGAAACTGTCGCCTGCGTGACCGCAAAGCCCGCCTCACGCAGGCGGCGCAGCAGCTCCTCCTGCGTGTCGATCTCCGACTGGGAGATGAGTTCCAAAATTTTTGCCTGGCGCCGCGCCTTCACGGCTTTTCCCTCCTCTCGGTAAACTTCTGGTCGATGATCGCATAAAAGCTGTCCTGCTTGAGTTTGATAAAACGCGCCGTATAAGGGCTGCGGAAAACCGTAAGCGTCCCGCCCGGCAGAAGCGGCAGCGCCTTGCCGCCGTCGACGCTGACAAACGCACCGCCGCCGGCGCAGACCGTCGTTTTCAGCGCCGCATCCTCCCCGAAGACGACCGGCCGGCTCATCAGCGAATGCGCGCAGATCGGCGTCAAGAGGAAACACGTCAGGTCCGGCGCGACGAACGGGCCGCCGGCCGACAGCGAATACGCCGTCGAACCCGTCGGTGTGGAAAAAATCAGCCCGTCCGCGCGGCAATGCATCAGCTGGGTGCTGTTAAACGAGACGGAAAGGTCGAGGATGCCGGCCGTCGTGCCGCGCGTCAGGACGACGTCGTTTAACGCGTCCAGGCGGTGAGTTTTGCCGTCTGCCGTCGAAAAAGCGGCGCGCAACAAAATCCGCCGCTCCTCCGAAAAGGCGCCGGTTTTTAAGCGGGCCAGGCAGGGGAGCTCGTCGGTCTCGAGCTCCGCGACAAAGCCCAGATGCCCCGTATTGACGCCGAGGATGGGCCGGTCCGCGCGGGCCGCGTGGCGCGCGGCGTGGATAATGGTGCCGTCGCCGCCGACCGCGATTACAAACTGTGACGCCTTTAGCAGCGTGTCCGTGTCGGGTGCAAAGAAATCGGCCTCGGGAAACAGCGCCCCAAGCGACGCCAGCATGCCGGCCTGCATGCCCAGGCGATGGAGCGTCTGCAGGATTTCCTGCGTGCAGGCGCGCGCGTTCGTCTTTTCGAGATTCGGGAGCAGGGCCGCCTTCATCATTTCGCGCCACCACCATTCAGCACGCGGTGGGATTCCTCAACCACGTCCTTTAAGGCAAGCGGGACGCTTTGGGGGACCTCCGCTTTCTGCAGATAGAGCAGATATTCGATATTCCCTTCCGGCCCGCGGACCGGGGAATACGTCAGCCCCAAAATGGAGAAGCCTGCCTCCTGCACGAACGACGTAATCTCCTCGAGCACCTCGAGGTGGACGGCGGGGTCGCGCACGACGCCCTTTTTGCCCACCTTTTCGCGGCCGGCTTCAAACTGGGGTTTGACAAGGCACACGGCCGTGCCGGAAGGCTTTAAAAACCGGCGCGCGACCGGCAAAACGAGCTTTAAGGAAATGAATGCCACGTCGACGCTGAAAAAGTCGACCTCCTCGGGCACCTGCTCGGCGGTCAAATACCGCACATTCGTGCGTTCCAGATTGACGACGCGCGGGTCTGTGCGCAGCTTCCAGGCAAGCTGCCCGTAGCCGACGTCGATCGCATACACCTTTTTCGCGCCGTTTTGCAGCATGCAGTCCGTAAACCCGCCGGTGGAGGCGCCGATATCCATCGTGACGGCGCCGTCCAGTGAAATGGGAAACGCCTGCATCGCCTTTTCGAGCTTTAAGCCGCCGCGGCTGACGTAGCGCAGGCCGCCGCGCACTTCGAGTTTGGCGTTTTCGGGGACCTGCATGCCCGGCTTATCCGCTTTTTGATTGTCCACATAAACCTCGCCGGCCATGATGATCGCCTTGGCGCGCTCGCGGCTGTCCGCGAAGCCGCGCGCAAAGACGAGGCTGTCGAGGCGCACTTTCTGACTCACTTTCCCCACTCCGTTTTGATGATCTGGACCATGGCGCTGCTGTCGAGCTTTAAGTCCGCGAGCGCCTGCGCGACCGTTTCATGCGGGACGAAGCGGTCGATTGCCTGCAAAAAGAATTTCCCGTGAAAGCCGCGCTCCAAAAGCGAGGCGGCAAAGTGTTCGCCGACGCCGCCGCAGCGCATGCCCTCTTCGAAAAAGAACACGGCCTGCCGGTTTTGCGCCGCGTCGAGTGCCGCGGCCGGCAGGGGCTTGATCTGATTGAGCTTTAAAATTTCCGCCCGCACGCCCTCGTGGAGCAGGCGTTCCTGCGCGCGGCACGCCTGCGCGAACAGGCGGCCGTATGTGATAAGCAAAACGGGCGCGCCGGCCTCCCCGTACAAAGCCCAGTCGGCGCCCGAAGGCTGGAACTGCGCCGGGCAGAACGGCTGGCCCCCGCGCGGATACCGCACGGCCACGACGCCCGGCAGCTCATACAGTGCACGGCGCAGGTCCTGGTAGAGTTCCTCGAAATAGCACGGGGAAAGGACCGTCACGCCGGGGATGGCGTTGAAAAATGCGGCATCAAACACGCCCTGATGCGTTTCGCCGTCTTCGCCGACGATGCCGGCGCGGTCGACCGCAAACACGACCTTGACGCCCTGCAGCGCCGTGTCGTGGATGATCTGGTCGTAGCCGCGCTGCAAAAAAGTCGAATAGACGGCGAAAACCGGGCGCATCCCGTGGGAGGCGAGGCCGCCCGCAAACGTAACGGCGTGCTCCTCGGCGATGCCGGTATCGAAAAAGCGGCGCGGGAACGCGCGGCTAAACTTCTGCAGGCCGGTGCCGGTCTTCATCGCGGCGCTGATCGCGCAGATGCCGGGATCCTGCTCCGCAAAGCGGCACAGACAGTCGCCGAACATGCCGCTGAACGTTTCGCCGCCCTTGTGCGCGGGCTCGCCGGTTGCAATGTCAAACTGCGAGACGCCGTGGAACGCGCCGGGATTTTGCTCGGCATACGTGTAGCCGCGGCCCTTTTCCGTGACGACGTGCAGCAAAACCGGGTGATCGATCGTGCGCGCATTGCGCAGGACCTCCAACAGCGTGGGCAGGTCGTGGCCGTCGAACGGGCCATAATAGAAAAACCCCATATCCTCAAACAGCGTGCTGTTATACAGGATAGACCGGATGGCCGTCTTCGTATTCTTCACGAGCTTGGAAAGCGGGGCGCCGACGAGCGGCGCATGGGAGAGCAGCGACTCGATGTCCGTTTTTGCCTTGCGGTAGGAAGGCTTTGTGCGCATCTGCGCAAGGTAGCGCGCGATGCCCCCGACGTTGCGGGAAATGGACATGGAGTTGTCATTTAAGATGACGATGAAATTTTTGGGGAATCGCCCGGCGTTATTGAGCCCCTCATAGGCAAGGCCGCCGGTCAGGGCGCCGTCGCCGATCACCGCGATGACAGCGCCCGGTTCTCCCTTGAGCAATTTCGCCTGCGCGATGCCGAGCGCCGCCGAGATGGACGTGCTCGCGTGGCCGACCGTAAACGGGTCCCACGGGCTTTCGTGGCGGTTGGGGAAACCCGAAAGGCCGCCGCGGGAGCGCATGGAGGGCAGCGCCGCGTTGCGGCCGGTCAGGATCTTATGCGTATAGGCCTGGTGGCCGACGTCCCAGACAATCTCGTCTTGGACACTCGGGAACACGTACCGCAGCGCGACCGTCAATTCGACGGTGCCGAGATTCGAGGCCAAGTGCCCGCCCGTATGGGAGACCGTTGTGATGATGCGCTGGCGGATCTCGCCGCACAGCGCCTGCAGCTGCTGGACCGAAAGCCCCTGTAAATCCGCAGGGGAATGGATTTGTTCGAGCATGGACATCCGTTAAGACCCCTGCTTTCCGGACGCGGGCAGATGGTTATGCAGGCGCGCGGCCGTCAGGGTATTCTGCAGAAGCATCGCGATGGTCATCGGGCCGACGCCGCCGGGCACCGGCGTGATGTAGGAAGCGACGGGCTCGACGGACGCAAAGTCGACATCCCCGCACAGTTTGCCCGCTTCGTCGCGGTCCATGCCCACATCGATGACAACCGCGCCCGGCTTTACCATATCGGCCGTGAAGAATTTCGGTTTCCCGATCGCGGCGATCAAAATGTCCGCCTCCCGCGTGACGGCGGGCAGGTTCTGCGTCTTCGAGTGGCAGACCGTCACGGTGCCGTCCGCCTGCAAAAGCAGCATGGCCATCGGCTTTCCGACGATGTTGCTGCGGCCGACGACGACGCAACGTTTCCCGGCGACGGAGATGCCTTCGTGGCGCAGAAGCGCCAGGATGCCGGCGGGCGTGCACGGCAGGAAGGCGGCTTCCCCGAGCGAGAGCTTGCCGACGTTTTCCGGATGGAAGGCGTCGACGTCCTTGTCCGGCGCGATGGCGTTGACGACCGCCTGCTCGTCGTAGCCCTCCGGCAGCGGGGACTGCACGAGGATCCCGTCGATATCCGGGCGCGCATTCAGCTGCGCGATGAGGTCCAAAAGGGCTGCCTGCCCAAATGAGGCGGGCAGCGTGTGGACTTCGCTGTAGATGCCCGTCTCCTCGCACGCGCGCTTTTTATTGCGCACGTACGTATGCGAGGCGGGGTCCTCCCCCACCAAAACGACCGCGAGCCCGGGGGTCACGCCGTCCTCTTCCATTTGTGAAACCTGCGCCTTCATCTGTGCGCGCAGTTCGGCCGCGATTGCCTTGCCGTCGATACGAATCGCCATCTTGCATTCCTCCATTCCTGCGCCTGGGTCCCAGGCGGCATTGCATTGCTTTTTATATCAAACGAATCATAAATCTTTCGGATGGTCAGGATTGTTCCCCGTGGTCCGGATTCCCGGCGGACGCGGGGGCAGGTTCCTTTAAAATCTCCTCGTCGGGGATCTGGTCGACAACGGCATTCATTTCCATGATATGGCGGCTGCCGCAGCCCAGAAGCTTCGTGCGGCGGCGGAACACGATCAGAAGGACGATCGATGCCGCCACCATCACCGCGGCAAGCACCTGGGAAACGCGCAGGCCGAGGCCCGGGATGATCAGGCTGTCCGTGCGCAGGCCTTCAATCCAGAAGCGGCCCGCGCCGCTCCAGAACAGATACAGCAGAAAGACCTGGCCGTCGTAGCGGCGGAATTTGCGGCTGAAAACGTGCAGCAGCACAAAGCCGAGCAAAAGCCACATCGACTCATAGAAAAAGCACGGATGGACGGGGACGCCGTTCGTGTTTTCGCTGACCATGCCCCAGGGCAGGTCCGTCTGCGTGCCGAAGGCTTCCTGGTTGACGAAATTGCCCCAGCGGCCGATGCACTGGCCGATTAAAAGCCCCAAAGACGCGATATCCAAGACGGCCGGCAGCGAAAGTTTCTGGATTTTTGCCGCCAGAAGGCCGCCCAGCAAACCGCCGATGGCCCCGCCGTAAAACCCGAGGCCGCCCGAATGGATATCAAAAATCAAAAGCGGGTTCTCGCGGTACATGTCGCCGGGATAAAACGCGACGTAGTAAAGGCGTGCACCGATGACGCCGCACACGATGCCGACCAAGATGCATGTCATGAGCTTGTCGGCGTTGACGCGAAACTTTTTCGCGCTCGAAAGCGCGTAAAGAAACGCCAGCACGAACCCGACGGCAATCAGGATACCGTACCAATAGACGTGAAACGAACCGATGGAAAACGCGATATTGTGGAGCGTCAGCGAGATGCCGAGTCCCGGAAATTGTACATGATACATTACGCTTTCCCCCCTGCCTGGTTTGCCGGCTCGATGACGGACAGCACGGCGCGGTCGGGCAAAAGCTCGGTTTCCAAGCGCGCGCAGACCGCTTCGGGCGTTGCGCCGGCGATGGCTTCGAGCGTGCCAAACAGGGAACGGCCCGCAAAATAGGCGCTGACCAGCGCGTTGGCGAGGCTGGAAACGCTGTTAAAACCGGACAGCATGCGGCCGTAGACGACCTTTTTCGCGCGCGCGAACGCCTCGGGCGCGATGCCGTTTTGACGCACGTCCGCGATTGCCCGGGAAATGGCGTCGGCAACGGCTTTCGGGTCCTTCGACTCGCCGGAAAACAGCACGCTCGCGTAGCCGGGGCCCGCGAAGGATTCGCAGTCAAAGCTCGCCTCGTTAATCAGCCCCTGCGAAAGCAGGCTGCCGTAAAGCGGCGAAGACGCGCCGCACAGCGCCTCGAGCAGGATTTCCGTGCGCGCCTCCTCTTCGTCCGTAAGCGGATGCCGGGCGTCCTCCTTAAAACCGTAATAAAACAGCGGCGTAACGACGCTGGCCTTTGCCGTGACGAAATGGGACTGCACCCCGGCGGGTTCGGGCTTAAAAAAGCGCTCGATTTTCTGGTCCGGAGCGGGCTTTAACAGCCGGTCGCACACGTCGAGCACGCGCTGGGGCTCAAAATTGCCGACGACGCACAGCGCCATGTTATGAAGGTTATAAAACGTCTGGTAACACTGATAGAGCAGTTTTGGGGTAATCTGCGCGATGCTTTCGACCGTGCCGGGGATATCGATGCGGACGGGGTGCTCCTGATACATCGCCTGCAGCAAATGGAACAGCACCTGCCAGCCGGGGTCGTCGTCGTACATGCGGATTTCCTGGCCGATGATGCCCTGTTCCTTTTGGACGGTCTGCTCGGTAAAGTACGGTTTCTGGACAAAATCCAAGAGGATTTCCAAAGACTCGTAGACGTGGTCCGCGCAGGAGAACAAATAGCACGTTTTATCAAACGTCGTGTAAGCATTGGCGGAGGCGCCGGTCTTTGCAAATTGCAGAAGCGAATCCGTGCCGTCCTCATTTTCAAACAGTTTATGTTCCAGATAATGCGCGATGCCGTTGGGGACGGTCGTGTAGGCGTCCTCGCCGGCCAAGCGGAACGTGTTGTCCACGGAGCCGTAATTTGTGCCGAAAATCGCATAGGTGGAATGGCTGTCCTTTTTCGGATATAAAAAGATACGCAGCCCGGACGCGTGCTGGACTTCCCAATACGATTCCCGCGCGCGGCTGTTCTTGACTTCCTGCATCAGATTCACAGCGACCCCTCCTTTTTTCCGGTCAAACGATAGACCGTATCGAGCTGTACGGTATTGGCGGCCTCGAGGATCTCCTCACGCCCGACGGCGTTCACGCGGGCCGCATATTCGGTGGGGCTTAAGCCCCGCTCCCCGAACGTCTGCGACAAATACCAATTGTCCAGCACGGAAAGGGAATCCTCCGCCGTCAAAAGGGAATTGCACAAAGAGAGCTTCGCCGTGGCGACGTCCTCCTCGGTAAAATTCCCGCGCTGCACGGCGGCGAGCTGGTCCAAAATGGCCGACTCCGCCCGTTCCATATTGGAAAATTCCACGCCGCTCTGCACAAATAGGAAGCCCTTCGGCGGCAGGTAGTTCGCAGAGCAGTAATAGCACAGGCTCATGCGCTCGCGCACATTTAAAAAGAGCTTGCCGTTTGGCGTGCCGCCGAAGATGCCGGCCATCAGCCGCATGGCCGGCACGCGCGGGTCACTGCCGTAAATGGGAGAGCGCATGCCGAGCACGAGCTTGCCCTGGACAACCGTTTCCGTATCCCCGGCGCGGCGCACGGTTTTGGGGGCCGCGGCGGCCGGCGCGGCGGCAAACGGCACATACGAGCGCTCGACGTTTGCAAACGCCGCCTTGAGCGATTCGAAGACGCCCCGCGGGTCGCAGTCGCCGAGCACGAAGATCTCCACGCGGGCGGTCCTGCACATCGTGCGCCAAGCGTCCGTAACGGCTTCGCGCGTCAAGGCCGCGACGGCCTCGCGGCTGCCGAAACGGCCGACGCCAAACGGCTCGTCCGCACACATGGTCTCCATGCAGCGCTGCAGCGCCCACACGCGCTTGTCGGCGAAATCCGCGTCGATCTGCTCGAGCGTCTGGCGCTGTTCCTGGCGCAGGTCCTCCTCGCGGAACAGCCCATCCTCCAAAACCGGGTCAAACAGCGCCTCGCAGAGGACATCGGTCATCTCTTTGACGAGATCTTCACCGGCGAGCGCGTAATCGTTCGCGAGCGCCGAAGCCGTAACCGTAAGCACCTGGCAGTCGCCGATCTTGCCGACGTCCCCGCCGAGGCCCGCGCCGTAAAGGTCGTCCATTTTCCGGCTTAAAAGCGTAAAATCCGGATAGCGCCGCGTCGCGCGCGTCAGCAGAAACGGCACCAGCGCATTGGCGGCCGCCGTCTCTTTGGCAAGCGGCATCAGAAAATGGACGCTGATCCGAAATGTTTTGAATTTTGTATCCCGAATGCTCTGCAGCTGGACGCCGTCGCAGAGCGTATGATGTTCCACAGAAACCATAAAAGGATATACCCCCTTCTTCCCCGGCCCTTTGCGCGGGGCCGTTTTGTTATCCCTAGTATACCACAGCACACCGCCTATGAAAAGCGAAGTTTCTATGAACATGCATAAATATAACGTTTTCCGGTCTTCAAAAGGCAGCTTGCCGCAGAAAAGAAAGCATGGTATACTCCTGTTTGCGACATTTTTTCAAGAGAGGGCTTTTTATGAACACAAAAAAGACGGAGCGTTTTGCACAGCTCGGGTTATTGGTCATGACGATCATCTGGGGGACATCGTTTGCCGCTGTGAAGAGCGCCACCGATACGATCCCGCCGACGTGGCTGGTTTCCCTGCGGTTTTTGATGGCGGCGGGGCTTTTGTGCGTGCTGTTCTGCCGGCGGCTGCCGCGCATGACGAAACAGACGCTGCGCGACGGGGTGCTGATCGGGGTATTCCTGTTTCTCGCCTATGAGCTGCAGACGGTTGGCGTACAGTACACGACGGCCGGGAAAAACGCGTTTCTGACGGCCGTATACGTAGTGCTCGTGCCATTTTTCTACTGGGCCGTGCGCAAAAAGCGGCCCGGCGGCGCGCAGGTTGCGGCGGCCTTTTTGTGCTTAGGCGGCATCGGGTTTCTGTCGCTGACGGGGGATGGGTTTTCCCTCGGGCTCGGCGAGGGGCTCACGCTGCTGTGCGGCGTGGCGTATGCGGTACACATTGTGGTGCTGGGCATGCACACGAAAGCGCACGACCCGTTTCTGCTCAACATCGTCCAATTCGCGACGGCCGGGGTGTTGGGGCTGCTGGTCGCGGGGATCAGCGAGCCTGTGCCGGTCATCAACGGGGCAAACGCACCGTCTTTGTGCTTTATCGGCTTTGTGAGCACGGCGCTCGCGCTGTGCCTGCAGACGGCGTGCCAGAAGCACGTGGAACCGGGGAAGGCGTCGCTTCTGATGTCGCTGGAATCCGTATTCGGGTGCCTGTCGGGCATCCTGTTCCTAAACGAGCGGCTGACGGCGCAGACCGGGGCCGGGTTTGTGCTGATCTTCATAGCTTTGCTGCTCGCGGAGCGCCCGCAAAAGCGCGCCGCCGCCTAAAAAAACGCGATACAACAGAAAAGCCGGCGCACCAGGAGCTTTGGCTGAGCTTCCGATGCACCGGCTTTTTGCTATTGTGGAATATTCAGGACTCGGTGGGCGCAGACTGCGCCTCGCTTGCTTCTTTGAGCATCTGGCCCGCGTGTTCCGACAGCTGTGTCAACAAAACGCGCGCCCGCTTTGCGCCGGGAATCTGCTCTTTTGGCAGCGTCTTCGCCTTTTCCATCTGCTTTAATCCGTGCAGCAGATGCGCACAGGCCTCCTGCACATGCAGGAAATCCTCCGGCAGCGGGTGGTCGTTTTGGATGCGTTCGAAAGACTGCGCCTGGCGCACCTTTCCCTGCTCGGGGTCACGGAGGCTTTTCTCAAGAGAATGGAAAAGGCCCCAGATCAGGTGCTTTTCTTCCGCAGTAAAATACATCGGATGTCACTCCTTTGACATGAAATTCTTCCGAATACGAGGTTCGGGCGGCCGGCGGGCCCGGCGAAAGGCACGTGTTTCCTTCCTTTTCCCGGGAAATGCGGCACCCTTCGCGCCCTTTGGGACAGCTTTCGCCCCTTTTTCCGATAAATCGCGATACCATGATTATAGCAGAGCGGCGCGCGGTGTGCAACTTTTTTGCGGCGCCAAAATTTGCAAGAAAATTTTTAAAAACTCTTAAAGAATCTTATCTATTTCTTTATATTTTTATTGAAAATCGCGGATTTTTTTGGTATACTAAAAGATATATCAAAACCATTTGCCAAATAAGCAAAACGAGGAGGCATCCGCCATGTTGGAAGAGCGCATGTTTAAGGTCACGTCGCCGCACAGCAGCGTCCCGCTGAAGGTTGTGCCCGGGCACTTCGCGACGAGCCACGCCCACGTCAATTACTATATCGATATCACCACGCTCAAGACACGCCAGAGCGAGGCCGCCGAGGTCGCGCACGAGCTTGCCGCGCGGTATATGTCCAACACGCTTGTGGACACGATCGTGTGCCTGGACGGCACGCAGGTAATCGGCGGCTTTTTGGCCGAAGCGTTTAGCCGCGCGGGGCTTCTTTCCATCAATGCGCACCAGACGATCTACGTGGTGGCGCCGGAAACGGACAGCGCGGGACAGTTCTTTTTCCGCGACAACCTCCTGCTCGCGCTGCGCGAGAAGCACGTACTGCTTCTGACAGCGATGGTCACGACGGGCATTTCGCTGACGCAGGCGGCGGAATGTGTGGCCTATTACGGCGGGCGGACCGTGGGTGCGGCCGCCATCTTCAGCGACATCGATACGGTCGGGGAGGTTTCGGTGCAGCACCTGTTTTCGTCAAAAGATGTGCCGAATTACCAGGCCTTTACGCACAACGACTGCCCGTACTGCAAGGCCGGCCAAAAGCTGGAGGCGCTCGTCAACAGCTTCGGCTATTCCGCGCTGTGAGGCAAAATCCAAAAGAAAAAAGCGGGGGCCTTTTTGGGGTCTCCGCTTTTTCATGCCCGAAAGACTTATTTTACGGCGATGACTTCCATCTCCACCAAGCCGCCCTTCGGCAGGGCACCTGCCTGGACGCAGGAGCGGGCCGGCGGATTTTCCGGGAAATACCGCGCGTATACTTCATTGACCGCACCGAAATCCGCGATATCCGCGAGGAAGATCGTCGTCTTGACGACGTTCTGATACGTCATGCCGGCCGCCTTGAGGACCGCGCCGAGATTTTGAAGCGACTGTTCCGCCTGGGCCGTGACGCCCTCGCGCAGGGTGCCGGTGGCGGGGTCGAGCCCCAACTGGCCGGACGCAAACAGCGTGTTGCCGGCGAGTGTTGCATGGGAATAAGCGCCAACCGCCGCGGGGGCGCCGGGCGCGTTGAGAATCGTATGCATAAGAAAACCTCCTTTTTGTTTGCGCTTTCATTGTACCGCAGAAACACGCCTTTGTAAACGCTCTATCCAAAAGGGCCCTTGCAAAGCGGGAAGCGGCGTGATAAAGTGGAAGGGAACTTCAGATCCGGGAAAATACAAGGAGGCGTATCTTTATGCAGGGGATTCAACCGCTGTGCGCCCCGGGCGCCGTCGTGCGCGGGGACGTGGAATTTGGGGAACATTGTTCGGTGTGGTACAACGCCGTCGTGCGGGCGGATTCCGCCGAGATCCGCGTCGGGGCCGGCACGAACATCCAGGACGGGTGCGTGCTGCACGTCGATGAAGGCTTCCCGCTGCGGCTCGGGGAAGGCGTGACCGTCGGGCACGGCGCCATTTTACACGGCTGCACCGTGGGGGACAACACGCTCGTCGGCATGGGGGCAACCGTTTTAAACGGCGCCGTCATCGGCCGGGACAGCATCGTCGCGGCAGGCGCTCTGGTGCCGCAGGGGCACACCTACCCCGACGGCATGCTGCTTTTGGGCGTCCCGGCGCGGGCGGTGCGCGCGCTTTCGGCCGAAGAGATCGCGCAGAACCGCCAAAATGCCGCGCATTACGTGGCGGCGGCAGCCGAGGAGCTCGCCGGCGGCACGGCACAGAAATAAAATAACACAAAAAGGGCGCCCACACTGTAAGCGGTGCGGGCGCCTTTTTATTCTCTTTTTTCTTCTCTTTATCGATTGCGGAAAGCTGCCTGCTTTGGCGGGCTTAAAGGCCCTCGTACGTCTGCAGGATATCCTCGGCGACCTCGATCTTCGGCAGGCGGCTGTCCATCGCCTGCTTTTCGATGAAATGGTGGGCTTCCTCTTCGGTCAAATGGCGGTACTGCACGAGCGCACATTTGGCCCGGCCGATGACCTGCGCCTCATGGATCTGCCCCTGCAGGCGGCGGTTTTCGCGCTGGAGCGCCTGCACGCGGTCACACAGCATCATGGACGTACAGATGCATTGGTAAAAGAACATGGGGTTTAAAGGCTTCGCGGCCACCAGCACGCCGGAGCCGGCTACCCGCGTACAGACGCGGTCATACAGGTCCACCTTTGCCGCCAGCACGATTCCCGCGGGCACTTTCTGCGCGAGGTCGCGGGCAAGCACGTGGCCGAACTCATCGGGCAGCGGCGCATTGATGAGGATCAGCCGAAAGGCGTGCTGTACGGCGCGCCGGCGCGCATCGTCGGCCGTCTGCGCAAATTCCGCCGGCATATTCAGGCCGTGCGACGTCAAAAACTGCGCGAACGCGCGGCCCGATTTTTCCGTACCGGAAACGATCAGGACTCTGTCCATTTGCTCTCGCCTCCCCGCCTGTTCCGTCTCTGTTGAAAAAGTCCCGGCAAATATAAAAGCCTCTCGCTCATACCGTCAGAAAATATTCGCGCTGCTCAAATTCCTGGCGGTTGCCGCTGATGCGGTAGCGCTCCCACTCGCTGCGCTTTTGCGCAAAGTAATTTTCGCGCAGCTTTTCCGGCAGGCACGCACGCACGAATTCACTCTTTTCCGCGATTTCAAGCGCTTCGCTGAGCGTAGCGGGCAGCGTCAAAAGGCTCTCCGTCTCCTCGTCCGGCACGCGGTAGAGGTCGCGGTTATCGGGCGCGCACAGCGGCAGGCCGTCGCGCACGCCTTCCAGGCCCGCCCACAAAAGGAGGGCGAGTGCTAAATGAATGTTGCACGCCGGGTCGGCGCTGCGCAGCTCCATGCAGCCGCGGCCGGCCTCGCGCACGGTGGGGATGCATATGAGCTGGGAATGGTTCTGGTGCGACCATGTCACGAATTTCGGCGCCTCAAAGCGGCCGAAGCGTTCGTAGGAATTCGTCAGCGGGTTTAAAAACAGCGTGATTTCGGTGATGCGGCGCAGCACCCCCTGCAAAAAGCTCTCCGCCGTCTCGTTGTGCAGGCCGTTGTCGACCTGGAACAGGTTTTCGCCATTTTGCGAAAGGGAAAGGATCAGGTGCAGGCTGCTGCCGGAATAATTCGGAAGGGGTTTGGGCATAAACGAGGCGTACAGGCCGTCGCCGTCCGCGATGGATTTTATGGCGCTTTTGAGGGCCAGGAAGTTGTCGGCGGCCGTCAGGATATCGCTGTAGCGGCAGTCAATCTCATTTTGGCCGGGGCCCTGTTCGTGGCGGCTCGTCTGCGGGCGCAGGCCCATCTCTTCGAGGGCCAAGCAGATCTCGCGGCGGATATCCTCGCACTTATCGCGCGGGGCGATGTCGCAGTACGTGCCGAAATCGTACGGTTCGCGCGTCGGTTCGCCGTTCTCGTCGGTCTTAAACAGATAGAATTCGCACTCCGTGCCGGCCTTGCACTGCAGCCCCATCTTGCGAGCGTCGCGCACGGCGGCGCGCAAAAGGGCCCGGCAATCGCCCGCAAACGGCGCGCCGGACGCGGTTTTGATGTCGCACAACAGCCGCACGACCTGGCCGTGCGACGGGCGCCAGGGCATCACCATGAAGGTGCTCGGGTCCGGCACCAAAAAGAGGTCCGACGCCCCCTCGTTCATAAAACCGCGCACGAAGCTCGCGTCGAAGGCGATGCCCGTATCAAACGCGCGCGCAAGCTCGCTGGGCATGATGGCCATATTCTTCTGCATGCCGTGAATATCGCAGAACGCCAGGCGGATAAACTTGACGTCATGTTCTTCCACATACTGCATGACTTCCGTTTGGGTATATTGCAAAGAAAGTCCCTCCCTATCTTTAAAAGGCTTCTGCGGCCCCTTGCTCCAGAGCTCCCGGGGCGCACGCAAAGGAAGGCCGTCTGCCGCCCTTTTTTCGAAAGCGAACATACACCGGCGCCTTTTCTTTATAAGTATAAAGGATTTCTGCAAAATTGTACAGGGGGCGCATATGTTTTTCTGTAAATTTATGAATTTATTCTGTAAATTCCTGCATTTTTCCGCCGAAAAGCGCGCAAAAAGTCCGAGTTTGTAACACGTTTTTGCAGTTTTTTGCGTGGAAAATTTTAAGATTTGCAAAAAGACGGTTGACAAACGGCGCAGTCCGCCCTATAATGGGCGAGAAGCAGTAATGGCGCTGTGGCTCTTTCGAGGGGTCGCAGTGCCTTTTTCTTTAAAAGCGGGCGGACCGCGCGGCACTTTAAAAACAGCCGTCCGGCGTCCTGCAAAGAAACAGCCCAACGAAAATTTTCTCTGATGACCGGGCCGCCTGCAAAGGGGTCCCCAAAAAATCTGCGCCTGGCGGTTTTTTTGAAACGCAGCGTTTGGAGGTATTGCAAACCATGTCAGTGTTAAATGTCCCAGAAATCTTTGGCAGCCTCGTCTTTGACGACCGCACGATGCAGGAGCGCCTGCCGCGTGAAACGTACCGCGCCCTGCAGAAAACCATCCAAAACGGCAAAAGCCTCGATCTGTCGATTGCGAACACGGTGGCGAGCGCGATGAAGGATTGGGCGCTCGAGCACGGGTGCACACACTTTACGCACTGGTTCCAGCCGATGACGGGGATCACGGCGGAAAAGCACGACTCCTTTATCTCCCCGGCGGGCGACGGCAGCGTGCTGATGGAATTCTCCGGCAAGGAGCTCGTGCGCGGCGAGCCGGACGCGAGCTCGTTCCCGTCCGGCGGCCTGCGCGCGACGTTTGAGGCGCGCGGCTATACGGCGTGGGACCCGACGAGCTATGCATTTATCAAGGACCGCACGCTGTGCATCCCGACGGTGTTCTGCTCCTACACGGGCGAGGCGCTCGACAAGAAGACGCCGCTTCTGCGCAGCATGGAAGCATTAAACCGGCAGGCGCTGCGAATCCTGCGGCTGTTCGGCAACACGGATGTCACGCGCGTGCTGACGACGGTCGGCCCGGAGCAGGAATACTTCTTAATTGACCGCGAGCTGTACAACGAGCGCGAGGACCTCGTTTTGACGGGCCGCACGCTGTTCGGCGCCCGCCCGCCGCGCGGCCAGGAACTCGAGGACCACTACTTTGGCGCGATCAAGCCGAAGGTGGCCGCGTTCATGGCGGACTTAAACGAGGAATTGTGGAAGCTCGGCGTGCTCGCGAAGACGGAGCACAACGAGGTGGCCCCGGCCCAGCATGAACTTGCGCCGATCTTCTCCAACACGAACATCGCCTGCGACCACAACCAGCTGACGATGGAAATCATGAAAAAGGTCGCCGAACGCCACGGGATGTACTGCCTGCTGCACGAGAAGCCGTTTGAGGGCGTCAACGGTTCGGGCAAGCACAACAACTGGTCGATCTCGACGAACACGGGCTTAAACCTTTTAGAGCCGGGCGATTCGCCGATGGAAAACGCACAGTTTTTGCTGTTCCTCGTCGCGGTTATCAAAGCCGTCGACGAATACCAGGATCTTCTGCGCATGTCGGTTGCGAGCCCCGGCAACGACCACCGCTTGGGTGCGAATGAGGCCCCGCCGGCAATCGTCAGCATGTTCGTCGGCGATGAGCTGGGCGAAATCCTCGACTGCTTAGAGCAGGGCAAGCCCTACAGCCACCGCGACAAGGAAATCCTCAAGGTCGGCGTGCACACGCTGCCGCGCTTCCCGAAGGACACGACCGACCGCAACCGCACGTCGCCGTTTGCGTTTACGGGCAACAAGTTTGAGTTCCGCATGCTCGGTTCCTCGGATTCCATCGCAGACGCGAACGTCGTGCTCAACACGATCACGGCCGAGGAGCTGTCGCAGTTTGCCGACACGCTGGAGACGGCCCCGGACTTTGAGAAGGCGCTCGACGCGCTCGTCAAAAAGACCATCAAGGAGCACAAGCGCATCCTGTTCAACGGCGACGGCTACACGGACGAATGGGTCGAAGAGGCCGAACGCCGCGGGCTTTTGAACCTGAAGACGACCGTGGACGCCATCCCGGCGCTTTTGGACCCGAAGAACATCAAGCTCTTCACAAAGCACGGCATCTTCACGGAGGCGGAGCTGCATTCGCGCTATGAGATCTCGATGGAGAATTATTCGAAGACGCTGAACATCGAGGCGCTGACGATGATCGACATGGTCAACAAGAAGATCCTGCCGGCCGTGGAGCGGTATGTCGATGAATTGAGCGTGACCTTCCTGCACAAGAAGGCACTAAACCCGAACATGAACTGCCACGTCGAGTATGACCGTGTGACGGAATTGAGCCAATTGAGCGCCGACGTTTACGACGAGGCGTATGCATTGGGCGACGCCGTGCGGTCCGCCGCCGCGGAATCCGACGTTGCCGTCCAGGCGCGCGCTTATGAACAGCGCGTGCTGCCGGCGATGGAAGTGCTGCGCCGCGACGTCGATCACATGGAGACGCTGACCGACGAAGCCGCGTGGCCGATGCCGACGTACGCCGATCTGATTTATCACGTTTAAACGCGATAAAGGTCGGAAGACGATTGGATTATAAGACAGGCTTTTTTGCCTTTTGAGAAATTTGCAAGACATACGAAAGCGTCCGGGAAAGGGCCGCACGACGGCGGCATTTCCGGGCGCTTTCGTTTTGTTATGCAGAGAAGACGGTGTCAGCCGGCTTTTTCGAGGTCGCGCTTTAAGCGCGCGAGGATGCGTTTTTCGAGCCGGGAGATGTACGACTGGGAGATTCCCAATGCGTCGGCGACCTGTTTTTGCGTGCAGGCCGGGCCGTGGTTTAACCCAAAGCGCATATTGATGATCTTCTGCTCGCGCTGCGGCAGGGCCTCGACGGCTTTCCGCAGGGAGCGGCGCTCGCTTTCGCGCTCGACATTGCTGGAAACCAAATCGCCCGCACTGCCGAGCACATCGGAGAGCAAGAGCTCGTTGCCGTCCCAATCGACGTGCAGGGGGTCATCGATGGAGACCTCGTTGCGCAGAGGGCTTCGTTTGCGCAGGAACATGAGGATTTCGTTTTCGATGCAGCGGGAGGCGTACGTTGCGAGCTTAATTTTGCGCTGCGGGCAGAACGTATTGACCGCCTTAATCAGGCCGATCGTGCCGATGGAAATCAGGTCCTCGATGCCGGCACCAGAGGATTCGAATTTGCGGGCGATGTACACGACGAGGCGCAGGTTGTGGGTAATCAAAGGCTCGCGCGCGCCGGGGACTTCCCGCTCGATGTTTTGGAACACCTGCGCTTCCTCCTCGCGCGTCAGGGGCGGCGGCAGTGTCCCCGGGCCGTTGATGTAATCGACGCGGTGGGAAAACAGCCGGCAAGCTAGCTTTTTCCACAGGCTTTTGAGGAATTTTGGGATGGACAGTTTGGGATTCACGGCGATCCTCCTTTTGGATGGGGTGCACGTCGCCGTCTTCGAGCAGGTCCGGCGGCAAAAGGGCCTGCACGGCGCCGGACAGCGGCCTTTCCGAAAAGGCGACGTAGCACAGGGATGGGTGGATTTCTTTGTCTGGAAATTGCAGGCACACGCTTTCGGGACGCCAGGCGGGAAGGAGGCCCTCTCCCCCGACGGAGGCGTAAGGGATGATGCGCGGCGGGGTGCCGGGGCGCGGCAGGGCGGTGCCCGCCACGACGATGACCGGCAGGCCGGAAAACGGCTCTTTGAGCGTGCAGCCTGTGTCCACGCGGGCGGAAAGGGACGCGTGCGCGCCGCCGAGCGTGAGCTTGAGCGTACAGGCGGTGTCTTTCACCGCGCCGCGCCCGCACAGGCGCTGGACGATGCGCAGAAACACGTAAACCCCCAGCGCCAAAAGGATCAGCAGAAGCGGCGGGACGTCAAAGTAGACCACACTGTTTTTGACGAACAGCCCCTGCGGCGCAAAGACCGCCCAAACCGCCACGAGTACACCGGCAAACGCAAAGCTCAAAAAGAAAAAGGAAAGCCCGGCCCGCAAAAAGGCGCGCGGGCTTTTCACGCCAAACGCCGCCGCGATGACCGCCACCGACAATAAAAGTTTTACAAGGACATCGAGGCCCCAGGGCAGCGGCGGCAGCAGGATGACCAGCGCCCCGAACGCCCCGACGCCCGCGCCCAGCACGAGGCGTTTGCGGGAAACCGAGAGCCGCAGAAAATGCGCGGTCAGCCGCAAAAGCAGATAATCGATGACCCAGTTTAAAACCAGCAGGACATCGACATACACCGTCTGCAAAATGTCACCTCCTTTTTGTCCATTATAAGGCCCTCCCCCGCTTTGATTTTGTCAAAGGGAAGGCCCGTCCGCACAAAAAAAGCGGCCCCTGCGCAAAAAGCGGAGGGGCCGCCGTACAAAGGTCCGATGAATTGAGACGGGATTCGGCTGCCATCCGATTTATGTAGCAGCCTTTTGCGTTGCCGTTTCGTGGTAGGATTTTTTCAGCGCCCTGCGCCGGCCGGCGGGGCCGCCCAGGCCGAAACTGATGGACAGCGCCCGGTCGACCTGCTCCATGCCCGCGGCGTCTAAGCGCCCCATGTGTTCGCGCAGGCGGTGCTTATCGAGCGTGCGCACCTGCTCCAAGAGCACAATGCTGTCGCGCGTCAGGCCGGTGGTGGCCGCGTGGACCGGGATATGCGTGGGCAGATCGGCCTTATCGTGGCGGCTGGTGATGGCCGCGGCGATTACGGTGGGGCTGAAACGGTTGCCGACGTCGTTCTGCACGATGAGCACCGGGCGCACACCGCCCTGCTCCGAACCGACGACCGGGCTTAAATCCGCATAGAAAATATCTCCGCGCTTTACCTGCATACTTCTCACACTCCGTTTGCTGTTGTTGTCCATAGCATGGGCAGATTTTTCGGAATTTATACAGGGGCTCGTGTTTTCATAAAACAAAAGCTATGTTTAAAGTATGCAGGAAATGGGAAAAGGTGCATCCGCCCTTTACGGACGGCGCGTTTCGATTTCCAAAAAGAGCGGCGGCAGCGCGGCGAGGACGTCGCGCGGGAGCATGGCCTGCTCGGACAAACGTGCGGCGCAGCGGTCGCCGGCCAGGCCATGCAGGTATACGCCGGCGCACGCGGCATGGAAGGGGTCGCGGCCCTGGGCCAAAAACGCGCCGATCATGCCGGAAAGCAGGTCGCCGCTGCCGCCGCGCGCGAGGCCGGGGTTGCCGGTCGGGTTTTGGAGCGCCCGGCCATCCGGTGCGGCGACGATGGTGCCGGCGCCCTTTAAGACGAGGATGCAGTGGTGGGCTTTTGCAAACGCGCGCGCCGTTTCCTCGCGATGGGCCTGGACCGCGGCGACGGTCGTGCCGCAAAGCCGGGCCATCTCGCCGGGATGGGGCGTTAAGACGAGCGGGCCCTGCATCGAATCGAGCAAGGAAAAGAGCGGCCGGCTGTGCGCGATGCAGTTTAACGCGTCCGCGTCGAGCAGAAGCGGGGTCTTCGCCTCCTTCGCGGCGCGCAGGACGGCCTCCACCTTTCTCGGGAACCGTTCCGAAAGGCCGCAGCCCACAACGCACGCCGAAGCCCGCGAAAGGAGCGCTCCGGCGTCCAAAAATCCCGTATTCGGATAGACGGTGCAGACGGCTTCCGGCAGTGCGGACGCGACGACCGGGTAGATGCCGTGGGGGATGACCATTTCGACGAGGCCCGCCCCGCAGCGCAGGGCTGCCCCGCCGCACAGCACGGCGGCGCCGGCCATCTGGGAGCCAGCCTCCCCGTTTCCAACGGCGCTGCCGCACACGCAGCAAAGGCGGCCGAACGTGCCCTTGTTGCTGTCTTTGGGCCGCTTTTCGACGATGGCGGCCGCATACGTGTACGAAATCTGTTCCAAAACGGGCTCTCCCCTTTCCTCAATGGTCTTCCGCCTGCGCCGCGACGACAACGGCGGCAAGCGCCTTTGTGTGCGTCACGCTCACGGAAAACACAAGGCCCTTTGCCAAAGCGGCCGCGCGCCCGGAAAGATGCAGGACCGGCGCGCCGTTCTCCGCCCGCAGCAGTTCGACGTCCCGCAGCGAAAAGCCGCGCACGCCGGTGCCCATCGCCTTCGAAAATGCCTCCTTTGCGGCAAAGGAAGCCGCAACGCTCTGCGGCGGGAAGCCGCGCCGGGCGAGCATCTCATATTCCGCCGCGCCCAGGACCCGCCGGCAAAAGCGCTCTGAGCGCGCCATCGCTTTCTCGATGCGGGGCACCTCACACAGGTCAATCCCCAGCCTGAACACGTTTGGTCCCCCGCGGGAAGGCTTCGTTTAAAACCGAGCGCTTCAAGGCCGGCTTGATCGCCTCGAGCACGCGCTCGCTGGGCGAAAAGACGATAAGCGTCGGGCCATACTGCTCAAACTCCCCCTGCAAATACCAGTCGCCCTCCGCGCCCTTGGCGGTGGTGCCGACGAAATACGTGTTGGCAACCCGGCGGTTCTGGAATTTCTGCGGGTCATACTTGCCGATTTCCGAAACGGCATGCAGGTCGATGCTGAACTGACGCTTGCGGCGGCGGCGCTGGATAATCTTATCGCACGTCAGGTCGCCGTTCGTGACGCTGTACTCAAATTCCCACATCCGCATGCCGATTAGATAATACACGCCAAAACACGCGCCCGCAATCAAAAGCAGCCACAGCATAAACAGCGCGGGAATCCACAGCGGCAGCGAAATGACGACAAGTGCCGCGAGGATAACGCCCACGATGACCAGGGCGTCGATCGGCCCCATCTTCCGTTTGACAATCTGTTCCACAAAAATATCCATAGAAAACCCTCCGAATCGGTCTAGATTACCCGTTTATTGTAGCATACCCGAAGGGCTTTGACAAATGAATTCTTGCACAAAAAGGCAGGAGGCGCACACACCCTTTCGAAAGCGCGCGAAACGCACCTGCCGGCTACCCGGAAAATTCAAAACGCGGCTTGCATTTTTCGGAAAAGCATGGTATAGTGGATTCGTCATATTGGAAAACGCTGTGACGAAGGAAAGTAACGGCGCCGGCTGCCGGCCCCAGAGAGGGCGCGCCGCCGGCTGCAAGCGTGCCCGCCGGCTGGCGCCGCGAAGTTCCCTTTTGAGCGGCCGGGCTGAACCTTTCCCCGTTCGGGACTGCGGGCGGGGGAAGCGGTAGGCACGGACGGGCGGCCCCGTTAGCGGCCTTCAGAGTGAATCGCAGGGTGGTACCGCGAAGCAAAGCCTTCGCCCCTTTTTTAAGAGGGGCAAAGGCTTTTTTGATTGCAGAAAGGAAGGCAAAACCGCATGTTACAAGACGATCTCAACCGCATCCGCGCCGAAGCGACGGCGCAGCTCGCGGGCGCCTCGGGAAAAAAGGAGCTCGAGGAGCTGCGCGTGCGCTATCTGGGCAAAAAGGGTGAAGTGACCGCCATCTTAAAGCAGATGGGCAAGCTCTCGCCCGAAGAGCGGCCGGTGGTCGGCAAGCTCGCCAACGAAGTGCGCGCCGCCATTGAAGAGGCGCTCGAAGCGCGCACGTCGGCATTGAGCGCCGCGGCGTTCGAGGAAAAGCTCAAATCGGAAAAGCTCGACGTCACGCTGCCGGGGCGCCGGCCGGTGCTCGGGCACAAGCATCCGCTGTCCTTGGCGCTCGATGAATTGAAGGAAATCTTTCTCGGCATGGGCTTTTCGATTGCCGAAGGGCCGGAAGTCGAATACGATTACTATAACTTTGAGGCGCTGAATATCCCGAAAGGGCACCCCGCGCGCGACGAGCAGGACACGTTCTACGTCAACGACAAGGTTTTGCTGCGCACGCAGACGAGCCCGATGCAGGTGCGCACGATGGAGCAGCAGCGCCCGCCGATCCGCGTGATTGCGCCGGGGCGGTGCTACCGCAGCGATGCGCTCGACGCGACGCACTCGCCGTTATTCCACCAGATTGAGGGCCTTGTGGTGGACAAGGGCATCACGTTCGCCCATTTAAAGGGAACGCTCGAGACGTTTATCAAGCAGCTTTACGGCGAGGACAGCGTCATCCGCTTCCGCCCGCACCATTTCCCGTTTACGGAACCGAGCGCAGAGGTGGACGTGCAGTGCTTCCACTGCCACGGCGAAGGCTGCCGGCTGTGCAAAGGCGAGGGCTGGATTGAAATCCTCGGCGGCGGCATGGTGCACCCGAAGGTGCTGCAAAACTGCAACATCGACCCGGAGGTCTATTCGGGCTTCGCGTTTGGCATCGGCCTGGAGCGCATTACGATGCGCAAATATAACATCGATGACATCCGCCTGTTCTATGAAAACGACGTGCGCTTCTTAGGGCAGTTCTAAAAAGCCGCGCACGGTTTTTGAAAAAAGCACGACAAATGGATGATTGGAATCAGAAAGAAAGTGTGGGATTGACAGCATGAATCTCTCCATGCGTTGGTTAAAAGAATTCGTAGACCTGCCCGAGATGCCGATCCGCCAGTTTACGGAAGCGATCACGCTTTCCGGCAGCAAGGTGGAAAGCTGGCAGACGGAAGGCAGCGAGCTGGACAAAGTGGTCGTCGGGAAAGTGCTCTCGTTGGAGCGCCATCCGGACAGCGACCATCTGTGGATTACGAAAATCGACATCGGCAGCGGTGAGGAACCGCTGCAGATCGTGACGGGCGCCCAGAACTTACAGGTGGGCGACGTGGTGCCGGTGGCGCTGCACGGCAGCACGCTGCCCGGCGGCAAAAAGATTAAGAAAGGCAAGCTGCGCGGTGTGGAAAGCAACGGCATGCTGTGCAGCTTAGGTGAATTGGGGCTGACGCAGCACGATTTTCCGCACGCGATCGAGGACGGCATCATGGTGCTGACCGAAGCGGACGGCTGCGACTTAACGCTCGGGAAAGACATCCGCGACGCGCTGGGCTTTCACGACACGACGGTGGAATTCGAGATCACCTCGAACCGGCCGGACTGCTTCTCTGTGATCGGGCTGGCGCGCGAGGCGGCGGCGACGTTTGACCTGCCGTTAAAGCTCCACGAGCCCAAAGTCAAGGGCGGCGCAGGAGACTGCACGGGCCTTCTGGACGTGAAGATCGAGGCGCCGGATTTGTGCCCGATTTACGCGAACCGCATCGTGAAAAACGTGCGCGTCAAGCCCTCCCCGCGCTGGATGCGCGAGCGGCTGCGCGCGATGGGCGTGCGGCCGATCAACAACATCGTTGATATCACAAACTATGTCATGCTCGAATACGGTCAGCCGATGCACGCATTTGACCTGCGCAGCGTGGGCGGGCGGAAAATCCGCGTGCGCCGCGCCAACGCCGGCGAATCGATCGTCACGCTCGACGGGGTTGAGCGCAAATTGGAGCCGCATCAGCTGATTATTGCCGACTGCGACCACCCGATTGCGATTGCGGGCGTCATGGGCGGCGAATACAGCGGTATCCTGGACGACACGACGACGATCGTATTTGAGTCGGCCTGTTTCGACGGTGTGAGCGTGCGCACGACGGCGCGCGACCAGGGCATGCGCACGGAGTCGTCCGGCCGTTTTGAGAAGGGGCTGGACCCGAATAACTGCCTGCCCGCGCTCGAGCGCGCGTGCGAGCTCGTCGAGCTGCTCGATGCCGGCGACGTGATGGACGGCGTAATCTGCGACAACCCGCATCTGCCGGAGAAACGCCGCATCCGCTTTGAGCCCGATTGGATCCGCAGCTTCCTTGCGGCACCCGTTTCGGACGACGAGATGAAAAAGATCCTCGAAAAGCTCGCGTGCACCTTTGACGGCGACGACATCCTCGCGCCGACGTTCCGCCCGGACCTCGTCCACAAGGCGGATATTGCCGAGGAAATTGCGCGGTTTTACGGCTATAACACGATTGAAAGCGCGCCGCTGCCGGGCGGCACGCAGGGGCGCCTGACGCCGAAGCAGAAATTCCAGCGGCTGGTGTCCTCGACGATGGAGGCGCTCGGCGCGGACGAGATCATGACGTATTCGTTCTGCTCGCCGAAGGTGTACGACAAACTGCTGCTCGCAAAAGACGACCCGCGGCGCCGTTCCGTCGTGATCCGCAACCCGCTGGGTGAAGACACGAGCCTGATGCGCACGATCGCGCTGCCGGGCATGCTCGATGTGCTCGCGCACAATTACAACAACCGCAACGAGCGCGCGTGCCTTTACGAGCTCGGGAACATCTACCTGCCCCACGAGAGCGACGAGGAGCTGCCCGACGAGCGCTGCATTTTGACGTGCGGCTTATACGGCGGCGGCTGCGACTTCTTTACGGCGAAGGGCATCCTGGAAGGGCTCTTCGCGCGGATCCATCTGGCACCCTGGGAAGCCGAGGCGTGCGAGGACCGGCCGTATTACCATCCGGGCCGCTGCGCGCGCATCACGTGCGGCGAGGACGTGCTGGGATATCTGTACGAAGTGCATCCGAAGGCCTCCGAAAACTTTGGGCTCGGGCACGAGGCCGTGTACGGCTTTGAGCTCGACATGGCGCTTCTGCAGGCGCACGCGCAGCTCGAGCTCGAATACCAGACGCTGCCGCGCTTCCCGTCCGTCTCGCGCGACCTGGCGCTTCTGTGCAAAGAAGACCTGCCGGTGGCGGTACTTGAAAAGGCCATCCGCAAGGGCGCGGGGAAACTCCTCGAACGCATCGAGCTGTTCGACGTCTACCAGGGCGAACAGATCCTCAGCGGCATGAAGAGCGTGGCATTCCGGCTGATCCTTCGCAGCAAGACCGCCACGCTGACCGAAGAGGAAATCCACGCCGCGATGGACCGCGCGATGCAAGAACTGGAGGCCGCAGGCGCCTCGCTGCGCGCTTAAAACCCGACAAAAGTCTAACCTTTTTGTCACGTTTGCGAAACACACCTTGCATTTCTTTGGGGTTGGGTGTATGATAATAGACGGAAACGGGAGGTGTTTTCATGCAGGATAAAACCATGACCTTTTCGCTACAGGGAAACCGTGAAGAAAATATCCGGACCATCATGACGCAGGTGTACAAGGCACTGCAGGAGAAAGGATACAATCCGATCAGCCAGATCGTGGGTTATATCCTCTCTGAAGACCCGACGTATATCACCACCCATAACAATGCGCGCAGCTTGATCCGCCGGATCGACCGCGACGAACTGCTCCAGGTGCTTGTCAAGTCGTATCTCGGAGCGTGAGCCGCCCGTTGCGCCGCCCTGAAGGAGGATGCGAAATGAGCGATCAAGAGCCGAAATTCCCCATGTATAAGGGGAAGCCGCTGGTGCGCTGTGGCAACGTGCTGTATTATGGGAGCATGAAAGACAAGTACGTCTGCCGCTTGGAGATCAAGAGTACGAAAAAGGTGAAGGACCTGCCGGTGGCCGACAAGGTCAGCGTACAGCTGATGCTGACGGAACCGACGGCGCATAACCGCAAACAGATCGTCAAAACCAGCGAAAAACCCGGTTTGTACCTGGCAATGGACATTGCCGATGCCTGGCTGACGAGAGCCCTGGCAAAATAAAGAAAGCCGTCCGGCAGGAGGATTTGGGAGTCCTTCTTGCCGGACGGTTTCTTTTTGCCGCTCCCCTCACACGCAAACCGGTGAAAAACAAAAGAAAAAAGGCGCCCGCTTTTGCGCAAGCGGGCGCCTTTTGCATGCAAAAAATTTGCGTAAGCCGTTTAGGGGGAAATTCAGGCCAAAACCTTGCCTTCCGGGAACGCTTTGCGGAACAGCTTGCGCACAAGCGGGCCGGCGACAAGCAGCTGGAACGGCAGGGCCATGATAAAATTCTTCGGGATGTTCGTAAGCCACGTCATAACCAGCGCATCCCAGCCGATATGGCCCTCGAAGCACAGCTCCAAAGCGCCGTAGAACGACATGACGATGACCATCTGCACGACCATGCAGCTCGAGATCGAGAGAATGATGTGCAGCGGCTTCGACGTCGGCTTGACGATAAAGCGGAACGAAAACCACTTTGCAATCTTGGAGACCAAAAACCAGTCAAAGCACATCGCGTAGATGTACGCAATCGGGAAACCGAGCCAGCCCGCCTGGATGCTTTCGATCGACAGCCCGCCCATATTCAGCGCGACGTTGTACATGCTCATCCAAAACACCATGACGAAGCACATCATCACGGTAAAAATGATACTCTCTCTTTTGTTCTGCGGCATAGAAGCCCTCTCCTTCTTGAAATTTTAATAAATAGCCTTGTGTAATGAAAAGATAGGCATCAAAAAAAGCAGCGGCATCGCCCCAACTCGCTGCGATCCACTGCTTTTGATCTCACTGCGTTGTACGCCCTGGCATATCGGCCGCGCCGGGATGGCGCCGCTTTCTTTGATACTTTTATTATACAGGGCTTTTTTTCGCTTCGTAAGCGCTTTTTGAAAAATCAGCGCTTTTCATGGGTTTTGGCCTTTTGGGAGGCCGGAATTTGGAGAGCTTTCCGGCATGCTTTGCGCAAACGCCGCGCAAGCCGGACATTAGGCGCGGCCAATATCGCGGCGGTAATGCACGCCTTCCCACGTGATGCGGCCGACGGCTTCATACGCCTTGTCGAGCGCCTCGTCGAGCGTCTGTCCCGTGCATGTGACGCCGAGGACGCGGCCGCCGTTCGTGTAGAATTTGCCGTTCTCGCGCTTTGTGCCGGCGTGGTAGACGGTCACGCCGTCCATGCCGTCGAGCTGGCCGTTCGCGTCGAGGCCGTGGATTTCGAAGCCCTTCTGGTACGATTCCGGGTAGCCGCCGCTGGCCATGACGACGCACGCGCAGGCGCCGGGCTTCCAGCGGATGTCGAGGTCCGCAAGCGTGCCGTCGATCGTCGCCTCCATGATATCGACGAGGTCCGTCTCGAGGCGCGGCAGCACGACCTGGGCTTCCGGGTCGCCGAAGCGGGAGTTATATTCGATGACCTTCGGGCCGTTCGGCGTGAGCATCAGGCCGAAATAGAGGCAGCCGCAAAACGGCCTGCCCTCGGCGTTCATCGCGTGGACGGTCGGCAGGAAAATTTCCTGCATGCAGCGCGCGGCCATCTCGTCGGTATAGTCGGGGTTCGGGCTAATGGTGCCCATGCCGCCCGTATTCTTGCCCTGGTTGCCGTCTAAGGCACGCTTGTGGTCTTTGCTGCTGACCATCGGCTTTAAGGTCTTGCCGTCCGTAAACGCGAGGACGCTGACCTCGGGGCCGGTCAAAAATTCCTCGACGACGATCTGGTTGCCGGCCGCGCCGAACGCGTGGTCCTCCATGATCGTCTTGACGGCCGCGACGGCCTCCTCCTCATTCTGCGCGATCAGGACACCCTTGCCGAGCGCCAGGCCGTCGGCCTTGACGACGACGGGGTATTCCCCGCGCCGGCGGATAAACGCGATTGCCTCGTCTGCGTCGCTGAACACTTCATAGGCCGCTGTGGGGATGTTGTACGTCTTCATCAGGCGCTTGCTGAAGACCTTGCTCGCTTCGATCTGCGCGGCGGCCTTGTTCGGGCCAAACGCGCGCACACCGGCCTTTTGCAGCGCATCCACCATACCCGCGGCGAGCGGGTCGTCGGGCGTGACGCAGACGAGGTCGATGTGGTTTTTGACGGCGAAATCGACCATGCCCTCGACATCCGTCGCGGCAATCGGGACATTCTCGGCGTCACAGCCGATCCCACCGTTGCCGGGCGCGCAGTAGATCTTTTCCGCGCGCGGGTTCTCCATCAATTTGCGGATGACGGCGTGCTCACGGCCGCCGCCGCCGACTACGAGAATTTTCATTTTGCGAAATGCCTCCTCAATGGTGGAACAGGCGCATGCCCGTAAAGGCCATGACGATGCCATATTTATCGCACGTCTCGATGACGTGGTCGTCGCGAATCGAGCCGCCGGGCTCCGCAACGTAGGCGACGCCGGATTTGCGCGCGCGCTCGATATTGTCGCCGAACGGGAAGAATGCGTCGCTGCCGAGCGACACGCCGCGGTTTTGCGCAAGCCAGGCCTTTTTCTCCTCACGCGTCAGGGGTTCGGGCTTGACTTTCAGGAACTGCTTCCATGCGTCCGTGCACAGAAGGTCTTCCCATTCGTCGGAGATATAGTTGTCGATCGTGTTGTCGCGGTCGGGGCGGTGAATCTTGTCGACAAACTGCAAGGCGAGCACCTTCGGATGCTGGCGCAGCCACCAGACATCGGCCTTGTTGCCGGCCAAACGCGTGCA
The DNA here is from genome assembly GCA_944385055.1 of uncultured Clostridia bacterium. Classification (GTDB taxonomy): domain Bacteria; phylum Bacillota; class Clostridia; order Oscillospirales; family Acutalibacteraceae; genus Caproicibacterium. Next base: position 109,852 of record CALWVT010000001.1, on the reverse strand, counting down.
GTGGATGCGGCTCTGCTGGCCGGCGCCGACGCCGATCGTCATGCCGTCCTTGACGTAGCAGACGGAGTTGCTCTGCGTATATTTGAGCGTAATCAAGGACAGAATCAGGTCGCGCTTTGCGGCCTCGGGCAAGTCTTTATTCTTCGTCGGGATCTTTTCGAAAAGGCTCTCATCGATTTGAAAGTTGTTGTGCCCCTGCTCGAACGTGATGCCGAACACATCCTTGTGCTCAATGGCGGCGGGCTCGTAGGCGGGGTCAATCTCGATGACGCAGTAGGAGCCCTTGCGCTTCTGCTTTAAGATCTCGAGCGCTTCGTCCGTGTAGCCGGGCGCGATGACGCCGTCGCTGACTTCACGCTTTAACAAAAGCGCCGTTTCCTTGTCACACACGTCGGACAGCGCGGCCCAGTCGCCGTAAGAGGACATGCGGTCCGCGCCGCGCGCGGCCGCGTAGGCACTCGCGAGCGGCGAGAGCGTGAGGTCGTCGACGAAAAACACCTTTTTGAGCGTGTCGGACAGTTCTGTTGCGACGGCGGCGCCGGCCGGGCTGACGTGCTTAAACGACGCCGCACTCGGCAGGCCCGTTGCGGCCTTTAACTCCCGCACAAGCTGCCAGGAATTCAAGGCATCGAGCAGGTTGATATAGCCCGGGCGGCCGTTGCGGACCGTAATCGGCAGGTCGGAGCCGTCCTGCATAAAGACGCGCGCGGGTTTCTGGTTCGGGTTGCACCCATATTTTAACGGCAGTTCGTTCATGCCTGTCCCTCCTTCTCCGGGCTCTCGCCCGGGGCTGTGTATTTGTTGACGATTTTCCATTGGCCTTCCCCGCTCGACAGCTCCACAAAGCACGTGTAAAGCGAGACCTTATTTTCCGCGTTTAAGGATCCCCACACGGTCTTTGTGAAATCCGAAAGCGTGCCTTCGACCGTGACGCGCTCCGGTTCGCCCTCAAAGCTCGGCAGCGGATTGCCGTCGCCCTGGTACGTGTGGAGATAGCGGCCCTGGCCCGGCTTCGGGGATTCATACTCAAAGAACGTGCGCAAGGTCGTCGCGGGGTCATTTTCCTCGCTCTTTAAAATGGAGAGCACGAAATCGCCGTTCGGCTTTACGATGCCCGAAATGCGCGGGGTAAAGTTCGGCGCGTCCGGCTCAAATGTGCGCGTCAAAAGCGCGTGGCGGTAGCACTTGCCTTCGGCCATGAAATCGCGGATCGTGTCGGTCTGGTCGCCGTTTGTGACGATCCATTTCCCCGCAAAGCGGCGAACGGGGTGATAAATAATCAAAGACGGGTCGGTCATCTTGCTCTCGTCGAATGCCTTTGTGCGGATGCCGTCCTCGGTGGGCTCAAACACACGGTTGCGGCTGTTTTCGCTGCGGCCCATGATAAAATAGGCGATGGCGGCGAAACGGTTGTCCGCGCTGCGGCCCAAAATGATGCCGCGGCCCGGGTACGTGCAGGCCGAAAGGGCCTGTGAAAGCGGTTTTAACTGCATAATTTACGGCTCCTCCTTTTGATCTGGCGCGGGCAGGATTTCCACGCGGCCGTCCTTCACCTGCAGCCGGCCGGCGCAGAACAGCGCGACGGCTTTCGGCAGAAGTTTCCACTCGGCCTGTTCCATGACGCGGCGCTGCAGGACTTCCGGCGTGTCGCCGGGCTGAATCTCGACGGCCTTTTGCAGCACGATCGGCCCGCCGTCACAGATTTCATTGACAAAATGGACCGTCGCGCCCGTCACCTTGACGCCGCGCGCGAGGGCAGCTTCGTGGACGTGCAGGCCGTAAAAGCCCTCGCCGCAGAACGACGGAATTAAGGACGGATGGATATTTAAAATCCGGTTCTCATAGGCGTGGATGACGGTCGGGCTGATGATTGTCATAAAGCCGGCCAGGACGACCAGGCCGATCTCGTTTTCGCGAAGGATTGAGAGCAGCGCTTCGTCGTATTGGGCCTGGCTCTCAAACGATTTGCGGCGCAGCACGGCCGTGGGGACCCCTACTTTTTCGGCGCGCGTGAGCGCAAACGCGTCCGGGCGGCTCGCGACGACGAGCGTAATGCGGCCGCCGGGGATTTCCCCGCGCGCCTGCGCGTCCAAAAGCGCCTGCAGATTCGTCCCGCCGCCGGAGACGAGCACGGCAATGTTCAGCACAGCACGACCCCCTCGTCCCCGGACACGATCTCGCCGAGGGCGTAGGCGTCCTCGCCGGCCTCCTTGAGCGTGTCGAGCGCTTTCTGCGCGTCCTGGCTTGCGACCGCGAGGCACATGCCGACGCCCATATTGAACGTATTGAACATGTCGTGGTCGGAAATCGCGCCGGTCTTCTGGAGCAGCTCGAAAATGGGCGGAATCTTTAACGCGGCGCGGTCAATCTTCGCGGTGAGGCCCGGCTTTAGCATGCGCGGAATATTCTCGTAAAAACCGCCGCCGGTCACGTGGGAGACGGCCTTGACCGTGACCTTCGCAAACAGCGCCTGCATGGGTTTGACGTAAATCTTGGTGGGGGTCAGCAGGCACTCGCCGAGCGTCTGGCCGAGCTCGGGGACAAATTCGTTGACGCAGCCGGGGTTCTCGTCGATCGAGAACACCTTGCGCACGAGCGAAAAGCCGTTGGAATGGACGCCGGAGCTCGGCAGGCCGATGAGCACGTCGCCCTCGCGCAGGCGGCTGCCGTCCAAAATCTTCGCCTTATCGACGATGCCGACGCAGAAGCCCGCAAGGTCATATTCCGCTTCGGGCATCATGCCCGGATGCTCGGCCGTTTCGCCGCCGATGAGCGCGCAGCCGGACTGCACGCACCCTTCCGCAACGCCCGAGACGATGGCCGCGATTTTTTCCGGCACGTTTTTCCCGCAGGCAATGTAATCGAGGAAAAACAGCGGCTTTGCGCCGCAGCACAAAATATCATTGACGCACATGGCGACGCAGTCGATGCCGATCGTGTTGTGGCGGTCGAGCAAAAACGCAATCTTGAGCTTCGTGCCGACGCCGTCGGTGCCGCTGACGAGCACCGGCTCGCGCATCTCGGAAAAGGCCGGCTTAAAAAGCCCGCCGAAACCGCCGATGCCGCTGAGCACGCCGGGGATTTCCGTGCGCGCGACGTCCTGTTTCATGAGTTCGACCGAACGGTAGCCGGCCGTCACATCGACGCCCGCGGCCTTATAGCTGTCGCTGAAACTGTTTCGATTCATGGATTTCCCATAACCTCCTCTGGTTTTGCGCCCTTATCGTTTCAAATGTCGTTGAGCTTTTCCTGCAGGGCGGCGTCCTTTTTCGCGATCTCTTCGGCCATCTCGACGCGGGCCTGCTGCAGGCGTGCGGCAAGGGCCTCGTCGCTCAAGGCCAAAATTTCGGCTGCCAAAATGGCGGCGTTCTTTGCCCCGTCGATGGCGACCGTCGCCACGGGGATGCCGCTTGGCATCTGGACCGTCGCGAGCAACGCCTCCATCCCGCCTAAATTTTCGGACTTCATCGGGATGCCGATGACCGGCAGCGTCGTGTTGGCGGCCAAAACGCCGGCCAGATGCGCGGCCATGCCGGCGGCCGCGAGAATCACGCCAAAGCCCGCGGCCTTGGCCTGCTTTGCGAACGCGATGGCGCCGTCCGGCGTGCGGTGCGCGCTTAACACGTGCGCCTCATACGGGATGCCGAGGGCTTTTAACTCGGCGACGGCCTTTTTGACCGTGGGGAAATCGCTGTCGCTCCCCATAATGACGGCTACTTTCTTTTGCTCCATACGCGGTAAGACTCCTTTCAAAAACTCCGATAGACTTGCTGTTTTCCCAAAAAGCACGCGGCGTCTTCCCACCGTAATGGAGAAAACGCACCGTGGACAAAAAAGAGACTGCGCCCTTTCAAAAAAAGGGGCAGTCTCCAATTTGTTTCCTGTTTGCGGACGGGAAAAAGCGCGCATGCATCTGTTAGCACCCTCCCTTTCCGCTGATTCTCCTCTTATTGTAGGGGAAAACGCAGGGAAATGCAAGGGGGGATTCCGATTTTCGCACAAAATTTCGCGTTCGCAGCTTCCATTTATTGCGCCAACGGCGCCGTGTCCGGCTGCTGGGAAGACGGCTTCTCCGGCTGTTCGGCCGGCGGCGTCAAAACTTCCTGAATCGAGGTGGCAAGGCCGGCCAGGCCCTGGATATCGGACGGGATAATCAGCTTTGTGGCGCGGCCGTCGGCGGCCTTCTGGAACGCTTCGAGGCTCTTTAAGGCGATGACGCGGTCGGAAGGATTCGCCGCATTTAACATTTTCAGCGCGTCCGCGTATGCGCTTTGCACCTCGCGGATGGCTTCGGCCTGGCCTTCGGCGCGGCGGATGGCGGCTTCCTTGTCGGCGTCGGCGCGCAGGATCATGCTCTCCTTTTCGCCTTCCGCGACGAGGATGGCGCTCTGCTTGCGGCCCTCGGCCTCAAGGATCTTCGCGCGGCGCTCGCGCTCGGCCTTCATCTGCTTCTCCATGGAATCCTGGATTTCCGTCGGCGGCAGGATATTCTTCAATTCGACGCGGTTGACCTTGATGCCCCAGGCGTCGGTCGCCTCATCGAGAATCGTGCGGATTTTCGTATTGATAAAATCGCGGCTCGTCAAGGTGTGGTCGAGTTCCAGGTCGCCGATGATGTTGCGCAGCGTCGTGGCCGAGAGATTCTCGATCGCGGAGAGCGGGCGCTCGACGCCGTACGTGTAGAGCTTCGGGTCCGTCACCTGGAAATAGATGACCGTATCGATCTGCATCGTGACGTTGTCCTTCGTAATAACCGGCTGCGGCGGGAAGTCGACGACCTGCTCTTTGAGCGAGACGATTTTGGAAACTTTTTCGATGAACGGGATTTTAAAGTGCAGACCCGTTTCCCACGTGACGCGGTAGGCGCCCAGGCGCTCGATCACATAGGCGCGCGCCTGCGGGACCACCTTGATGTTTGCAATCAGGATAATCAAAACGACAATGACCAGGGCAATCAAAATGATTGGGCCGATGGGAATGTCTGACCAAAACGAAGAAGTGGTTGCGTACTCGTCGAACATTTGGCATGCTCCTCTCGAAAAATGTAGGGGATGATCTTTTGGAAACGGGATTCTGCGTTACTTCCTTTTGACAATGACCTTGACACCGTCGATCGCGCAGATCTCGACGTTGGCGCCCGCGGGGATCACGGAACCGTCCGCGCTGCGGGCCGTCCAGACGCTGCCGAGGACCTTGACGAGGCCGCGGGCAGCTTCGTTGTCAATCTGCTCGGTGACGACGCCGGCCTTGCCGATGTAGCGGTCCGCGTTCGTCTGGGTTTTCGGCATTTGGGCCATCCGGCGCGCGAGCGGCCGCGTAACGGCGAGCAGCACGGCCGTGACCACGGCAAACAGCAAAAGCTGCAGCGTCAAGTCGCCGCCGGCCACCGCGGTAATTAAGCCCGCCACGCCGCCGGCCGCGAACCAGATGCTCACGAGCTGTGTCGTAATCGCTTCCAGCACGGCCGCCACCACGATAACGCCAAGCCAGATAAACGGCAGGGCCATTGTGAACGTCTGCATGGTTACACCTCCTTTTTGTTAGGTTCATCGTACCATATCGTGCGGGAGATTGCAAACAGAAACCGCGGCGAAAAAATCGGATTTTCGGCAAAAGAAAACGGATTTTTTGAAACGGCCTCCCCCGCGGGCCCGCGCGTGCGCTGTGCCGCGCGCTTTGTCTTCCTTTTGTGTATTTTTGAAAAATTTTTATCTCACTGCAGCAAAAGCAGCAGCGTGCCGCCCGTCAAAAGCACGAGGCCGGCGGCTGCCTTGCGCCGGAGCCGCTCGTGCAGCACGAGGCCGGAAAACAGCACCGTGACGAGGATGGAGAGCTTGTCGATCGGCGCGACGACGCTCGCAACCCCCTTTTGCAGCGCGTAGTAGTAAAACATCCACGACAGCCCCGTGCTGACCCCGGACAGAGCCAAAAACAGCCAGCTTTTTTTCGAGATGTTCGGGATCTCACGCTGCGTGCCCTGCACCAGCACGATGCCCCAGGCCATCACGAGCACGACGAGCGTGCGGATCGCGGTGCCGAGGTTCGACTCGACCCCCTCGATGCCGATTTTCCCGAGGATCGCCGTTAAACTCGCGAAAACGGCCGAAAACACGGCCCACACGAGGGCTTTGCGGTTATTCTGCTGCGCGGGTACCGCGCCGGGCTTTGGCTCGATCATCAAAAGTGTGCCCGCTAAAATCAAAATCATGCCGCCGATGCCGATGGCCGTAACGGGGTCGCCGAGCAGCAGAAACGACAGAAGCATCGTCAAGACCGTGCTCGACTTGTCGATGGGCGCAACCTTATTGACGTCGCCGATTTGCAGCGCGCGGAAATAGCAAATCCAGCTTAAACCCGTTGAAAGGCCCGACAGCACCAGAAACACCCACGTCCGCTCGGAAAGGTCCCCGACCGTGCCGACGGACCCGGCGCCCCAGGCGACGAGCCACGCGAACACCACGACAACGCACGTGCGCAGCGCGGTGGCGAGGTGGGAATTGACGTTTTGAATGCCGATCTTGGCCAAAATGGCGGTAATGCCCGCAAAAAATGCAGATAAAAACGCACTGATTACCCAGAGCATTTTTGGGTCCCCTCTTTTGTAAAAATGATTCTTCCGAAACGGCGCGAATCCCTTTTTTGAGGAAATTCGCGGATTCCTTTTTTAGTATAGCACGCGGCGCAAGGCGGCGCACCGTTTCGTATTTTAAAATTTTTTAACAAAAAAAGCCCCCGCCGGGGCAACCCCAGCGAGGACTTTGTAAACCGTTTCTGTTTTCTGCCTGTATGGAAACCGCGCAAGCGATTAATACATGCCGCCGCCCATGCTCGGGTCAGCAGCCGGAGCCGGCGTCGGCGGTTCGGGCTTATCGGCAACGAGGCTCTCGGTCGTGAGCACCGTCTCCGCAACGGAGGCAGCGTTCTGCAGCGCGGAGCGCGTGACCTTCGTCGGGTCAACGACGCCGAAGGAGAGCATATCGCCGTACTCGCCGGTTGCGGCGTTGTAGCCGTAGCCGACCTTGCCCTCACGGACATGCTCGAGGATCACAGAGCCCTCAACGCCCGCGTTCGCAGCGATCTGGCGCAGCGGCGCTTCCAGAGCCTTGAGCACGATGGCCACACCGGTCTTCTCGTCGCCCTCGGTCTTGCCGAGCAGCTCTTCGACAGCCGGGATCGCGTCGACCAATGCCGTGCCGCCGCCTGCAACGATGCCTTCCTCGACGGCCGCCTTCGTGGAGTTCAAAGCGTCCTCGATGCGCATCTTCTTTTCCTTCATTTCGACTTCCGTCGCCGCACCGACCTTGATGACAGCCACGCCGCCGGCGAGCTTTGCGAGGCGCTCCTGGAGCTTCTCGCGGTCGAAGTCGGAGGTCGTCTCCGCGATCTGCGAACGGATCTGGGAAACACGCGCCTGGATGGCGTCCTTGTCGCCGGCGCCGTCGACGATAATCGTGTTCTCCTTGTCAACCTTGACCTGGCGTGCACGGCCGAGCATCGACAGCTCGACATCCTTGAATTCGACGCCGAGGTCGGAGGAAATCACGGTGCCGCCGGTCAGCGTCGCGATATCCTGCAGCATTTCCTTGCGGCGGTCGCCGAAGCCCGGCGCCTTGACCGCGCAGAAGTTCAGCGTACCGCGCAGCTTGTTGAGCAAGAGGTTCGTCAGCGCGTCGCCCTCGACGTCGTCGGCGATTAAGAGGAATTTCTTGCCGGTGTTGACGACTTTCTCGAGCAGCGGCAGGATTTCCTGGAACGAGGAGACCTTCTTATCCGTGATGATGATATACGGGTCATCGAGCTCCGCGACCATCTTCTCGGTGTCCGTCACGAGGTACGGGGAAACGTAGCCGCGGTCGAACATCATGCCTTCGACGACTTCGCTGTACGTCTCAGCGGTCTTGGACTCTTCGATCGTGATGACGCCGTCGTTCGTGACCTTCTCCATCGCGTCCGCGATCAGGTCGCCGACGAACGGATCGCTCGAGGAAACCGTTGCGACACGCGCGATGTCGTCCTTGCCCTCGACGACCTTGCTGTTCTTCTTGATGGCTTCCACGGCCGCGTCGACCGCTTCCTGCATGCCGCGGCGCACGACCATCGGGTTCGCGCCGGCCGCGACGTTCTTCATGCCTTCGGAAATCAAAGCCTGTGCCAGGACCGTAGCGGTCGTCGTGCCGTCGCCGGCGATGTCGTTCGTCTTCGTCGCGACTTCCTTGACGAGCTGGGCGCCCATGTTCTCAAACGGATCGGGCAGCTCAATTTCCTTCGCAATCGTGACACCGTCGTTCGTGATCAACGGAGCGCCGTACTTCTTGTCAAGCACGACATTGCGGCCCTTCGGGCCCAGCGTGATCTTTACTGTATTGGAAAGGGCGTCGACACCCTTCATCAGCGCCTTGCGCGCTTCTTCGCCGTAAATCAGTTGCTTCGCCATGATCTATACCTCCAAAAATGCAGTGTATGCAAATTATTCAACAACAGCTAAAATATCGGACTGGCGGACGATCGTGTATTCCTCGCCGTCGACCTTGATCTCCGTGCCGGCATATTTGCTCGTCAGCACACGGTCGCCGACCTTCACGGTCATCTCCACTTCCTTGCCGTCCACAACGCCGCCAGGGCCCACCGCGATGACGTCCGCGACCTGCGGCTTCTCTTTTGCGGAACCGGTCAAAAGGATCCCGCTCTTCGTGGTCTCCTCCGCTTCTTCCATCTTGATGAGTACTCTGTCGGACAAAGGCTTGATTGTCATAAAAATCGTCCTCCTTTGGATATGTGTAAGACATTGTTGTTTTGGTTTAGCACTCTTTATTCCTGAGTGCTAATACTATTCTAATCACTTTTTCTTAAAAATCAAGGGGTTTTCGAAGAAAAACTCGGATTTCATAATTTGTTTACAATTTCACGCCCTGAAATAGAAATTAACTGTAAATTTAAGCACTCAAAAAGCAGGATTGCTGATTCAGTTTTACCGGCCGGGAAAAAGATATGCTTTGCGGGGCCGGCGAGGCGGAAAATTTCCCCGAAAAAGCCGGCAGCGGATTCGAAAAGACGAACACCGCTGCCGGTTCTATTTTCTATTTACGTTTTATCGGCCGCACGCGGCGCTTTATAATACAGATACGCCTGGCATTTGAGCATGCCGTTGTAGAGCTTGCGGCGGCGGTCGGCGCGGCGGCCGAAGCACGATTCAAACGTCTCGTCGGGGCTGATGATTGTGTAATGAAACCCGCGGCGCTGCGGGAACACGCGGCCCATCGTGCGGTAGAGCGTGCGCGCGGCCTCCACGTCGAGCAGGCGCTCGCCGTAGGGCGGGTTGCACACGATGCAGCCGTATTCCGTATGCGGGGAAAAGTCCTTGAGATCGCGGACAACGGCGCGCACGCGGGCGCCGACGCCGGCTTTTTTGGCGTTTTCCAGCGTCAGCGCGACGGCTGCGGGGTCGATGTCGCTGCCATAGGCGCAAAACGCCGCATCGCGCAGGATAAGGTCCTTTGCGCGCTCCCGCTCCCGCTGCCAGACGCGGGCGGGCACCTGGGGCCAGGCTTCGGCGGAAAAGCGGCGGGAAAGGCCCGGCGCCGTATGGGTCGCGTAGAGCGCGCCTTCGATCAGCAGCGTGCCGGAGCCGCAGCACGGGTCATAAAACGACGCATCCGTGCGCACGCGCGACAGCGTGACGAGCGCCGCGGCGAGCGTCTCCTTGATTGGGGCGATCGTGGAAGTCTTCCGGTAGCCGCGCTTGTGCAGGCCCTGGCCGGACGTATCCAGCAGGAGGCTGACGCGGTCTTTCAAAAGCAAAAACTGCACCTGATAAAGCCGGCCTGTTTCGGGGAACCATGTAAGGCCGTACTGCCGGTGCAGGCGCTTGACAATCGCCTTTTTGATGATCTTCTGGCAGTCGGGCAGGCTGTGGAGCTTCGAGGAGAGCGTGCGGCCCTTGACCGGGAACGCGTCGTCGCGGCCGATCCAGCGCTCCCACGGCAGCGCGCGCACGCCTTCGAACAGCTCGTCAAATGTCCGCGCCGGGAAGCTGCCCAGCAGCACCTGCACACGCTCGCCGCAGCGCAGGCTGAGGTTTGCGCGCGCGAGCATCTCGGGCGACCCCGCGCACAGCACGCGGCCGTTTTCGGCCTGCACATTTTCGGCGCCCATCTGCCTGAGCTCGTCCGCGACGAGGCCCTCGACGCCGAGCAGGCAGGGCACGGCGAGTTGAAATGTCTGCATCTTGAAACTTTCTTCCTTTCGCAAAAAACGGCGGGGGCTGTTCCACCGGGGAACAGCCCCCGCCCGGGGTTTCTGGGCTTTCGTTATGCCTCTTCATCCGGCTCCAAAAGGCCGTAGCTGCCATCTTTGCGGCGGTAGACGACGTTGATCTCCCCGCTCTGCTCGTTGCGGAACATAAAGAACTGGTGCTCGAGCAGGTTCATCTGGAGGATGGCCTCTTCCGGCGACAGGGGCTTTACGGGGAAGTGCTTCGTGCGCACGACCTCGTACGCCTCTTCCGGCTCTTCGACGGCATTGACGTATTCCTGGACGTATTGGTCGAGCGCCGCGGAATGGATGCGTTTATTCAAGCGCGTCTTGTTCTTGCGGATCTGCCGGCCCAGCGCGCTGATCACGTGGTCGAGCGCGTCGTTCATTTCCAGATCCGTCGATTCTGCGCGGTAAATCACGCCGTTGCTGTTGATCGTAATTTCCACCGTCTGGCGGTTGCGCTCTACCGTGACGACTACTTTGGCCGTCGCATTCTCGTCAAAGATGCGGTCAAAGCGGGAAAGCTTTTTCTGTGCGAGATTCTTGAAATTGTCCCGCAGGTTCACTTTTCTCCCTGTAATCGTGATAATCATAGACAGACATCTCCTTCACCGGAACGTAGTCGCAGGGAGCTTTTCCCTGCACCTCTACTATAACATATTCGCTAAAAAAATAAAAGCCCTTCGCGAAAATTTTTTCTTTTTTCCGTGTAAAAGGAGTGCTTTGCACGCTTGCGCGTCACAGGACGGCCGTCGCGTGGCGGGTCACGTGGCAGCCGACGTTGACCGCCACGGGCAGGCCCGCGATGTGGGTGGGGTACTGCTCGATGGCGACCGAAAGGCAGGAGGTGTGCCCGCCGAACCCCTGCGGGCCGATGCCGAGGGCGTTGACGGCTTCTAACATGCGCGCTTCGAGCGCGGCGTAGTACGGGTCGGCATTTTTTTCGGAGACCGGGCGGCACAGCGCCTTTTTGGCCAGAAACGCACATTTTTCGAAATCGCCGCCGATGCCGACGCCGAGCACCATCGGCGGGCAGGGGTTGCTGCCCGCGTCGCGCGCGACGGAGACGACGTAGTCGATGATGTCCTGCTCACTGGCGGCGGGGGTCAGCATTTTCAGCTGGCTCATGTTTTCGCTGCCGAAGCCCTTGGGCGCGACGGTCAGCGTGAGGTGCTCGCCGGGGACCAGGCGCGTGTGGAGGATGGCCGGCGTATTGTCGCCGGTATTGCCGCGGCGGATCGGGTCTGCGGCGACGGAGCAGCGCAGATAGCCCTCGGTGTAGCCCTTTGCGACGCCGTCGTTGACGGCCTTCTCAAATTCCCCGTCGATATGGACCTCCTGGCCGACTTCGGCAAACACGACGGCCATGCCGGTATCCTGGCAGATCGGGAGATGGAGCGCGCGGGCGGCGTCCAGGTTCCGGCCAAGGTCGTGAAGGATGCTGCGGGCAAGGTCGGACAGTTCGGCCTTGCCCGCGCTGCGGATGCACGCTTCGAGGTCTTCCGGCAGTTCCCGGTTGGCGCGGATGCACAAGGCGGCAACCGCGTCGCGGATTTCCTGTGCTTTGATTTCTCGCATGGGGATGCTCCTTTCAGCGGCGGTCGAGCACGCAGCGGCCGGCCGTATAGACGTAGCGGGGTTTCGCAAAATTGGAGAGCGGGTCCTCCGCAAACAGGGAGAAATCCGCATCCTTCCCGGGCTCGAGCGAGCCGATGCGGTCTTCGAGATGGCAAATCTGCGCCGGCACGATTGTGATGGCCTCGAGCGCGGCTTCATGGTCCATGCCTTCGCGCACGGCAAGGCCCGCACAGGCGGCGAGGTACTGGATGGGCACGACGGAATGGTCCGTGACGATCGCGGTCTTGACCCCCGCGCGCGAGAGGATCCCCGGGCAGGCGGGGGTCAGGCGGCGCAGTTCCGGCTTGCTGCGCTCGGAGAGCACGGGGCCGCACAGCGCGCGCACGCCTTCGCGGGCTAACCGGGCGGCGATTTCGTGGCCTTCGGTGCAGTGGACGATCACGAAATCGAGGTGAAACTCCTTGCCGATGCGGATGGCCGTGAAGATGTCGTCGGCGCGGTGGGCATGGAAATGGACCTCGATCTCCCGCCGCAAAGCGGGCAGGAGCGCCTCGCAGGCCATGTCGAAATCCGGCCGCTCCGACGCATCCGCGGCGGCTTCCAGCTCTTCGCCGTAGCGGCGCGCCTTATAAAGCGCCTCGCGGATCAAGGCCGCCGTGGCCATGCGCGTGACCGGGCCGGAATCCTTTTCGTGATACACATTTTTCGGGTTTTCACCCAGGGCCATTTTGATGGCGACCGGCGCGCGCAGGACCATATCGTCGACGCAGCCGTCGGGGCAGAACGTCTTGATGGCGGCCATCTGCCCGCCGATTGGGTTGGCGCTGCCGGGGCCGGTCACGACGGCCGTGACGCCGGCCTCAACGGCCTCGCGGAAGTCGCGGTCCAAGGGGTTTAACCCATCGATCGCGCGCAGCTGCGGGGTGACGGGGTCCGAATCCTCGTTGACGTCGTCGCCTTCGAACGTCAGCCCGTCCTCCATCATGCCCAGATGCGTGTGCGCGTCAAAAAAGCCGGGATACATCGAAAGGCCGCCGCAGTCGAACGTATCGCCGCAGCCGGCGGGCGGGGTGCCGTCGCCCAAAGCGAGGATTTTCCCGTTTTCGACCTGCATCCAGCCGTCTTCCAGGATGGTGCCGGCCATCGTATGAATCTTTGCGTGAAGATAGAACACCGTAAACTCCCTCTTCCTTTCTGGAACCTCAAAAAAACAGGCAGGCGGCTGCGCAGCCCCGGCCGGACAGCGAAAGGCCGTCCGGGCAAAGCAGCGCAGGAAGGTTCGCCTGCCTGTGCTTCGTTTGAAACGTTATTGTCGATTGCCGCCGCGGCGGGAATAGCTGCCGTGTTTCCCCTCAACGGTGCGGCGCAGATCGGAGATCTTCTCGTCGCTCGTCTGCTTAAAATGGGACATCATGTCCTCAAAGCTCGCAGACTCCATCCGGCGCGGCTGCCATTCATACGTGCCGGGACGGTGCTGCTGGGGCTCCGGACGGCGGCGCGGGGCGCGATGCTGCCCGGAACGGGGCGCACCGCCTTTTTTGGGCGCCTGGGCGCCTTCCGCCTGCTTCATCGAAAGGCTGATCTTATTGTTGTCGCCGATATTCAAAATCTTGACCTTGACGGTCTGCCCTTCTGAAACGAAATCACGGATCTCCCGCACGAACGTGGGGGCCACTTCCGAAATGTGGACCATGCCGGTCTGCCCGGTTGGAAGCTCTACAAACGCACCGAAACTCGTGATGCCGGTGACTTTTCCTTCCACGGTCATCCCTACCGCAAGCTGCATAAAGTTTTTGACTCCTCCTTAAAAAAATGCACTGTTCCTAATTCCCGGCCGGACACACAAAAATCCGTTCATCGGCCTTGGCGAGGTTCAGGCTTTCGCGGGCGACGCGCTCGATGTATTCGTCGCTCTGCCCGGAATCCTCCATCTCCCGGCGGACGTCCTCATTGCGGATCTCCTGGACCTCGATCTGCTCGTTGAGCTGTGCGAGCGTTTCCTGCTGGGCGCGGATCTGTCTTTGCTGATTGACGACCGCGACGACCATATACAGGCAGAACGCGGCGATGGCGACGCGCAGCAGGATGCTGCGTGTGCGCTTTTTCCGCTTTGCCCTCTTTGGCACTTCCTGCATGCATCAACGCCTCCCTTGCTGGCTTTTGGCAGGGCCGTTTTTGAGAACCGGTAACAGCGCTTTTATTATACAAGATACACCGACTGGAATGCAAGCGGTTTGCCGCTTTTTTTGCCGCAAACCGTCCAAACGCGCGGCCTTTTCTCAAAAAGAAGCCGGCAATGGGACGCCCCAGGCGCAAAAGCAGCGAAAGCACGCCGCGCACAACGGCCGTCACCCCGCGGCCGAGCGTCGAAGCGGCAGCGGCAAACCCCGCTGCGGCGCCGAACAGGTGGAACGCGCGCACCTGGCCCCAATACGTGCTCAGCGCACACAATTCCACCGCAAACGCGGCGAGCACGCAGAAGGCCGCGTCCAGGAAAACGGCAAGCGCGCTCTTTTTGGAGAGGTGGGCGCGCACGCCGCGCAGCACGGACCACAAAAGCCCGAGCGCCGCGCCGAGCAGGCAGAAGGCCAGAAATGCCCGCAGGTTCTCCGCGGCCGACGCATTGATCAACGGAACAGGCGGGAAAGGCCGCCGCGCTTCCCGGAATCGACGTACGCCAAAGAAGTCACTTTCCCGGTGACCGTCAGCGTGCCGGCGTCCACATCGAGCGCCTCAATGTGCAGGTTTTCCCCGCGGATCAAAAGCCGTCCCCCGCCGGTGGCGGCGGCAATCGTTTCCTCGTCGAAGCTGTCGATGCGCAGAACGCCGCCGGCCTTTAAGAGTGTGCGGTTTTCGAGGGTCAGGCTGTGCGGCAGCTCGCGGGTTTCCTCTTTCATCACAGAGAGCACCTCCCTAAAAAGAATCAGCGTTCCTTTTAGAAAGCGTATGCCGGCTCTTTGAAAACTATGCTTCCGCTTCCGCAGTGTCCTCGAGCATGCGGTACATCGAAGCGGCGCTGTCCTTTTTTGCATACTCCTGCACGGAGAGGACCTCGGCGCGCAGCGTCTTGGTGCCGAGGGTAATCGACAGAAGGTCGCCCACCTTCACATCATAGGAAGCGCGGGCGGGCTTTCCATTGACGGACACGCGGCCCGCGTCGCACGCCTCATTGGCGACGGTGCGGCGCTTAATCAGGCGCGATACCTTTAAAAATTTATCCAAACGCATCGAAAAAAGCTCCTTTTTATGGGGATTGACAGGCGCGGCTGGCATACATTCTGCAAAAAGAAGGCGGCCCCACGCCCGGGCGCCGCCTTCTTCCCAATCAAAGCCAGATCGCTTAAAAACCGTGAATGTTCCGTTTTTTATGAATTGACAACGTCCTTAAACGCCTTGCCGGGCTTAAACGCGGGCACCTTCGACGCCGGGATTTCGATCATCGCGTTCGTGCGGGGATCGCGGCCCTGGCGGGCGCTGCGGCTGCGGCACTCAAACGTGCCGAATCCCACGATCTGCACCTTTTCCTCTTTGGCAACGGCATCGACAATCGTCTTGAGCATGGCGGAAACCGCATTTTCGGCGTCTTTCTTGGACAAGCCGGCCGTCTCGGAAACGGCGGCAATCAGTTCTGTCTTATTCATCGTGCAAAAACCTCCATTCACATTTTAAGATCTTTTTCTTTACACCTTCTCGCCGCAGCCGTGCGGCGTCTGTGCCGCTTCCCACGCGGCAAAGCGCGCGATGTAGCGGTCGGTCTCTTCGGAAAGCATCTGTTCTGCGGAAAGGCCCGCCTGCCGCACGGCACGCACGGCCTGCCAAAGCAGCCGCCCCGCTTCCTCGGGGGAAAGGGCGGCCGAAGCCCCGTTTGGTTCTTCCGGGAAGCCGGCCTTCTGGGCCTTCTGCTGCACTTTGGAAGCGCGCATCAACGCCGGCAGCGCCGGGGATACGCTTTGGAGGACCTCGGTCTGCGTTTTCTGATGCTTCGTCTGCTGCTTGATGGCGTCCCAATTCCGCAGGACTTCCTGCGTATTGGAAGCCACTTCCTCGCCGAACACGTGCGGGTGGCGCTCAATCATCTTTTTGGCAATGCCATCCACCACATCGTCGAACGTAAAGCGGCCGGCCTCCGCCTCAAGCTGGCTGTGGAACAGCACCTGAAACAGCACATCGCCGAGTTCCTCCTGCAAAAGCGGGGCATCTTCGCGGTCGATGGCCTCCACAGCCTCATACGTTTCCTCAATGAAATTGTTGCGGATGGAGTGGTGGGTCTGTTCGCGGTCCCACGGACAGCCATCCGGCGCCCGCAGAATCTCCACGATTTGCCGCAGGTCCGCGAGATCGTACGTCTCTTTGCGCTGAAACTCCATAGCCTCCACTCCTTTTCATCAACTTTACAGGAACGTACTCTATTTTACACGAAGGGAGGGGGGTTTGCAAGGGTTTCGTCAAAATTTCTGTGAGGCGCGCAGGCGGCGCCAATCGGACTTGTGCACGACGCCGAGCAGCGAAAGGGCCAGAACGTATAAGGTGCCTGCCAAAAGGATGCACAGCATCAGCCGCGGCAATTCCGCCAAATTTTCGGGAAGCGCCTTCCACAGCAGCAGGGCGGTCAGCACGCAGACCGCGGCCGCGAGCAGCGGTTTCCCAAAAAGAGAAAAGAATGGCATCTTTAGTTTGGCCACATGCAAAAGGAATATAAGGGAAGCGAAAAAAAGTGCCGCATAGCACATGAGCGTGCTCACCGCCGCGCCGCAGAGGTTCCACTGCGGCATCCCCGCGAGCGTATACGTCATAGCGGCTTTGAGCAGCAGGCCGAAAAACAGTAGTTTTACCGGCACATCCGCGCGGCCGACAGCCTGCAGCATGCTCTGTACGGGTGTACTCAAGGCGGAAAAGACGGCTGCAATCCCCAAAATGCGCAGCACCTGCGCGCAGAGATCCGGCGCATTCCGGGGGCCGAAGAGGACCTCGCAGATGGGCTGTGCGAAGCAGCTCATCCCGAGGCCGGCGGGCAGCACGGCGACGGCCGACAGGCGCAGCACATGCCGGATGCAGCGGGCCAAGGCGGGCTTTTGGCCGCGGACCCACGCCGTTGTGACCGCGGGCAGCGCGCTCATGGCGAGCGCCTGGGCCGCCGCGGGCAGGAGCATAAACAGCGTATTCGCGTTCGTGTAGCAGCCGTACAAAAACGCCGGCACCGTATGGCTGCGCACGACCTCTTCGGGGATGCGGCCTGCAAACGCGGCTAAAAGCGCGCCGGGGGCCGTTTCCATCAAATCGGACAGCCGGCCGTTTAAGACGGCGGCGTCTACGAGCGTAGAGAGGTTGACGGCCAGCGACCCGAGCGCCATCGGCGCGGCCGTGCGCAAAAGCTCGCGCCGCAGCGTGCGGGCGCTTTCGGGCGGCGGGGCGGCCTGAAGCCTTGCCGGCGGAAAGCCCTCCCGATGGCGGCGGTAATAATAGACAAGGTACAAAAGCCCCACGGCGCCGCCAATCGTCACGCCGAACACGGCGCCGCCCGCGCAGGCCGGCAGAGCACTCAGCCGCGCGTACGACGCCGACGGCTGCGACACGCCCCAGACCGTACCGGACGCCGCGTATTCGCGCAAAGCGAGCGCCATGCCGCCGTAAGACAGCCCTAACCCGAACACGAGCTTGCAGGCGGCCTCGAGGATCTGCGAGACGGCCGTCGGCGTCATGTTCGAAAGGCCCTCGTAAAGGCCGCGGTAAACGGAGAGCAGGCTGCAGAAAAACGCGGCCGGGGCCAGCGCCCACAGCGCGGGCAGGACCGTTTCCGGCGCCTCCCGCGCGGTCAGGCGCGCATACGGGAAAGATAATAGGACCATGGCGCCAAACGCCAGAAGGCCCAATAGGAAGAACAGCCGCACGCAGACGCCCCGCAGGGCGCGCACGCTGCGCAGGCGGCCGGACGCCGCGCGCGCGCTGACCATCCGCGCGACGGCGGCCGGAAAGCCCGCCACAGCCAGGCTGTAGATCGGGAAATACAGCGCATAGGCGCTGCCGAAATACGCGCTGCCGACGGGCGTCAGAATCCAGCTCAATGGGATTTTAAACAGTGCGCCGAGCACTTTGACCACCGCGAGCGCCCCCAGTAAAACGGCCGCCCCCTGCAAAAGCGTTTGCCGCTTCGGCGCTGTGTTTCGTTTCATCGCACCACTCCCCCACATCCGGTTTTGGAGGATATGTATGCGCAATTTGTCCGTTTTAAGACCGGTATCCGCTTTTCGAAACGGACACATAAAAAGGCAGTGCCCGCGCCCCATGAAGGGGTTGGCACTGCCTTTTTTGTGTTAGGAAGCGCAAAAAGCCGTTAGGCCTGAGGCTCATCGGAAGCCGCTTCCTCTGCGTCGGGCGTTTCCCCGGCTGCGGCGTCTTCCTCCTGGAGCTTGTGGCCGCACTTGCAGCAATAGACGGCATTCGCGGGGTTTTCCTCCCCGCACATGCGGCAGACGACCTGGCTGCGGCTGGCCGCAATCTGGTCATTGACGGCATCGAGCTCATGGTAGAGGTCATCGATCGAGGAAATGCACTCTGCGACGAGGGAGTCCGTGTTCTCCCCCTTCTTCTGTGAATCATATACGATGCGGCCGAGCGCCTCAAAGCGCTTTCCGATCTCATTGCTCAGGCTTGCCGCGTTTAAGCGGAGCTTGGAGACATCTACAAACTGGCCGGCCTTCTTCCCCACCGCGTTGACGGCGGTCTTTGCATTGAGAACGACATCTTCGAATAAACCCATGCAGATCACACCTTTCTTTTGGGCACGTATTTGGTCCTATAATCGTGTTTATTATATCACATTTTAAAGAAAAATCAACGCGCAGCAGGGATTTTTCGGGCAATTTTAAAGAGATTCCCCCGCCGCCCCGCAATGGAGCGGCAGAAAAACGGCGCAGATCCTGCCGAAACGAAGCGCCCTTTACCCGATAAATTCCCTTAACAGCGACTGGGCGGGCACTTTGTCTAACGGGATCGCGTGAAACAGCGCGAGCGCGAACGCAAGGTCCTGGGCGGTCTTCCCCTCGGGGGTGTCGTCCTCCACACGGCGCAGAAGCGGCACCGCGCAGCCGCGCAAAACGCCGAATTCATAAGGCAGAAGGGAATTGAGCGTCAGGTCGGCGCCGGCCTTCCAGGGCGTGATATACTTTCGCTCGCCCTCCATGACGGCCGGCCACATGTGCAGCGTCTGGGCAGGGCTCGTGCTGCGGAAGCGGAAGTCGCGCACGATGCGGCGGACTAGGCGCACCTGCGGCGGCGAAAGCAGGACCTGCGGCCCGATGCGCACCTCCTGCTGCACGCTCAAAAAGACGCGCACCACGTTTTGCAGGTCCGGCACATCTTGGGTGAGCAGGGGGTTTAACGCGTGGATGCCCTCAAGCACGGCGACGCCGTCTTTTCCGAGGCGGATTTCCCGGTGCTCGCCGGACGGGCGCTGGGCGGAAAAATCGAACACGGGCGTTTCGCACGCGCCGTTTAAAGCCAAGCCGCGCACGCACGCCTGTAAAGCGGGCAAATCCATCGCTTCCGGGCACTCGAGGTCCGGCTCGCCGTTCGGGCGGCGCGGGGCGCGCGCGGCGCCGAGGTAAAAGTCATCCGTCGAAAGGTTCTTTGCGGGGTGGGAAAGCTTCGTGAGCGCCTCGGCCAGAAAGCGCGCGGCCGTCGTCTTGCCGCTGCCGCTCGGGCCCGAAAGCAGCACCAGGCGCGCGCCGCCGGCGGCGATCTGCCGGGCGGCGGACTCGATATGCTTTTGCAGGCGCAGGTCACTGCGGGCAATCAGGGTGTCCGGCTCCTTTTCGGCCAGGGCGTTGATCGCCTGCACGTCGTTGCGTGTACGGAAAAACGGGTTATCGGCAAAATGCGGCATACAGTTCCCTCACCTGTTCCTTGCGCGCGAGGACTTCCTCGTGGCGGTGGATGTATTCGTATGGATATTTGAAATTGAACACGCGCTTTAACCGCCCGCTGCCGTCGGGCGCGACAACCTTCGTGCCGGCACCGGCGCCGCAGGCGAGAATCGTCTGGCTTTCGTCCATGATGACGGTGTTATAAAAATTCTCGTTTCCGGGCTTTGCAAAGCCAACGTTTTCGAGGCCGCCCAAGATGCGGCTCTGCCGGTAAAGATAATACGGCAAAAAGCCCTCGGCTAGAAGCGTTTGATCCGCAAAGCGGAGCATATCCGTCGCGACGGCGCCGGAGAGGCGGGCCGCTTTCTCCTCGTGCTCCTGGTAAATGCGGGAGGCGCGCTTGAGCGCCAGCGTGTGGACGGTGACGCTTTCCGGAGAAAGGGCCAGCACCTGCCGGACCGAATCGCAGAAGCCCTCGTACGTGTCGCGCGGCAAGCCCGCGATGAGGTCCATGTTGATGTTTTGGAAGCCCGCTTCCCGCGCGAGCGCGAAGGCCGCGAGCGTCTGGGCGGTTGTATGGCGGCGGCCGATGGCTTCGAGCACATCGTCGTGCATGGTCTGCGGATTGATGCTCACGCGGGTGACGCCGTTTTCATGCAGCACCTGCAGCTTTTCGCGCGTGACGGTGTCGGGCCGGCCGGCTTCGACCGTATATTCCAGGCACGCGGAGAGATCGAACGCGCACCGGATCGCCGCAAGCAGGCGGGAGAGCTGGGAAGCGGAAAGCGTGGTCGGGGTGCCGCCGCCGATGTAGACGGACTGCACGGAAAGGCCCAGGTCCTTCGCGACTGCCCCGGCGGCCGCAATCTCCCGGCACAGGCAGTCGAGATACGCGGGGATCAGGCGCATCGTCTTTTCCACCGTTGTGGAAACGAACGAACAATACGCGCAGCGCGTCGGGCAGAACGGGATGCCGACGTACACGCTGCAGCCGTTTTCCTTTTCCTTCGAAAGGACGGCCGACTCGTTGTGCAGCGTCTCGCGGGCAAGCGCAACCTTCTGGGGGCTGACAAGGTAATCCTCCAAAAGGCGCCCGGCCGCCTCCGCCTCGCCGAAGCGCTCCGCCAGGCGGCGCAGCAGCTTGACGGGCCGGATGCCGGTCAAAATGCCCCACTGCGGCGTAAAGCCGCTTTCCTTTTGCAAAAAGCGCCAGAGCAAAACGGCGAGCGTGCGCTCGGCGTCGGACGCGTCTTCGCACGAACTTTCGGAAACGGACGTACCCTGCGGCGTTTGAAACGTGACGGAAGCGGTCCCGTCCCGAAAGTGCGCGGTGATGCACATCGGGTCGGGGTCCGCGGGGGCAGCGCCCTTTTCAAACACGCGGATGCGCTGCATCGGGTAAAAAAGCCGGCACAGTTTTTCGAGCTCGTAGTGGTAATCGTTATTTTCAAGGAATAAGTCCATAGCGTTCCGGCTCCATATAGGGATTCGCCCGGCGTTCCCGCTCGAGCGTAGTGTCCGGCCCGTGGCCCGGATAAATGTGCCAGTCGCCGGGCAGGGCCTTTAAGCGCTGCACCGAACGCATCAGCGCGCGGTAATCGCCGCCGGGGAAATCCGTGCGGCCGACGGAGCCCGCCATCAGCGTGTCGCCGGAAAAGAGGGCGTCACCGGCAAGATAGCAGCAGCCGCCGGGCGTGTGGCCGGGCGTATGCAGCACGCGCACCTGTAAAGCACCGATGGAGAAGGTATCGCCGTCGTGCAAAAGGCGCGCGGGCGTAAAGGGCTTGACCTGCCCCAAATGCATAAAGGCCGACAGGTTGCGGCGCGGGTCGTTTGCCATGGGGGCGTCGTCCGCATCGAGGAAGATCGGTGCATGGGTCAGGCGATAGACGTCCGCAACGCCTAAGATATGGTCAAAATGGGCATGGGTCAATAAAATCGCGGCGACATCGCAGCGTGCCACCGCCTCCAAAAGGGCGGCGTCGTTCCCGCCCGGGTCGATGACGGCGGATTTGTTCGTTTCGCCGTCGGTCAAAAGATAACAGTTGGTCGGCAAGGGACCGACCTCAAAGCATTGGACCTGCATAAAACGAAGTCCCTCCTTTTTCTAATGCTGGGGCATCCTGCGAAAAAGCGCGGGCGCCGATTAAACGCGCCGGATGGACGTGACGCCGTTGACGGATTTTAACCGGCTGACGATATTCTGCAGATGCTCCAAGCCGTTGACCGTGATGCTCGCGGTGATGACGGCCTGTCCGTCTTTGAGTTCGCGGGAATTCAGCGAATGGATAAACAGCTTCATATTGAACAGCTGCTGGGTCACATCGGCCAAAAGGCCGGAACGGTCCTCGGCCAACAGTTCAAGCGTCGTCTGGAACTGTTCCTTGACGTTGCCGACCCAATGCGCCGCCACCCAGCGCTGCGGCTCTGCACAGCTTTCGATCGGATGGGGGACGTTCGAGCAGCTCTTTTTGTGGATGGAAACGCCGTAGCCGCGCGTGATGAAGCCGATGATCTCATCGCCGGGCAGCGGGTTGCAGCAGCGCGCGAACTTAATCAGGCAGTCGTCCATGCCGTCGACCACGACGCCGCTCGTCGCGCGGTGGTGCGCCGCCTGGCGGGTGGGCGTTTCCTTGCGGGGCTCGGCGCGGTGGGCCTTATAGTAGGCCTCCTTGATGCGGGGCATCACCTTCCAAAGCTGGATGCCGCCGTAACCGATGGCCGCGTAGACGTCGTCGGGGGTCGTACAGTTCTGCTTGGCGCCCAGGCGCAGCAAAAGGGCTTCGAGCTCCGAATCCTCCATGGAGATGCCGTTGCGGCGGAATTCGCGGTCGAGCTCATTTTTGCCCTCGATGATATTTTCGTCGCGCTTCTCCTTTTTAAACCAATTGCGGATCTTGTTGCGCGCTTCACTCGTCTTGACAATTTTCAGCCAGTCGCGGCTCGGGCCATGGGTCTCTTTGCTCGTGATGATTTCGACGATCTGGCCGGTCTTGAGCACGGTGGTAATCGGCACCATGCGGCGGTCGACCTTCGCGCCGACCATGCGGTTGCCGACGGCGGAATGGATGGCGTAGGCAAAGTCGATGACCGTTGCGCCGACGGGGAGGTTGATGACCTCGCCTTTGGGCGTAAAGACATAGACCTCTTCGGGGGCCAAGTCCGTCTTGATGGAGCGGATGAGGTCGGTCGCATCCTGGGAATCGCGCTCGTCCTCGA
This sequence comes from uncultured Clostridia bacterium, assembly GCA_944385055.1. Lineage (GTDB taxonomy): Bacteria > Bacillota > Clostridia > Oscillospirales > Acutalibacteraceae > Caproicibacterium. The sequence continues at coordinate 86,939 of CALWVT010000001.1, read as the reverse complement.
GGATCTGGCGCACCCACATCAGGCGCTTTTCCATCGTATCCTTGCCGGACTTGCCGTCCTTCATGCCGAGCTTATATTTCCAGTGCGCGGCGATGCCGTATTCGGCCGTGTGGTGCATTTCCCAGGTGCGGATCTGAATCTCAAAGGGGATGCCGTCCTTGCCGATTACGGTCGTGTGCAGGGACTGGTACATATTCGGCTTCGGCGTCGAAATATAGTCCTTAAACCGGTTCGGCAGCGGCTTATACATATCGTGGACGATGCCCAGCACGTTATAGCAGTCGTTGACCGTATCGACAATCACGCGCACGGCGTAGATATCGTAAATCTGGTCCATGCTCTTGCCCTGGATGAACATTTTCCGGTAAATGCCGTAAATGCTCTTGACGCGGCCGGAGACGTAGACGTTCGGGATCATCTTGGAGATGCGCGCCTGGAGGGCTTCGCGGGTGCGGTTGATAAACGCATTGCCCTCGTCGCGGCGAAGCGCCAGGTTATTTTCGATCTCCTGGTACGCATAGGGGTCGAGGTAGCGCAGGGAGAGATCCTCCAATTCCTCTTTGATGGCGCTGATGCCGAGGCGGTGCGCAATGGGCGCATAGACCTCCATGCTCTCCATCGCCTTTTCGCGCTGTTTGGCAGGCGCCCAGAATTCACCGGTGCGCATATTGTGCAGGCGGTCGGCGAGTTTAATAATGATGACGCGGATGTCCTCGCTCATCGCGATGAGCATTTTGCGGATATTCTCGGCCTGCTGCTGCTCGCGCGAGGTATACGGGATTCGGCCCATCTTTGTGACGCCGTCGACAAGGCCGGCAATCTCGGGGCCAAACATCTTGCGCAGCTGGTCCAAATCGACCTTTGTATCCTCCACGACATCGTGCAGAAGCCCCGCACACACGCTTTCCGTGTCCATGCCCAGCTCCACAAGGATACAGGCGACCGCGACCGGATGGGAGATATATGGGGTGCCGGATAAGCGCTTCTGGTCCCCATGCGCGGACAGCGCGAGGTCATAAGCGCGGCGAATCAGGCCCATGTCGTAGTCGTGCTCACTGCGAGCGAGCAGTGCATTCAAATCGTCAAAGGTTTTTTCAACGCCCTGGTTCATAAGATCTCTTCTCCTTTCGCAGAATTTGGCCCAAGCTGTACGCGGGCGCGCAGCCCGCGCAGATACGCGCTGTCAAACAGGTCCACCTTGCCCTGTGTGGGCAGAAGCGTCACGGTATAGTGCCCGCCGAAGCGTTCCCAGGCGATCAGGCCGTGCTCGCAAAACAGCTGCAGGCACGACAGCACGCGCGCAAACGGCAGCCCGGCCCGTGCGGCGATCCCTTCCGCGCCGCCCTGGTAGCCGCCCATTGTGCGCAGCACCCGGTAAAAGCCCGCGCAGTCCTCGCGCGTGGGGGTCAGGCGCGAAGCCTCCTGTTCGGAAAGCGGGTCCTCGCGCAGCGCCTTTTCAAACAGGGCCACCCCGGCGGCGAGGTCTTCCGTATTGCTCGCGGACAGGCGCATGTCCTTTATAACGACGGAAAGGCGCTCCCTGCCGCCGTAGGTGTCGACCGAAAGCGCGACGGCGAGGTCGAGCACGTCGCCGGCCTGATAGGGGAACTGCTGGGGCGAAACGCCGAACCGCAGGCAGCGCACGCGCACCCCGCCGCGCACGCAGGTCAGCTGCACGTGGCGGCCGTTGGAAAGCGGACGGATTTCCTTTACGGTCATGCCCAAAAGGCCGTAAAGCGGGGACGGGTTGTCGGTGCCGAAGGGTTCGAGCGGTTCGGCCGCGCGCGGGATATTCACGGAGAGCTTTTCGGGCTTTAAGGCGGCATCCAGGCACAGCTGCGGCAGCGGCAGCTCGCCGAGCGACGCCGCGTAGGCATTGAGCTGCCAGCGAAACGCCTGGACATTCTCGCGCGGGAGCGTCATGCCCGCGGCCATCGGGTGGCCGCCGTATTTCGTCAAAAGCGGCGCGCAGGCGGAAACGGCCTTGAAAAGAGAAAAGCCCTCCACGCTGCGGCCGGAGCCGCGCGCTTCGCGGTCCGTCAAAGAGAGCACAATGCAGGGTTTTCCGAACTGTTCGACGAGGCGGCTCGAGACAATCCCGATTACACCCGGGTGCCAGTTTTCGCCTTCGACGACGAGGACGCGGTCCCACTGGCGGGGAGGGTCCTCGCGCAGCTGGGAAAGCGCGGCAGAGAGGATTTCCTCCTCCACGCTGCGGCGGGCGTCGTTGTCGTCGCTGACCTCCGCGGCGAGGGAAGCGGCCTCCTCGGGGTCCTCGCTTAAAAGCAGGCGCACGGCACGGTTGGGCGAACCCATGCGGCCCGTCGCATTAAGGCGCGGGACGATGCCGAAGGCGACGTCCTTTGCGTGCAGCGGCTTCTGCAAAAGGCCGGCTTCCTCTAAAAGGTTGTGCAGCCCCAGACGGTCCGTATACGGGAGCATCTCGAGACCGAAGCGCACGAACGTGCGGTTTTCGCCGGTCAATGGCACGACGTCGCCGACCGTCGCGATGCACAGAAGGTCCGCGTAATTTTCGAGCAGGCCCTGCACGTCCGCGTCCGGGCCCTCGAGGGCCTCGATCAGTTTAAATGCGACGCCGGCCCCGCACAGGCACTGGCAGCCGCTCTCGTCGCCGGGCAGAAACGGGTCCACGACGGCATCGGCCGGCGGCAGTTCGGGAAGCGGGCGGTGGTGGTCGGTAATGACGACGCGCATGCCCAATTCCTTTGCGCGCGCGACTTCGGGGATGGAGGTAATGCCATTGTCGACGGTAATCAGCAAATCGACATGCTGCGCATGCAGCGTCTCGACCGCGTGCAGGTTTAAGCCGTACCCCTCCCCTTCGCGCTCGGGAATTGCGTAGAGGACGTCCGCGCCGCAGGACTCAAGATAGGAATAGAGCATCACCGTGGCCGTGACGCCGTCGGCGTCGTAATCGCCGTAGACGGCCATCCTGGCGCCGCTGTCGAGCGCGTCCCGGATGCAGTCGACCGCCGCCGCCATGCCCGAAAGGGTCATCGGGTCGTGCAGCGGTTCCCCGGAGAGCACGGCCTGCGCCTGCTGCGGCGTCGTATAGCCGCGCACCTGCAGCAGAGCCGCCGTCATCGCGGGGACGCCGGCTTCGGCCGCGAGCCTGCGCACGGCTTGCCGGTCCACCGACGCTACGACCCATTTTTTCAATGCCATCGATTCAGCCCCTCTTTCCCCTCCGCCGCGAAAGCGCCCGGTTTCCGGCATTTTCCGAACGGATAGTTATAAATCATTCTAACACTTTATGCCCGTTTATTCAATCTTTTCTGCCCGCGGGAGGCAGGGTTTTTGTGTTTTTTCGGATGTTTTGGGGCATAAACGCCCATTCCGGCGGCACCGGGCGCAAAAGCGTGCCAAAAGAAACGGGCGGCTTCCCCGGCTGTTCGCCGTTTTGGGGAAAGCCGCCCTTTTTTCAAAAAGGCCGTTTTTAGTTTCTTTCCGCGGATTCGCCGGAAGAGACGTCCGCGGGAATTGTAAACTGGCTGTTATAGAGTTTCGCGTAGAAGCCGCCCTTCTTTAAAAGCGACTCGTGCGTGCCCTGTTCAACGATATGCCCCTGGTTCATCACAAGGATCAAATCCGCGTTCTGAATCGTGGAGAGGCGGTGCGCGACGATAAAGCTCGTGCGCCCCTTCATCAGCGTTTCAAACGCGCGCTGGATGCGCAGTTCCGTCATCGTATCGATGGAGGAGGTGGCCTCGTCGAGAATCAGCATCGGCGGCAGGCACAGCATGATGCGGGCGATGCACAGCAGCTGTTTCTGCCCCTGGGAGAGGTTCCCGCCGCCCTCCGAAAGGATGGTGTCGTAGCCGTCCGGCATGCGCAGGATAAAGCTGTGGGCATGGGCTTTTTTGGCGGCCGCGACGACCTCCTCGTCGGTGGCATCCGGGCGCCCGTAGGCGATGTTGTCGCGGATGGAGGCGGCGCGCAGCCACGTGTCCTGCAGCACCATGCCGTAGCTTGTGCGCAGGGACCGGCGGGTAATTTGGCGGATGTCGTGGCCGTCGACCCGAATCGCGCCGCTGTGCACGTCGTAAAAGCGCATCAAAAGGTTAATCAGTGTCGTCTTGCCGCAGCCGGTCGGCCCGACGATGGCGACGCGCTGGCCGGGCGTCACCGAAAGGTTCAGATCTTCGATCAGCGTGGAATCCGGCACATAGGAAAAATCGACGTGGGAGAGCTCGACACGGCCCTGCGGGTGATCGAGCACGACGGCGTCCGCGGGCTCGGCCGGCGCCGCGGGCTCATCGAGGAGCTCGAAGACGCGCGCGGCGGAGGCGATGGAGTTCTGAAATTCCGTTAGGACGCTTGTGATGTCGTTGAAGGGCTTCGTGTACTGGTTTGTATAGCTCAAAAAGCTGGACAGCTGCCCCACGGTGATGGCGCCCCCGATGGCGGACAGGCCGCCGGCGATTGCGACACCCGCGTAAATGGCCGAATACATAAACCGGGTCGCCGGGTTTGTGATGGAGGAAAAGAACGTCGCTTTCAGGGAATAGTCGGATAAGCGGCGGTTGATCTCGTCGAATTCCTCGCCGGCCTCGCGCTGGTGGTTAAATGCCTGGACGACCTTGATGCCGCCCAGCATCTCATTGGTAAAGCCGGTCAGTTCCCCGCGCGTCTCCGATTGGAGGCGGAACATGGAAAAGGATTTTTTCGCGATGAAATTCGCAACGAAAAACGACAGGGGGCTCAGCAGCACGACAATCAGCGTAATGAGGGGGTTAATGCTGAGCATGAAGGCGATCGTGCCGACGATTGTGGCGACACCCGTAAACAGCTGCGTAAACCCAAGCAGCAGGCCGTCGGAAAACTGGTCAATGTCCGTGATGATGCGGCTAATCAGGTCGCCGGACGCATGCTTGTCCACATAGGACAGCGGCAGCTCCTGGAGATGGTCAAAGGCCTGGACGCGCAGGTCGCGGACGATGCGGTAGGTGATCTGGTTATTGATATGGTTCATGACCCACTGCGCCGCCGAGGTCACAAGGATGGAAATCAGGATGCCCGCGATCACCGTCAAAAGCTGCGCAAACAGCACCTGGCCTTTCCCGACGATATAGTCGACGCCGCGGCCCGTGAGGATCGGCACGTACAGCGTTAAGGCGACGGTGAGCACCGACAGGAATAAAGACAGGATGACAAGGCCGGTGTAGGGGCGGATGTAGTGGAGGATCCGCTTTAACGTCTGCCAATTTTTCTGTTTCTGGGAATCGGGGTTAGTCCGCGTGGGATGGCGCATGGGAGGCCTCCTCCTTTCCGACGTGCTGGGACGCACAGATTTCCTGATAAAGGGGATTCGAGTCTAAAAGCTCCTCGTGGGTGCCGTAGCCGGCGGGGGCGCCGTCGTCGAGGACGAGGATGTGGTCGGCGCCGCGGATGGCGGAAACGCGCTGGGAGATCAGAAAGACGGTCATCCCGTGGGTGCTCTGCCGGATGGCCTGGCGCAGCCTTGCGTCGGTCGCAAAGTCCAAGGCCGAGGCGCTGTCGTCGAGGATTAAGATGTCCGGCCTGCCGACCAGGGCGCGGGCGATGGTCAACCGCTGCTTTTGGCCGCCGGAGAGGTTATTGCCGCCCTGTTCAATCCAGAGGTCCAGGCCCTGGCCCTTTTCGTCGACGAACGTTTTGGCCTGGGCAATGTCGAGCGCGCGGTAGATTTCCTCGTCGGTGGCGTCCGCTTTGCCCCACTGCATATTCTTCCGCAGCGAGCCGGAGAAGACGGTGGCCTTCTGCGGGACGATGCCCACGCGGCTGCGGATGGACGAAGGGCGCAGCGAGCGGATATCGCGGCCGAATAGGCGGATTGTGCCGGCGGTGCAGTCATAAAAGCGGGGAATCAGGTTTGCAAGCGTCGATTTCCCCGAACCGGTCCCGCCGATGATGCCGAGCGTCTCGCCGGGCAGGACGGAAAAGTTCAGCCGGTGCAAAGTCTCTTTTTTCGCGCCGGCATAGGCAAAGCTGACATTTTCAAACGAGACCGCAGGCGCGCCGGGGGTGGGCACGGCGTCGTCGCCCGTATCCGTGATGGAAGGCTTGACGTCGAACACGGCGTTGACGCGCGCGAGGCTTGCCAGGGCGCGGGACAGAAGGATAATGAGGTTTGCCAGCTTCACGAGTTCCGTCAAAATCTGCGACATATAATTGATCAGCGCGATGACCTGCCCCTGGGTGAGGTCCCCCGCGTCCACCTGGCGGCCGCCGAAATAGAGGACCGCGATGATCCCCAGGTTAATGAGCACATAGGTCAGCGGGTTTAACAGGGCGGAAATCTTCCCGACGAAGATCTGCTTTCGATAAAGGCCGTCCGTCTCCTCGCGGAAGCGCTTTTTCTCCTCGAGCTGCCGCGCAAAGGCCCGCACGACGCGGATGCCGAGCAGGTTCTCGCGGGTGGTCAGCAGCACGCGGTCGAGCTGCTTTTGCACCTTTTTATAAAGCGGCATGCTGGCAAGCAGAATGGCGAACACCACCACCAGCAGCGCGGGGATTGTGACGACAAACGGAACGGCCGCCCGCACATTGACGGTAAACGCCATAATCATGGCGCCGAATACCACGAACGGGGAGCGCAAAAACAGGCGCAGGAACATATTAAACCCGTTTTGGACCTGGTTGACATCGTTTGTCATGCGGTTAATCAGCGTGGAGGTCCCGATCTGGTCGATCTCGCGGTAAGAAAACGTCTGGATGTGCCTAAATAGGTCGCTGCGCATCGCCATGCCCATACTGACGGCGGACTTTGCCGCAAAGTACTGGGCGGTCAGCGAAAAGCCGAATCCCACGACCCCCAGCAAAATCAGCAAAGCGCCCATTTTCCAAAGGTAAGGGGCGTCCTGCCGGGCGATGCCCACGTCGATCATCTGCGCCACCACAAGCGGGACAAACAGCTCGAACGTGGCTTCGAGCATTTTAAAGAGGGGGGCCATGACCGTAATGAACGGATGCGGCTTGACGTAGTGAAGCAATCGATTCATGTTTTTCGTCCTTTCTGGCGTTCGTACAGTTTCAAAAAGCCCGTTTCTGCGCGCCTTTGCGCCAAAGGCCCTGAGATGATTCCTATTGTACGCGCCGGGCAGCGGAAAAGCAAATCTTTCCGGTAAGAAAACGGCAGCCCGTCCGGATGCCGGCAAAAGAAAGGGGCAGGCCCCAAAGCGAAGGGCCTGCCCCTTTTCAAAAACGAAAGCGAAACGGCTTACGCCGCGTTCTGGCGGGCCACCACCACCTGCACCTGGTAGGTGCCGTAAGCCCAGCAGGGCGCGCTGCCGACGCGGACCGTCATCGGGACCGTGGCCGTGCCCGGCTCGGTGACGGAGGAAAGGTCCACCATGCCCATAAGGTTTGCGTTTGTGATGTTCTGCAGGTCGGCGGCCTTGCCGACGATGGTAACGGGGACGCTCGTCGTGACGACGGAAGCCGTCATGCCCGTGGGGGTATTGACGGTGGTAAACTGCGTACACGTCATCTGCTGGCTCGTATACTGGTCCATGCGGTTGAGCGTAACCGTAGCGGTGTTGCCGGAGGAGACGATCGTGCAGCCGGTGGGAAGGTTTGCAACCTTTTGCGTAAAGCTCGTGTGGTTTTCATCGATCTGCGACGCGTCAATCGGCTCGAGGCTCACTTCCGAGATGCCGTCGAGCGTTTCCTTCGGGCCGGCAATCTCCACAGACGAGGGGTTGACCGTAAAGGCCGTGCCGGGGTCCAAATCGAGGCTGTCGGGCATATTCGTAAAGGTCGGGGTGACGGTCACGGTCTTTTTCGGCTGGACCTGGATGGTGACCGTTACGCGCGCGGGGTCGAGCGTCACGTAGTCGCTCAGTTCCAGCACTTCCCCGTCCGCGTCGTAGGCGATCACGTCGGCGTCAAACGTCTTTGTGGAAGTCAGCGGCGTGCTGCCGGGCGTATAGCGGATGCCGAGGTGGTCGATCCGGCTGACCTCCGCGTCCGGGCCGGAAATCGTGACGCTGTCGACATCGACTGCCGGGCCGGGGCTGTAGTACTGGTCCGTATCGATGGGGTCGAGCGTCGTCGGCAGCGTGACCGGCATATTTTCCTCGGCCGCGTAGTCGATATACACCTTGACCGAAGCGGGCGAAAGGCTGGAAACCTCGACATTCGAGGAAAGGTTCCCCGTCGCGCGCGCGACGAGATCGACCGTATACTCCCCGGGAGAATCGAGCTCGGAAACATTTTCCGCCACCGCCTGCAGGTCCGTGTTGTCGATCTGATTGACCAAAAGCGTATTGCCGCGCACGAAGACGTTGACCGTATCGGTGCGGTCCGGCGAAAAGACGCGCAGGCCCTTCTGCTGCGCCTCGTCGGAAAGCGTAATGGAAATGGGGACGTCGCTGATGCGCTTCGGGTAATGCTCCGTATCGTTAAACGCGAGGAAGATCCACAAAAGCAGCGCGAGGATCAGCGAAAGCACAAAGAGGAAACGGTTGTTGTCAAACATGCGCTTGAGGCGGGGGAACGTCCACTTGACGCGTTCCTTGCGGCCCGGCACATTCGGATTTTTGGTTTTATTTTTCATTTTTATTCCTCCACAGCGACGCAAAGAAGCCCCCTTTGCTCTTTAAGTCTTCCGGTTCAAGCAAAAGGTTTGCAAGCTCCCCCTGCAGCGATTCACGGGTGAAGTTGCGGGTAATGACGCCGCCGAGCGCGATGGAGATCTGGCCGGTCTCTTCGGAGACAATGACGACGACGGCGTCGGAATTTTCGCTCATGCCGATGCCGGCGCGGTGGCGCGTGCCGAGCTCGATGGCGACGTCGTTGTTGCGCTTCGTCAGCGGCAGGATGCAGCCGGCCGCATAGACCATGCCGTCGCGGATGATGACGGCGCCGTCGTGCAGGGGCGCTTTGTTAAAAAAGAGGTTGCCGATCAGCGGCACACTCGGGACAGCGTTTAAAATGGTGCCCGTCTCGATGACGTCGCCGAGCTTCGTCTCACGCTCGAACACGATCAGCGCGCCGGTCTTGCTTTTGGACATGCCCGCGCAGGCGTCCACCACGGCGCTGACCGCCCGCCGGCGCCGGAGGTTGCCGGCGTCGTCGTCGCGCAGATGGAACAGGTTGTGTTTGCCGCCGCGGCCCATGCGCTCGAGCGCGCTGCGGATTTCCGGCTGGAACACGACGAAGACGCAGACGATGCCGTACTGGACGATATACGTCAGGATCGTATTCATCATATACAGCTGGAACACGCCGGAGAGCACCCAAATGACGACCACGAGGATGATGCCCTTGACGAGCTGCCCTGCACGGGTCTCGCGCACCAGTTTGATGACGCAGTAAATGATGATGGCGACTAACAGGATGTCGAATACATCTTTCGGCTGAAAACTGCCGAATACATTCTGTAGGCCGGCCCAAAAGCCCTGGATCTGGTTCACGAAAACCCCTCCCCCGCTTTGCGGATCGCGCACACGCAATAGATGGGCGCTTTTTCTATATTTTCTAGACTTCTGAATTCGGTTTCTGTGCGCGGTCAAAGAAGATCCGCGTGGAAACTCCCTCTTTTTATTGTATCATATCTCCTTTCGGATGCAAAGGGGTCTCTTGGTTTTTCGAGACGTGTTTTTTTGCACAAAGGCGCTCGACGGCCGATAAAAAGGCGTCGATCTGCTGGGCAGTCGTAAAGGCGCCCGGCGAGACGCGCACGCAGCCTTCGGGCAATGTGCCGAACGCCTCGTGGGCGCACGGCGCGCAGTGCAGCCCCGCGCGCACGGCAAAGCCCGCGCGGGAAAGGAAGGCCGCCGCCTCTTCCGGCAGGACCCCCGGCGCATTCCACGACAGGAGCGTCCCCTCCGGCGCGCCGGTGTAGAGGGTGACGGGGAGCCTTTGCAGCCCGCGGTACAGCCGCAGGACGAGGGCGTGTTCGTGGGCGAAAATCTTTGCGGGTCCGAGCTTTCGCACAAACGCGATACCGGCGGAAAGCCCGACGATGCCGGGCACGTTGACGGTGCCGCTTTCGAGGTGTTCGGGCATTTCGCGGGGCTGGGAAAGGGACAGGCTCTGGGTGCCGGTGCCGCCTTCGACGACGGTATCGAGAGCGGCGCCGTCGCGCGCAAGGAGCAGGCCCGTGCCCATCGGGCCGTAAAGGCCCTTGTGGCCGGCGGCGCATAGAAAATCGATGCCGTCCTCCCGGATGGAAAGCGGCAAGACCCCGGCCGACTGGGCGCAGTCGACGCACACGGGCACGCCGTAGACGTGGCACAAAGCGGCGATGCGCGCGACGGGCAGGATCGTGCCCCAGACATTGCTCATGTGCGTACACACGCACAGGCACGTCTTTTCGTTGAGCGCTTCGCGGAACGACTGCAGCGTGCGCTCGGCGTCACCGGGGAACACCTGCGCTTTCGTATAGGAACAGATTCCGCGGCGGCGCAGCGTTTCGAGCGGGCGCATAACGGCGTTGTGCTCGAGGTTTGAGACGACGACGTGGCCGCCGGGCTTGAGCGCGCCCTTGATGACAAAATTCAACGCCTGCGTGCAGTTTAAAGGAAACGCGACGCATTCGGGCCCAGGCGCGCCGAACAGCAGCGCCGCTTCCCGGCGGGCGCCGTAAACGGCCTCGGCGGTCTCGATGCTCATGCGGTAGCCGCCGCGGCCTGGGTTTGCGCCGAAACGCGCGAGGGCACGGTCGACGGCGGCCCGGACGGCGGGCGGCTTCGGGTACGTCGTTGCGGCGTTATCGAGGTAAATCATGGGGCCTGCACCCACTCTCTGCGCCCGATGACCGGGATCCCCGCCGCTTTCAGGAGGCGTTCCGCCTCATCCGGATGCTCGGGCACATAGACGCCGTAACCGCAGCCCGCGCCCTGCTCGCTTTTCGGCAGGCGCTCGATATAGGCTTTGATATGATATTGAAACAAAAGCTCTCGGCTTTTGATGGCATACGTGATGGAACGCACGATCAGAAACTGCCGATCCAATGCTCCTCACCCCTTCTGGAAAGATTGGGGGCTTCTTGAGAACCCCTTTTTCCAGAATATGAGGGGAAGGCCGCCGCTGCCTATCTGCGGTTTTGGAAGAAAGGGCGGTTTAGAAAAGCAGACAGACCGCGTGCGCGGCGATCCCCTCCCCCGCGCCCGTAAAGCCGAGGCCCTCTTCCGTTGTGGCCTTGACGCTTACCTGCGAAACGGAAACGCCGCAGGCGGCGGCGAGGTTTTCGCGCATGGCGGGGATATACGGGCGCAGTTTTGGGCGCTGGCACAGAATCGTCGCGTCGAGGTTCGAAAGCGCGAACCCGGCCGCCCGCACGCGCGCGCAGACCTCCCGCAATAGTTTTAAGCTGTCCGCCCCCGCAAAGGCGGGGTCCGTGTCCGGAAACAGCACGCCGATATCGCCCAAAGCCGCCGCGCCCAACAAAGCGTCCGCGGCCGCGTGCGCGAGCACATCGGCGTCCGAATGGCCCAAAAGGCCTTTCGCAAATGGGATTTGGACGCCGCCGAGAATCAGCGGCCGCCCCTCCACAAGGCGGTGGACGTCATACCCGTGTCCGATTCGCATCTTCCTGCTCCTTTCGCTTTCGTAAAATCTCCTGTGCCGACAAAAGGTCGTCGGGGGTCGTGAGTTTGAGGTTTTCGTAGCTGCCAGGGCACAGATGGACCGGCAGACCCGCGCGCTCGAAGAGCTGGCAGTCGTCGGTGTCGGCAGAGCGGGCCGTGGGCAGCAGCGCGACAAATTGTTCCCGCGGGAACACCTGGGGCGTCTGGACGGCCCAAAGCCGTTCGCGCGGCGGGGTCGTTTCGACCATGCCGGTATGATCGGCCAATTTTACCGTATCCTTGACCGGCACGGCGAGGGCCGCGGCGCCATACCGGCGCGCGTCCGTCAGAACGCGGGCAATCTCCCACGGCGTCACGAGGCACCGCGCGCCGTCGTGGATCGCGAGCCAATCGGCATCCCCCGCGGCCCGGACGCCGGCGGCGACGGACTGCTGGCGCGTTTCGCCGCCGGGCACGACGGCCGCTACCTGCCCGCCGAAGCCCCAGCCGGAAAGCCAGGCGCGGAAATACGCCGTCTTTTCCGGCGGGCAGACGACCACCATGCGGGTGATGCCGCGCGTCTTCTGGAAAGCCGTAAGCGTGCGCACAAGCACCGGCAGGCCGCCGATGGAGGCCTCGATCTTCGAAAAGCCCATGCGCCGGGAAGCGCCTGCCGCCACGATGACGGCACAGCACGATTGCGGGCCCGTTTCCAAAAACGAAAGCGGGAAATCCGAGAGCTCGTGCAGCACGAGGTCCGCTGCCTGCGCAATCTGGCCGCGGTCGGGCGCCGCGTGGGATTCCTCGACGGCCGCCACGGAAAAGCCCGCCTTCTTCGCCGTGCGCATCGCATAAAGGGAATCCTCAAACACGAGCGTTTCCGCCGGCGCGGTGCCCAGGCGTTTCGCGCCCTCGAGGAAAATATCGGGCCGGTCCTTGCCGCTGCCGAAATCGTCGGCGCACAATAAAAAGGAAAAATACCCCGAAAGGCCCAGCCGTTCGAGCGCCGGGCGGATGCAGCGCGCGTTCGTGCTCGAGACGATCCCCATCGGGATCCCCCGCGCGGCAAGGGCCTGCAAAAGCGCCCGGGCCCCGGGACGCGCGGGCACCGTCTGCCGGTACGCGGCAAGCGGCGCCTCACGCAAGGCGTGGGCGATGGCCTCGACGCTGTCGCGCGCGCCGAGCGTGCGGAAATACGCGGCGACCTGCTCGGTCGTCATCGCGCACAAGCGGCGGTCGAGGTTTGGGGGGGCAATCAGCCCCCGCGCCTGCAAATACGCGGCGCCGATGCCGTCCCAAACGCCGACCGAATCCAGAAGCGTGCCGTCCAAATCGAATAAAACGCCCTTTTGCTGCATATTCCCCATCCTTCCTTTCCGAAACCGAACCGCTATGTTTGCTCCTTTTAGTGTAGCACGCTTTCCAAAGGGCGGCAACTGTTTCTTTTTCGTGAAGGAAAGCGGATTTTTGCAGGATTCTTTGCGCTATCCTGCAAAACGTCGGGTTTGCACTTTTCCAGCGGCATCGAGAGATTTCCACGGTTTCCACAGGGTTTTCCACCGGGAAAGGCGCATTCGCCGTGCAAAAAGGCCGTCTCTGTGCAAAACCCGGGCGTGCGGGCGTGGAAAAAGGGCGGCGAAAGCCGAACCGGGGCGAGCTGCAAAGGGATCTTTTTTCAAAGGCTGTCTGTGTAAAACGCATCGTTTTTAGAAAATTCTGCGTTTCCGGCACAAAGAAAGGGCCCCCGCGCGGAAAGGCGGAGGCCCCAAAATGCGAAAAATGGGAAAATCTTTCAGGCTTCTTGCAAATTGGCGAACTGGCTGTTGTAGAGGTTTGCGTAGAAGCCGCCCTTTGCCATCAGTTCGTCATGCGTGCCCTGCTCGACGATGTCGCCCCCATTCATCACCAGAATCAGGTCGGCGTCGCGGATTGTGGAGAGGCGGTGCGCGATGATAAACGACGTGCGGCCGCGCATCAAATTGTCCATGGCTTTCTGGATTAGGATCTCCGTGCGCGTATCGACGCTGGAGGTGGCCTCGTCGAGGATTAGAATCTGCGGGTCGGCCAAAATCGCGCGCGCGATGGTCAGAAGCTGTTTTTGGCCCTGGCTGACGTTCGAGGCCTCCTCGTTTAACACCATGTCGTAGCCGCCGGGCAGCGTGCGCACGAAGTGGTCGACCTGGGCGCTGCGGGCCGCGGCGCGGACTTCCTCGTCGGTGGCGTCCTGGCGGCCGTAGCGGATGTTGTCGGCGATGGAGGCGTTGTAAAGCCAGGTGTCCTGTAAGACCATGCCGAAGAGGCTGCGCAGGTCGGAGCGCTTAAAGTCGCGGATGTCGTAGCCGTCGACGAGGATGGCGCCCTCGGTGACGTCGTAGAAACGCATCAGGAGCTTGACAATCGTCGTCTTGCCGGCGCCCGTCGGGCCGACGATGGCGACCTTCTGGCCCGGGGCAATCTGCGCGCAAAAGTCGTGGATGATCGTCTTTTCCGGCGTGTACCCGAATTTCACATGGGCGAACTGGACGGAACCCCGAATGTGGACGTTTAACTCCGTGTCGGGCTCCCTGCCCGTATTGACGGTGATCGGGTGCTCGCTTTCGGGGACTTCCTCTTTTTCCGCCAGAAACGCGAACACACGCTCGGCGGCGGCCGCGGCGGCCTGCAGGACGTTGGAGATATTTGCGACCTGCTGGATGGGCATCGTGAACTGGCGCACGTACTGCGTAAACGCCTGGATATCGCCGACACTGATGACGCCCTGGATGGCGAACCAGCCGCCCAAAATGCAGATCGCGACGAAGCCCGCGTTGCCGATAAACGTCATGACCGGCTGCATGAGGCCGGAGAAAAACTGGCTTTTCCAGCCGGCGGTGTAGAGGTTGTCGTTAAAACGCCGGAACGCGCGCTCGCTTTTCTCCTCGCCGTTGAAGGCCTTGACGACGACGTGGCTGCCGTACATCTCCTCGATGTGGCCGTTGACGTGGCCGAGGTAATCCTGCTGGCGTTTAAAATAGGGCTGCGAATGGCGCACGACGAGCAGGATAAACAGCGCCGAAACCGGCACGACGCACAACGCGACGAGCGTCATCGTCAAGTTAATCGAAAACATCATCACGAGGATGCCGATCAGCTGGGTAATCGACGTGATAATCTGCGTCAAAGACTGGTTTAACGTCATCGTGATCGTATCGACGTCGTTGGTCAGGCGCGAAAGGACCTCGCCGTTCGTCGTCGTGTCGTAATAGGAAAACGGCAGGTGCTGGATTTTCTCGCTGATCTCGCGGCGCATGCGGTAGGCGACGTTCATCGAGACGCCGGTCATCAAAAAGCTCTGGGCGTAGCCAAAGCACGCGCTGATGACATAGATGCACAAAAGCGTCAAGAGCGTCTGCGCGACGGCGCCGAAGTTGATGCCGTCCCCCGCGCCGGTGATCTGGTTCATCAGGCCGTTGAAGATCTCGGTGGTGGCGTTGCCCAAAATGCGCGGGCCGACGATCATAAAGACCGTCGAGGCGACCGCGAAGGCGAGTACAAAGAAGATGCGCACCTTGTATTTGCCGATATACTGCAAAAGCTGCCGGATGGCGCCTTTAAAATCCGCGGCTTTTTCGCCGGGGGCCATGGGGCCGCCGCGGCCGGGGCGGTGCGGGCGGCGCGGGGCGGTGCTCTGCGAACTCATGCCAACTCCTCCTTTGTCAACTGGCTCGACGCAATCTCGTAATACGTCCGGCAGGTTTTTAAAAGCGTCTTGTGGGTGCCTTTGCCGACGACCTTCCCCTCGTCGAGCACGATGATCTGGTCGGCGTCTAAGATGGTCGAGACGCGCTGGGCGACGAGAAGGATCGTCGCATTTTCCGTGTGGGCTTTTAAGGCTTTGCGCAAGGCGGCGTCGGTCTGAAAGTCGAGCGCGGAGAAGCTGTCGTCGAAAATGAAGATCTCGGGATTTTTGGCCAGCGCGCGCGCAATGGAGAGGCGCTGCTTCTGGCCGCCGGAGACGTTCGCGCCGCCCTGGGCGATGGGCGACTGCATACCTTCGGGCTTCGCGTCGATAAACTCCGTGGCCTGGGCGACCTCGGCGGCGGTGCGGATGTCCGCGTCCGTCGCGTCCTCGCGGCCGTAGCGCAGGTTTGAATCGATCGTGCCGGAAAGAAGCACGCCTTTCTGCGGGACGTAGCCGATGCGGCCGCGCAGGTCTTTTTGCCGGACCTCGCGCACGTCGCGGCCGTCGACGCGCACCTGGCCCTGCGTCACGTCGTAAAAGCGCGGCACCAAATTGACGAGCGTGCTCTTGCCCGAACCAGTGGAGCCGATCAGCGCGGTCGTCTGGCCCGGCAGGGCCGTAAACGTCACGTCGTGCAGGACGTCCTCATCGGCGCCGTCGTAACGGAAGCTGACGTGGTCGAACTCGACGACGCCGGCTTTCTCCGGCACAAAGTCCTTCGGGTGCGCGGGGTCCTCTACGGCGGGCTGCGTTTCCAGGACATCCGCGATGCGGCCCGCGGAAACGGACGCGCGCGGCACCATGATAAAGATTGCGGAAATCATCAAAAAGCTCATGATGATCTGCATCGCGTACTGCATATACGCCATCATATCGCCGACCTGCATCTGGCTTTCGGCAATCTGGTGGGAGCCGACCCAGACGATCAGAAGCGAGACGCCGTTTAACACGAACAGCATGACCGGCATCATCAAAGACATCAGACGGTTTACAAAGCGCTGGTTGCCGGTCAGGTCGCGGTTGGATTTGTCGAAGCGCTTCTCCTCAAAGGCCTGGTTCGAAAAGGCGCGCGTGACCATCAAACCCGTCAGATTTTCGCGCGCGACAAGGTTTAAGCGGTCCAAAAACTGCTGCATCTTTTTAAACCGCGGCAGGGCAATCGAGAACAAAACGGCCACCAGGCCAATGAGCACCACGACGGCCAGCGCGACGATCCACGTCATGGACAGGCTCTTCCGGACGGCCATCAGGATGCCGCCGATGGCCATAATCGGCGCGTAGCACAGCATGCGGATACCGATCATCACGACGTTTTGCACCTGGGTGATGTCGTTGGTGGTGCGGGTAATCAAAGAGGCCGTGCTGAAGCGGTCGAATTCGCCGTTGGAAAACGACTCGACTTGATGGAACACATCGCGGCGCAGGTCGCGGCCGAGCCCCGACGAGATGCGCGACGCGAACAGCGACACGCAGATGGAGGCGCCGGCCGACAGCAGCGTCAAAAGGAGCATCCACAGGCCCTCCCGCGTGATATAGCTCTGCTCGAGCGCGTCCGTATCGACGCCGAGCTCCCGATACATGGCGCCGACGAGCACGACGCCGCTTTCCTGCTTCAGCGTATCCTGGACGCTTTCCGCTTTCTCGCGCGCGTCGTCGAGGACAGCCGAAGGCAGCGCCTGGATGACCGGCAGCATCGCGTAAAGCTGGGTTAAATCGAGGTTTTCAATGTTCGCGCTTCCATCCGAGGAGAGCGCGCCGCTTTCCGCGCCTGGGGCGCCCTGCTGCGCCTCGACGGCCCCCAGCGTGTTGAAAAGCGTCCAAGTGGTCTCGCCGAAAACCGCACTGACCGCGCCGCGGTCGGCGCCGTCGTTTAACACATAGATGGGCTTTTCGGCGCTTTGCGGATATTGGTCCTGCAAAGAGCCGTCCTCGACGAGCGTATACGCGTTTTCGACCGTATCCCGCTGTGCATCGGTCATCAGGGCCGTGAAAAACGCCATGCCGTCGGCGCTCAGCGCGTTCGGCGCCGCATCCTCGATGCCGCCCTGCTGGATGCCGACATTGACGATATTGCTCATCGCATTCGGCAGCGACAAATCGCAGATGGCCTGCGCGAACAGCAGGCAGACCGCGAGGATGATCGGCCCGAGGTAGGCTTTCAAATACTTTGCGATTCTTCCCATGTCAATCCCCTTTCGTCTTTACAGATGCAGAAGGCGCGGCCCCGCCGGGTGTGCGCGCATCCCAGAGGCCGGCCAATTCATTGAGCAGGGAAATAAGCGTCTCGCTTTTCTCCTCGCCGAGCGCATGCAGGGCCTGCTCAAACTGCCGGTGGACGCCGCTGGACGTTTCCTGGAAGGTTTCTTCCCCCTGCGGGGTCAGAAAGACGCAGACGGCCCGCCGGTCTTTCGGGGAAGTGCTGCGTTCGATCAGCCCCTTTTTCTCCAAACGGCGCAACAGCTGGCTGACGGCGGAGCGGCTGCTGTGCATGCTGCGCGCCAGCGTGCCGGCGGTCGGGTTTTCGGGGGCGTGCCGGTGCAAAAAGCACAAGAGCACAAATTCGCTCGGGGTAATCCCCAATGCGCGAAAACAGGCGATGCCCTGTACGGAAAGGCGGCCGATTGCCCAGCAGAACCGCTGGGTGCGGGTGGGCGGCTGCGCGGGGTGAATCCCTGTATCCAAGAAAAGTCCCTTCTTTCAGGCTAAAAATGAAATGTTTTTCTTTCGGAAAATAAATAGTTTAGCACTATAAAGAATTTTCCGGATTCCTATTATACGCCGCCGGCCGGAAAAGTCAACCCGCAAACGCCGTTCAAAATCCCGCGAAAGGCCCGGCTTTCTGGGGGCGGGTGTTGCCGGGGCGGTCGATTTCCCGTATAATGGAGAAAAAGAATAGACAAAAGGAGGGCATTTCGATGAAAACGCGAACCATAAGCCGCTGTGCGGCGGTGCTGCTAGCCCTGGCCGCTTTCCTCTGCGGCTGCACCGGCGGGGGCACCTCGTCTGCCGGGGAAACGCCGCCGGCCGAAAGCCGTGTGGAAAGCCCGGCGCCCGCCGCATCGGAAAGCGCGTCTTCCGCGGCGCCGGTTTCGTCGGCAATCCCGTGGCAGGCCGTCTCGGGCACGGTGCTGGAGGAAACCGGCGGGGTGCTCACGCTGTTTTGCACGGACGACGCGCGGTTTTACCGGTTCTCCACCGGCAGCGCGCAAATCGGGGCAAAGCCCGGCGACACGGCGGACGTCATCTACACGGGCGAACTCGACCCGGCACTGCCCTTACAGGACGCGCAGGTGCGCTCGGTGGAGCCGACGGGAAAAAGCGCGGCGCAGCGCGTGCTGGATACGATGACGCTCGCCGAAAAGGTCGGGCAGCTCTTTTTGGCGCGCTGCCCGGGGGAAGACGCGGCCGCGCTGGCAAAGCAATACCATGTCGGCGGCTACGTGCTGTTTGGCCAGGACTTTGCAGACGAAACGCCGGCTTCCGCCGCCGCGAAGATCCAATCGTACCAGGACGTTTCGGAGGTGCCGCTGTGGATCGCCGTCGATGAAGAGGGCGGCACGGTCAACCGCGTGAGCCGCTATCCGGCCTTCCGCAGCACGCCGTTCCCTTCGCCGCAGGCCGTGTACGCGTCCGGCGGGTTTGACGCCATCCGGGAAGACACGCAGGAAAAGTGCGCGCTGTTAAAGCCGCTCGGCATCAACCTGAACTTAGCGCCGGTGTGCGATGTGACGGAAAACCCGGATGCGTTTATGTACGCGCGCGCGTTCGGCCAGGACGCCGCGGCGACTTCAACGTATGTGGAGACGGTCGTCTCCCAGATGCGCGCGCAGGGGATGGCCTGTGCGCTCAAACATTTCCCGGGATACGGCGACAACGCCGACACGCACACGGGCGTCGCGGAGGACACGCGGCCGAAAGAGACGTTTGAGACGTCCGATTTCCTGCCGTTTTCGGCGGGGATCGCGGCCGGGGCGGATTTCGTGCTGGTGGCGCACACGGTTGTCGACTGCATGGACGCGGAAAAGCCGGCCTCCCTCTCCCCCGAAGTACACCGCGTGCTGCGCGAGGAGCTCGGCTTTGCCGGCATCCTTTTGACGGATGACCTCTCGATGGAGGGCCTGCGCGCATTCGCGGACGACGGCGAGGCCGCGGTCGAAGCGGTCAAAGCGGGCAACGATTTGCTGTGCTGCACGAATTTTACACAACAGATTCCCGCCGTGCTCGACGCCGTGGAAGACGGCACGCTTTCGGAAGACCGCATCGACGCGTCGGTGCTGCGGCTTTTGCAGGTCAAGGAAGCGTTTGGGCTGCTCCCCGCGCCGTAAGCGCCCGCGATCCAATCAGCACGGCACAAAATTTATGAAAAGCAAAAGCCGGCTGCGCGCCTTCGAAACGGGCACGCAGCCGGCTTTTTTAAAGAATCCGGGCGAAATGATGTATTTTTACTGTTCGGGCAGCCACACGCGCATCTGGTTTAAACCGCGGTTGGCCCACGTGCAATACGGCACAAAGCGCAAGGCGGCGCGTTTCCGCGGCGGGCGGCGGCGCGAATAGAGCGCACCGGCGGATTCCGTGCGCCAGCCGTCGGCCTCAAGCGGCACAATCCCGCCCAAAAGGCCCGCGTCATACGGCAGCGCCCGCACGGCGCCCTGCTCGTCAAACGACAGCGAAAGCACGTCGCCGCCGTTGTCGACGCCCTCGGCACAGTAGACGAGCGGCCCGCGCTGCACGGCCGCGCAGCCCGTATCCGCGGGCACACGGGTGGAGGCGTAAACCTTATACGGCGTCATATCGAACGAGAGGGTGATCTCGTCGCCGTCGGAAAACGCGCGCGTCAGATAGGCGTAGCCGTCCTTCGCAATCGCCAAGAGGTCCTGCGCCTCCCCGTTGACGGAAAGGATGGTTTTTTCGCTCCAGGCGGGCAGATGGAACGCGAGCGTCGTCTCTGCGTTTCCATGGAACGTAAAGCGCGCGGTGCCGTCCCACGGATAATCCGTCTGGCAGGAAAGCGAGAAGCCCAGGCCCGATTCCACCGTGCCGCCCACATACAAATGGACAAAGAATGTGTTCGCATAAGCGCCGCAGCCGGTGCTGTAGGCGTAGCAGCCGATGGACGTCAAAAGGCGCGCGACATTCGGCGGGCAGCACGCACAGGCGTACCACGGCGGGCGTTCGGGCAGATCGTCGAGCTGGGGATAGGCTTTGCCGGAAATGCCGGGCACGGCCTCGAGGGGGTTGACGTAGAAAAAGCGCTTGCCGTCGAGCTGCATGCCCGCGAGCACGGTGTTGTATAGGGCGCGCTCGAGCGTATCGGCGTATTCGCCGCGCGGCTCGAGCTCGAGCATGCGCTGGGCGAAAAAGACAAGCCCCACCGACGCGCACGTCTCCGCGTAGACGGTGTCGTTGGGCAGGTCGTAATCGACCGTAAATGCCTCGCCAAAGCCCGTGGAGCCGATGCCGCCGGTCACGTACATGCGCCGCTGGGTGATGCTCTGCCACAGCGCGCGGCAGGCATCCGAAAGCGCCTTTTCGCCGGTTTCCCCGGCAAGGTCGGCCATCGCGGTGTAGAGGTAGACGGCGCGCACGGCATGGCCGACGGCGTCCTTCTGCTCGCGCACAGGCAGGGTGCTCTGGTTATAATCCGTATTCAAAACCTCGCGGTTCCAGTCGCCCCAGCGGTACCAGCCGCGGTGGGCGCGCTCCTCCTCAAAATAGTTCGGCTTCTGCCCGCGCACATCGAGAAAATGGGCGGAAAGTTCCTTATATTTTTCGTTCCCCGTCGCGCGGTACAAGCGCAGAAGCGCCAGCTCCACCTCCGGGTGCCCCGGGCAGCCGCGGGGATTTTCCCGGAAAAAGTGGTCGTAAATGCAGCCGGCATATTTTTCTACGATCTTCAATAAATCGTCGCGGCCCGTCGATTCGTACAGCGCGACGCCGGCCTCGATCAGATGGCCGGCACAATAAAGCTCATGGGATTCCTGCAGATTCGTCCACTCGCGGCCGGGCTCCTTGACCGTAAAGTAGGAGTTTAAGTACCCGTCTTCGCGCTGGGCGCGGCGCAAAACACCGACGGTCTCATCGACGGCCTTTTCGAGCGCGGGGGAATCCTCCTGCGAAAGCGCGTAAGCGGCGGCTTCGAGCCATTTGGCGACGTCGCTGTCCTGGAACACCATGCCGTAAAACGGCTCAGTCACGGGTTCGCCGGCCAGTTTCCTGCCCGCCTGGCGCAGGTTTTCGAGCGCGTGGCTCTTTTCGACGCCGGGGACCTCGTCGTTTAAGACATGGTACTGATACGGGATCACGACGTCGCGCACGAGCTTCTGGCGGGCGGGCAGAAGGCCCTCCCCGGCCCGGAACGCGGTCA
This sequence comes from uncultured Clostridia bacterium, assembly GCA_944385055.1. GTDB lineage: Bacteria > Bacillota > Clostridia > Oscillospirales > Acutalibacteraceae > Caproicibacterium. The sequence continues at coordinate 65,341 of CALWVT010000001.1, read as the reverse complement.
CCGGAATTCTTCTGCTGCATTTCATACGATTTCCATCTCCTCTTTTTTCATCACAATTTCCCGCGCCGGGCGGGGCATCCGGCGGCATTTCCCCGGTGCCGGGGCGGCTCATTTCTCCGCTTTCAGGTCTTTTTTCGAAAGCCAGCCGCATTTCCAAAAATACACATACTGCGGCACGGTGACGCCCCGCTGCACCATTTCCTCGCGCATCTCCAGGTAGATGCCATTGACCTCCGCGCCGATTAAAATCACAAAGCCGCTGAAATAGAGCCACAAAAGCAAGATGACCACCGTGCCCAAAGCGCCGTACAGCACGGAATACCGGCCGCTGCCGACCGTCTCCACATAGCTTGCGTAAATGACCGAAAACGCCACCCACGAGATCGACGCGATCAGCGTGCCCGGCAAGACCTGCCGCGGCGCATATTTGCGCCCGGGCGCGTAGTAATACAATAAAAACAGCACGCCGAACAGAATGCCCGCAATCAGCAGAAAGCGGATGATATTCCACAGGTCGATGCCGGCCGCCGAGAAATGGAACACGGGCGAAAGCGCCTCGAGCACGCTGCGGCCCACCGTCAAAAGGCCGAGCGCCAGAAAGATGCCGAACAGCAGCAAAAGCGTCATCAAAAAAACGCTCAGCTGGTTTTTGAGCACCGAGCGGTCCATCCGGTAGCCGTAGGCCGTGCGCAGCGAACGCAAAAGGCAGTTCATCGTGCGCATGGCAAAATAGATCAGCAAAAGCAGGCTGCCGACGAGAAACGACGTGTTGCTGCGGTTGCCGTCGATATGCGGCAGGCCGTTCATATACGTGCGCAGGACATTGAGCACTTCCTGCGGGATAAAGCCGCGCAAAAGGTCCGTCATAAACGGGTGCAGATCGAACACGTCGAGCAGCATCGTCACGAGGATCAGCGCGGGAAACAGCGAAAACAGCATATAATAGGAAAGCGACGCCGCGCCGCGCCCGAGGTCGTGCTCCAAAAAGCGGCGGACCAGGCGGATGAAGACGGGCTGCTGCGAATAAGGCAGGGAGAGGTTATAAGTCAGAAGCGAAGGTTTCTTTGGCCTTTCTGTCTTTTTGCGCATAGGGCGCCTCCTTTCTCAAAGACGCGTTTGAAAGAGCGGGCCGCCTCAGGGAGCCGAAAGCGCCCGGCGCGCCGGGAGATTGACGAGCACGATGCCAAGGCACACAAGCAAAAGCGCCAACACAATCTGCACGCCCGAAAGCGATTCCCCCAAAAGGCACGCGGAAAGCAGCACGCCGAACAGCGGCGTCAGGAAATTGTAGACCGCAACGCGGCCGGCGGCAAACTTCTGCAGCAGCCGCGTCCAGATGGCGAACGCGACGCTCGACAGGGCCGCTAAGTACAGGAAAATGCCCCAGCCGGAAAAAGAGGCCGGCGCGCAAAGGCGTCCGCCGCCGAGAAGCCCGATAAGCGTTAAGACAAGCCCGCCCAAAAGCAGCTGCCAGCCCGTCGCGCAGAACGGGTCCACGGTCTTCGTGACATCCTTGCTGAAAAGCGACCCGACGGCGAACAGGACGGTCGCCAAAAGCATCAGCCCCTCGCCGGAAAACGAGAAGCCGCCCTGCGTGCCCTCAAAATTCGCGAGCACCACGCCCAAAAGCCCCACGATGCAGCCGAGCGCCTTGCGCCCGGTCATGCGGTCGCCGTCTTTCCCATGGAACCAGAAATGCGCGAGCACGACGGTCAAAAAGGTACCCATGCCCTGGATAATCGAGCCGCGCACGCCGGTGGTGTTTGCAAGGCCCAGATAAAAGAAAAAGTACTGTCCCGCCGTGAGTACGAGCCCCAGCCGCAGGACGGAAAGGCGGCTGCCCTTTGGCGGCACGGGCACGCGGCGGCCGCGCACCGTCAGCACGGCCAGAAGCAGAAGCCCCGCGAGCGCAAAGCGCAGGCCTGCAAACAGGATCTGCGAAAACGGGCCCTCCACCGCAAAGGCGGCATAGCCGAGCTTTATAAAAGGAAATGCGCTGCCCCACAAAAACGTGCACACGGCCGCAGGCAGCAGGATGCGCAGACGCTGCGCCGGTTTTTCCATCCGTTCTCCCCTCTTTCGAATGCGTTTATTTTTTTACTATACTACATTCGCGCGCAGATTTCCAGTGGAATCCTTTTTGTTTGCCGGCGCTTCCCCCGGCACTTGGCGTTTCCGCGGGCAAAAAGGCGGGGAAAATGTCGAAGTTTCCGATAAAAGGCAAGACAATCGTGCAAATTTTTTACGCGATTTTTACGTATCTTTCGCGTTGACAGCCCCTGCCGCTTACGGTATACTGAAAAGAGAGGCGTTGAGCATCCGGAGACTTCCCAAAATGATGCACAAAGAGATGCCTTTTCTTCTATGCAATCTGCCAAAAGTGTCCGGATGCAACAAATGTCCATATTTGTGCGTCAAGGAATGCTTGCCGGGCGGGCGAAACGGGGATAAGATGAAAGGGAAAAAGGCGGGGCTTTCTTAAAAGAAGGGCCCGCCGGGAAAACGCAAACGCGAAGGGGGAACGTGTATGAAGTGGAAAGCAGCGAAAGAGGCTTTCCTGTTGGGGAAGTTTTACGAACAGCTGCAGCATCTGTACGCCTGTGACGAAGCGGAATGCGAGCGGCAGGCACAGCGCTTTGCACAGGCGCTCGACAGCTTTGCCTCCCTTTTTGGGGAGGAACGCGAAGTGGCCGTCTTCAGCGCCCCGGGGCGCACGGAGGTCGGCGGCAACCACACCGACCACCAGCGCGGCCATGTACTGGCGGCGTCGGTGAACCTGGATATCCTGGGGGTGGTGTCGAAAAACGGCACGGACAAAATCCGCATCAAGTCGCAGGGCTACCCGCAGGACGAGGTGGACTTAAACGACCTTTCGATGCATCCGGCGGAACAAAACTCCAGCCGGGCGCTCGTGCGCGGCATCGCGGCAAAGTTCCAGGAACTGGGTGCAAAGCTCGAGGGCTTTGACGTGTACATGACAAGCCAGGTATTGTCCGGCAGCGGGCTTTCGAGCAGCGCGGCGTTTGAGGTGCTCGTCGGAAACATTTTCAATGCGCTGTTTTACGACCGTAAGGCGGCCCCGATGCAGATTGCGCAGATCGGCCAATACGCGGAAAACGTGTACTTCGGAAAGCCGAGCGGGCTTTTGGACCAGGCGGCGAGCAGCATCGGCGGCTTTGTCGCGATTGATTTCAAAGACAAGGCCCATCCGGACGCGCAGCAGGTGCGGTTTGACTTTTCGAAGAGCGGCTATGCGCTGTGCGTGCTCGACACACACGCAAGCCACGCGGACTTAACGCCCGATTACGCGGCGATCCCCGAAGAGATGCGGAGCGTCGCGGCTTATTTCGGAAAAGAAGTGCTAAGCGAAGTGGCCGAAGAGACGTTTTACGCGGCAATCCCGGAGCTGCGGCGTGCCGTGGGCGACCGGCCGGTGCTGCGCGCGATGCATTTTTACGCGGAGGACCGCCGCGCCAAAGAGGAGGCCGATGCGTTAAACGGCGACCATTTTGCGCGCTTTTTGCAGCTTGTGCGGGAATCGGGCAATTCGTCGTTTATGTTCCTGCAAAACATTTACAGCGCCGCACACTATGAACAGCAGGCCGTGAGCGTGGCGCTCGGGCTGTGTGCGCACTTTGCCGGGCACCTGCCGGACCCGAACGCGATGGCCTGGCGCGTACACGGCGGCGGCTTTGCGGGCACGGTGCAGGCGTTCGTGCCCGAACGGTACGTTTCCGCGTTTGCGAACGAAATGGACGCCTATCTCGGCGAAGGCTCGTGCCATATCCTGCGCGTGCGGCCGGTCGGCGGGATGCAGATTGTCAAGTAAGAGACGGACGGCTTTCCCTTTGCGGGGTTAGTCTGCCCCACATTTCGGACGAAAACCGTTTTCAATGATTTTTTATAAAAGAGGTTTGTTGCATTATGGCTGAACTCAGATGGAATCCCCTGCTCAAAGACTGGCACATGATTGCCAGCAACCGTCAAAACCGCCCGCAGATGCCGAAGGACTACTGCCCGTTCTGCCCGAGCTTTGGGAATGTGCCGGATTACGAGGTGCTCGAATACGACAACGATTTCCCCGCGCTGACGCAGAACCCGCCGCAGCCCGACGAAGTGGGCACGAATTTCTTTAAAGTCGCGCCGAACTACGGCAAGTGCGAGGTCATCCTCTACTCCCCGGGCCACACGACGACGCTGCCGGAATTGTCCGACGCGCACATGCGCAAGCTGGTCGATTTGTGGTGCGAGCGCTTCAATGTCATGAAGTCGGACGAAAAGATCAAGTACGTGTTCCCGTTTGAAAACCGCGGCGAGGCGGTGGGCGTCACGATGCCGCACCCGCACGGGCAGATGTACGGCTATTCGTTCATTCCGAAGCGCCTGGAAGTCGAGACGCAGAACGCGCGCGAATATTACGAGGAAAACGGGCGCAACCTGTTTGCGGACATGCTCGACAACGAGCGCAAATTCGGCGCGCGCATCATCTTCTCGAACGAGGCGTTCACGGTGTATCTGCCGTTTTACACGGATTACCCGTACGGCGTATACATCGTGCCGAACCGGCAGGTCGTGTATATCACGGAGCTTTCCGACCACGAGAAGGACCTGCTGGGCATTACGATCCGCGACACGGTGGGCATGTTCGATAACCTGTTTGACTACCGCTTCCCGTACATGATGTGCATGTACAACGCGCCGGTCAACAGCGGCGATTACAGCGCATTCTGGCGCTATCATATCAAATTTTTCCCGCCGATGCGCTCCGCGGAAAAGCAGAAGTTTAACGCCTCGAGCGAGACGGGCGCGTGGGCAAACTGCAACCCGACCTGCCCGGAGGAGACGAGCGAAGAGCTGCGCGCGGCCTACAACCGCTACATCGCGCACCGCCCGCCGCAGGACCAATAAGGCCCCATTTGCATTGTTTTTGGCATCCCATGTTGGCCGGAAAATCCGGCAGATTTACGAAAGGTAGGTTCCTTTTATGAAAACAGTTTTGGTCACCGGCGGCGCCGGCTTCATCGGCAGCCACACGTGCGTAGAGCTCTTAAACGCGGGCTATGGCATCGTCGTGATGGACAACTTTGTCAATTCGAGCATGCAGGCCGTCGACGCGGTCAAGACAATTACGGGGAAGGATTTCCCGTTTTACGAGTGTGACATGTGCGACGAGGCGGCGTTTGAGAAGGTCTTCGCCGAAAACCAGATCGACGCGGTCATCCATTTTGCGGGCCTGAAGGCCGTGGGCGAGAGCGTACAGAAGCCGCTCGAGTATTACTCGAATAACCTGACGGGCACGTTTGTGCTCCTGCGCCTGATGCGCAAATACGGCGTGCACGAGCTCGTGTTCAGCTCTTCCGCGACGGTGTACGGCAGCCACAACCCGGTGCCGTTCCGCGAGGACATGCCGATTGGCGGCACGACGAACCCGTACGGCACGACGAAGGTCATGATCGAGCGGATCCTCCAGGACGTCTGCATCGCGGACAAGGAGATGCGCGTCGCGCTCCTGCGCTACTTTAACCCGATCGGCGCGCATCCGTCGGGGCTCATCGGCGAGAACCCGAACGGGATCCCGAATAACCTGATGCCCTACGTGGCGCGCGTGGCGGCGGGGATTCTGCCGTGTCTGTCCGTTTACGGCAACGACTACGACACGCCCGACGGGACCGGCGTGCGCGATTATATCCACGTGTGCGACCTCGCGACGGGGCACATCAAGGCGCTCGAAAAGCTCGACTCGATCCCGGGCGGCTGCGAAATCTACAACCTCGGCACCGGCAAGGGCACGTCCGTGCTCGAGCTTGTGCACGCGTTTGAGAAGGCCTGCGGCCACGCGGTGAACTATAAGATCGCGCCGCGCCGCGCGGGCGACATCGCGACGTGCTATGCGGACGTTTCGAAGGCGAAAAATGAGCTCGGCTGGGTCGCGAAGTACGACATTGACGACATGTGCCGCGATTCCTGGAACTTCATCCAGCACACGAAGCAGAACTAAATTTTAAATGCCGGCCCCGCAGGGCGGCGCGGTTTTTTGAACCGCTGCCCCCTGCGGGGCTTTTTTGATTTCTGAAATGTTCGAAAAGCAGTCAAAAAGTAGTCAAAGGAGGCGTTTGCTAGATTCAAAATACGCAAAAAACAGCAGCGGCGCGGGTGCAAAGGCCCGCGCCGCTGCTGTTTAAGAGAGAGGAGAAATCTTTATGAAAACAAACTTGCGTCCCCCAGAGCACGCTGTGGTCGGCAACTCCACAGCTCGGCTTTTGTGCTCCCTTGGAACAATTCTTAGTATACCGGACGGTTGTGACGTCCGATTGAATGCAATATGAATGTTTTGTAACTTTTTCATGCACAAATTGAAAACGGAGAAAATTCCCACCCCTCACGCTTTTGCGGGCGGCGGGGGCGTTTCGGGTGCGGCTTCCGGCTCCAGATACGACGCGGCGAGCTCCTTTTGGCCCGTCAGCAGCGCCAGCATCATCTGGTAGACGCGGTCCGGCGCAGCTTGGAAGACCTCACGGACGCGCTTTGCCTGGCGGCGGTCCGCCACGCGCAGCGAAAGCGTCATCAGGTCCTCGTGCTCGCCGGCGCCCGCCACGTGGCAGACGACGCGGTAGCCGTGGGGCTCCTTTTTTAGCTCGACGGTGTTCTCACGCTCACGGCGCGCCTGGGCGAGCAGCGCGATGGCCGCGCCGACCGCCTTCTCGCGCACGGAATACGGCAGCGCCGTATCGAGCTGGCGGGCGATCTCGCGGGCCTGCTCCGTTGCGCAGTACGCGCCGTCCTTGCCGCGCGTCAGGTTGCCGTTTTCACACAGCGCCTCGAGCGCATCGGTCACCTCGAAATAATTGGCCAGGCCGTTCGCCTGGACGCTCTGCAGGATGGCCTCCTTGTGCAGCGGCACGCCGACGCTCGTCAAAAGATAGCACAACAAAATGCGGATTTCATCCTTGCTCTGCAGCCCGCCCGGCTCCACACCGGCCGTAAACGCATCATTCTGCATGGGGCTTTTCCTCCTCTTTGCTCTTCTGGCGCAGCAGGTACAGCACCCGCGTGCGGGTTGCGGGGTCCGCCGAACGGAACAGCCGCAGCAGATATTCCTCCGTCGGCGTAACGGGCTGTGCGGGCGCCGAGGGGGCCGCGGCATCCGCAAACACTTCCTGCCCGCTGTCGGACTTCGGCAAAAGCGCCCGGATGTTGATGCCGAAGACCTCGGCAATCTGGTGGAGCAGTTCGATTCGCGGCACACCGCCGCCCTGCTCATAATACGCATAGGTGGAGCGCTTCATGTGCAGGCGGTCGGCCATTTCCTGCTGCGTCCATCCCTGGCGGATGCGCAGGTCGCGCAGACGCTGCGCAAACGAATCCGATTTCATGGCGGCTCTCCCCCTTTCCCCGCCAAAAGCGGCATGCCGATTTGCTTTCTTCCCTTATAGCATAACAAAAAGCGGCGTGTTTTACAAGGCGGCAAAAATTTTTTTGCGAAAAGGGGTTGACGAATCCTGCAAAAAGAAGTATAATGATAAAGCTGGCTCGAGAGAGCACAGAAAAAACAAAAAATGCTGGAATAGCTCAGTCGGTAGAGCAGCTGATTCGTAATCAGCAGGTCGTGTGTTCGAGTCACATTTCCAGCTCCAAAGTAGGCCGGGGAAAATTTCCCCGGCTTTTTTGTTTTAAAAAACGGCGCATACAAAAAGCAGCGGGCAAAAGCCAAAACCTGGCTCTTGCCCGCTGCTTTTGTAGTGTATTGCGCTTTCTGCGCATGGATCTCCTCCAGCGCCTTATAATCGAGAGAACTCCCAAGCCGAATTGGGCAAGCCGGGAGTGAAAAAATGCAGCTGAAAGCTTTTCCCCATAGAAATTGTAGCGCAAACCGCGCCCAAAGTCAAGCGAAACCGCCGCCTTTTGCGGGCATTCTCCGGGGAAAACAGCAAGGATTTTAGACGGATTCCGGCGCACCACAAAGGCGGTCGAGGTCCGCGCAAAGGGCATCGACATCCGCTTCCTTCGTCGCCCAGCTCGTGCAGAAACGGACGGCGCGCCGGGCCGGGTCGATGCGCTGCTGGTCGCTGAAGCTGTAGTCCTTTGCGAGAGCATCTAGGAGCGTGTCGGGCAGGATGGGAAACACCTGGTTCGTGCGGCTCTCCACGAGGAACGAGAAGCCGTGGGCCGAAAACGCGGCACGCAGGCGGTCCGCCAAACGGTCGGCGTGGCGCGAAAGGGAAAGATAGAGCTTTGCCTGCTCCTCCAGCAACGCCGAAAACTGCAGCCCCAGCAGGCGGCCCTTTGCGAGCATGCCGCCCTTTTGCTTGATGAGGTAGCGGAAATCCTCCTGCAGCGCGGGATTGACGAGCACGACGGCTTCGCCGAACAGCGCGCCCTGTTTCGTGCCGCCGATATAAAACACGTCGCACAACGTGCCGAGGTCTCCAAAGGAGACGTCGTTCCCCGCGGCGGCGATGCCGTAACCGAGGCGGGCGCCGTCGACGAACAGGTAAAGGCCGTTCGCGCGGCAGACGTCCGAAATGGCCATGAGTTCCGAACGCGTATACAGCGTGCCGAGTTCCGTCGGCTGGGAAAGGTAAACCATTTTAGGCTGGACCGTGTGTTCACGGCTCGCGTCCGCACGGTGGGCCTCACACAGCGCGGCGATCTGCCCGGCGGCGATTTTGCCGTCCTTCGCGGGCAGCGCCAGCACTTTGTGGCCGCACGCCTCAATGGAACCCGTCTCATGGACGTTGATGTGGGCGCTCTGCGCGGCCACCACGCCCTGATGCGGGCGCAGCGCGGCGGAAATGACGGTCAAATTCGCCTGCGTGCCGCCGACCAGGAACTGCACGTCCGCCTTCGGGGTGCCGCACAGTTTCTTGATCGTCTCGCGCGCCTTCGCGCAGTAGACATCTTCGCCATAGCCGGGCGTCTGCTCCAAGTTGGTTTCCTGCAGGCGCTGCAAAATAGACGGATGCGCGCCTTCGCCGTAATCGCATTCAAATCGAATCATACTGTCACCTCAATTTTCTTTGCGGCGCCGGGAACGCCCCTTCTGAGGGCAGACGCCGCGTTTGTAGCATACCACCGCACCGGCACGTCTGTCAAGGCCCGTAAACGCGCGGGAAGACCCTCCCCTGCCCCGTTTGCAAAAGAAAGCAAAACAAAACGCCCATCCGGCTTCTTCCGGATGGGCGCTCTTTTTGGTGCGAGGGGAGGGACTTGAACCCTCATGAAATTGCTTTCACATGGACCTGAACCATGCGCGTCTGCCAATTCCGCCACTCTCGCGATTCGGTTGTCCGCCGTGTTTCCCGGCGACTTCATTATAATACCACAAACCGAATGTCGTGTCAAGGGGATTTTCAAAAAATTTTGTCTGGCAATTTTCAGAAGTAAATTTCCTATTTCTTTCAGAAAAGGGCTTTACAAACGTTCGGCGGGATGGTATAATACGGTTAGTATTGAGAGCACGATTTGATTCACATGGATTTGTAGATCAAAGTTCGTCTTTGATTTACGAATCCATGTATTTTTTATAGTGCACAATACAGAAAACGCAGAGCGTCTCGTTCTGTTCTTTCAAGGAGGTACCTGAGAATGGGTGCAAACAACGGTACGGTGAAATGGTTCAATGAGGCAAAGGGCTACGGCTTCATCTCCAACGATGACGGCAGCGGCGACGTGTTCGTGCACTTCTCCAGCATTCTGGGCGAAGGCTTCAAGACGCTGCAGGAAGGCCAGAAAGTTACCTATGACATCGAGCCGGATCCGAAAAACAGCAGCAAGTTCCGTGCTGCGAACGTGCAGCCGCTCTAAGATCTGCACGGCGGGAGGCATTGCCTCCCGTTTCTTATGCGCATGACGGCGCAAAACCAACAGAAACTGCATAAAAGAGGGCGGCGCTTCCTTTGGATGTATGGAAAAGGGAAGCGCCGCTTTTGATTTTGAAAACCGTGCACGAAAAAAGGGCGGCCCCTTCTCGAAAAAGGAGGCTGCCCTTTTTTATTTTTCTTTACAGACGGCCGAACGAATAGAAGTGCTGCTGGTAATAGCTCGTATTGATACTCGAATACTGCACCTGCGTGCCGCCCGCATGGATCATCATGCCGCTGCCGGCGTAGATGCCGACGTGCGTGACCGTTGTGCCGGAATTGTATGTACCCGTAAAGAACACGAGATCGCCGGGCTGTGCCTGCGAGACGGAAATCGGCGTGCAGGCGTTGTAAAGGCCCTGCGCCGTGGAGCGGCCGATGCCCAGCACGTAGCAGACGAAGCCGCTGCAGTCAAAGCCGGACGGGCTCATGCCGCCGAACACATACGGCACGCCGAGGTACTGTTCCGCACGGGAGATGACGGAAGCAAAGCTGTTCGAAGAGCCGCCCGACGGGGTGCTGCTGTTCGAGGAATGGCTCGAAGAGCCGCCGTTCGACGAATGGCCCGCACTGCTGCCGCCCTGGGAGGAGCCGCTTTCCTGAGAGGAATTCTCCCCGGACGGGCTCTGCTGCGAGCTGCTCTCGCCGGAGGACCCCGTCGAAGCGGAGCCGGTCTCCTGCGCGGCGGCCTGCTGTTCCTGTTTAGACTGCCATTCGCTCAGCGCGGCGGCGGTCTTCGCAATCTCGACGTCGATGGAGGCGTTTTCGGACTGCAGGTCCGTCTCCTGCTGGGTGACCTGCTGCAAGAAGGCCTGTGCCTCTTCGAGCTGGGGCTCGAGTTCGGCTTCCTTCGCGTCAAGGGCTTCCTTGGCCTGCTCAACCTTCTCGCGGTTCTCGACAATCTTGTCTTTCTGGCTCTGCAAATCGGCCTGCTCGCCCTTGACGCGGTCAATCAGCGCGGTGTCGTGCTGGGTGACCATGCGCAGGGCCTCGGTCTTATCGGCGAGGTCGACGAGGTTGTCCGCGGAGAGCAGGACCTCGAGGTTCGAGGCTTCACCGGCCATGTACAGCGCGCGCAGGCGCTGTTTGAGTTTCTCGTTGTCGGCGTCGATCTGCGTCTGCAGCTCGTCAATCTGATTTTCCGCCTGCGTAATCTGCAGATTTAAATCTAAAATCTGATTATTATAGTCGTTGATCTGCGTTTCATACTGCGAAAGCTGCGACTGCAGCGACGAGATGTACGCCGCCTGCTCGCTTTTCTGTTCGCGCAGGTCTTCGAGCTTTTCATTGTTCTCTGCCTGTTGCTGCGCATACTGCGCCTGCTGCTGCTTGAGCGTATCCACGTCTTCCGCGTGCAGCTGCATCGTCATCGGTACCGTGACAAACGCAGCGGTGAGCAGGACCGCCAACAGACGGGCTCGGAACTGTGACTTCATGCAACGTCCTTCTTTCTTCCGGATTTAACAGCCTTTCTGCGGGCGCGGGGCTTTGCGCGGCCCCGGCCCGGAACGCCGGACTTTTGCAACACATTTCTCAAAACGGTCACAAAAGGGTTACGAAATGGTTACAATCAGTATTGTACGCATTTTCGGCCCGGTTGTCAAGAGCCGGGGAGGATTTTTCACAGAACCTTCACAGAGGGCGCGCGAAGATCGGAGACGCGGGGATTATTCGGTCGGAAGCGCGTTGTCGAACAGCTCGAGGAACGAATGGAGGACGCCGTCCTGCTTCCAGCCGGGCAGCGTATTGAGATTGGCCGCGTGCGTACTGCGGAAAATATTCTCGACAATCTGCGGGTTCTGCTTCGAGAGTTCGGAAAGCAGGCGTTTGATTTCCTGGCGCTTTGAGGACGCATCGGCCCGCTGCTCCATGGCGCAGGCGCAGTTGAGGAATGTCAGGCCGTTGTAGCGTGCCCACGCGCGGATGGCGTCCTCGCGGATGCAGTACAGCGGACGAATCAGCTCCATGCCCGGGAAATGGCGGCTTTTGAGCTTGGGGGGCATGCCCTGCAGCTGGGAGGAATAGAACATACTCAGCAGCACCGTTTCGACGGCGTCGTCCATGTGGTGGCCGAGCGCGATTTTATTGCAGCCGAGGTCCTGCGCATGGCGGTAAAGGAAACCGCGGCGCATGCGCGCGCACAGATAGCACGGGTTTTTCTCGGTGCGGCCGGTGACGGTGAAGATATTCGTCTCAAAAATCTCGAGCGGCACCTCGAGGTGCGCGGCGTTTTCCTCGAGTTTTTTCCGGTTTTCGGGTGCGTAGCCGGGGTCCATCGCGAGGTAACGAAGGGAGAACGGCACGTCGCTGTGCTTTTGCAAGGCGCGCAGCAGAAGCGCCAGAAGCATTGAATCCTTGCCGCCGGAAACGCACACGGCGATGCGGTCCCCGGCCTCAATCAGGCGGTACGTTTTGAGCGCCGCGATGAACGGAATCCACAGTGCTTTGCGGTATTTTTTAAAGAAACTGCGCTCGGCAAATTCGCTGGGCGAAAACGTGCGGTCCATAAAGGGCTCCTTTCCTCGATCGGGATTGAAACGTTTCCCGTTTTCTTTCTTTTATTAATTTATTTAAAAAAGAAACGGTCGATAAAAAACGCCTACCCTGCGCCAACAGGGTAGGCGGAAGCAAACGATTCTTCCTGCGTATCCGAAACAGCCGCTTTTGCTAAGTTCCTTTTTCGGATGCCGCGTTTTATTATACCAGACCGCCCGCGCGTTTGCAAGCGCCGCACCGGCCCTTTGTTTTGTATCTTCCGGCGCAAAAAAGGGAGGCAAGGCCGCCTCCCTTTCCTTTTTAATATGCGCAGATTCGCCGCTGTGGACGATTTGCGGAGGGTCGTTTTAGTCTTCCTTCATCGTCAGGCACTTCTTCGGGCACGAAGAGGCGCACAGCCCGCAGCTGACGCACGCTTCCTTATCGAGCGTCCACGTTTTGGCCGCGCGGTCGACCGTAATGGCCCCCTGCGGGCACTTTCTCGCGCACAGCGTGCAGTAGACGCACTTGTCGTGGTCGTTGACCGGATGGCCGCCGGTCTGCAGGCCGACCTTGCCGTCCGCCTTCGACGGCGGCGTCGGGCGCGTGAAGGTTTCCGACTTCTTCTGCGGGCCGGGCGTCGCGTAGCCGGGCACGATGTGCAGGCACTTTTTCGGGCAGACGTTGACGCAGCTGCCGCACTGGACGCAGTCAAAGCGGTTGATCGTCCACGTGCCGGCGGCGCGGTCAACGGTCAAGGCCGTCGGCGGGCAGGAACGCGCGCACAGGCCGCAGCTGATGCATTTCTCAATCTCGATCTCCACATGGCCGCGCATCCGCTCGGGATAGGTCGCGGGCTCGAACGGATAGGCCGTTGTGGCGGGCTTTGAGAACAGGTTTTTCAACGCCGTCGGCATGAACGGGAACAGTTTCGATTTCGACATGCTTTTCTCCACCTCACCTTTCCGTACAGCTGATGCAGGGGTCGATCGTCAGGATCAAAAGCGGGACGTCGGCCAGCTGGCAGCCCTTGAGCATCGAGACCATCGGCGGGATGTTGCTCGTCGTCGGCGTGCGCAGGCGGAAACGGTCCAAAAACTTCGTGCCGTTGCCCTTGACGTAATAGAACGCCTCCCCGCGCGGCTGCTCGATGCGGTTGAAATACTCGCCGTTCGGGTTGCCCTTGACGGGCACCGCAATCGGGCCGGCGGGGATCTTCGCGACGGCCTGGCGGATCAGGTCAAACGACTGAAGGAGTTCCTTCAAGCGCACCTCGCAGCGCGCGTAGGAATCGCCGTCCTTCGAAATGATGGGTTCCATCTCGAGGTCGCCGTACGCCGCGTAGCCGGTCATGCGCGCGTCGTACGAGACGCCAGACGCACGCAGCATCGGGCCGACGGCGCCCTGCGCGATCGCATCGTCGGGAGAAAGGACGCCTAAGCCCCGCAGGCGCGACGCGACCGTGTAATCCTGCAGGAAGGTGCGCAAGATTGGCTTTAACTCCGCTTCGATTTCGTCGATCACCTTTAAAAGCGTTTTGAGCTGCTCGTCGCTTAGATCCTTCAACACGCCGCCGATGCAGTTGACGGAAAAAATCACGCGGCCGCCGGTCATCTCATCGAACTGGTCGAGGATCTTCTCGCGCAGGCGCCACGACTGCATGAACAGGCTCTCAAACCCAAGCGCGTCGGCCAAAAGGCCGAGCCACAAAAGGTGGCTGTGCACGCGGCTCATCTCCATCCAGATCGTGCGCAGGTAATTGGCGCGCGGCGGCACCTCGATGTTCATCACATGTTCGACGGCCTGGCAGTAGCCCATGCCGTGGCCAAAGCTGCAAATGCCGCAGACGCGCTCGGCGATGTAGACGTACTGCTTAAAGTCCTTCTGCTCGACGAGCTTTTCCAAACCGCGGTGGACAAAGCCAATGCTCGGCACCGCTTCTACAACCGTTTCGTCCTCGCACACCAGGTCCAGATGCACCGGTTCCGGCAGGACGGGGTGCTGGGGACCGAACGGAATGACACTTCTCTCTGCCATAAACTCACCCCTTCTCCTTAAACGGCGTATCGCGCTCGATGCGATAGAGCCGGTGATGGTAATCGTGCGAAAGGTTCTCGACGCGCACGCCGAACAGCTCCGCCATCTCATTTTCCTGGATAAATGCACACGGATAGATCGGCGTGATGCTCGAGACGACCGTCTCCTCGCCGATCGAGAGCCGCAGCGTGCAGATATCGTAATCTTTTACGAACGTATAGCTCAATTCATAACCGCCCGGCGTGCGCACGGCACAGATCTGCCCCATGCGCCAGCCGCTCTGGCGGAAGCGGATCACTTCCGGCAAAAACTGCTCCAGGTCAATCGGGCGGATTTCGTTTTTACACTCCATGTTGTGCTCTCCCCCTTTTTTAAGCGCCGGCCTTTTTCTTCTGTTCGAAATCGTCGCGCTTTTTCTGCAGGATCTCAAGCGCCTGGACGACGCCGTCGATGATGGCCTGCGGGCGCGCCGCACAGCCGGGGACGTAGACGTCGACGGGGATGACCGTATCGACGCCGCCTTTGATGTTGTAGCACTCCTTAAAGACGCCGCCCGTGCACGCACAGATGCCCACGGCCACGACGACTTTCGGCTCCGGCATCTGGCTGTAAATCTGCTTGACGACCGACTCGCTCTGGCTATTGATGCCGCCTGTAATCAGAAGGATGTCTGCCTGGAACGGGTCGCCCGTGTTGTAGATGCCGAACCGCTCGATGTCATAGACCGGCGTCGTACAGGCAAGCACTTCGATATCGCACCCGTTGCAGCTGCTGCCGTCGTAGTGGAGCAGCCACGGGGATTTTGCTAACTTTGCCATTTTTACGCCTCCTTATCGAATCAGCATCAGGACGAGGATGTTGATGCCGCCCGCGAGCAGCGTGACGATCCAGCATCCTTTGAACAGGGTCATCCACTTCAGGCGCGCGGAAATGTTATCCCACAGCGTCTCGAGGAAGAACGCGACGGCGCACAGCACGAGCGCGACAATCCAGCTCCACCACGTCGCGTTGATAAAGAAGATCGCGACGATGCCGAGCATCAGGATGATCTCGTAGTATTCGGCGATGTTCATGATGGCGAACGTCGGGCCGGACATTTCGGTCGTCAGGCCCTTGACGATCTCCTGGTGCGCATGGTGGCTCGTCGCGCAGTCGAACGGGGACTTGCGCAGTTTGACCGCCATGATGACAAAGAAGCCGAACAGAAGGCCGGGCATCATGACGACGGCGCTGACGGGCTGGGCGATGATGTCCTTAACCTGGAAGGAGCCCGTCGTCAGATAAAAGCCGACGGCCATCAAAAGGGTCAGCGGCTCGCAGGCCATGACCTGGATCATCTCGCGGTTTGCGCCGATGGAGGAATACGGCGAGGAATCGCTCGCGGCCGCGACGATTAGGAACATGTCCGCGGTCGAGAGGATGAACAGGCACATCAGGATATCGGCGCCCGCAAACAGCATCGCGCCCGCGATGGCGAGCAGCACGAGGTAGCACAGGTTTAACAGAAGCTGGAGGCTGTTGACCGCGAGGATCTGTTTATGGAACAGTTTCGACAGGTCATAAAACGGCTGCAGAAGCGGCGGGCCCTGGCGCCCCTGCATCCGCGCGGAAACCGTGCGGTCGCAGCCGTCCAGAAAGCCGCCCAGAAGAGGTGCCCCCACAAGGTATGCAATTACGGAAATCACTTGTATCATGCCACCGCACCTCCAATAATCACACAGATAAAGATGACGATTGCGGCCATGGCAATCATCTCACACGGACGCATGAGCTTGCGCATGCCAAACTGAAAGCGCAGATACCAGTTCGTCAGGTACAGATGCTCCGGCTCGCCGTAGCTGTTGACGAAATACGTATTGTCGCCCATATTCGCGCCGCTCATATAGATCGGCACATAGCTGCGCTTTGCCGAGCGCGTGACGAGGAACATGATTGCCGGAATCAGAAGGACGCTGACGAGCATAATCGCCATCGTGGTCAATTCGTTCATCGAAAGGACTTCCTCGACGTTGCCGAAGATCTCGTTGATGATGGGGTCGACGGCGTAGCGGGCAACGATTGGGAACAAGAAGCACAACAAAAGCATCAGCACGGCGTGGACGCCCATCGAGAGGTACTGGTCGCGCAGCGTGACGTCCTTTTCGATTTCCTTTGGCTTATGCTGCGAAATGATTTTCGTCAGCCACTTCGTCCAATAGAGCATCGTCGTCGCGCTGCCGAAGGCGAGAAACAGCACCAAGAGCACATTGTCCGCATCGACGAACGAGCGCAGCGCGACCCACTTGGAAATCAGCATGCCGAACGGCGCCAAATACATGCCCGCGATGCCGATGCCCATGATGTACGTCAATTTCGGCAGGCGCAGAATCAAGCCGTGCATGCGCTCGATGTTGCGCGAACCGATGCTGTTTTCGACGGCGCCGACGGCCTGGAACAGCATCGACTTGCTGATGGCGTGGAAAATCATCAGCAAGACCGCCGCCCAGATCGTTTCCTCCACGCCGATGCCGGCGCAGGCGACGATGAGGCCTAAGTTCGAGACGGTCGAGAACGCGAGGACTTTCTTTGCGTCCGTCTGCGCGATGGCCATCATGCTGGCCGCGATGAACGTAAAGCCGCCGATCAGCGAGACGAGGATGCCGGCCATCGTGTCATGCATCCCGGGCGACAGGCGGATGAGCAGATAGACGCCGGCCTTGACCATCGTGGCGCTGTGCAAAAGCGCGCTCGAGGGGGTCGGCGCGACCATTGCGCCCAAAAGCCACGAGGAAAACGGCAGCTGCGCCGACTTCGTCAGGCCCGCAAATGCCAGCAGTGCGATGGGAAGCACCGAGCCGGAAGCGACGACGTCCGCAAGCTGGAGCGAGTGCAGCGTGCTCGACACCAGCGGAATGGCGATGGCAAAGCCAAAGCCGCCCAGAAGATTCATCCACAGCGCGCGGAAGCTGTTGTGCACGGCCTCCTCGGTGCGCGTGTAGCCGATGAGCAAAAACGAGACGACGCTCGTAATTTCCCAGAAAAAGTAAAGCCAGACGAGGTTCTGCGAGAACACCAGGCCCATCATGGCGCCCAGGAACAAAAAGAGCATCGAGAAGAAAAAGCCCGAGCGGTCCTTATATTCCTTGTGGTGTTCGTGATACGTTTTCATGTAGCCGACCGCGTAGATGCAGATGAAGCCGCCGATGATGGCGACGATCGCGCACATGAGCATCGACAGCCCATCGACGAGCATATGCGCCCCGCCCTCGACGGGCATCGTGAACTCCGTCCACAATAACAGCAGCGTCTGCCCGACGGAGAGCAGGATGACCGGATATTTCCGGTGGCGGATGCTCAGCACGACGATCAGGACCATCAAGAACAGCTCCCCGACGGTCATCAGGTGGTCAATGGCCTCCGTCTCCACATAAAGCGCTTGGGTCTGGCCGCCGTTAAAGAGCCAGCCCAAAAGGAAAACCACCGCCAGCACCATCAGGCTCCCGGCCCCGATATAAGCCAGGATCCCCCGTGCGCGGCGCGCTTTGAGGAAGGGAAGGATGATCGCCAGGATCATGGGCCAGACGATCAGAATTGGAAGAATTCCCATGTTTCATTCTCCTTGCCGATAATAAGATTTCTCAGACGAACCGATTGCCCGCGCCCGTTTGGAAAACCGGACGGACGCGGGAAGTGTGTTTTTGCAAAGGCTGTTCGGAAAGCCCATCGCACTGTTTTTCCTTTCTGAACAGCCCGGCACACGGCCGCTTGGGACGCGCAGGCGTGCTCCGACTTACAAAAAATCCATTTTTATTCCATTCCACGCATTCTGCCCTTCGCGCTGCCGAAAGGCGGCGTCTGCGTGTGCAAACGGAAGGTTTCGTAAAATAGAGATACAATACGCGCCAAATTTCGCGTGTCCTTGCGCAAAAACTCTAACCCCATTTATTATAGACCTATTCCGGGCGATGCGCAAGAATGAAAACGACCTTCTTTTCCCGTTTCTAACTTGAAAATATTTGAATTTAGCCCTTTTTAAAGGGCTTTAATTTCCAGAAAGTAGGAGTCGTGAAGACTGTCCATTTTTGCGGAAGTATGTTATAATCTTAAAGACAGAATAAAAAAAGCCCCGCGGGGCAAAAGGAGGCGGCAGGCGTGCACGAGCTGACAATCACGCAGAACATTCTGAAAATCGTTCTGGACGCGGTAAAGGGGCAGAAAGCCCGGCGCGTCAAGGCGGTGCGGCTGCTGGTCGGCCCTTTTTCGGGGGTCATTCCCGAATGCGTACAGATGTACTGGGACGTTTTGGCGAAAGGGACGTGCGCGGAAGGGGCGAAGATTGAATCGCGGGAAGCGCCGATGCGGGTGCACTGCCGCGACTGCGGGAAAGACGGGGAAATTACGCACCGCCGCATCGCGTGCCCCTACTGCGGCAGCGTGCATTTGCAGCGGCTGTCCGGGCGCGAGTGCACCGTAGAAAGTTTGGAGGTCGAATGACAGTTGGAAATTAAAGTCATGCACCAGGTGATGGAATGGAACGAAGACGTTTCGGAAAAGGTCCGGGCGGTGCTGCGGGAAAAGCGCGTGTGCCTTGTAAACGTGATGGGAAGCCCCGGGGCCGGGAAGACGAGCCTGTTGACGGCGCTGATTGCGCGGCTGCGCGGGACGTTCTCGATCGGCGTAATCGAGGGGGACATTGCCGGGCAGATCGACGCGGAAAAAATCGCCGCGCTGGAGATTCCGGCCGCACAGCTCGACACCGACGGCGCGTGCCATATCGAAGCGATGAGCATCCAGAACCTGCTGCCGGCGTTTGACCTGGACGCGCTCGACGTGCTGTTCGTCGAAAATGTCGGGAACCTCGTGTGCCCGGCGGAATTTGACATCGGGGAAAACTTCCGTTTAACGCTTTTGAGCGTGCCGGAAGGCGACGACAAGGTGGCAAAATACCCTTTGATGTTCACGGACACGGACTGCCTGGTCGTGACGAAGTGCGACGTGCTGCCGTACTTCTCGTTTGACAAGGAACGGGTCGCGGCAGACTACCGCGCCGTAAACCCGGAAGGGCCGCTGTTCTGCGTCTCGACGAAGACCGGCGACGGCATGGAAGCGCTCGTGGCGCATCTGTCGGCGCGCATCCGGGAGGCGCTCGCGTGAAACAGCGCGTGCGGGTATACGTGCGCGGGGTCGTGCAGGGGGTCGGGTTCCGGCCGTTCCTGCTGCGGCAGACGGCGCGCTTTGCGCTGACGGGCTGGGCGCGCAACACGTCGAAGGGCGTGGAGCTTCTGCTCGAAGGGGACCGAGCGGCGTTGTCGTCGTTTTTAAAGGTCCTTCGGGAATCGCCGCCGCCTTTGGCCGTGGTGGAACAGGTTTCCGTGCAGGACGCGGGCGAAGGGCCCGGGGAAACGGCGTTTACGATCCTGGAAAGCCAGGCGGGCGCGGGCTTTACGCTGGTCGCACCGGACACGGCGCCGTGCGGGCACTGTTTGGAAGAGCTTTCCGACCCGCAGAACCGGCGGTACCGCTACCCGTTTTTAAACTGTACGGACTGCGGGCCGCGCTATACGATTTTGCGGGCGCTGCCGTATGACCGCGTACAGACCGCGATGCTGCCGTTTCCGATGTGCAAAGACTGCGCGCGGGAATACTTTGACGAAAGCGACCGCCGCTGCCGCTTCGAGACGAACTGCTGCCCCGCCTGCGGGCCGCAGGTCACGTTTTACAGCGCGGACAGGCGTGCGGCGGCCACGGGCGACGATGCCTTTCGCGCCGCACAAACGGCGCTCGCGAGAGGGGAAATCCTCGCCGTCAAAGGCGTCGGCGGCATCCACTTGGCGTGCAAGGCCGAGGACGAGGCGGCCGTTTTGCGCCTGCGCGCGCGCAAGCGGCGGCCGGCAAAGCCGCTGGCCGTGCTGTGCCGCGACATAACGGCCGCGCGGCGGTTCTGCCGCATCTCACAGGCGGAGGCCGCCCTCCTCGAGAGCCCGCGCCGGCCGGTGGTTTTACTCGAAAAAAAGGTGCCGGAAGCGTTTCCGGCTTTAAGCGGGAATACGCGGCTCGGGCTTTTCCTGCCCTATTCCCCTTTGCACATGCTGCTGCTGGACGGCGTGTTCGGCGGGCCGGACGCCGTCGTGCTCACGAGTGCGAACCGTCCCGGCGAACCGGTGCTGCTCGACAACGCGGACGCATTCGACGCGCTTTCGGGCATTGCGGATGGGTTTTTGCTGCATAACCGGGAAATTTACAACCGCTGCGACGATTCCGTCGTCTTTGCGCGAAACGGCGGGGCGCCGTACTTTGTGCGCCGCAGCCGCGGATGGGTGCCGCAGCCGCTGGACCTTTCGCAGAACGCGGAGGGGATTTTTGCGTTTGGCGCGGAGGAAAAGGCGTCGTTTGCGCTGGGAAAGGGCACGCGCGCCTTTTTAAGCCCGCACATCGGCGACCTGAAAAACGCGGCGACGCTCTCGCATTACCGCACCGCGATGGAAACCTTCGAACGGCTCTTCGCGGCCCGGCCGCGTGCGGCCGCGTGCGACCTGCACCCGGATTACCTTTCGACGCGGGAGGCCGAATCGCGCGCAAAGCAGGCGCGGCTGCCCCTTTACCGGATCCAGCACCACTGGGCGCACATGGCTGCGTGCATGGCGGACAATGGCCTAGAGGGCCCGGCGTTCGGCATCCTTTGGGACGGCACGGGCTTGGGTGCGGACGGCACGGTGTGGGGGTGCGAATTTTTCAAAGGCGATTTTACGCACTACACGCGCGTCGGCTCGATGCGGCCGGTCCGCCTCCCCGGCGGCGAGGCGGCCATCCGGGAAATCGGTCGGATTGCGCTGTCGCTGCTGCGCGACGCGGGCCTGCCGGACACGCGCGCGCCGGTCAAGGACGCGCTGCGCAAACCGCTGTGCGCGATGGTCGAAAAGAACCTTTCATGCGTGGAAGCCAGCAGTGCCGGGCGGCTGTTCGACGGCGTGTACGCGCTGCTTTCGGGGACGCCCTGCGCGGCGTATGACGGCGAAGCCCCGGTGCTGCTCGAGTCGATGCTGCGCGCCGAGGTGGCCGGGCGGCGCTATCCTGTCGCGTTTTACGAGGAAAACGGCGTGCGGCGCTTTGACCCGCGGCCGATGATCCGCAAGCTCTCGGAGGACCTCGCAGACGGCGTCCCGGCCGCCGCGATCGCGAAGGGGTTTCACGACGCGATGTGCGAAATGGCGCTTTCGCAGTGTGAAGCGCTCAACCCCGAGAAGGCGCCGGTGGTGCTTTCCGGCGGCGTCTTTTTCAATCAATATCTTCTGACCAAACTGCCGCGGATGCTCAAAGCAGCGGGGTTTTCGGTCTTTTGCCACCACCGCGTTTCGACGGGCGACGAGGGCATCTGCCTGGGCCAGCTCGCAATCGCGGCGAAAAAGGAGGAATGTTCAACATGTGCCTTGCCATCCCGTTAAAAATCCGCTCCATCGACGGCAAAACCGCCGTGGGCGAGGCGGCGGGCCTCACACAAAAGGTCCGCGTCGATTTCCTGCCCGATTTACAGATTGGCGACTACGTGATGGTACACGCGGGATTTGCCATTCAGAAAATGACCGAGGAGCAGGCGAAATTTGACCTTTCCTGCATTGAGGAGGCCATTCATGCCGTTTGAGGAACCGTTCCAGCACCCGGAAGGGATTGAGAAACTGTTGGCGCACATCGCGGCGCTGTCCGAACGGACCGGGCCGATGCGGCTGATGGAGGTTTGCGGCACACACACAATGGCGATTGCGAAGGCGGGATTAAAGAGCCTGCTGCCCAAAACGGTCCGGCTGCTGTCGGGGCCGGGGTGCCCGGTGTGCGTGACGCCGTCGGGCGATTTGGACGCCGTGTTCGCGCTCAGCGAGCGGCCGCATGTGCTGCTTGCAAGCTATGGGGACCTGTTGCGCGTGCCGGGTTCGAAGCGCGGAACATCGCTTTTGCGGCAGCGCGCGCTCGGCGCGAAGGTGGCGGTTGTGTACTCGCCGATGGACGCGCTGGCGCTCGCGCAGAAGACGCCGCAGTGTGAAGTGGTGTTTTTGGGCGTCGGCTTTGAGACGACCGCGCCGGGCACGGCCGCGTGCATTTTGGAGGCGGCCGAAAAGAAGGTTCCAAATTTCTCGGTTTTGTGCCTGTTAAAGCGCACGGAACCGGCCCTGCGCGCGCTGATTGCGTCGCCGGACTTTGCCGTGGACGGCTTTTTATGCCCGGGGCATGTGGCGGCGATTCTCGGGGCGGAGGCCTTCCGGTTCCTGCCGGAAGAATACGGCCTGCCGGCGGTCGTGAGCGGCTTTACGCCCGGCGACCTCGTGTATTCGATTTCGCTTCTGGTCGAGCAGTGCGCCGAAAAGCGCCCCGCGCTCTCGAACACCTACACGCGCGTCGTGCGGGACGCGGGAAACCCGGCCGCGAAGGCCATGATGGACGCGGTGCTGACGCCGTGCACCAGCACGTGGCGCGGCCTAGGGGAAATTGCGGGGGGCGGCTTTGCGATCCGCGAGGCGTACGCCGCATATGACGCCGCGAAAAAATTCGGCTTCTCCCCTGCCCCGGCGGCCGACCCGCCCGGGTGCCGGTGCAGCCACGTGATCCGCGGCGCCGCGGCGCCGGAAGACTGCCCGCTGTTTGGAAAGGCCTGCACACCCGCCGACCCCGTGGGGCCGTGCATGGTCTCAAGCGAAGGCGCGTGCGCGGCGGCGTGGCGTTACCGCGCGGGTTAACGGGGGATTTCCCCTTTGCAGTTTACGATAGAAAAAGGAGGCGTCCGCTATGGACGAAATCATTACGCTCGACTACGGCAGCGGCGGCCTGCGCACGGCGCAGCTGATTGAGGAGATTTTGGTGCCGGCGTTTCGCAACCCGGCGCTCGAAGTGCTGGGCGACGGGGCTGTGCTGCCGAAACCGGAAAGCGCTTTGGTCTTTTCGACGGACAGCTTTGTGGTGACGCCGTGGAAATTTCCCGGCGGGGACATCGGGAAGCTCGCCGTGTGCGGCACGGTCAACGACGTGTGCATGGCGGGCGGCAAGCCGCTGTATCTGAGCCTTTCGTGCATCCTCGAAGAGGGGTTTTGCATGGAGGATTTCCGGGAAATCGTCGCGTCGATCGCGAGGACGGCAAAGGCGGTCGGCGTCCAGGTCGTGACGGGCGACACGAAGGTCGTCGAGCGCGGCCACGGCGACGGCATCTATTTAAACACGGCCGGCATCGGCGTGCTGCGGGCGCCGGGCCTTTCGAAGGACGCCATCCGGCCGGGGGATGCGGTGCTCGTCAGCGGCAGCGTGGGCTGCCACGGCGCGGCGGTGCTGTTCGCGCGCGGGGAGATCCCGTTTGCGGGCTCGCTTTCCTCCGACTGCCAGCCGCTGCAGGAGCTGTCCGCGGCGGCGCTGGATGCGGGCGGCGTGCGCGTGCTGCGCGATCCGACGCGCGGCGGCGTGGCGACAACGCTTTCGGAATTCGTGGAGCATTCCGCCCTGTCGATCGAACTCGACGAGACGGCAATTCCCGTGGACCCGCAGGTGGAGGCCGCGTGCGCGCTGTTGGGGCTTGACCCGCTGTACAGCGCGTGCGAGGGACGCATGCTCGCCGTGACGGCGCCCGAAACCGCCGAGGCCGTGCTGCAGGCGATGCGCCGGACGCCCGGCGGCGAGGGGGCCGTGTGCATCGGCCGCGTGACCCAAAGCCACCCGGGCCATGTCGTGCTGCGCACGGCCGCCGGCGGCAGCCGCCTTTTGGGGAAACTTTCCGGCGCACAGCTGCCGCGCATCTGTTAAACGCCGCCCGCACGCAAAAAGCAGCCGGAATTTTCAAAAAAGCCTTGACAGGCCCCCGCCTTTGTGGTAAACTATTGCTTGTGCTTAGACGAGCGTACGAACCGGGTTTCCTCCCCGGAGGCCGACGCAGGCCGGCTGTTTTTGGAGAGGTGTCCGAGTGGTTTATGGAGCTGGTCTTGAAAACCAGTGATCCCGCGAGGGACCAAGAGTTCGAATCTCTTCCTCTCCGCCATCTTTCCGGCCGTCGCATAAGCTCTCTTGGAGAAGTACCCAAGTGGTGAAGGGGCTCCCCTGCTAAGGGAGTAGGTCGGGAAACCGGCGCAAGGGTTCAAATCCCTTCTTCTCCGCCAACCTGTGGTGTAACGGTTACGCCACAGGTTTTTTCTTTTCTTTTTTCTTTTCCTAGGTATGGGGTGTGTCCGCAGACGTGTGGCGTTGCAGGGCGCACCTTTGTTTTTGCGCAAAAACGGCCCTCTCCCCTGGTTTTGACAAGGGAAAGGGCCGTTTGATTTGAATAAAAGAAAAAGAATAAAAGAAGGATTGCCGGGAAAGCGGCG
The DNA here is from genome assembly GCA_944385055.1 of uncultured Clostridia bacterium. GTDB lineage: Bacteria > Bacillota > Clostridia > Oscillospirales > Acutalibacteraceae > Caproicibacterium. Next base: position 40,656 of record CALWVT010000001.1, on the reverse strand, counting down.
CTTAGAAATCCTTCTGGATCTCTTCGATCTGGACGAGGCGGCCGCCTTCTACGCGCGAGCGTTCCGCGGCAAACGCGATGTAATGGCTTTCCATCGAGCGCTCGAGCGACGTGATATTCGACGCCACCTTGCCATCGAGCTCGAGGTCCAAGAACTCGCGCACAAGCTGGTTGTCGCCGCCGGCATGGCCGGAGAAATCCTCGGCGAGCTTCGAGACGTCAATCTGCTCGCGCGGCTTGCCGAATACGCCGATATCGATGATATTCCGGTGCATATCCGCGACGATGTCTCCGTTTGTTCCCATGAATTTCGCGTAGCGGCCGCCCTGGGCGGTGAACGCGCACATGGTCAGTTGCATCGTCGTGCCGTCGGTCATCTCCAGATTCACGACCTGGTGGTCGACGACGTTGTTGTCGCAGTGGAACACACAGCGGCCGTACGGGCCGGTCTGGATTGCCTCGCGGATGCTTTCGGGCGTCGGGTGCAGCGCGAGGACCTCGCAGGGCCACTCGTCGTTGCCCTTTAAGATGCCGGTTTCCTCGTTTTCAAGGTAGATTTTCTCGGCATCGAACGGGCAGGTCTCCTTGACTTTGCAGCCGTCTAAGCAGCGCAGGGCGGCCCCTTCGGGCGCGTTTTCGGGTTTAAACAGATACGTGCCGCCAAACGAGGAAACCGCCTTGCACGTCTTATTCGCAAGCCACGGGTAAAGGTCTAAGTCATGGCAGCATTTCTGTAGGATCATCGGGCTCGTTTCGTCGGAATTGCGCCAATTGCCGCGCACAAACGAATGGCACTGGTGCCAGTAGCAGACATTTTCAATCGCCTGGATGGACACGACGTCGCCGATCGTACCGGCATCCAACAGCTCCTTGAGCTTCATAAAGTACGGCGTATAGCGCAGCACATGGCAGACGACGACGTGGCGGCCCGTCTCTTTCGCGACGCGCACGATCTCGCGGCATTCCGCGGCGACGGGCGAAATCGGCTTTTCCATCAGGACATCGTAGCCTTTTTCCATTGCGGCGACGGCCTGGCGGACGTGCTGGCGGTCCTGCGTCGTGATGAACACGGCGTCGGCGAGTTTGTCCTGCGCGAGGAGCTCCTCGGCACTCGCAAAGCAGCGGTCCGCCGGCACGCCGTACGTTTCGGCGACGTCTTTGACCTTCGCGGGGTCGATGTCCGCAATGGCGGCGATCTCCATACGGTCCGGGAACAGCTTGACCGTCGGCGCATACGTATCCTTCCCACGATTTCCGAGGCCGCAGAAGGCCACACGCAATTTTTTCGACATAAACGATTCCTTCCTTTCACTCACACTCGTGTTCCAGTATACGGCGCGCAAAGCATCCTGTCAAATCTTTTTTACAACATAGACAAAAGGCGGACCCCCGACCTGGGGCCCGCCTTTTCCGATCTGAAAATGCAAATGCAGGGAAGGCTTAATCGATGACGATGTCGTGCTTTTCGATATGGAGCGCCACCGGGGCGTCAGCCATAAAGACGATGTCCTGGGCATCCTGCGGCGTCTCGTACAGCGTCAGCGAGAACGCGTATTCGCCGTCGTTTAAGAAGAGCTCGCCGGAGAAGCGGTCGAGCAGCAGGCGCAACTTGAGCTTGCCGTCGTGGAGCTTTACCGGGAACGTGCGCAGGTTGGCGATGTCGTGATGGCCGCCCGCCTTCATGCGGTTGACCGTCAGCTTGCCCGCGGCGGTGTCGTAGGAGACGACCGTCTCAAAGCGGCTGTCTGCCGCGAATTTCATCGCAAACGTCTTGCATGCGCTGTCCTCAAACGAGACCTCGGCCGTCAAATCGAGCACACGGCCGGAAACGCCCGCATACGACTGCGTGCCGCAGAAGGCCGGCTCATCGACCGTGACGGGGTTCTGGTAATACTTCTCAATCTCGCGCACGGGCAGCTGGTAGATGCGGCCGTCCTTGACGTGCAGCTCACGCGGATAGGACAGCATGCACTGCCACTTTGCGCCGTGGCGGATGCAGGAACCGGATTCGACCGATTCCATCCAGCCGGACAGCAGGCAGCGCCCGTCGGGGCCCACCATCGTCTGGGAGGCATAGAAGTCAAAGCCCATGTCGAGGGCCTGGATGCTTTCGTGTTTCCACGTCTTCGTCGCGCGGTCGTATTCGCCGATGATGGCGATCACGCAGTTGCCGGGGCGGAAGTCCTCCGACGGCGCGCACATATTCATGCAGCCGACGAGCAGTACGTCCTTGCCGTCGAGGCGGAAGAAGTCCGGGCACTCCCACATGTCGCCGTAGACCATGCCGCTCTTTTCGAGCGTCTGCTCATACGTCCAGTGGATGGCGTCCGGCGAGCGGAACAGATAGACCTGGCCTTCGTCGGTCGCCAAATCCCGGCCGACCGTCACGCAGGCATACGTGCCGTCCTCTTCGCGCCAGATCTTCGGGTCACGGAAATCGGCCGAGCTCGCGCCTTCGGGCAGGTCGGCGGCCGTGATGACGGGGTTGCCCTCGTACTTTTCGTAGTTCAGGCCGTCGCCGAACGCGAGGCTCTGCGTTTCGGTGACGCCGGTGGAACCGTCCTCATAGACATGGTCGAGGTGGGAAGTATACATAAACAGCTGGCGGCCGTCGTCGAGCGTGAGCGCGCTGCCGGAGAAGCAGCCCGTCTCATAGGGCTGGTCGGGCGCGAGGACAGCCGGGAGATATTCCCATTTTGTCATATCGTCGCTGACACAATGGCCCCAGTGCATCGGGCCCCAATGGTTCGAATACGGATGGTACTGAAAGAACTGGTGGTACTTCCCCTTATAAAAGGAAAAACCGTTCGGGTCGTTGAGCCAGCCGACTTGCGCGGAAATATGGAACAAGGGGCGCTCTTCGGCGGCAACCTCTGCCCCATGCAGGGCTTCATATTTTCTGGCCTTTTCTAGCAAATTCATAGTTGTTTCCTCTTTCGATCCTTCTGAAATAAATTTTAGACATTCACAGCGTTGTTGCGCCGCGGATAACCTGAATAGGAACATTGATGCGAAGATTTTGGAATTTTTCCCCCTCAATCCTGCGCACCAGCAAATCAACGCTCGTCTCCACAATCTGTTCGACCGGCTGCTGGATGACCGTCAGCCGGGGATACGAGAGTTTTGCCAAATAGGTGCCGTCGTACGAGACGATCTTGAGGTCTTCCGGAACGTGCAGGCCGCGCTCCTGGGCGACCCGCAGGCACGCGGCGGCCCACATGTCGGTGCCGAAGATGCCGTCCGCCTCCGGGTGTTCGTCAAAAAACTGGTTCGCCTCAGAAAGAAAATACTGCACCGAGAACTGGTTCCATTTGGCAAAATACCTTCCGCACGAGACACCGGCAGCCTCGACGGTCTTTGCGAATTCGTCGTGGCGGGCAAAATACGGAAAGGCTTCGTCGATGTTGTCGCAGAATTGGAAAATGTGTTTGCAGCCGGAGTTTAACAGCAGCTCGGCCGCGGCACAGCCGCCCTGCGCGTGGTCCGCGCTGACGACCGGGATCTCTTCGGAGAACTGCGGCGTATCGATGGACACAACCGGGCCCTTGAGCGAAGCATACAGCGAATTGTCGAGCGTATGGGTCATCGTTAAGACGCCGTCGACCATATTCCGCTGCAGCATCTGCAAATACAGCGCCTCGTTCGTCTGCTCATCGATCGTATTGCACAGCAGCACGCGGTAGCCCTTCCAGCGCAGCCGTTTTTCCATCGTATCGACCACCCACGCGTAAAACGGGTTGGAAATTTCCGGAACGATCACGGCAATGGTCTGGGTCTTCTTGTGGTAGAGATTGCGGGCTAGTTCGTTGGGCGTATAGTGCAATTCTTCGATTGCTTTTTCCACTTTTCGGCGCGTCTCCTCTGAGACGTAGCCGGTATTGTTCAGAACACGGGACACGGTGCCAACGCCCACATGGGCCGCCCGTGCAACGTCCTGCATTTTCATAAAACGCTTCGTCTCCATTCTTACCCGCGCCGGAAGCGGGGACATCAAGGAATTCCATTCTCTGCCGGGCTGCGCCGGAAAGCGGTGCGGTTTGGCAGAAAACGGCCGCCCTGCCCTGGCCAAAAGCTTCGGGCAGGGCGGCCGCTGCAAAAGGGCTGTCCAAAAAGGTTCGCAAGCACAGGCAATGTCAGGTACTGTCTAATTTTACCCCTTAATGCCCGTCGCTGCAATACCTTGCACGTAATATTTCTGCATAAAGATGTAAATGGCCAGCATCGGCAAGGAGGCCAGCGTCAGGGCTGCCATGATTGCGCCGTAATGGACCGGGTTCGTGCCGAAGAAGGACTGCACCGCCAGCTGGACCGTGCGCTTGTCTGCGCCGGTCGTGACGAGGAACGGCCACATGAAGTCGTTCCACCGAGCGATAAAGTCGAGGATGAAGACCGTTGCATACGTCGTCTTCGAAATCGGCATGATCACGCTGATGAACGTGCGGAACGCGCCGCAGCCATCGAGCGATGCCGCTTCACGCAAAGCATCCGGCACATCGAGGAAGTTCGAATAGAACATGTAGATCGAGAAGCAGTTCATCATGAACGGGAACACGAGGCCTGCCAGCGTGTTGACCCAGCCGAGCTGCGTCATTTCGATGTACAGCGGCAGGAGAATCGCTTCCACGGGCATGCTCGACAGCGCGATGATAATCGTCAAGATCAAGCCGCGGCCGCGGAACTTCAGTTTTGCAAGCGCATAGCCGCACATCGAACCGAAGATCAAGTCGCCGACGAGCGTCAGGCCGATGTACAGGAACGTGTTGCCCAAAATCTGCGGGATGTTCAGACGCTGGAACACTTCGACGTAGTTTCCGGCCGTGAAATTCACGGGGATGAACGTCAAAATGGACGTCATGTTGGCGAAAACATCGTTTTCCGGCTTAAAGGACGCTGCGATCATCCACAGAAGCGGGGAGACGAAGATAACGCCAATGATAATGTTGCCTAAATAGAAGGCAGTGCTTTTTGCAATCTTAGTACGGCGAATACTCGCGGTTCTGCTTTTATCCATAGTGTCTTCTCCCCCTTCCTTACTTCGTTCTGGTCAATTTCTTGACAATCAAAGAAATGATGACAACGAGCACAAAGAAGACCGTTGCAATTGCGCAGGCAAAGCCGAAGTTGCCGCTCTGGAAGCCTTCTTCGTAGATGTAGTACACGAGCGTGCGGGTCGCATTCTGCGGGCCGCCTTTGGTCATGATGTACGGCTGCGTGAACAGCTTCATGGCCTGGATGATCGTGATCATGAGGACGTACTTGGTCGTATTGGCCAGACCCGGCAGCGTAACATAGCGGAACTGTGCCCAGCGGCCGGCGCCGTCGATGGAAGCCGCCTCATACTGTTCCTCCGGGATGCCCTGCAGGCCGGCGAGGAAGATCATCATCTGGTAGCCGGCGCCCTGCCAGGCGGACATGAAGATGATGGCGTTCATCGCGACGTCGGGGTCGCCCAGGAAGTTGACCGGGCCTGCGCCGAAGGTCGAGAGCAAGGCGTTAATGAGACCCGTGTTGGCGTTCGAGTTGTACAGGACCGTCCACAAGACCGCGATAACGACCATAGACGTAACCTGGGGGGCAAAGTACATCGTGCGGAAGATCGACACGCCGCGGCGGCGAGATCTGACGAGCAGTGCCAGGCAAAGGGCCAGCACGCACTGGATCGGCACAACGAGTACGGTGAAGTAGAACGTGTTGCGCAGTGCCACGTAGAACTCTTCGGTCTGGAAGACTTCGAGGTAGTTTTCAAGGCCGATGAACTCCATGCTGTCCGGGCGGACAACCTGGTACTGGAACAGCGAATAGAAAATCGTGTAAACGATCGGGATGATTAAGAACGCAATCAACAGAATGATTGCCGGCAGTGACATGAGCGCACCGGTCACTTTTTCGCCCCGATTGTAGGTGACGCGCTGGATGGAGGCGTCCTTTCGTGCCATGTTCATGAGCTCCTTTCCAAGGGAGATTTCTAAGGCAGCAAGATTGTTTCACGAGGACCGCCCCGCTCTAAAAACCCCCTATTTCACTAAAAGGGCGCATACGAGCACCCTTTTAGCGAACTTTGGAGTTTTAGAAAGGAGGCGGGAATCCCGTTTCCTTTTCATTTTTCTTGTGCAGCAAAACTGAAAAGCTTGCCTCTCGCGTCTTGCTTATTCTGCGTAATAGGTCTGGTAGTCGTCGTCAAACTCTGCAGCGACGTTGTCGAGTTCCGTCTTCGCATCGGAGCCGCTGATGACGTTGAGGAACGCGCTCGCGAATTCGGTGGACAGGATGGAGTACGACGGGGTACGCGGACGAGCAACGCCCGTGTTTTCGAGCTGCCAACGGACGAGTGCACGCGGGCCTTCGTCCCAGCCTTCCATCAGGTCATAGGAGGAGATACGAGTAGCCGGTTTGGAGATCGTGTCCGCATACGTTGCGCAGTTTTCGGTGTTCATCAGCCACTGGAGGAATTCAAACGCCGCGTCGGTGTTCTCGCAGTTCTTGGAGACGCCCGCAGACCAGTCGCCCGTCGGGGAGACAGCCTTGCCGTCGTTAGAAACCGGATAGTAGGAAACGCCCCAGTTGAGGTCGCTGCCTTCGAGCGTCTGGATGTTCCAGGAGCCGCCGAGCATCGTTGCGCACTTGCCGTTCAAGAATTCATCGGTGATCGGGTCCTGGTTCGCATAGCCGTTCTTGACGAGGTCTGCGAGGTAGTTGAGCGTCTCGACGCTCGCGTCGGAGTTGACATAGCCCTCTGCCGTCGTGCCGTCGTCGGAGACCATCGGCGCGTCCGCTTCATTCCAGAAGGAGCCGAGGCCGTAGATGATGCCTTCGCCCTTGTCCATGATGATGTTCGTGCCGACGTAGTCGCTCGTCGTCAGCTTTGCGGCGTTCTCAGCGAACTCGGACCAGGTCCAAGCTTCGTTGATGTCCGAGTCGGTCGGATATTCGATGCCGGCCGCGTCGAGGTAATCCTTGTTGTAATAGAGCAGCACGGAGGATTCCGTTGCGCCGATTGCATAGAGGTGGCCGTCATATGTATTCTGCTGGATGGTGGAGGGCATGAAGTCTTCCTTATCCTCTTCGGTGTAGACGTCATCGATCGGGATGATGATGCCGTTGGCCGCATAGTAGGAAACCATCGGGCCGTCAATGAACAGGATGTCCGGCAGGCTGTTGGACGTCGTCGCCGTCGTGATCTTGTTCTCGTAGTCGTAAGAGCTCGAGCGGTCGATTGCCTCACGGGAAACCCGGATTTCCGGATGCTCGGAATTCCACGTGTTCAGCGTGTCTACCCACCACTGTTCGATGCCCGCTGTGTCGGTCGGGCTCCAGATCGTCAGGTTGACGGTTTCACTCGTCGCGCCGCCGCCTTCGCCGGAGCCGGATGCCGTCGTGCCGCCGGAGGACGTGCCGCCCGAGCACGCAGCCATCGAGACTGCCAGCGCTGCCGCCAGAGCCGCAGCCAATACTTTCTTTGATTTCATAATTGTACCTCCCGAAATGGATTTGCGGAACCATCCCAAAACCGGTGTCTTACCAAGCGGGATCCCTTCCCGGGCGGGCTATTTTTACACCCTGCATTTTCATTTTTCCTGCCCGAACTCGGAAAAGATTCCCATATCAAAAGTGTGACCGCGAAAATGCACGATAGCACTTTTGACGGTAATTCCTCGTTGGAACCCGTTCCATTTGATGAATTTACTATAGTACACTCCGGGCTGTTTGTCAACCTGAAATAGGATTTTTGTATGTTTTCACAAATCAGAGATACGGAAATCGGCATCCTGCACAAAGAAAGTTAGGGCCCATTTGCAAAATTCGCGCTTGCGGCGTAGAGTTTACAGAATTATGAACGCGAGATCATTTTTTTGAGAAAATAGAACTTCGACTTGTACAAAATGCAGTCTCTTGAATAAATAGGAGTTGATTTTCCTTTTTCTTGCGCATCGCTTTTGGCGAATCCGTCAAGGCGGCGGATGAAAAGGGGGATCGCACTTTGAAAACGCCGGCGGATGCTTTGCCTGCAACTTGCACAAAAGCGTGTATCCGCACCGGCAGGGTCAGGCAGCTGCACGCTTTGCGAGAGGGGATGCTTTTTTTGAAGAGAGGGAGGCGGTCCGCAGGGTGGGACCGCCAGGCGTAATATTATGAAATCTCTTATAAGTGGAAGTTATTCCGCGTAGTAGGTCTGGTAGTCGTCGTCAAACTCCGCAGCGACGTTGTCGAGCTCGGACTTCGTGTCGGCGCCGCTGAAGATGTTGAGCATGGCCGAAGCAAACTCCGAGGAGAGCACGGAATACGACGGGCTGCGGGGGCGGGCAACGCCGGTGTTTTCGAGCTGCCAGCGGACGAGTGCGCGGGCACCTTCGTCCCAGCCTTCCATCTTTTCATACGCGGAGGTGCGGGAAGCCGGCGTCGAGCAGGCGGCGGCGTAGGACGCGACGTTGTCGGTGTTCATCAGCCACTGCAGGAACTCTTCTGCCGTCTCTACGTTCTGGCAGTTCTTGGAGACGCCCGCAGCCCAGTCGCCCGTCGGGGAGACCGCTTTGCCGTCGTCAGACACCGGGAAGTAGGAGACGCCCCAGTTTAAGTCACTCTGCTCGAGGCGCTGGATGTTCCACGTGCCGCTGAGCATCGTCGCGGAATGGCCGGTTAAGAATTCGTCGGTCACGGGGTCGGTATTTGCGTAGCCGTTCTGGAAGAACTGATTGATGTAGTTTGCGACCTCAATGCTCGCGTCGGAGTTGACATACCCTTCGGCCGTCGTGCCGTCCTCGGAAATCAGCGGCGCATCCGCTTCGTTCCAGAACGAGCTCAAGCCGTAGATGATGCCTTCGCCCTTATCCATAATCAGGTTCGTGCCGACGTAATCGTCCGTCGTGAGCTTGCCGGCATTCTCGTAGAATTCGGACCAGGTCCACGCGCCGCTGATGTCCGTGTCGGACGGATATTCGATGCCGGCAGCATCCAAGTAATCTTTATTATAATAGAGGATTACCGAGGACTCCGTCGGGCCAATCGCGTACATGTGGCCGTCGTACGTGTTCTGCTGGATGGAAGAGGGCATGAAGTCTTCCTTATCCTCTTCGGTGTAGGCGCCGTCGATCGGGACAATGATGCCGTTGGCCGCGTAATACGAGACCGTCGGGCCGTCGACGAACAGGATGTCCGGCAGGCTGTTGGAAGTCGTTGCCGCCGTGATCTTATTCTCGTAGTCGTAAGAGCTCGAGCGGTCGATCGCCTCGCGGCTGACCTGGACGTCCGGATGCTCCGCGTTCCAGGCATCGAGCGTTTCCACCCACCAGTCCTCGATGGCGGCCTCGCCCGTCGGGCTCCAGATGGTCAGGCTGACCGTTTCCGAAGAGCCGCCGTTTTCCGCGGAAGCCGCGCCGGAACTCGCCGTCCCCGCCGTGGAGGACGTGCCGCCCGAACAGGCGGCCATCGAGACTGCCAGCGCTGCCGCCAGGGCCGCTGCCAAGGCTTTCTTTGTTTTCATGAAGGATACCTCCTAAAAATGATTTTAGAAACAAGCTCCCAGAAAAACCCTTTACTTGCAGAAAAAGCGCTTTTTAATTATCTTGTTGATTTCATGCTTTGTTTCCTGCAAAAGTGCCGAAAATACGCCGCAAAAAGGGGCGCAAAGAGAGCCCCGCTTTATGCGCAAATTTCACAAGAAGTTTTCCTGTGGAACGCGTTCCTTATTACGTCCCCTAGTATACCCCCCCCCCCGGGTATTTTTGTCAATCCTGAAAAATATTTTTGTATATATTCACAAATCCCGTCTCGGTGCTTCGTGAGAGTGCACAATGAAAATGTCATCTGGCTGGATGTATATGCTGAAAATTCTCTTCGTACGCATAAAAAGGCAAGGCCGTATGCTTTTCGCAGAGCACCTGCATGAATCCGCTTTCCAGAAAAAAATTAGGCAGATCGGATTTTGTTTGATTGGGCCTTTGCTTTTTCATCCCATACGGGAATTTTGATCGCCGGTAAAACGAATCAACTGGAAGTCGAGGGAAGGAAACTGCCGGTCGGTTGCGTTTGCGGGCACGGATATGATACGATAGAGGCAGCAAAAGAAAAGGAGTGCCCGCGATGACACAAACGTTTGGAAGCAGGATCTCTGCCCTGCGCAAGGAAAAAGGCATGACGCAGTCCGCGCTTGCGGAAAAGATGGGCGTAACGGACAAGGCCGTCTCGAAGTGGGAGCGGGATCTGTCGTTCCCGGACGTCGGCTCGCTGCCGAAGCTCGCACAGATCTTTGAATTGACCGTCGACGAGCTGTTGCAGGGGACGCCGGTCCCGAAGGCGGAGACGGCCGGGGAAAACGCCGGCGACCTCGTGCGGCTCATCTTAAAAGGGGTGGCGCTCGCGATGGGCGTCGCGGCGGCGGTTCTGTCGTTTCTCAACGCGGTCGCGCCCGCGCAGGCCGTCTCGATGCTCGGACTGGGGCTCGCGTGCCTGGCGGTGCTCCATCTGCTGCCGAAAGCGGAATAAACGAAAACCCCCGCAGCCTTTGTTTTGGGAAAAGGCTGCGGGGGTTTTGGATTTAGAAATCGCTATGCGGCCGCGCGGCGCCGGCGCAGCGCCAGGACCAGCAGCGAGAGCAGGATTTCGACGGCCGCCAAGGCGGCGATCTTCCCGACGTCGCTGCCGACAAGCATCGCGACGGCCATCGTATCGATCAGCATATGGGCGAGGATGCACGGAAGCGCGCCGCGGGACAGGGTTTTCACGGCGCCGAGCGTAAACGTGTTGCCGAGAATCATCAGATAAAACAGGAAGTAATTCGAGGACCCGGCCGTAATCCACGGGATTGCGTAGATCGGGAAATGCCACACAAACCAGATCCCGGAGAGCACAAGCAGTTTCCCGACGCTGTTTTTCGGGACCGGCAGGCGCTCCTGCAGATACCACCGCCAGCCGACCTCCTCGAGACCGCCCTGCAATAGCGTCCACGGGAAATACGCGAGCACGGCCGAAGCCGGCGCGCCCGTAACCGTCACGTTTCCCAAAAGGGCGGAGACGCCGTAGTAAACGGCCGGCACCGCCACGGCGGCGGCCCAGGCCGGCCACGCCTCGCGCGGCGAAAACGCGCCCTTGAGGCACTGCCAGAGGCTGGCCTTCTCCCCCGAAACGCGCAAAAAGGCAAACGCGAGCAGCATCGGCAGCAGGTTCATCAGAATAAACAGCGGCGACGCCCACGGGCTTGTGTTGTCCGGCGCAAGCCACAACAGCAGCCGGCCGACGAAAAAGGTGCAGGCGATCGTTGCCAGCGCGTAGCAATACGGCAGCAGACAGGTTTTCTTTTCCATGGCATTCTCCAAAATAGACGGGTTTTCTTTCAGTATACCAGGAAGGGACGCGCGGATTGTAAAAGGCAGATTAAAATGCACGGGAAAGGAAACCGACATCGAAAAATGAAATACATAAAACAGAAAAAGCACCACGGCTTTGGCTTCCAAAACCGTGGTGCAACCGAGTGGGGTTTCGTTTACAAAAAAGATACCCGCGATAGGCGCGGGCACAAAACTTTAATTTAAAATAAAAAACTGCGGTGCGCGCATTGCACACCGCAGTTGTGGTGGACCTGGAGGGATTCGAACCCTTGACCTCTCGGATGCGAACCGAACGCTCTCCCAGCTGAGCTACAGGCCCATGTGTGAAAGAAGTGGGACAACGTTAGATATTATCGCATACCTTTCGGGATTTGTCAAGGGGTTTTCGCGGTTTTTCAAAAAAATTTTTCGACGCCGTCCGCCGTCACGCGCGCGAACACGAGCGGGCGGGGTTTGGGCGGCGTTTCCCGCAGTTCGATGGCGGCAGCTAGGCGTTCCTTCGCGGCGCGGCAGGAAGCGGCGTCTTTCCCATAAAGGCGCACGAGGGGCTCGCCTTTGCGCACATAGGCGCCGGGCTTTTTTTCGAACAGAAGCCCCGCGCCCGGGTCGACGGCGTCGCCGAGCTTTTCGCGGCCGGCGCCGAGCTGTGCGGCGGCAAGCCCGCACGCCTGCGTGTCCATGTGGAAAAGGAAACCGTCGCGGTCCGCTGTGAAAACGTCCTGGGCAGCCGCCTGCGGCAGACGCGACGGGTCCAAAAGTGCGCGCACGTCGCCGCCCTGGGCTTTGACCATCTCGCAGAGTTTCCGAAAGCCCGCGCCGCTTTGGAGCGCTTCCTGCACGCGGGCGCGGCAGTCGGAAAGCGGCGCGCCGGACGAAAAGCGCACGAGCTCCGCCGCGAGGGTCACGCACAAGGCCGTCAGATCTTCGGGGCCCTGCCCCTGCAGGGTCCGGCACGCCTCCGCGACCTCGAGCGCGTTGCCGGCGGCGCGGCCTAAGGGCGCGTCCATATCCGTCAGCAGCGCGACGGTCTTGCGGCCGGCGTGCGCGCCGATGGAAACCATCGCCTGCGCGAGCGCGAGGGAATCGGAAAAATCCTTCATAAACGCGCCGCTGCCGGTCTTGACGTCGAGCAAAATCGCGTCGGCGCCGGAAGCGAGCTTCTTGCTCATGATGCTCGAGGCGATCAAGGGCAGGCTTTCGACCGTGCCGGTCACATCGCGCAGCGCGTAGAGCTTTTTGTCGGCGGGGTCCAGGTTCCCGCTCTGGCCGATGACGGAAACCCCGACGCGCCGCACGACGCCGAGGAATTCTTCGCGCGAGAGGTCCGTGCGAAAGCCGGGGATCGACTCGAGCTTATCGAGCGTGCCGCCCGTAAAGCCGAGGCCGCGGCCGCTCATCTTCGCCGCGTGCGCGCCGAGGCTCGCCGCGAGCGGCAGCGCGATGAGGGTCGTCTTATCCCCCACGCCGCCGGTACTGTGCTTATCGACCTTGACACCGGGGATCGACGAGAGATCGACCGTTTCCCCGGACTTTGCCATCGCGAGCGTGAGCGCGGCCGTTTCGCGCGGCGTCATGCCGCGGATGCAGATGGCCATGAGCATCGCGCTGATCTGATAATCGGGGAGATTCCCCGACACACAGCCGGCGATAAATTCCGAAAGTTCTTCCGCGGAAAGTTCCCCGCCGTCGCGTTTTTTCGCGAGCAGCTCTAAAATCCGCATCAGATGCCTCCTTTCCTTCCGAAACAAACTGAAACGAAACGTCCTTTGAAACTTCGGCCGGATCCATTATTTCCCGAGCGCTTTGACAAGGTTTACGATGCGGCTCGTGCCCAGGCGGGAAGCGCCGAGCGCCAGAAATTTCTCGGCGTCCTCGAGCGAATGGATGCCGCCGGCGGCCTTGATCCGAACGGCAGGGCCGACGTGTTCTTTGAAGAGCTTGACGTCCTCGAACGTGGCGCCGCCCGTCGAAAAGCCCGTGGAGGTCTTAATAAAGTCCGCGCGGGCTTGCGCGACGACCTCGCACATGCGGATTTTTTCTTCCGCCGTCAGAAGGCACGTCTCGACGATGACTTTCAAAAGATGGCTGCCGCACGCGGCTTTGACGGCCTCGATCTCGCGGCGGACGTCGCCGTAAAGGCCGTCCTTGACTTCCCCGATCGGGATGACCATATCGATCTCGTCGGCGCCGTTTGACAGCGCGTCCTGCGTCTCAAAGATCTTTGCGGCCGTGGTCGAGTAGCCGTTCGGGAAGCCGATGACCGTGCAGATGCGCATCTTTTCGCCGACGTACGCTTTGGCGGGCTTTACATAGCGCGCGGGGATGCAGACACTCGCGGTGTGGTAGTGCATCGCGTCGTCGCACAGCGCGCGGATCTCCTGCCACGTGGCGGCCGGGTCCAAAAGCGTGTGGTCGACCGCGGAAAGAATCGTTTGAAGTTCCATGAAGGTGCTCCTTTCGTCGAGTGGTTTACAAAATCTTTCTTTATTTTTATGATACCACATTCCGGCGGGTTTTTCTAGGAATGCCGGGAAGCGCGGCCGGCCGCGTTTTCAAAATCTTTTTCGCCATTCTTTTCAAGCGAAGCGCTTTGTGGTAAACTAATCTGCGTGACACGGCGTTTCAGAATATCCATAAAAAAGAGGGGAAATGGGACTTGAAGCTGATCCGAAAATTTATCCACTACTACAAGCCGCACATGGGCGTGTTCCTGCTCGACCTGTTGTGCGCATTCGTCGTCAGCGCGGTGGACCTCGCGTTCCCGCAGATTTTAAACATCTTAAACGACTCTTTGTTCACGCAGGCCGCGCCGGTAATCCTGCAGAGCCTGCTGCCGATGGCGCTCGGGCTTCTCGGCATGTACGCAATCCGCACGGTGTGCCGCTACTACATCACGGCGCAGGGGCACATTATGGGCGCGAAGATTGAGAGCCGCATGCGCCAGGAGCTGTTCGACCAATACGAGCGGCTGTCGTTTTCGTATTACGACACGCACAACACCGGCACGATGATGAGCCGGCTTGTGTCCGACCTGTTTGACATCTCGGAGCTCGCGCACCACGGGCCGGAGAACCTGTTTATTTCCGCGGTGAAGATCATCGGGTCGTTCGTGCTGTTGTGGATGGTCAATGTGCCGCTGACGCTGATCCTGCTCGCGATTGTGCTCGTGATGCTCGTGTTCAGCATCCGCCAGAACCAGAAGATGCAGGAAGTGTTCATGGATAACCGCTTAAAGATTGCGGACGTCAACGCGAGTTTGCAGGACAGCCTCGCCGGCATCCGCGTCGTGAAATCGTTTGCAAACGAGGGCATCGAGCGCAAAAAATTCGCGAAGTCGAACGACCAGTTTTTGATTTCGAAGACGAACAACTACCGCCGCATGGGCACGTTCCACGCGGGGAACAACTTTTTCGAGGGCCTGATGTTCGCGGCGGTGCTCGTGGCCGGCGGCTATTTCATCGCGCAGGGGAGCTTGCAGACGACGGACCTCGCGCTGTACGCGTTATATATCAACATCTTTATCAGCCCCATCGAGGTGCTCATCGAATTTACCGAACAGCTCCAGAAGGGCGCGGCGGGCTTTAAACGCTTCGAAGAGATTCTCGAGACGCACCCCGACATCCAGAACGCGCCCGACGCGAAGCCGCTCGAAGCCGTGCGCGGGGACATTGACTATAACCACGTGACATTCCGCTATGCGGACGACGAGGAGACGGTGCTCTCGGATGTGGACATCCACATCCCGGCCGGGAAATCGATCGCGCTGGTGGGCCCGTCGGGCGGCGGCAAGACGACGCTGTGCTCACTTCTGCCGCGCTTTTACGACGTGGACGCGGGGAGCGTCTGCGTCGACGGCAAGGACGTGCGCACCTTGACGCTCGAGAGCCTGCGCCGCGCAATCGGCATCGTGCAGCAGGACGTGTACCTGTTTGAGGGCACAATCCGCGAGAATATCGCCTACGGCAAGCCGGGCGCGAGCGATGAAGAGATCATCGAAGCGGCAAAGCGCGCGAACATCGACGCGTTTGTCGAGAGCCTCCCCGACGGCTACGACACGTTCGTCGGCGAGCGCGGCGCGCGGCTTTCGGGCGGGCAGAAGCAGCGCATTGCGATTGCGCGCGTGTTCTTAAAGGACCCGCCGGTGCTGATTTTAGACGAGGCGACGAGTGCGCTCGACAACGAAAGCGAGCGCTACATCCAGCAGAGCCTCGACGCGCTCGCGCACGGGCGCACGACGATCACGATTGCGCACCGCCTTTCGACGATCCGCAACGCGGACGAAATCCTCGTACTCGACCACGAGGGCATCCGCGAGCGCGGGGACCACAAGACGCTCTTAGAAAAAGGCGGCCTGTACGCAAAGTACTACCGCATGCAGTTTGCGGGGCTGGAAGAATAAACGGCGGGGAGGGCCGGTGTTTTTTGCACCTGGCCCTCCCTGCCGTTTTTTCTTCAGCGGGAATATAGATTTTGCTGCGCTGGAGCCTGTCGGGGTTTGCTTGCCCGGACTTTTCTGTTCTCCTGCAACTCTTTTAAAATGATAGTTTTTCCCTTCGACGCGCTTACCCCTGCGGGGCACTTCGCAGGCCGCGCGGGGCCCCTACTTTCTGGCCAGCAGAAAGTAGGCAAAGACTGGCCAAAGAGGGCTGCGCCCCCTTTGGGATTCCCCCTTGACCCACAATTTTAAAGTTTTCTTTGGCGCGCTAGAGTGCCTTCGGCACAACCGCGCGAGGGGACGGCGGAACTCTCCGCTCCTTCGGAGCACCGAGCTTCCGCGCCGGAATTGCGATGGCTTTCGCCGCAATGGTTAGACTTTGGGGTTTGCGGATAGAATGTCGGCGTTAAAGTTGTGGAAACGCGAAAATTGGTGCTTGCGCTTGTGCTGCGTGTCTGTTAGTATGGAAAAAGAGAGACTGGGCGTTTGCGTGCGCCGTGTGGGAAGGAGCTGTGCCCTATGAGAAAGAATGTTTTGGTTTTGATTCCGATTGCGGCCGCGCTGGTGTTGGAAATTCTGCCGTATGGCGCGGTATGCAATTTCGGCTATCAGGCCGATGACGGAACCATCGCGTACATGCGGTCGCTGTATTCCTATTTTGACCTGCTGCCGTTTGGATACGGGAATTTTGCCCCCTTCCTCACCGGCATCCTCACGTGTGCGGTTTTGGTACTGACACTCGTTTTCTGTGTTACGGGAAAGCGGCGGCTTCTGCTGCCCGCAAAAATTCTCCTTTGCATCGGCATTGTTTTATCGCTGTGCCCGCTGCTGTTTGGAATCGAGTATTTCTCCGCGGTCGGCGCCTTGATTACGGCCTCTTTGATTGCCGAATTTTTATGGCTCTATTTCGCCTCGAAAAGAGAGAAAGAAACCACCTAAGAATCCCCATAAAAAAGCGCGCTTGACGGCGCGCTTTTCTTTTGCGGCAAAGCCGCGTAAATTGGACTACGATTGCTTTTTCCTTCGAATCTCAAACTCCCGGTCATAGATGGTTTCCGTCCGCAGCACTTCAAAGTTGGGCGCTTGAAAATCATGGCGCAGCGTCACGGTATTCAGGCAATCAAAGCCAAGCTTTCGATACAGCCGGATTGCCCCCTGGTTTCTGGCGGCTGCCTCGATATAAACGGATTCGGAGTAGGAACGAATTTCTTGGATGGCTTCGCGAATCGCAGAGGTGCCGATGCCTCGGTTTTGATAGGCTGGCAGCACAAATACATCTTCAATCCAGTCCGGTTTTCCCCCGCGGTTTCCGAGATGCAGAAACCCCACAAATTCCTGCGCGAGGCGAATGAAATAAAAGCGGTGGCCTTCCGCGGTCCACGCTTCTAAATCTTTCAGCGCTTCGGCATCCGTCTGGTCCTCGTTGTTGTGGGCTTTCCAAAAGCCTTTGATGAGCTTTATGGCGGTCTGCTTTTCGCCGTGATACAATTGCAGCGTTCCTTGTTCGGCCATTTGGTATTCCTCCCCCTGGGCAAAGCGTTTCATGGTTTCTCTACAATTTTACGGGAAGGGCATCGAAAAAGCAAACCTTTGGCCGCGCTTTACTGCAAATAGATTTCGTCTTCTTTCGAGTGGGTCGCGTAATACTGCGCCTGCGCGTTCCAGAGCTTCTCGTAGAGGCTGCCCTTCTGGGACAACAGCGTCTCATGGCTGCCGCGCTGGACAATCTGCCCGCGGTCGAACACGGCGATATCGTCGCAGAAGCGGCACGACGAGAGGCGGTGGGAAATGTACACGGCCGTGCGGTCGCCGACCATCTCGCCGAAGCGCTCGTAGATTTCGGCCTCCGAAAGCGGGTCTAAGGCGGCCGTTGGCTCGTCGAGCACGACAAACGGCGCATCCTTATACAGCGCGCGGGCAATCGCGATCTTCTGCGCCTCGCCGCCGGAAACCTCGACGCCGTCGGGGTCAAAATTCTTATAAAGCGGCGTCGCGAGGCCGCGCGGCAGCGTGCGCAGGCGGTCCGAGAAGCCGGCCTCGTCGAGGCATTTTTTCGCGCGGGGCTCGTCGACCGCTGTGCTCGCGGCCACATTCTGGCCGAGCGGGAAGCTGAACAGCGCAAAATCCTGGAACACGACCGAGAAAATCGCGAGGTATTCCTCGTAGCGGTATTTGCGGATATCGATGCCGTTTAACGTAATCTCCCCTTCGGTCGGGTCGTACAGGCGGCAGAGCAGTTTAATAAACGTCGTCTTGCCCGAACCGTTGCGGCCGACGACGGCTAAGTGCTTTCCGACCTTCAGCTGCATGGAAAGGTCGCGCAGCGCCCACTCGGACGCGCCGGGGTAGCGGAAGCTGACGTGGTGGAATTCGATCACGTAGTCGTTGTCGTCGCGCTTTTCGACGGGCAGCGTGCCGCTGTAGAGCACGGGCTTTAAGTCGAGGATTGCGTAGAGGTCTTCGAGGTACGGCACCTGCTCGAGCGCGTTCGAAAACGCCCCGGCAAAATCGGTTAACCCCGTCGTAAAGCGCGTAATGGCACCCGCGTACTGGATGACCATGCCGGCGCCGAACGCGCCCGTGAGCGCCTTGAGCGCGACGAACAGGTAGGAAAGCCCCGACAACAGCGCCGAGATGCCCGCCGCGAGGCCCTCATAGCGCGCCTCACAGCCCGTCTCCTTTTTCAGCAGGTCCGTGCAGGTGTTTAAAGCACGTGAAATGAACCGCCCGAAAAGGCCCTGCTCCCGGTAAAGGCGCAGCTCCTTGCCGCTCTGGTACTGGGTGATCAGACGGCCGACGACATATTGGAAATTGCGGTTGACACGCAGCATGCCGCGAGCCAGCGCCCAGCTCTTCTGCATACCGCGGCGGCTGATGAATAAAGAGAGGAACACGCTGCAAAGAATCGCGAGGGCCATGAGAATGGCCGGGCCGGGGCCCGCCAAAAACGGGTGCGCCGCGGCGTCCCCGCCGGCAAAGAACAACGGCAGCGCGAACACGGCCGCAAAGACGATCGTAAACGCGCCCTGCAAAAGCGGCCGCAAGGAATCGTCGCCGAGCGCGTAGGCGAGGTTTGCGCCGCGCATATTGACGCCCTCGCGGTAGTCGCGCGCGAGGTTTTGGATGCGCGGGTTCTCGAGATTCTCATAGTCGGTCTTTAAAAACACGGCGTCGACGAGGTGCAGCTCGCGGGAATACAGCCGCTCCTCCACGACCTCCCGCGCGCGGGAAAGGCCCTTGCCCAAAAGATGGAAGAAAAGCGTCAGCCCCAGCGTCCAGAGGATGAGCGGGACAATCGTCTCCGCCGCCGCGCCGGAAAGGAGCCCGTCGACGATGCGCGCGGAAAAGTACAGGCCGACAAAGGGGTTCGCGGCCTCGCACAAGGCGGAACATGCCAGAAGCGGCAGCATCTTCGGTTCCAATTTCTGCGTCAATTTCACGGCGCGCCAAAGGGCGTGCAGGTCGTGCTGTAAGCTGCGCTTTTTCTGCTTCGTTCCCGTTTGTACATTTGTCTTTTCAGCCAAGGTCCGCCGCCTCCCGTTCGTTCGCATTTTCATAGTAATGGCTCTGCACTTTGAACATGTACGCGTAGTCGCCGCCTTGTTGCAGCAGCGCGTCGTGCGTGCCCTCCTCGGTGATTTTCCCGCCCTTTAAAAACAGGATGCGGTCGCAGAAGCGCGTGCTCGAAAGCCGGTGCGAGATAAAAACCGATGTGCGCCCCTCGGTCAAGGCGCCGTATTTCTGGTACATCTCGTTTTCCGCGATTGGGTCCAAGGCCGCGGTCGGTTCGTCGAGCAAAATCAGCGGCGCATCCTTATAAAGCGCGCGGGCCAGGACGAGCTTCTGCTGCTCGCCGCCGGAGAACGCGGCCGCGTTCTCGTTGACGGTCTTTTCCAGGAGCGTGTCCATGCCGTCGGGCAGGCGCGAGACGCGCTCCCAAAGCCCGGAAAGTTCTAAGCAGCGCTGCACGCGCGCGCGGTCGACCGTCTGCCCGGCCGCGACATTCAGGGCAATCGAGACCGGCAGGAAATGGACGTCCTGGAACACGGCCGTGACCGCGTCGAACACGGCGTCGCGGTTACACGCGGCGAGGTCGACGCCATTTAGGAAAATCTTCCCCGCCGTCGGCGTATAAAGGCCGCACAAGAGTTTCACGCACGTCGTCTTGCCCGCGCCGTTTAAGCCCACGAGCGCGACCTTTTCGCCCGGATGGATCGAAAACGACAGGTCGTGGACCGCGTCCTGCTGCGCCCCCGGATAGTGAAACGACACGTGGTCGAACACGATGGAAGCGGGCTTCCCGGGGGAAACCGGCACCGTCTTTTCGGCCTTTGCACGCGGGTCATCGGGCGCTTCCAAAAACGCGCGGTACTCGCAGCACTCGAGGCTGCAGCGCGTTAAGTCGCGCAGCTTTTCAATCAATTCGGTCATCCACGCCGAAAAGCCGCCGACGACGCCGAAATAGAACACAAAGTCCGCCGCTAAGATCGTGCCGTTTAAGACAAGCACGAGCAAAAGCGCATACGCCGCGCCGTCGCGCACAAGGTTTAACCCGCCCTGCAAGGCGTCGACCGCGTACCAGCGGGCCTGCGTCTTTTTCTCCCAGCCGCTGCGCGCGCCCAAAACCTGCGAAAACAGGGATTCAAACCAGCCGCCGATGCTGTAAAGCCGCAGATCCTTGCCGGCCTCAAACGCGAACGGCTTTTCGTAGAGGTAGTCGAGTTTCTCGTCTAACACGGTCCATTCGCTGCGGTCGCGGTACTCGAGATTTGCCGCGTGCCGGCCGGCCAAAAAGCTCACGACCGCGAGCCCTGCGAGCAGCACGAGCAGCCACGGCGTCAGCGTGCAAAGCATCGCACCGTAAAAGACAAGGCCCACCGCGTCGAGCGTAATCTTCACGACGTTGTGGACGACTTCCTCGCCGCCGGAGTGGTTCGAGCGCACGAACGTAAACGCGCGGTTTAGCTGCGCGCGCGCCTCGGCGTCCTCGAGCTGGGCGTAATCGCACGTCATAATCCGCCCGCACAGCTTTTCGACAAGGCGCAGGCGGTTCGTGTTCGCGGCCGTGCGCTCGGAGCCCTCGACCGCGTGCTTTAAGGCCGTGCACGCGCACAGCCCGGCCGTAAAGGCCAAAATCACGCCGCAGAGTTCCATGGGCGTCACACCCCGGCTCAACGCATTCAGGATCGCCGGCGCCATCGCGATGCCCAAAAGCGAAAGCAGGATTTCCGCCGGCACGAGCAGGAAATTGAAAAGAAGCCGTGCGCGGCTCCACGCCCACCAAGATTTTAAAAGATACGAAACGTTCTGCACCGTCGAATACCGCGGCTTTGATCGTTTTTCTGCCATCTTTGAAACACCCCTTTCGTTTCTGTGGTCCAGCATACCACAAAAAGCGCCGCCCGTGCGAAACGCTGCACGAACGGCGCTTTTTTCTGCTTAAACGGTCATTTTTTCGGCGGCGAAAGCGGCAAAAACAGCTCCGTCGCGAACACGCCGGGCTCCGACTGGCGGTTGACGTAACCGGAGCAGCGCGCGGCCATCTTGTCGATGCGCATCAGCCCGAAACCGAACCGCGCGGCGCGGTCGCGGCCGGGTTTCGCGGAGAGGAAACGGTTCCCCTCTTTTTGGAGATCCCCCGTCGAATTCGTAACGCAGATATAAAGCTGGCTTTTGAGTTTTCCGATATAGACGCGCAGAAAGCGGTGCGCGCCCTCCTTTTGCCGCGCGCAGGCCTCGACGGCGTTGTCCAACAGGTTCCCGATCATCACGCACAGTTCCATGTCGGGGATTTCACACGACGGCGGGATGGAGGCGGTCGCGTGCACTTCGACGCCCTGCGCGCGGGCTAAGGACAATTTGCTGTTTAAAATCGCGTCGGCCATCACGCTGCCGGTCTTCACGATGTGGTCGACGTCCTTTAAGTCGCGGCCAAGGCTTTTTAAGTACGCGCCAAGCGCGTCGAGGTCGCCGGCGTTTAAATACGCCTGCATCGTCGCGATGTGGTTTTGCAGGTCATGGCGCCAGCCGCGCGTCTGGCGGTACATATTCTCGACTTCGGCGGCCTGCTTTTGCAGAAGGTCGTTTTGATAGCCCGAAATGCGCCGGTCGACAAAGTAGGCGAAGGCGCGGCGCACGGCAAACACCAAAAGCACACCCCCCGCCGCAGCCGCAAGGATCAGCAAAACGACGGCCCACGGTTTCACGAAAGCCCCTCCCCATTCTGATAATAGGCGACGAACGCCGCACGCACGGACTGGAATAGCCGGCGGCTGACCGGCAGGCACGTGCCGTCCTCCAACACAACGCGGTCGCGCTCGAGCGTCTGGACAAAGCGCAGCCCCGCAATGCAGGAGCGGTGACAGCGCGCAAACGCGCCGGAGGCTAATTCCTTTTCGGCCGCGTCCAGGCTGCCGTTAAAAAAGGAAAGGCCGGACGCCGAGACCTCCACTTCGTGGGCGCGCACCCGCAAAAAGCGGATCTCTTTCTGGTCGATGCGCACGGCGGCGCCCTTCGGGTCGGAAACGAGCAGCGTATACGCGCGCCCGGCGCGCCGGCACGCGCGGTCTAAGCACGCGAAGAGCTTCTCCGGCTCGACGGGCTTTAATAAATAATGGAGCGCCTCGACGTCGTAGCCCTGCGCCATGAAATCCGGCACGGCGGTCAAAAACAGGATGGCGCCGCGAAAGCCCCCCGCACGCAGGGCGCGCGCGAGGTCCATGCCGTTTTCGCCGGGCATCTGGATGTCGAGGACCAAAAGGTCCCAGTCCTGCTCCTCCTCCCACCGGAAGCGCAGCGCTTCGGCGCTCGGGAAAACCGACAGCGCGGCGGGTTCGCCGTGCCGGGCGGCCCATTCCTGCAGAAGGCGGGCGGTCTCGGCGGCCTGCGCCGGCTCGTCTTCACAGATGGCGGCTTTCATGCGCCCGTCTCCACGCGGCGGACAGGGATGCCGCGCGCGGCCAGGTAGTCTTTGAGCTGCGGGATTGTGATTTCCCCGAAATGGAATAACGACGCCGCGAGCACGGCATCGGCCTTGCCGGCCGTAAACGCGTCGTAGAAATGTTCGAGTGCGCCCGCGCCGCCCGACGCGATGACCGGCACCGGCACGCGTTCGCTGACGGCGGCCGTTAAGGCGAGGTCGTAGCCCTGCTTGACGCCGTCTTCGTCCATGCTCGTCAAGAGGATTTCGCCCGCGCCGAGGGCGACGGCTTTCTTCGCCCATTCGACGGCGTCGAGGCCCGTGTCGCGCCGGCCGCCGTCAATATACACGCTCCAGCCGCCGGGGCGGCGCTTCGCGTCGATCGCGCAGACGACGCACTGGCTGCCGAATTTTTCCGCCGCCTCGGCGATGAGCGCCGGCCGGCGCACGGCCGCCGAATTGACGGAGACCTTATCGGCGCCCGCGCGCAGAAGGACCGTGAAATCCTCCACCGTGCGGATACCGCCGCCGACCGTAAACGGGATAAAGATGCGCTCTGCGACGCTTTGCACATAGGAAAGCTGCGTGCCGCGTGCCTGGGCGCTCGCGGTGATATCGAGCAGCACGAGCTCATCGGCCTGCTGCGCGTCGTATGCCTCGGCGCATGCGACCGGGTCGCCGGCGTCGCGCAGGTTGACAAAGCTCGTCCCCTTGACGACGCGGCCTTCGTTGACATCCAAACACGGAATGATGCGTTTTGCGTACATCGCTTACCCCTCCCCCATGGCGGCAAAATTTCGTAAGATCTGTAACCCCACGCGCCCGCTCTTTTCCGGGTGGAACTGCGTGGCCCATAACTTCCCATGATGGACCGCCGCGTCAATCCGGACGCCGTATTCCGTCGTTGCGGCGACATCGGAAGGATTCCCCGCGCGCAGATAATAGGAATGGACAAAATAGACGTATGGATGCGGCGCAAGGCCCGAAAAAAGGCCCTCGTGCGTCAAAAGGTCCAAGTCGTTCCAGCCCATATGCGGGACTTTAAGGCCTTCGTGCGGCGGGATTTTTAAAATCTTCCCGGGCAGCAGGCCGAGCCCCGGCACGCCGGGCGACTCCTCGCTTTCCTCAAACAGCATCTGCAGCCCGACGCAGATGCCCAAAAACGGCCGCTTCCCTTCCCGGACAAAGTCACAGATTGCGCCGGTCATGCCGGACGCATGCAGGCTCTTTATCGCGTCGCCAAACGCGCCGACGCCGGGCAGGACCGCCGCCTGCGCGCGGCTTAACACCTGCGGGTCTTTCGTGACGCACACATCCGCGCCGATAAACGAAAGCGCCTTTCGAACGCTCTGCAAATTGCCCGCCCCATAATCAATGACCGCAATCATCTCTAAAGTCCCCTCCTTACCCGCGGGCGGCCTCCCGTTTCCTCACTTATGCGGCAAAGGAAATCCAAAAGCGCCCGCCTTTCCGGGCAGCCGCCGCTGCACCGGGGTACTGTTTTAAAGTAAAGTGTACCATGTTTTCGCTCCGTGCGCAAGGCGCGGCGGAAAAGTGCCGCTTTTGGGCTTTTGGAAGGAAAGTATTGACACGGCCCCCCTACATACGGTACGATAAAAGATACGAGTTTCATAAAACAAAGTTTGAGGGGAAATGCGGATGGATCATCTTTCATTATTGGGCATCGCCGTGGGGCTTGCGATGGACGCATTCGCGGTATCGGTGGCAAACGGTGCGGCGGCGCGGCGGGTAAAACCTGCGTTCGCATTAAAGCTCGCGGTGTCGTTTGGCGTCTTCCAGAGCCTGATGCCGTTTATCGGCTGGCTCGTCGGCAAGGCGGGCGAGGCGATCATCAGCTCGGTGGACCACTGGATTGCGCTGATTCTGCTCGGGTTTCTGGGCATCCAGATGCTGCGGGAGGCGCGCAAGCGGGACGACGGCGACGAGACGCTGCAGGAGGATGTCCCGTGGCGGCGCGTGCTGACGCTGGCCGTCGCAACGAGCATTGATGCGCTGGCGACGGGGGTCCTGCTGCCGAGCGCGGTGGGCGCGGACACCGTGGCGCGGATGCTTCTAAGCGTCGGCGAAATCGGCCTTGTGACGCTGGTGCTGTGCTTTTTCGGCGTCTACCTCGGGCGCAAATTCGGCGAGCTTCTGCGCACGCGCGCGCAGGTGGTCGGCGGCATCGTATTGATTGCGATCGGCGTCAAGATCTTCGTGGAACATATGTGGTTTTCATAAACGTAAAGGGAGGGGAACGGCCCCTCCCTTTTCCTTTTCCCTTTATTTTCTACCGCTGCGCTTCCCTATTTCTTTCCTATTTCCTAAAAATCATTTTCAATCATGTTCCTAAAAGCCATCCGAAAGATTTTTAAGAAGTCCCACCGTATAAGGCGCCCATCCGGGAAATGCGCCGGCGCATTTCTTCGCGCACGTATGTAGGCGCCACGACGCACAGCCGCGCGCCGTACTGCAAAAGCCATTCGTAAAGCCCCTCGCTGACGGTGACCTCGACGTGGGCGGTGAACTGGCCGGACGGCTCCTGCTCCAAAAACTGCAGCGCCTCGCCGAAGCGGTCCGTCAGCACGTCGAGCAGGTCCGCGTTGCAGCGCAGCAGAAGCTGTTCGGGCGCGCCGGAAAACAGCGAAAACGTGCGCTGCAGGTAATCCGCCGCGTCGAAACGGCCGCGGTACGGCGTGACCTCCTCGAACGGCCGCGCGGGCACGGGCAGCAGGCGCACCTGGCGCATGCGGTCGAGGCGGTAGCTGCTGACGGAATCGTACTTGTCGTAATTGCCGGCCAGGTAATAGCGGTCGTTGTTCCACAAAAGCGCGTACGGGCTCAAGCGGAAGGCGCGCCCCGCGTCGAGCGCGGGCTTGCCGTTTTGGATGACCTGGTGATGATAGAAAAACGCGACGCGCTTTTTCTCGCTGATGGCCTGCTGGAGCACCTCGATGGAGTGCAGGACCTCTTCGTTTTGGAATTTCAGGCCCCCCGGCGTCACCTGCCCGCGCAAAAGGCCGGCCTGCGGGCGGCTTAATAGCCCCAGCAGCTTTTCGATTACCATTTGGGTCTTTTCCCTCGTCAAAAACGGGGCGTGCGCGGCGGCGTCGAGCAGCAGGCGCACTTCGGCGGGGGTAAACGGGCGCGGCTCCAGAAAGTAGCCGTTTTCGGGTTTGCGGGCATGCCGGAGCGGCACCCCCGAAAGTACGAGCGCCCGCAGGTCGCGGCCGACGGCCTTGCGCTGCGCCGGGATGCCCGCGCGCGCGAGCCGTTCGCAGAACGCGGCCATGCTCAGCGGGTGCTGTGCGTCCGATTCCTCCAAAAGCAGCCGCAAAACGGCCAAAAGCCGCAGTTTCCCGTATTCTTTTCCGTCCATCGAAAGGCCTCCCTTCCCGGTCTGTCTTTTTATTGTACCACAGCTTGGTGAAGTTTTCTGGCTTTTTGCCAGGATTTGTGCCGAACTTTGGCGGATCCCCCGCAAATTCATGCGCAAAAATGGGAATTCTGGCGGCATTTCTTGTAAAAATTTCGTTTTCCCACATGCAGACGCTTGCCCAGGCCCGGAAAGAATGCTATAATCGAAACAGAAGATTTCAAAATTTTTTCCTTTTTTTAATGGCCCCGTCTTTGAAGCGGGCCTTCCAAACAGCAAAGAAAAGGTGGGTAAATACGATGAACAACACGCTACAGGCAGAGTACGCGCAAAAACTGACAACTCCCGAACAGGCCGTAAAGGCCATCCATTCCGGGGACTGGGTGGATTACGGCTGGGCCGCTTCGACGGTGCACGACCTGGACATCGCGCTGGCGGCGCGTGCGGAAGAGCTCACGGACGTAAAGGTGCGCGGCGGCATCCTTTTGGAGATGCCTGCAATCTTCCAGGTGCCGGACGCGGGCAAGCACTTCTCGTGGTTCTCCTGGCACATGTCGGGCTTTGAGCGCCATGCACCCGACCCGACGATGGTGACGTACGTGCCGATCCGCTTCTCGGAAGTGCCGCGCTATTACACGGACAACATGGACCCGATCGACGTGGCGATGTTTGAGGTCGCGCCGATGGATGAACATGGCTACTTTAACTTTGGCCCGTCCGCGACCGGCATGGCCGCGATGTGCGCGCGCGCGAAACACATCATCGTGGAAGTGAACGCGGCGATGCCGCGCTGCCTTGGCGGCTCGAACGTGGGCATCCACATTTCGAACGTCGACGAGATTGTGGAAATGAAGGAACCGAAGATGCGCTGCATGCCCGCCCCCGCGCCGGCGACGGAAATCGACAAGGCCGTCGCGCGCCAGATCGTCGCGCAGATCCCGGACGGCGCGTGCCTGCAGCTGGGCATCGGCGGCATGCCGAACGCCGTGGGCTCTCTGATCGCCGACTCCGACTTAAAGGATCTGGCCGTCCACACGGAGATGTACGTCGACGCGTTCGTCGACATGGCCGAAAAGGGCAAGATCACGTGCGCGAGAAAGCCGATTGACACGGGCCGCCAGGTGTACGCCTTTGCGGAAGGTTCGCAGAAACTGTACGATTACCTTGACAACAACCCCGCCTGCATGTCCGCGTCGGTCGGATACGTCAACGATGTGCGCGTGATTTCCTCGATCCCGAACATGATCTCGATTAACAACGTCGTCAACCTCGACCTCTACGGCCAGATCAACGCCGAATCGAACGGCACGCGCCAGATTACGGGCGCGGGCGGCCAGCTCGACTTCGTGATGGGCGCGTACCTGTCCGAAGGCGGCAAGAGCTTCATCTGCTGCTCCTCCTCGTTTAAAAACAAGAAGACCGGCAAGACGGAATCGCGCATCCTGCCGGTGCTGCATCCGGGCTCGACCGTGACCGATACGCGCGCGAACGTCCAGTACGTCGTGACGGAATACGGCATGGTGAACCTCAAGGGGGCGTCGCTGTGGGAGCGCGCCGAAAAGCTCATCAGCATCGCGCACCCGGACTGCCGCGAGGAACTGATCGCCGCGGCCGAGAAGCAGGGCATCTGGCGCCAGAGCAACAAGCGCTAACATAAACCGGCGCTGCAAGGCGCTGCAAAAGGAAAGAATCTGTAAACGAACCGGCCCCGGTCTTTTTTTCCGGGGCCGGTTCTGTTATAATGGGAGCGATCGCAAAATCCTGCAAACAGAAAGGAGCGTATGCCTTTGCCAAGATTTGGCGCACGTGCGGGCGATTATCTGCGCCGCACAAACAAAGCGCTTTGGATTCTGACACTTGTGATTTCCGCGTATGCGCTGCTCATGATCCGGACCATCCCGACGCCCGAAGGGCGCACGTACAGCTATTTTACGATTCAGCTTCTGGCCGTGTGCGCGGGGCTTTTGGGGGCTTTCCTGCTGACCTTCCTGGATTACCGGACGCTCGGGAACTTCTGGTACTTTGTGGCCGCGTTCTGCCTGCTTTTGATCGTGCTGACGTTTGTAAACGGCGTGACGGTGGAGGGGTCCGGCGGCGTAAACGCGCGCGCGTGGATCAACCTCCCCGGCGGGCTGACGTTCCAGCCGGCGGAACTCGCGAAGATCGGGTTTCTAATCACGTTCGGCGTCCACCTGCAGGCGCTCGAGGAGCGGGAGCTTCTGGACCGCCCCCTGCATGTGGTGCTCTTGCTCGTCCACGCCGGCGTGCCGGTGCTTTTGACGCACGCGCAGGGCGACGACGGCGCGGCCATCATCTTTTTATGCATGTTCCTGTTCATGGCGTTCGGCGCGGGGGTCAAGCTGCGCTACTTTCTGATCCTATTCGCGGCAATCGTGGCGGCGGTGCCGATTCTGTGGAATTTCGTGCTCAAAGATTACCAGAAAGAGCGCATCCTGATTTTCCGCCACCCGGAACAGGACCCGCTCGACGCGGGACTGCAGCAGCTGGCCGGCCGCATGAGCATCGGCAGCGGGCAGCTGACCGGGCGCGGGCTGTTCACGTC
This sequence comes from uncultured Clostridia bacterium, assembly GCA_944385055.1. Lineage (GTDB taxonomy): Bacteria > Bacillota > Clostridia > Oscillospirales > Acutalibacteraceae > Caproicibacterium. The sequence continues at coordinate 12,043 of CALWVT010000001.1, read as the reverse complement.
GCCGCGCGTCAACTCGAGCGCGGTGCCGGTCCAGCAGAGCGACTTCATCTTTTCGGCCGTCGGCGAGCAGCTCGGGTTTCTGGGCTGCGCGGCGGTGCTTTTGCTGCTGGCGCTGTTGATGTTTACGTGCCTGCACATCGGCCGCCGTTCGCCGGACATGCTCGGGCGGAGCATCTGCTTTGGCTACTTTGGGCTTTTGTTCGCGCAGACGCTGTTTAACCTGGGGATGTGTTTAAACCTGCTGCCGGTTCTGGGCATCACGCTGCCGTTTTTCAGCGCGGGCGGGTCGTCCTCGGCGTGCTTATACCTCGGCGTCGGGCTCGTGCAGAGCGTTTCGATCCACCGCACCGGCCGGCGGGAAACGCACTTGTTTTTATCGAGCGCACCGCTGTGAGCGGACAGTTTTGACAAACAGAAAACAGGCGGCATGCCTTCCAAACGGGGCATGCCGCCTGTTCTTTTTTCGCTTCTTATTTCCGGCCGCGGCGCGGGGGCTCCTCGACGGAAAGCGTGCCCGCATCGTCGTCGATGACCAGGACGGCCCCGGCCTTCGTGCCCTTGGGCAGCTCGCGCGTCTCGACGGCAAAGAGCCGGCCGTCGGCGTCCTTGCAAATCGCGTAAACGCCTTCAAAGCGGTGGATGGTCACTTTTCTCATAAGTAAAACGCTCCTTTGTTTGGGCGGTTAGCCCGCTTTGTTCTCTTCCCCCTCTTTCGGCGCGGGGGCGTGCGCATTCATGCTGCGTTCGAGCCACTGCTGGTACGTCAAAAGCACCTGGCGGGGCTTGCTGCCCTCGTGGGGGCCGACGATACCGAGCTGCTCCATCTGGTCGACGATGCGGCCGGCGCGCGCATACCCTAAGCGCAGGCGCCGCTGCAGAAGCGACGTGCTCGCCTGGCCGGCCTCGACGACGCATTTGATGGCCTCGTCGAGCATCGGGTCCAAGTCGGATTCCTCGGCGGAGGATTCCTTTTTCTCCTCGACGGCGCGCTTTTCGATCTCTTCGGCGATGCCCTCGTCGTAGCCCGGCTCCTGGCCGCGCTTAATATAGGAAACGATGCTCTCGATCTCCGCGTCGCTGACGAACGCTCCCTGGATGCGCAGCGGCTTCTGGATGCCGACCGGCGAATAGAGCATGTCGCCGTTGCCGAGAAGCTTTTCGGCGCCGGCCGTGTCGAGAATCGTGCGGCTGTCGACCTGGGAGGAGACGGACAGCGCGATGCGGCTGGGGATATTCGCCTTAATCAAACCCGTTACGACGTCGACGCTCGGGCGCTGCGTCGCGATGACGAGGTGCATCCCGGCCGCGCGCGCCATCTGTGCTAAGCGGCAGATGCTGTCTTCGACTTCGCTGGGCGCGGCCATCATCAAATCGGCGAGCTCTTCGATGAAGATTACGATCTTCGGCATGGGCTCCATCGGCTGGCCGTCGGCGGTCGTGTAATGGTGCTGCTCGGCATATTCCGTATAGCCCTTGATGTCGCGCACATTAAACTCGGCGAAGAGCTTATAGCGCTTGCCCATCTCGGTGACGGCCCAGCCCAGGGCCCCCGCGGCCTTGCGCGGGTCCGTGACAACGGGCACCAACAGCTGCGGGATGCCGTTATAGACCGAAAGCTCGACGACCTTCGGGTCGATCATCAGGAATTTAACCTCATCGGGTTTTGCCTTATATAAAAGGCTGATGATAAACGAGTTTAAACACACGGATTTGCCCGAACCGGTCGTGCCGGCAATCAAAAGATGGGGCATCTTCGCGAGGTCGGCGACCTTCGGCGCGCCGGCGATATCGCGGCCAAGGCACACGGTCAGCGGGCTCTTTGCCGAGGTAAACGCCTTCGACTCGACGAGGCCGCGCATGCGCACGATGCTGCGCTGACGGTTTGGCACCTCGATGCCGACGGCGGCCTTGCCGGGGATGGGCGCTTCGATGCGCACGCCGGAAGCCTCGAGGTTTAAGGCGATATCATCCGCGAGGTTTGTGATCTTGCTGATCTTGACGCCGGAAGCGGGCTTTAACTCGTAGCGCGTGACGGCCGGGCCGCGGCTTGCGTGGACGACCGTTGCCTTGACGCCGAAGCTCGAGAGCACTTCCTCGAGTTTCTGGCTGTTTTGCTGCTGCTCCTCCGCCTGGCGGGAGAGGTCCTCTTCAGGGTCCGGCGAAAGCATTTCGAGGGGCGGCCGGCGGGGTGCGTCCGTGTCCTCCGGCTCCTTCCACAGCGAGGCGGCGGCCGGCTCCGGCTCCGAAACGGGGGCCGCGGCGGGCGCACTTTCCGCAGCGGCGGGCGGCGCTTCCTGCACCGGCGGCGCAGGCGGCGGGGCGGCCTTCTTTTCGACCACGGCGGAAGGCGGCGGCACGGCGGTGTCGCGCGGGGGCACCTCGATGTCGAGGGCCTTCTCCAGGCGGCGCAGCTTTTCGTTCGGGCGGCGGCGCGGCGCGGGGGCGGGCGTCTCCTCTAAGGGGATATCGATGGCGCTGTGGGAAAGCGGGTCCGTTTCCGCGGCCTGCGGGGCCGGCTGCACGCGCTGTTCCCGGCGGGCGGAGACGGCGCGGCCGACGGCCTTTGCCGGGCGCTGCACGCCCCGCCACAGCCGCACAAGCGTCGTGCCGGTCAAAAGCATCAGCAGCACAAACAGAAGCAAAAGCAAAACGATGCACGCGCCGGCCCTGCCGAACAGCGCCACGCACGGCACGCCCAGAAGGCCGCCGAAAAGCCCGGCGCCGCCGCCTGCGCGGCTCGAAAGGTAAAGGGCCGAGAGGCTTTCCCGCATGCCCGCGAGCGAAACCGTTTCGGGCGTGCACGTGACCGCAAACGTCACGCCGCACAGCGCGATAATCGACAATGCGGACAATAGGACCTTGGCGCCGAGGTGCGCGTCCTCACGCTCGACGAACGCCGTCACGATGGAAACGTAGCACAGCAGCACCGCCCACAGCACCGCCCACATGCCAAATAAACCGTGCAGCGCGCCATACATCGCGTTCCACGCGTGGACGCCCGGCATCACGGACAGGAAAAACAGGAAAATGGAAAGGGCGAACAGCACCACCGCCCCGCGCTGGTTGCGCCGGCGGCGGGCCGCTTTGCGCTCCTTTTCCGCCTGCGCGGCCGTTTTCCGGGAAGCGGGCGCCTTTTTGGGTTTTGCGGCATAGCGGCTCTTCTGCGTCTTGGCAGAAGGCGATGCCTTCTTTTTCGGCGCCGCGCGGGAGGCCGATGCGGCCTTTTTCGCCGGCTGCCGTTTTCGTGTATTTGTTTGTGCCAAAGCGGATTCTCCTTTAAGTCCTAACGGGACCTTCAAAATATAAGCTCATAAAATCCGAATGCGATGTACCCCGCAGGGGGCAGAAACCGGCCCGCGGGCGGCGCGGCTATTTCGCGCCTTCTTTTTTCTTCTTGCCGGACGCGCCCTTTTTGGGGCGGCGCCGGTCGATCATCTCATACAGGCAGTCGACCGCGTCGGAAAGGCCGCCCAGGGAATCGATCAGGCCCTCCTCGACGGCGTCCCTGCCCTCCAAGACCGTGCCGACATCCAGCACGAGCTCGCGCGTGTTCATCATCAGCTGGGTAAAGCGTTCCGGCGAAATGTGGCTGTTTGCCGTGACGAACCGCGTGATGCGCTCCTGCATGCGCTGGAAATAGTCCATCGTCTGCGGCACGCCCACGAGCATCCCGTTCATGCGCACGGGATGGACGGTCATCGTGGCCGTGGGCACGATGAAGCTGCGGCGGGCGGCGACGGCCAGCGGCACGCCGATGCTGTGGCCGCCGCCGAGGACCAGGCTCACGGTGGGCTTTTTCATGCCCGCGACGAGCTCGGCCAGGGCCAGGCCCGCCTCGACGTCGCCGCCGACGGTATTCAACAGGATCAAAAGCCCGTCGATCTCCGGTTCCTCTTCAATGGCCACAAGCTGCGGGATCACGTGCTCATAGCGCGTCGTCTTCGTCGAGCTTGGCAGGACGGTATGGCCCTCAATCTGGCCGACAATCGTCAAGCAGTGGATCGTGTGGCGGCCCGTGCCGGTCACGACGCTGCCGGCGTCGCGGATGCGGTCCTGCTGCAAATCGGGGCTGCGGCTTGCGGGGGATTCCTCTTCTTGCATGCTCGTTTCACCTCCGGCGTTAGTCTGCCGCAAAGGGGAAAAAGTATACCGAAAACCCGCGCGCCGCCAAAAAACGCGCCCTTTCTTTTTCTCTAGGCGCTTTATTATACCACACATCCCTGCCCGACTTCAATCAATCGGGCGCCCCTACCGCTTTGATTGACAAATCGCACCGAAATGTAGATAATAGAAGGGATAGATTTCGATTGAAACGCCGCATCGCGCCGCGTTCCAATAAAAATGGAAGGAGATTGTACAATGGGACTGACGATCGCGCAGAAAATCATCCAGGCACATTTGCTGGAAGGGGAAATGGTCCCCGGCCAGGATATCGGCCTGAAGATCGACCAGACGCTCACGCAGGACGCGACGGGTACGATGGCGTACCTCGAATTTGAGGCCATGGGGGTCGAGCGCGTCAAGACGGAAAAAAGCGTCGCGTACATCGACCACAACACGCTGCAGACCGGTTTTGAAAACGCCGACGACCACCGCTTCATCCAGAGTGTCGCGAAAAAGCACGGCATCTGGTATTCGCGCCCGGGCAACGGCATCTGCCACCAGGTGCATCTGGAGCGCTTTGGCAAGCCCGGCAAGACGCTGATCGGCTCGGACAGCCACACGCCGACCGGCGGCGGCATCGGCATGCTCGCGATGGGCGCGGGCGGCTTGGACGTTGCCGTGGCGATGGGCGGCGGCGCGTACCACATCACGATGCCGAAGATGCTGCGCGTGAACCTTTTGGGGAAACTGCCCGCATGGGTCAGCGCGAAGGATATCATCTTAAAGGTGCTGCAAATCTTGAGCGTCAAGGGCGGCGTCGGGAAGATTGTCGAATACGCAGGCCCGGGTGTCGAAACGCTGACGGTGCCCGAGCGCGCGACGATTACGAACATGGGCGCGGAGCTTGGCGCGACGACGAGCATTTTCCCGAGCGACGACGTGACGCGCGCGTTCTTAAAGGCGCAGGGCCGCGAGGCGGACTGGGTGCCGCTTTCGTCCGACCCGGACGCCGTGTACGACGAGGAGATTACGATTGACCTTTCCGAACTCGAGCCGCTCGCGGCGTGCCCGCACAGCCCGGATAACGTCAAACCCGTTTCGGAGCTCGCCGGCAAGAAGATCGACCAGGTCTGCATCGGGTCGTGCACGAATTCGTCGTACTTAGACTTGATGCGCGTCGCATCGATCTTAAAGGGCAAGGTCATCGCCGACAACGTCAGCCTCGCGATTGCGCCGGGCAGCCGGCAGGTCTACAACATGATCGCCCAGAACGGCGCTTTATCCGACATCGTTTCGGCGGGCGCGCGCGTGCTCGAGTGCGCGTGCGGGCCGTGCATCGGCATGGGCCAGGCGCCGAACTCGGCGGGCATTTCGCTGCGCACGTTTAACCGCAACTTTGAGGGCCGCTCCGGCACGGCGGACGGGCAGATCTATCTCGTCAGCCCCGAGACGGCCGCGGCGAGCGCCTTGACGGGCGTCTTCACGGACCCGCGCACGCTCGGCGAGGAGGCCCCGATCGCGATGCCCGTGTCGTTTACGGTCAACGACAACATGATCCTGCCGCCGGCTTCCCCGGAAGAGGCGAAGGACGTCGAGATCCTGCGCGGGCCGAACATCAAGCCGTTCCCGACGACCGAGCCGCTGCCGGACGCCGTGGAGGCCAAGGCGCTTTTGAAGGTGGGCGACAACATCACGACCGACCACATCATGCCGGCCGGCGCGAAGATCCTGCCGTTCCGCAGCAACATCCCGTACCTTTCGAACTTCTGCTTTACCGTGTGCGACAAGGACTTCCCGGCGCGCGCAAAGGAATACGGCAAGGGCATCATCGTCGGCGGGCAGAACTACGGCCAGGGCTCGTCGCGCGAACACGCGGCGCTCGTGCCGCTGTACCTCGGCATCAAGGCGGTGCTCGCGAAGAGCTTTGCGCGCATCCACTGCGCGAACCTCGCGAACGCCGGCATCGTGCCGCTGACGTTCGAAGACGCCGCGGACTATGACCGCATCGACCAGATGGACGACCTCGCGCTGCCGCATCTGCGCGAAGAGCTTTCCACCCTCTCGGACGTGACGGTGGAAAATAAGACGAAGGGCATCACGTTCAAAGCGCACGCGGAATTGACCGAACGCCAGCGCGACATGGTGCTCGCGGGCGGCTTATTAAACTACACGAAGGCGAATAGCTGACGCGGGATGGCGCGCGTTTTTCCAAACGGCCTTTCGGGCAGCGCCATCAAGGGCGCCGCGGTCGTGTGCATGGCAATTGACCACGCAGCGTTCGCGTTTGTGCCGACGTTATCGGGGCTTGGGATCCTATTGCACGTAATCGGCCGCGTGACGGCGCCGTGCATGTGCTTTTTCATCGCGGAAGGGTGCGCCCACACGCGAAACCCGAAGCGGTACGCGCTGCGGCTGGGGGTGTTCGCGCTTCTGTCGTGGCCGTGCTTTTCGTATTTTGAGACGGGGCGGTTTTTCGCACCGGAGTTCGGCATGCTTTACAGCCTGTTCTTTGCGCTTTTGGCGGTGCTCGCGTGTGAGAAGCTGCCGGGGCTGCCGTTAAAGATCCTCGCGGTGGCGGCGTGCTGCCTTGCAACCGAATGGGGCGACTGGCACTACTTTGCGGTGCTGTACGCGGTGGCGTTTTGGGCCGGGCGCGGCGATTTCCGAAAGCAGGCCCTGCTTTTTTGCGGCGTGAGCCTTTTGATGCTCGCGGTCTATACGGGCGGGAGCCTGCCGTACATTGTCATGAACCTGGGCGTCTTTTTGGCGCTGCCGCTGCTTGCCGCCTACAACGGCCGCCGCGGCGGAGAGGGCCATCCTTGGCTTTCGAAATGGGGCTTTTACCTCTTCTACCCCGCCCATCTGCTGCTTTTGGGCGTTTTCAAGGGGCTCGTTTGACGCTTTCCAGAAGGATCATCAAAACTGAAAGATATGGAGGGATTTCCGATGCAGAAAATCCAGATGAAGACGCCGCTCGTCGAGATGGACGGCGACGAGATGACGCGGGTGTTGTGGAAATGGATCAAAGACATTCTCCTCACCCCATATATTGACTTAAAGACGGAATACTACGACTTAGGGTTAAAGCACCGCGACGAGACGGATGACCGCGTGACGGTGGAAGCCGCCGAGGCAACGAAGAAGTACGGCGTGGCGGTCAAATGCGCGACGATCACGCCGAACGCCGCGCGCGTCGAGGAATACAACTTAAAGCAGATGTGGAAAAGCCCCAACGGCACAATCCGTGCGATCTTAGACGGCACGGTGTTCCGCGCGCCGATCGTCGTCAAGGGCATCACGCCGTTTATCCCCTCGTGGAAAAAGCCGATTACGATTGCGCGTCACGCATACGGCGACGTGTATAAGAATGTCGAGCTGCCGGTGCCCGCGGGCGCGAAGGCCGAGCTTGTCGTGACAGACAAGGACGGCAAGGAAACCCGCCGCGAAATCCACGCGTTCGACGGCGCGGGCGTTGTGCAGGGGCAGCACAACTTAGACGACTCCATCGCGTCGTTCGCGCACGCGTGCTTTGACTACGCGCTCTCGACGAAGCAGGATTTGTGGTTTGCGACGAAGGACACGATCTCGAAAATCTACGACCACCGGTTTAAGGATATTTTCCAGGAGATCTTCGACAAGGAATATCAGGACCGCTTTGCGGCGGCCGGCATCGAGTACTTCTACACGCTCATCGACGACGCGGTCGCGCGCGTGGTGCGCAGCGAGGGCGGCTTTATCTGGGCGTGCAAGAACTACGACGGCGACGTGATGAGCGACATGGTCGCGACGGCGTTCGGGTCCCTCGCGATGATGACGAGCGTGCTCGTCTCGCCGAAAGGCTACTACGAGTACGAAGCGGCGCACGGCACGGTGCAGCGCCATTATTATAAGTATTTAAACGGTGAGACGACGAGCACGAACAGCGTGGCGACGCTGTTCGCATGGACGGGCGCCCTGCGCAAGCGCGGCGAACTCGACGGGCTGCCGGACCTTATGGACTTCGCGCAGAAGCTCGAGGACGCGACGCGCGAGACGATTGAATACGGCGTCATGACGGGCGATCTGTACGCGCTCTCTACGCTTTTGACGAAGCGGAAGGTGGACTCCGAAACGTTCCTGCAGGAGATTGCGAAGCGCCTGGAGAAGAAGCTCTAAAGCCGAGAAAGCGAAAGGAGTTTGTGCATGCCTAAACGAGAAAATATTTCGATGTCTGTCATTCGGCGTCTGCCGCGGTATTACCGCTCTTTGCTGCATCTGCAGAAAGAAGGCGTCATGCGCATCTCCTCAACGGAGCTTTCGCGGGAACTCGGCCTGACTGCCTCGCAGATTCGCCAGGACTTAAACTGCTTCGGCGGTTTCGGCCAGCAGGGCTACGGCTACATGGTCGGGCCGCTCGCGCAGGAAATCGGCCACATCCTGGGCGTGTCGCACCAATACCCGACGGTGCTGTTCGGCGCGGGGAACCTGGGCCGTGCGATTGCCGCGCGCATGGAATTTGAAGAGCTCGGCTTTTCGCTTTTGGGAATCTTCGACAATGCGCCGCAGAAAATCGGCACGGTCATCCGCGGCCTCGAAGTGCGCGACGTGGCGACCTTCCGCGCCTTCTACGAGCAAAAGCACCCGGTCATGGCCATCCTGTGCACGCCGCGCACGGCGGTGGAGGGGATTTTGGACGTGCTGTACCCGCTGGGTGTGCGCAACTACTGGAATTTCACGCACTACGATATTTCCAAGCGCTACCCGGACACGGTGGTCGAAAACGTCCACTTAAACGACAGCCTCTTGACACTGTGTTACCAGATCCATAACCCGCCGGTGCCTGAAAAAAAGCACGATAAAAAAGAGAAATAAAAAAGCGCCGCCCCGCCGAAAACGTGGGGCGGCGCTTTTTGCGCCTTTGGACTTTGGAGAAAGGAACGCGTTACATCTGGTCCGCGCGGGCCGTAAAGCCGCGCAGCACCTCGCAGGACTCGTGGAAGCGCGCGGCTTCCTCGGGCGCAAGCGTCCACTCGATGACGCGCTCGACGCCGTTTTTGCCGATCACGGCCGGCACACCGGCGTGGATACCGCGCTCGCCGTATTCGCCCTCCAAAAGCGTGGAGACGGGCAAAATGCGGCGTTCGTCGCGGAAAATAGCCCGGACGAGGTCGCAGCAGACCATGCCGATGCCAAATTCCGTGCAGCCTTTCCCGATGACGACGCGCATGCCGGCCTGCTGCACCTGTTCGCTCAAATACTTGACCGAGAGCTTCTCTGCGAGCTCCGGATGGGCCGCTGTGTATGCCGGCAGGGGAACGCCCCCGACGGTGCAGTGGGAGACGGGCACAACCTGGGAATCGCCGTGCTCGCCGATGCTGCAGGCCTGGATGGAGCGGCGGTCAATCCCCAAAATCTCCGAAAGGATGCGCCGCAGACGCGCGGAGTCGAGCGAGGTGCCGGTGCTGAACACGCGGTTTTTCGGCAGGCCGAGGCGCTTGCGCAAAAAGTCACCGACGATATCCGCGGGATTCGAAATGCTCAGAAGGATGCCGGAAAAGCCGGAGGCCTTCAAGGGCCCGACGATGTCGTTCATGATGGCGATGGAATCGTCGAACATATCCAAACGTGTCTGACCGGGCAGGCGCGTCTTGCCGGCGGCCATCACGACGACCTGGGCATCCGTGCAGTCGTCGTACGTCCCTGCGCGCACCCGCACGCGGTGGGAAAGGTTGGAGGCGGCGTCGTCGAGGTCGAGCGCCTGCATGCGCGCTTTTTCTTCTTTTATATCGATCAAAACAAGCTCGTCCACTTCTCTGGAAAACAGCAGCGAAAGGGCACAGTGGGAACCGACGTGTCCCGCGCCGATGATGACGACCTTGCGGGCCTTTGTTTCGTTCATGGGTCTCGTCTCCTTCGAAAAATCTGCGGCCGGCAGAAGGTGCGGCCGCCTGTAAAAGTATAGCATTGCGGGCGGGGAGCGTCAAGCCGAGGAGGCCGGGACTACTCGACATGTTTTGACAAAATTCATTTGGCTTTGGTGTGCCGGTTTTACCGACACTTTTGCGTTACCAATGCGCACTTGCGTTTTCCCGCGCCTGTTCTTATACTATGGAATGGGAAAGGGGAAACCGTCTAAACGGCGTCCCTTTTGAGAGGAAAAAGCCGCGGGCGCAAAAGCGAGCGCCGGGCAGAGAGGGGTTTGGCAAACGTGAAGGCAAAGAAACGGACGAACGAACTGGACATGTGCAATGGCCCGCTATTGGGGAAGCTGCTGCGGTTTTCGGTGCCGCTGATTTTCTCGGGCATTTTGCAGCTGCTGTTTAACTCGGCGGACATCATCGTCGTCGGGCAGTTTACGGGCAGCGACGCGATGGCGGCCGTCGGCTCGACGAGCTCTTTAAACACGCTGATCGTAAACCTGTTTTTGGGCGTTTCGGCGGGCGGCAGCGTTGTGATGGCGCGCTTTTACGGCGCACAGGACTGGAAGGATGTCGAAGAGGTCGCGCACACGTCGATTTTGCTGGGCTTTTTGTCCGGCACGGTGCTGATCTTCGTCGGATGCTTTTTGGCCGAGCCGCTGCTGGTCCTGATGGGCACGCCGGCGGATGTGCTCGACCAAGCCGTGCTGTACATGCGCATCGTCTTCCTCGGCATGCCGGCGATGATGGTGTATGACTTTGGTTCCGGCATTCTGCGGGCCGTTGGGGACACGAAACGGCCGCTGCTGTTCCTGTTCTGCGGCGGCGTAATCAACGTCGGGTTAAACCTGTTCTTCGTGATCGTCTTCCATATGGGCGTGGCGGGCGTCGCAATCGGCACGGTGCTTTCGCAGTGCACCTCCGCCTTCCTGACGGTGCGGTGCCTGATGAAGAGCGATGCGGCCTACCGCATCCAGCTGCGCCATCTGCGGATTGTAAAGGACAAGCTCTGGTACATTTTGCGCGTCGGCGTGCCGGCGGGCGTCCAGGGAGCCGTGTTTTCGATTTCGAACGTTTTAATCCAGTCGTCGGTCAATTCGTTCGGCTCGACGGTTGTGGCCGGCAACACCGCCGCATCGAACATTGAGGGGTTCGTTTACACGGCGATGAACGCCTTTTACCAGGCTTCGTTAAATTTCACGAGTCAGAACGTCGGCGCACAGAAAGTGGAGCGCATTGTGCCGATTCTGTGCCGAAGCCTTTTGTGCGTCGTTGTGGTCGGCGCGGGGCTCGGCTCGCTGGCGGTTCTCTTTGGGCCGCAGCTCTTACACATTTATTCGGGCGACCCGGAGGTCATCTCGTGCGGCCTGGACCGCATCCACGTGATCTGCCTGACGTATTTCTTATGCGGCATGATGGATGTGACGTGCGGCTCCATCCGCGGCCTAGGGCCCGCGCTGACGCCGACGGTTGTATCGCTCGCCGGCGCGTGCGGCCTGCGCATCGTGTGGATTTACACGATTTTCGCGGCGAACCGGACGCTGTTCGTCCTGTATCTGTCGTATCCGATCAGCTGGCTGGTGACGTTTGCCGCCCACTTTGTGTGCTTCTGTCTGTTCTTCCGGCGCTGGAAGCAGCGGGTGAACAAAACGGCCGCGATCGAAGCGGCAAGACAGCCCGGGGAAAGCGCATAATCCAAATCTATATCCATAAAACAAAGCGGTGCTGAATGGGCACCGCTTTTTCTTTTGCGATTTTTTGATACAATCTTTTTGAGACTCCTCTATTCGATGGAAATTCCTTTTCGCTTGCGGCATCAACGCAGCCCTTCTCCGCCTCCAGTGCCAGCAAAATTGAACGCGGGCCAACAAAACCGCCCTTTGCAAGAGAGCCGCAGAGCCTAAAAGGCGCCCGTTTTCAGGCATAAAAAAGAAGACAAGGAACAAATCCTTGTCTTCTCTACCCTTGGCTCCCCCTGTTGGACTCGAACCAACGACCCTGCGGTTAACAGCCGCATGCTCTACCGGCTGAGCTAAGGAGGA